>NZ_JBIVZM010000001.1:0-707625 GCF_044759525.1 Streptomyces sp. NPDC101110 | reverse complement strand
CGACTGGCTGGACTGGTACAACTACCACCGACCCCACACCGGAATCAGCGGCCACACCCCAGCCAGCCGCGTCACCAACCTGTCCGGTCAGCACACCTAGGGGCTCGTGTGGTCTTGCGTGTGCGGGTGAGTGGGACTGCTTCGCGCGGTTCCCCGCGCCCCTGACGGGGTGATTCACAACCAGCCCTTTTCGCGCGCCACCCGGACCGCCTCCGCCCTGTTCCTCACCGCCAGTTTCTGGATCGCCGTGGAGAGGTAGTTGCGGACCGTGCCCTGGGAGAGGTGCAGGGTCGCTGCCAGTTCCGCGTTCGTGGAGCCGTCGGAGGCCGCCCGGAGGACTTCTCGCTCGCGGTCCGTCAGCGGGTTGGCGCCCTCCGCCAGGGCCGCCGCCGCGAGGGTGGGGTCGATGACGCGTTCGCCGGTGAGGACCTTGCGGATCGCCTCCGCGAGCTGGGCCGCGGGGGCGTCCTTGACCAGGAAGGCGTCGGCGCCGGACTCCATCGCGCTGCGCAGGTAGCCGGGGCGGCCGAAGGTGGTGAGGACGACCAGCTTCACGGCGGGGAGTTCGGCGTGCAGGCGGGCCGCGGCCTCTATGCCCGTCGCGCCGGGCATCTCGATGTCCAGGAGGGCCACGTCCACGCCGTGGGCGCGGGCGGCCTGAAGGACCTCGTCGCCGCGGGCCACCTGGGCGACGACCTCGATGTCCTCCTCCAGGCCGAGCAGGGCGGCCAGGGCCTCGCGGACCATCGACTGGTCCTCGGCGAGCAGGACCTTGATCGTGCGGCTCATGCGGGGGATCCTACGTCCGCCGGTCCGGCCGTGGGCACGCGGGCGACCAGGCGGAAGCCGTGCTTGAACGGGCCGGCCTCCAGGGTGCCGCCCGCCTTGGTGAGGCGTTCGGTCAACCCCGCGAGGCCGTTGCCGTCGCCCGTGCCCGTACCGCCCGAGCCGTCGTCCTCGACGGTGAGTTCCAGCACCGGCCCGTCGAGGGTCTGACGGCGCACCAGCTCGACCGTGCAGCGGCGGGCACCGCTGTGCCGTACGACGTTGGTGACGGCCTCGCGCAGCGCCCACGCCAGGGCGGACTCGCTCTCCTCGGGCACACCGTCGAGGCCCGGCTCGGCGGGCAGTTCGGCGGTGACGCCGGCCGCGGTCAGGGCGACCTGGGCACCGGCGAGTTCGGCGTTCAGGCGGGGACGGCGGTAGCCGGTGACGGCCTCCCGTACGTCGACGAGGGCCTGGCGGCTGACCTGCTCGATGTCGGCGACCTGCTGGGCCGCCTTGTCGGGACGGTCGGGCAGCATCCGCCCGGCCAGCTCGCTCTTCAGCGTGATCAGGGACAGCGAGTGGCCGAGCAGGTCGTGCAGGTCCCTGGCCAGGCGCAGGCGCTCCTCGTTGGCGGCGAGCTGGGCGACGGTGGCCCGGGCCTCGCGCAGGGCGATGGTGGTCCGGACGAGTTCGCGCACGCCGGTCATCGCGAAGCCGCCGAGCAGGGCCGGGATGAGCAGTCCGGCCAGGTAGGCGTGTCCGTCCGGCACCGCGAACGCCACGGCGGTCAGCAGCGCGCAGGCCCCCGGGATCGTCCAGCGGGCCATGCGCAGCGGCAGGGCGGCGCCGGACGCGATCGACACGTACACGAACAGCACCAGCCACTCGCGGCCCAGGGTGAGGGCGAGGAGGGTGGACTGGGCCGCGAGGACCGCGAGCGAGCCGAGCACCAGGCCGTTGCGCTCACCGCGGCCGGTGCGGAAGACCAGCAGCATGTACCAGGTGACGAACGCGGCCAGACCGAGCCAGCCGAGGATCCGCACGCCGGTGCTGTGGCCGCCGTGCAGGAGATCGGTGACGGGTGCGCTCAGGTAGACCAGCCAGATGCCGGTCCACAGCGACTTCACCACGCGCTGCCGGCGGTTGACCGGGCGCTGTCCGATACCGACGCCGACGTCGTTCACGCCTTCAGGGTGTCCTTCCGGTACAGCCAGGCCGCCCCGCCCGCGAAGAGGACGAACGACACCACGAGGACGGCGAGGTCCTGGACGTGCGGGGCACGGCTCTGCTCGATGGCCTGCCCCAGGGCAGCGTACGCGTGCGTCGGCAGCCACTTCGCGATGGCCTGGAGCCAGTCCGGGAAGGTCGTGGTGGGCATCCACAGGCCGCCGAGCATGGACAGGCCGAAGTAAGTGATCATCGTGATCGGCCGGACGGTGTCCCCGCCGGCGAGGTAGCCGAGGGCGACTCCGAGCGCCGCGAACACGAGGCTGCCGGCCCAGATCGCGCCGGTGAGGGCGAGCCACTGCCAGGCGTCCAGCCGTACGCCCTTCACGGCCGCGGCGACGGCGAAGACGATGACGATGGACGGCAGGCTGACGACGGCGGCGCTCGCGGTCTTGGCGAGGACGTAGCCGCGGCCCGGCAGCGTGGTCAGGCGCAGTTGCCTCACCCAGCCGCTCTCGCGCTCCTTGGCGATGCGCTCGCTGTTGCCCATGAGGACGGCCGTGAGGGCCCCGAAGGACGCCATGGAGACCATCATGTAGGTCGGCAGGGTCAGGTCGCTGCCGGGGACCTTCGTGGTGCCGTCGGCGTTGCCCGCGATGATCAGGAACAGCACCGACGGGTAGATCACGGAGAAGAACAGGAACTTGCGGTTGCGCAGGGCGCGGGTGAGCTCCAGCTTGATCAGGCTGTTCATTTCGACTTCGCCTCCTCGGCGGTGGTGATGGCGACGAAGGCCTGTTCCAGGCCGAGTCCGGCGACTTCCAGGTTGCGGGGGTGGACGCCGAGGCCGTACAGGGCGTGGACGGTGGCGTCGGCGTCGGAGGACTGGATGCGCACGGTCCGGCCGGAGATGTCGATGCCGGTGAGGAAGGGCAGGCCGCGCAGGGCCGGTTCGTCGATGGTGCCCTCCAGGTCGAAGGAGACCCGCCGGGCGCCCGCCTTGGCCTTGATCTCGGCGGCCGTGCCGTCGGCGAGGAGCCGGCCGCGGTGCAGGACGAGGACCCGGTCGGCGACGGCGTCGGCCTCTTCGAGGTAGTGGGTGGCGAAGAGGACGGTCCGGCCCTGGTCGGCCTGCTCGCGCATGGTGGCCCAGAAGCCCTGGCGGGTGGTGACGTCCATGCCGGTGGTGGGTTCGTCCAGGACGACGAGGTCGCTGTCGCCGGCGGTGGCGAGAGCGAAGCGGACGCGTTGGGCCTGACCGCCGGAGAGCTTGTTGACCTTGCGGTCGGCGAGCTGCGTGATGCCCGCCCGGGACAGCACCTCGGAGTGCCGGTGGGCCTTCGGGTGCAGGTCGCAGGCGAGCCGTACGAGTTCGGCGACCGTGACCTCGTCCATGAGGCCGCCGCTCTGCAGCATGGCGCCCACGCGGCCGGCCACGATGGCCTCCCGGGGGCTGGTGCCGAAGAGCCGGACGGTGCCACCGTCGGGGTTCTTGAGGCCGAGCAGGAGGTCGAGGGTGGTGGACTTGCCGGCGCCGTTGGGACCGAGCAGCGCCACCGTCTCCCCCGGCCTGAGGTCCAGGGTCAGTGCGTCCACGGCCCGGACGCCGCCGTATGCCTTGCTCACCTGGTCGAACGCGACCACCGAGGCTGTCGTTGTCATACGGACATCGTGGCTTCGGGGGTGCGAGCGGGGGCAGTGCCTGGTGTCCGGACTGCCGCATGACAGGTGTCATGCCGGTGAGATGACGGCGAGAGCCCCCGTCCGCGCCGGACGGGGGCTCTCGTACGACGGCCGGCCGGAGGTCAGTTCGGCTTGGTGTCGATGACTCCGACCCGCTCCGCGGGCGTCTTGCCCCGCAGGGCCTTGCGCAGCGCCGTGACGACGTCCTGCGGCGTGACGTCGCGCTTGCCGCTCGCGCCCTCGATCTGCACGCCGTCGAAGGTCTGGCCGTACGCCTCCTGGAGCGCCTTGAGGTTGTACGTGTCCACGAGCTTGCCGTCGACGGCCTTGAAGCTGAGGATCTTCGGCAGCGACAGCGCCCCGAACGGGATGCTGTGCGCCGCGTCGGTCTGCACGATGGCCTTGGCCGACATCGCGGGCTGCGCGAAGTCCTTCAGCACCCGGTCGACCTCGGCGTTCGAGACGGTCGGCTGCCGGGTGGTGGTCGGCAGGTTCACCGCGCCGGACGCGCCGGTCTCCACCTGGGTGCGGTACGCCTCCTCCACGACCGTCGTCGACTTGGCGAGGTCGACGCCCTTGCCGGTCTTGCCGTACACGGGGACGGCCTTGCCGCCCTTGAACTCGATCGTGCCGTCGGTCGACGCGCCGGAGCCGCCCGCCGCCTCCTCCAGGGAGGCGTGCAGCTTCTCCTCGTCGACGGGCATGACCGGCGTGACGGAACGGTGGTTGCCGAACAGCGACCCGATCACGGAGACCGGGTTGTAGTCGCTCTTCGCCGCCGCGTCGGCCGTGGCGTCCATGTCGAACTGCAGGCCCGCCTTGTCCGGGTCGAGGGCGACGGTCTTGCCGCCCACCGACAGCTTCAGCGGCGTACCGGCGCGGTCGTCGAAGGCCTCGCCGAGCTTCCTGACGGCGCCGTCGCGGGTCGTACCGCCGATGTCGACGCCGAGCACGGTGGTGCCCTTGGGCACGTCGGTGCGGTTCATCAGCAGACCGGCGCCGTAGACGCCGCCGGCGGCCACGACCACGCCGACCGCGAGCAGCACGAGCTTGTTGCGGCCCTTCTTCTTCGGCGCCTTGGAGGAGCTCGCCGGGGGCGGGGTGACCGGCTCGGGCAGCTTCGGGGCGGCGTGCGGCACCGGGCCGTCGGCGGGCGCGCCCGGGCCGAACGGGGAGGCCGCGCCGGGCGTCACGACGGGCATGCCGCTGGTGACGGTGTGCCCGGAGACGTTGTCGTGCCGGGGGCCGTAGCCCTGGCCGTCCGGCGGTTCGGGGGCCGGCTTCTGCGGGGTGAGGACGGCGGTGTCGTCGCTCATGCCACCGCCGGGGCCGGGGGCCGCGGCGCCGGGAGCGGCCGAGGCGCCCGGGCCCGCAGGGCCACCTGGGCGGCCGCCCAGGGCTCCGGGGGCTCCGGGTCCTCCCGGCCTTCCCGGGGCGTTGAAGGCACCGGGGCCGCCCGGGGCGCCGGTGCGGGCGGGCTCGTCGAAGGCCTCGGGAGCGCCGGGCCTGCCCTGCTCGCCGAAGCCGCCCGGGCCGCCGGGAGCACCAGGGGCGTTGAAGGCACCGGGGCCGCCGCCAGGGCCGCCGGACGTGCTGAAGGAGTCCCTCGCCCCGGGGTCGGCCTGATCGCCGAAACCGCCCGGGCCGCCGGCCGGCGGCACCATCGGGCCGTCGCCGGTGACCGGTCCGCCGGTCGGGCCGGCCGGGCGCCGGGATCCGGGGCCGCCGGACGTGCCGTTCGCGCCGAAGCCGTCGGACGTGCCCGGGCCGCCGGCCGGACCGCCGTAGCCACCCTGCCCGTTCTGGCCGTCCTGCCCGTTCTGTCCGTCGCGGCCGTTCTCGGAGAAGTACGGCAGTTCGTCGCGGCGCGGTTCGGCGCCGCCCGGGGCGGGGCGGGAGCCGCTGCCCAGCGGGCCCGCCGCCAGGGCCTCGGTGACGTCGAAGGAGCCGGTGCCGCCGCCGTGCCCGGGCGCGACGGGGCCGCCGGTGGCGCCGCCCGGGAGACCGGCACCGTTCGTGCCGCCGGAGCGGGAACCGCCCGGCACGCCCATGGAACCGACTACTCCGCCGGGCCGGCCGCTGCCCGGCCGCGTCCCACCGGACGCTCCGGCACCGGAGCCGGAACCCGGCGCCGCGGCACCGGGACCACCCGCCGCCGGACGCGAACCGCCCGGCGTTCCGGCACCGTTGGTGGAGCCGCTGCCCGGACCACCCTTGCCGCCGCCCGACTTGCGGGGTGCGAACCAGTCGCTGGCCGGCTTGTCGTCGCCCTGCTGCGCGGGTTCGGCGGGAGGCTCGGCCGGTGCCGGTGCCGGGGACGGGGCGGTGCCCGGGGCCGTCGACGCCTCACCGCGTGTGTCGGTGTCGGCCGCGCCCTCGGTCTCCGCCATGGGCTTGCGCACCACCACGGGCGGAATGGGCCGCGACCCGGGGATGTTGATCCGGATCCGGGTCGTCAGCGTGGTCTCGGTCTTGCGTTCCTCCGGCCGCGTGGCGGAACGGCCCGCGTCCGTACCGGCGTCGGAGACCGTCGGGGTCCCGTACGGCGGCGTACCCGACGGGTAGGCGGCTCCGCCGCGCCCGTTGGGCCCGGAGGACGGAGTGTCAGTTTCACGACTCAAGGCAGGTTCTCCCGGTTGGCTCCGCCGCCCGACACGACCTCACGCGGGCAGCTCGGCGGCGCGCACCACCATACTGGCCACTTCTCGCCCGTATCCCGTGACCGCCTTGGAAACCCACACCGGACCCCCACGGCCACGTACTGGCGAAGTGGTACGTCACTTGGCAAGTCGGGCGGGACCGCCGTCCGGTTGCCGCCCCGGCGCGAGGGTGGCGCAGATCACAGCCACGGCGATGCCCCCGAGCAGGAAGAGATAGGACCCGCTCCCCGCGGCGAAGAGGAAGTCGCCCTCGGGGCGGCTGGCGGTCAGCAGGACGACGGCGAGCATCCAGCCGGCCGCGGCCGCGACGCCCCCGGCCCGGCCGCGGAGCACGAGTGAGCCGCCCAGGACGGCCCCGGCCTCTGCGGCCAGGGCGAGCAGCAGCCCGCCCGGGAACCACCCGGGCTGCACCAGGGCCCCGGCGACGCTCACCACCGCGCCGAGCACGAAGAACCCGAGGCAGGCGCCGACCCGTCCGGCCGTGGGCGGCCGCATCGGCTGGGCGAGCATCGGCGTCCGGTCGTTCATGAGGTCTCCCCGACACCGGCGAACAGGTCCGTCTCCCGCTCACCGGGGCCCGCCTCGCCGCGCACCAGCTCGTAGTACTCGGTGGTGAGGATCGGCTGGGCGAGTTCGTTGGACAGCACGAAGTAGGGCCCGTCCACGGTGATCTGGGTGACGTGGGCGCGCATCGCGGCGGCCTTCGCGGCGGCGTGGGCGGTGCCGTCGATCGCGGTGGTGACACGCTCCTCGGGCACGACACCCGGGACGTCGTCGATGTCGGCGACCTTGGTGAAGGACGTGCCGGACAGATCCTCCCGGAGCCGGGCGAAGGACTCCTCCAGAACCGGCCGGGGGACCCGGTTCCAGTACACCTTGGGGACCGGCAGACCGGCGTCGGCGGACAGCTGCACGGCGCGCATGGCGACGCGGTGGGCCTGGATGTGGTCCGGGTGACCGTAGCCGCCGTTCTCGTCGTAGGTGACGAGGACCTGGGGGCGCACCTCGCGGATCACCTCGACGAGGTGCCCGGCGGCCTCGTCGATGTCGGCCTGCCAGAAGCAGCCGGGGTCGTCGTTGTCGGGCAGGCCCATCATCCCGGAGTCGCTGTAGCGTCCGGCGCCCCCGAGGAGGCGGAAGTCCCGGACGCCGAGCTCGGTCAGGGCCGCGGTGAGCTCGCGGCGGCGGTGCTGACCCAGGGCGGCGCCCGACAGGTGCGCCAGCTCGGGCGGGATGACCTCGCCGCGCTCACCCAGGGTGCAGGTGACCAGCGTGACGTGGGCACCTTCGGCCGCGTACCTGGCCATGGTCGCGCCGTTGATGATCGACTCGTCGTCCGGGTGCGCGTGCACCAGCAACAGACGCCGGTCGGGCAGTTCCGTCATGGGACCAGCCTACGAGGTCCCGCCGGGGTCAGAACTTGATGCTGCCGATCATGCCCGCGATGTTCGTCGTCAACTCGTTGATCGTGGGAGCGACGGTCGAGGAGGCGAGGTAGAAGCCGAGCAGCATGCAGACGATCGCATGCCCCGCCTTCAGTCCCGACTTCTTGACGAGCAGGAAGACGATGATCGCCAGCAGCACCACCGCCGAAATCGAGAGTGCCACGGCGGCTCACCTCCAAAGATCCACGAGGGCGCGGGGGGTCGGACTATGGGGGCATCAAATCCGTACAGCAGCCAGCAGGTTCATACCCACTATGCGTCATTGATCATAACTATCCCTTCGCGCGCATCGATCGGCGCACGGCCGCACAAGGGGGCGCATGGCCAATATGGTCAAGGCATGACGACCGAGCCTCACTCCTTCCCCCGACGGCACGCCCGCACCCAGCGCTTCACGCTCGGCGCGCCGCGCTCGTTCACCGTTGCGCCCGACGGTTCCCGTGTCGTGTTCCTGCGCTCCGGTTCCGGTACGGACCGGGCGAATTCACTCTGGGTCCTCGACACGGAGGAGGGCGCGGAGCGCGTGGCCGCCGACCCGCGCGCCCTGCTGGGAGGGGCTTCGGAGGACCTCTCGCCCGAGGAACGGGCGCGGCGCGAACGCAGCCGTGAGGGCGGGGCCGGCATCGTCGGGTACGCCACCGACACGGCTGTGGAGTTGGCCTCTTTCGCCTTGTCGGGGCGGCTTTTCGCGGCGGAGCTGCGCGCGGGGACGGCGCGTGAACTGCGCGTGCCGGGGCCGGTGATCGACCCGCGTCCGTCGCCCGACGGCCGGCAGGTCGCGTATGTCGCGCAGGGGGCCCTGCGGGTGGTGGGCGCCGAGGGTGAGGGCGACCGGGCGCTCGCCGAGCCGGAGTCGGAGAAGGTCTCGTACGGACTGGCCGAGTTCATCGCGGCCGAGGAGATGGGGCGTTCGCGGGGCTTCTGGTGGGCTCCGGAGTCGGACCGGCTGCTCGTGGCGCGGGTGGACGACACGCCGGTGCGGCGCTGGTGGATCGCCGACCCCGCGCATCCGGAACGGGAGCCTCAGCGGGTGCCCTACCCGGCGGCGGGCACCGCCAACGCGGAGGTGCGGCTGTTCGTGATCAGCCTGGACGGGCTGCGCACGGAGGTCGCCTGGGACCGGGCGCGTTACCCGTATCTGGCACATGTCCACTGGTCAGCGGCGGGGGCGCCACTGCTGCTCGTACAGGCGCGCGACCAGCGCAGTCAGCTGATCCTGGCCGTGGACCCGGACTCGGGCGCGACGCGGATGGTGCACGCCGATGAAGATCGAACTTGGCTGGATCTTTTCCCCGGCGTGCCGTGCTGGAGTCCCTCGGGTCAGCTGGTGCGGATCGCCGACGAGGGCGGGGCGCGGGTGCTGGCGGTCGGGGACCGGCCACTGACGGGGGCGCAGCTGCACGTCCGGGCCGTGCTGGACGTCTCCGGGCACGACGTGCTGATCTCGGCCTCGGCGGGCGCGGAGGCCGCGGGCGAGGCCGGGACGGGCGAGGTGCACGTGTACCGGGTGAACGAGCTGGGTGTGGAGCGGGTGTCCCCGGAGCCGGGCGTGCACGCGGCGGTACGGGCCGGGGACGTGACGGTTCTGGTCTCGGCCGCACTGAACCGGCCAGGTTCGCTGGTGCAGGTCCTGCGCGACGGAAAACCGACCAGGACTGTCCCTTCATATGCCGAAGATCCTGGTATGTCCCCCCGCGTGACGCTCACCGAGGGGGGCGCACGCCGCGTACCGTGCGCCGTGCTTATGCCTCGGGACTACGACGGCGACACCCCGCTGCCGGTCCTCATGGACCCCTACGGCGGGCCGCACGGCCAGCGGGTGGTCGCCGCGCACAACGCCCACCTCACGTCGCAGTGGTTCGCGGACCAGGGCTTCGCCGTCGTGGTCGCGGACGGCCGCGGCACCCCGGGACGCTCACCCGCCTGGGAGAAGGCGGTCCACCACGACTTCACGCTGTCACTCGACGACCAGGTGGACGCGCTTCAGGACCTCGCCAAGCGCCACCCCCTGGATCTGTCCCGGGTGGCCATCCGCGGCTGGTCCTACGGCGGCTGGCTGGCGGGCCTGGCGGTGCTGCGCCGCCCGGACGTCTTCCACGCGGGCATCGCGGGCGCGCCGGTGACCGACTGGAGCCTGTACGACACCCATTACACGGAGCGCTACCTGGGCGTCCCGGCCGAGCACCCGGAGGCGTACGCGAAGAGCTCCCTGGTCACTCCCGACGGGCTGTCCTCCCCCGCCGAGCCGCACCGCCCACTGATGATCGTGCACGGCCTCGCCGACGACAACGTCGTGGTGGCCCACGCCCTGCGCCTGTCCTCGGCCCTGCTGGCCGCCGGCCGCCCGCACGAGGTGCTGCCGCTGTCCGGCGTCACCCACATCACCCCGCAGGAACAGGTCGCCGAGAACCTGCTCCTCCTCCAGGTCGACTTCCTGAAGCGCTCCCTGGGCATCACGGCCCCCTGAACACGGCGACGGGCCGGACCGCCTCCCGGCGCCCCGGCCCGCCTACGGCACCCGCACGGCCGTACGCCGACCAGCCTGACGCGTCCGTATATCGGAACCGGGTCGGCGAAGTTGCCTGCGTGTTAACGCAGTTGGCAGCGGTGCGAGCCGGGCCGGACAGCAGCATTTCCCGGCACCCCAGGGGATGCCGGGAAATGCGACGGTCGGGTCAGGCCGCGTGGACCACGTCCTTCTCCTCCGCGAAGTGGCAGGCGGACTCGTGGGCCGCCGGGGTGTCCGCACCCTGGAAGCGCTCGGGGATGGCCAGGAGGGGGACCTCCTGGGCGCACTTGTCCTGCGCCTTCCAGCAGCGGGTGCGGAAGCGGCAGCCCGAGGGCGGGTTGGCCGGGGACGGGACGTCGCCGGTGAGGATGATCCGCTCGCGGCCCTCGCGGGACTCCGGGTCGGGGACCGGGACGGCCGACAGCAGCGCCTGGGTGTAGGGGTGCGTCGGGTGGTCGTAGATCTCCGTGTCCGAGCCGATCTCGGCCATCTTGCCGAGGTACATCACACCCACGCGGTCCGAGATGTGCCGGACGATCGACAGGTCGTGCGCGATGAAGAGATACGAGAGGTTGAACTCGTTCTGCAGCTTCTCCATCAGGTTGATGACCTGCGCCTGGACGGACACGTCCAGGGCGGAGACCGGCTCGTCGCAGATGATGATCTCGGGGTTCAGGGCCAGGCCGCGGGCGATGCCGATGCGCTGGCGCTGACCGCCCGAGAACTGGTGCGGGTAGCGGTTGATGTACTCGGGGTTGAGGCCGACGACGTCCAGGAGGTCCTGGACCTTGCGACGGCGGTCGCCCTTCGGCGCCACCTCGGGGTGGATCTCGAAGGTCTCCCCGATGATGTCGCCCACCGTCATACGGGGGTTGAGCGAGGTGTACGGGTCCTGGAACACCATCTGGATGTTCCGGCGGACCGCCTTCAGCGCGCGCCCGGACAGCTTGGTGATGTCCTGGCCCTTGTAGAAGATCTCGCCCGCGGTCGCCTTCTCCAGCATCATCAGCAGCTTGGCGACGGTGGACTTGCCACAGCCGGACTCGCCCACGATGCCGAGGGTCTCGCCCTGGTAGAGGTCGAAGGAGACCCCGTCCACGGCCTTGACCGCACCGATCTGACGCTTGAACAGGATGCCCTGGGTCAGCGGGAAGTGCTTGACCAGGTTGCGCACCTGAAGGATCGGCTCACCGCGTTCGACCGGCGCCTCGATGGCGGCCACGGCCTCCGCGTCGGTGGCGGCCTCCACCGTCTCGACCTCGGTGACGTTGGGGGTGGCGTCCATGGACTCGTCCGTCTTGTCCAGCTCAGCCATGGATCGTCTCCTTCCAGAAGTGGCACGCGCTGCCTCGCCCGGGCAGCTCGCCGCCGTCCCGCTCGGTGACCGGGTGCAGCGGCGGGACGTCCGTACGGCAGATGTCCTGCGCCTGCGGGCACCGCGGGTTGAACGCGCAACCGGTCGGGATCCGCAGCAGGTTGGGCGGCAGACCCTTGATCGCGTAGAGGTCCTGGCCCTTCTGGTCCAGGCGCGGGATCGACTCGAGCAGACCCTTGGTGTAGGGGTGCGCGGGCCGCTTGTACAGCTCGTGCACGGGCGCGGTCTCCACGATCCGGCCGGCGTACATCACCGCGATCTTGTCCGCGACGTCGGCGACCACGCCGAGGTCGTGGGTGATCAGGATCAGGCCCATGTTGTACTCGCGCTGCAACTCCGCGAGCAGGTCCATGACCTGGGCCTGGACCGTCACGTCGAGGGCCGTGGTCGGCTCGTCGGCGATGATCAGGTCCGGCTCCAGGGCGAGCGCCATGGCGATCATGATGCGCTGGCGCATACCGCCGGAGAACTGGTGCGGATAGTCGCCGACGCGCTCCTTGGCGGCCGGGATCTTCACACGGTCCATCAGCTCGATGGCCTTGGCCCGGGCGTCCTTCTTGCTCAGGCCCTGGTGGACGCGGAACATCTCGCCGAGCTGGTAGCCGACGGACAGCACCGGGTTCAGCGCGGACAGCGCGTCCTGGAAGATCATGGCGATCTTCCGGCCGCGGATCTTGCGCCGGGCGTCGGCGGACATGGTGAGCATGTCCTCGCCCCGGTACAGGATCTGGCCCTGCGGGATGCGCCCGGGCGGCATGTCGAGAATGCCCATAATCGCCTGGGCGGTCACGGACTTGCCGGAGCCGGACTCACCGAGCACGGCGAGCGTCTCGCCGGAGCTCACGGTGTAGTTGACGCCGTTGACGGCCTTGGCCACGCCGTCACGGGTGTGGAACTCGACGTGCAGGTCGCGCACTTCGAGCAGGGGAACGTCGCCGTCGGCCGCGCCGCGCGGCTCGGGGACGTTCCGGGTCTTGTCGATGGTGGTCACGTACGCCCTCCTCAGCGCAGCTTCGGGTCGAGGGCGTCGCGCACCGCGTCGCCGAGCATGATGAACGCGAAGACGGTGAGGCTGAGCATGCCCGCCGGGAACAGCAGTGTGTGCGGGTTGTCCCGGATCACCTTGCTGCCCTCGGAGATGTCGATGCCCCACGAGATCGTCGGGTCGCTCAGGCCGAGGCCCAGGAACGACAGCGTCGCCTCCGCGGAGATGTAACCGCCGAGGGCGATCGTCGCCACGACGATGGTGGGCGCGACGGCGTTCGGCATCACGTGGCGGAACAGGATCCGCGTGGTGCCGGCGCCCAGCGCCCGGGCCGCCGTCACGTAGTCCGCCTGCTTCGCCGTGATGACGGAGCTGCGCATGACCCGCGCGATCGAGGTCCAGCCGAGGAAGGCCAGGGCCAGGATGACGACGTACACCTTGCGCTCGGTGAAGGCGTTCAGCACGACCATGGTGCCGAGCAGGAACGGCAGCCCGAAGAAGATGTCGACGATCCGGGAGATCACCGAGTCGATCCAGCCGCCGAAGTAGCCGGCCAGCATGCCGAGCAGACCGCCGAGCAGCGTGACGGCCGCGGTGACGCAGACGCCCACGAGGATCGAGGCGCGGGTGCCGTGGATGACGCGCGAGTAGATGGAGCGGCCCTGCTGGTCGTAACCGAACCAGTCGGGCTGGAAGAAGTGCCCCAGCTGCGGCTTGCCCAGGTAGTGGTGGACGAGGTCGCCGTCGCGCGGGTCGACGCTGGTGAACATGCCGGGGAACGCGGCGATCACCAGGAGCAGGACCAGCAGCACCGAGGAGATCCAGAACATGGGCCGGTGCCGCAGGTCGTACCAGGCGTCACCCCACAGGGAGCGGGGCTTCTCGCTCGTCTGCGCGCTCTGCTTGCCGGGGGCGTCGACGGCCGGCGGGGCCACGGCGTCCACGGCCGCTGCGTCGGTGGTCTGGGCCTTGGTCACGTCAGGCATACCGGATCCTCGGGTCCAGGACCGCGTACAGCAGGTCGATGAGCAGGTTGATCAGGAGGATGACGAGGACGAGGACCGTCACCACACCCGTGACCGTCGAGCCCTCGCTCGTCTGGATCGCCCTGTAGAGGAGGTTGCCGACACCCTGGATGTTGAAGATGCCCTCGGTGATGACCGCGCCGCCGATGAAGCCGCCGACGTCGGTGCCGACGAAGGTGACCACGGGGATCAGCGAGTTGCGCAGCAGGTGGACACCGATGATGCGGCGCCGGGGCAGGCCCTTGGCCAGCGCGGTGCGCATGTAGTCGGCCCGCAGGTTCTCGGCGAACGTCGTCCGGGTCAGCCGCGCGACGTACGCCATGGAGAGCATGGCGAGGACGAACGCGGGCAGGAACAACTGCGAGTAGGACGTCGAGTCCTGCACGTTGGGCGGCAGCCAGCCGAGTTCGTCGGCGAAGATGAACCGGGCGATGAAGCCCAGCACGAACACCGGGATGGAGATCACCGTCAGGGTGAAGACCAGCACACCGGTGTCGGCGGCCTTACCGGCCCGCAGACCGGCCCACGCGCCCAGGCCGACACCGATGATGATCTCGATGGTGATGGCCAGCAGCGTCAGCCGCAGGGTCACCGGGAAGGCGTCGGCCATGAGGTCGATGACCGGGCGCCCGGCGAGGTTGTTGCCGAAGTCTCCCTTGAGGAGATTCAGCATGTAGTGGAAGTACTGCTCGAGGACGGGCTTGTCGAAGCCGTACTCGCGCTTGATCTGCGCGATCTGTGCGGGATCGGGAGCCTTGTCCCCGTAGATGGCCCGGACCGGGTCGCCCGGCAGGATGTGGACCATCAGGAAGATCAACAGAGTTGTCCCGATGAAGATCGGGATCATCTGGAGCAGTCGCCTGGCGGCGTAGCGCCCCATCTTGCGCCTCCATGCCGTGAGGGGTCGGCGAGGCCTGCGCACTCATCTACCGCAGGTGAGGGGGGTGAGGTGGAGGCCTGTGCCTACGGACCGGCGCCGCCGCTCCCCTTGTGCGGGAGGGGCGGCACCGGTCTGCGGTCGTCTGGTTACTTCTGCTTGACCTGGATGGTGTCGAAGATCGGGTCACCGTCCTGGCCGTACTCGATCTTGCCCAGGATGTTCCTGGACTGACCGCTGTTGACCTTGTAGAACCAGAGCGGGATCGCCGGCATGTCCTTGGCGAGGAGCTGCTCCGCCTCCTGGTACTTGGCCACGGTCTCGTCGATCGAGCCGGCCTTGTCGGCCTCGGAGCTCAGCTTGTCGAACTCCTTGTTGGAGTAACCGCTGGTGTTGCCCGCCGCCGTGGAGCCGTACAGGTCGCGCATGAAGTTCGAGTTGACCGGGTAGTCCAGCACCCAGCCACCGCGGTACATGGACTTGACCTGCTCCTTGTCACGGGCGTCGAGGTCGGCCTGGAAGGTCGGCTTCGGGTCGCCGGTGCACTCGACGCCGGTGGACTTGCGGATCGAGTTGCAGACCGCGTCGACCCAGGGCTTGTGGTCCTGGTCGGCGTTGTACTGGATCTGGATCTTGTTGCCCGGGACGCCGCCACCCTCCTGGATGAGCTTCTTGGCCTGGGCCGCATCGAACTTGACGATGTCGCCGAGCGCGCCCTTCTTGTAGCCGAGGACGCCCGGGGCGACGTAGGAGTCGGCCGGGGTACGCGTGCCCTGGAGGACCGTCTTGGTGATCGTCTGGCGGTCGATCGCCATGGACAGACCCTGGATGACCTTGGGGTCGATGTCCTTGAACTGCTTGGTGTAGAACGCCGGGACGATCGACTGGACAGCCGAGTACGGCTGGTCGATGGCACGGTCGCCGAGGTCCGACTTGTAGTTGGACAGCGCGGTGGTCGGGACCTGCTCGATCCAGTCCACGTTGTCGGAGCGCAGGTCCGAGTAGGCGGCGTCGGCGGTCGTGTAGTTCTTGAAGTCGATGCCGCCGTTCTTGGCAGCGTTCGGGCCCTTGTAGTCCGCGAACTTGCGGACCTTGATGAGCTTGTTGTGCTCCCAGGAGACGAACTTGTACGGGCCGTTGCCGACCGGCTTCTCGCCGAAGCCCTTCGGGTCCTTGAAGAAGGCCTCGGGCAGCGGCGCCCACACGTCGTAGCCCAGCTTGTACGCGAAGTACGAGACCGGCTGCGTCAGCTTGATCGTGAAGGTGTTGTCGTCGACGACCTTCAGACCCGACATCTTCTCGCTCTTCGGGTCACCCTTCTCCGGGTGCACGTCCTCGAAGCCGACGATGTCCGCGAACCAGCTGGAGTTGGTCTGGTTGTTCTTGATGTTGGCGGACCAGTTCCAGGAGTCCACGTAGGACTTCGCGGTGACCGGCGTGCCGTCATGGAACTTCCAGCCCGGCTTGAGCTTGACGGTCCACTCGGACGAGTCGTCGTTCGGCGTGACCGACTCGGCGTTGACGTACTCGAGCTTGCCGGTGCCGGGCTCGTAGTCGACCAGGCCGGCGAAGACCGCGCGCAGCACGCGGCTGCCCTGGCTCTCCTTGGCGTTGGCCGGCTGCAGCGGGTTCTGAGGCTCGCTCAGCTGCGCAGTGACGATGCCGTTCGGGTCGGCCTTCCCCTTGTTCATGTCGTCGCTGCCACTGTCGTCGCCGCCGCCGCAGGCGGTGGCGGCCAGAGCGACGACTATCGCCCCCGCGACCCACTTGGCGCTCCTGGCACCGCGCATGGGTTCCTCCTAAGAAGTCATTGGTTCACCGCGAAGGGAGCACACGACACATCACGGCCCCCGCCCGTCGCCGGTGCCGGAATTCGTCGAGTGCCCCCGCGCTCGTGAGTCGCGCCGCTGCCGGCTACTGACCCGTCATCCGAGCTCTACGCGCCTAACTATCTGCCAAACGCCAGGACCGAACCACACTCTCGAGGTCTCGGTTCGATCACAGCTCTCGCCTACATCTTCCAAAATCCGGACAAAGGGTTTGGTGAAAGATCCCTGCGAAACGGACTTGTTACACATCTATCGGTGTCCGCTGTCCGCATTCCGGACGCGAGAGTGAGATAAACCGCTTGCGGCGTACCGTGGGATCCGTGCAGGCTTCCATCGGCGGCTTCCGCTCGCTCAAGTAGCTTGTGCGGCAAGGCCGTTGTGCGACCCCGGAGGCCGGGGGCGCGTGGCGCTTCCGGAGCAGGGTAGTGGCAGAAATCCGCCCCTGACGGCTGCCACGGGCAAGTCGAGGGTTTTCCCTACCCTCGCCTCCGCGTTCACCGCCCTTCATGCACCGCTCTTCAGACGACGACACCGGGCACCCCGCCTCGCGGGGTGCCCGGTGTCGTCGTCTCAGCGGCAGGCGTCAGCCGTGCTTGGCGCGGCTCGCGGCGCGGGCGCGCTCGCGGGCGTCCAGGTTCACCTTGCGGATGCGCACGGCCTCCGGGGTGACCTCGACGCACTCGTCGTCGCGGCAGAACTCCAGGGACTGCTCCAGCGACAGCTTGCGGGGCGGGACGATCGACTCGGTCACATCGGCCGTGGACGACCGCATGTTCGTGAGCTTCTTCTCCTTGGTGATGTTGACGTCCATGTCGTCGGAGCGGGAGTTCTCGCCGACGATCATGCCCTCGTACACCTCGGTGCCCGGCTCGACGAACAGCACGCCGCGCTCCTGGAGGTTGGTCATCGCGAAGGCGGTGACGGCACCGGCGCGGTCGGCGACCAGAGAGCCGTTGTTACGGGTCTGGAGCGCGCCGAACCAGGGCTCGAAGCCCTCGTGGATGGAGTGGCCGATGCCGGTGCCGCGGGTCTGGGTCAGGAACTCGGTACGGAAGCCGATGAGACCGCGCGAGGGCACGACGAACTCCATGCGGACCCAGCCGGAGCCGTGGTTGGACATGTTGTCCATACGGCCCTTGCGGACGCCCATGAGCTGCGTGACGGCGCCCATGTGCTCCTCGGGCACGTCGATCGTCATGCGCTCGACGGGCTCGTACGTCTTGCCGTCGACCTCCTTGGTGACGACCTGGGGCTTGCCGATGGTCAGCTCGAAGCCTTCCCGGCGCATCGTCTCGACCAGGATGGCCAGCGCCAGCTCACCGCGGCCCTGCACCTCCCAGGCGTCCGGCCGATCGGTGTCGAGCACCCGGAGGCTGACGTTACCGATCAGCTCGCGGTCGAGGCGGTCCTTGACCTGGCGGGCGGTGACCTTGCGGTCCTTGACGGCGGCCTTGTTGTCGGCGCCCTTGCCGGTGGCGCCACGGCCGACCAGCGGGGAGGTGTTGGTGCCGATGACCATGGAGATGGCGGGCTCGTCGACCGTGATCAGCGGCAGTGCGACCGGGTTCTCCGGGTCGGCCAGGGTCTCGCCGATCATGATGTCGGGGATACCGGCGACGGCGCAGATGTCACCGGGGCCGGCCATCTCGGCCGGCTTGCGGGTGAGCGCCTCGGTCATCATCAGCTCGGAGATGCGGACGTTGCTGACGGACCCGTCGCGCTTCATCCACGCGACCGTCTGGCCCTTGCGCAGCTCGCCCTGCTCGACGCGGAGCAGCGCGATACGGCCGAGGAAGTTGTCGGCGTCCAGGTTGGTGACGTGGGCCTGGAGCGGGGCGTCCTCGTCGTAGGTCGGGGCCGGGATGTGCTCCAGGATCGTGGAGAAGAACGGCTCCAGGCTGGTGGAGTCGGACGGGACCGTGCCGTTGTCCGGCTTGGTCAGCGAGGCGATGCCGTCGCGGCCGCAGGCGTAGACGATCGGGAACTCGATCTGCTCCTCGTCGGCGTCCAGGTCGAGGAAGAGGTCGTAGGTCTCGTTGACGACCTCGTCGATCCGGGAGTCCGGGCGGTCCGTCTTGTTGATGCAGAGAATGACGGGCAGCCGCTGCTGGAGCGCCTTGCGCAGCACGAAGCGGGTCTGCGGGAGGGGGCCCTCGGAGGCGTCCACGAGCAGGACGACGCCGTCGACCATCGACAGACCGCGCTCGACCTCACCGCCGAAGTCGGCGTGGCCGGGGGTGTCGATGATGTTGATGGTGATGACGTCCCCCCCGTCCTTCGGGTGGTACTTCACCGCCGTGTTCTTGGCCAGGATCGTGATGCCCTTCTCACGCTCCAGGTCGTTCGAGTCCATCATGCGGTCGTCGACCGAGTCGAGCTGGTGCGCGGCGAAGGCGCCGGCCTGCTTCAGCATGCCGTCGACGATGGTGGTCTTGCCGTGGTCGACGTGGGCGACGATGGCGACGTTGCGGATGTCGTGGCGCGTGGCCATAAAAGGCGTACTCCCGGAGTAGTGAATGCCCTGCGCGTACGTCGGTGGTGCGCGGGCCCTGCCGGGCTCAACATGCCACGGCCTCACCCCATGGTACGGGGCTGCGGCCGCAGGGGTTAGCCGGGCTACGTCGATGCAGGTCAGGACGGTTCGCAGGAGCGCCGGAAGACCTCTCGGGCCAGGGAGGAGTCCGGGCGCACGCCGCAGTCGGTCAGTACGGCGAAGTCGACCGTCCAGTTGCGGGCGTGACCGGAGGCGGTCCTGCCGTCCGGGCAGCGGTAGCGGAAGTCGGCCGACACCTCCCTCACCCCGGCGTACTGGAGGTACTCGCCCGCCGCGTTGGGCCGGATGCGGTCGTTGTCGAGCTTCGGGGCCGGTTGCCGGACGTCGGTGAACCACCAGGTCTCGCCGCCCGCCTCCGCGAGAGTGGGGGCGGTGGAGTCGATCTCACCGGTCTTCTTGCCGAGCGAGAAGAGGATCTCCGCGGCCGACGGGGCCGGGCCCTCGGCGCGCACCGAGGGGCTGGGGGTGTACACCCGCCGCATCGGGTTCCGCAGGGCGCCGCCGCCCCTGCCGATCCGCTCGGGGGCGGAGACACCGGTCAGCCGGTCCCGCTCGGTGAGGTGGGACCAGGTGAAGGTGCCGTCCGCACAGGCCGTCGCCGCGGGCTTGCCGGTGCTGCGGCCCTGGTCGGTTCTGTCCCGGCCCGCACTCCCCGTGCACGCCCCCACCCCCGTCACCAGTACCCCGATGACCAGCCCGGCCGTGACGGCACGGCGTGTTGTGTCGCGCATGCGTCGGTCTCCGTCCCCCGCGTACGGACGCCCGGCGTCCACACCATGATCGTGACGGGACTCATGGTGCGGACGCCGGGCGCGGGACGGCAAGCCGTTTGAGCGTTCCCAGAGCTACGGAGCGGTGGAGCCCTTCGCCGACGGGCCCGACGCCGGCTTCGCACCCTTCTTCAGGAAGCCCATGTCCTCGTAGACCGGCGTGCCGAAGCCGAAGGCACCGGTGTTGACGAGGTTCTTGCGGGCCGCCAGGAGCTGGGGGCGCTGGAAGAGGGGGATGGAGCCGGCCGCCGCCCAGATCCGGGAGTCGGCCTTGCGGATCAGGGAGCGGGACTCGCCCTCGTCGAGGGTGGCCACGGCCTCGTCGAAGAGCTGGTCGACCTGGTCGGTGCCGACGCGGGTGTAGTTCTGCTCGACGTTCAGCGAGCCGTCGGCGGCCGGGACGGGCTTGGCGTAGACGGGCCGGGCGTCGGTGGCGGGGAACGCCGTGGCGGGCCAGGAGTACAGGGCGAGGTCGTACTGGCCGGAGGCGATGTGGTCCTTGAAGTACGACTCGTCGGAGACCTTGGAGATCTCGGTGGTGATGCCGACGCGCTCCAGCATCCGGGAGATCCGGTCGGCGACCGTGCGCAGCGTCTGGGAGCCGGGCCCGGAGGGGAGCACGAAGCGCAGCGTGAGGGCCTTGCCGTTCTTGGCGAGTGGAGCGGACTCCTGGTTCGCCGGGGCGGCCGTGCCCTTGGGGGCGTACGCCCCGGGAGCGCCGCCCTGGTGCGCCGGCACGTGCTGCCTGCCGTCCTGGGCGAGGTGCCCGGCCGGGTCGGGTCCGCGGCGCGCCTTGTCGTCCTCGCCGGTGTCACCGGCCTTGCCGCCTTCGGGGCCGGCCGCCTTCTCCTTCTCCTTCTGCTGCTCCTTGACCGGGCCGCCGCGCACCCATCCGGCGTCCGCGAGCAGCGCCTGGGCCTCCTCGGTGTCCTGGTCGCCGAGGGCGCCGCTGTTGTCGGCGTAGGCAGCCTGGCCGGACAGGGCGAGGTGACTGCCGACCGGTACGGCGGGCAGGCCCAGGGGCTTGAGGACGACCCGGGCGAGGTCCTTGCGGTCCAGGGCGCGGGCGACGGCACGGCGGACGCGCTCGTCGGTGAGCGGGCCCTCGGCGCCGTTCAGGGCGAGCTGGGTGTAGGCGGGCTCCAGGGACTTACGGACCTCGAACCCGCTGAGGGCCTGCTGCTGCCGGGCGTTCGCGGCGGTCGCCTTGCGCAGCGTCTTGCGCGCGGCGGCCTCCTCGCCGGCGGCCTCCTCGTCGGAGCCGTCGGCGCTGGCCGGCTCCGGGGAGTCCGGGGAGGACCGGTCGGCGCCGGGGCCCATCAGCGGGCTGCCGGAGCTCTGCGGGCGGGCGGCGACGGTGATGCGGCGGGCCGCGGAGGGGTCGATCTCGGCCAGGTCGAGGTTGCCCGCGGCCAGCTCGGCGGCCCGCTTGTCGCGCGGGACGGTGCGCAGCACGATCTCGGAGAGCTTGGCGGGCTCGCCCCACCAGCGCGGGTTGCGGGCGAGGATGATCTCCTCGTCCTTGCGGTCGACCTTCTTCACCATGAAGGGCCCGGCGGTGACCTTGAGTTTCTTGCGGGCCCCGTCGTTGAAGGAGTCCGGGGTGCCCATGACGTCCTTCGGGTACAGCGGGGAGAAGAGCGAGCGCCAGTCGGCGTAGGGGCGGCTGAAGGTGACCCGGACCTCCAGGGCGTTGTCGCCGCGCTCGATCTTCTGAATGCGGTCGTAGCCGGCGTTGCGGGCGGTCCAGTAGGCGGTGTCCTTGCCGGACAGGGCGCGCCACTGGGCGGCGAAGTCGGCGGCGCCGATCTCCCGGCCGTCGCTCCACACGGCCTGCTGGTTGAGCTTGTACAGGACGACCTGCTTGGGCTCGGTGTCGACGACCTTGGCGGACTCCAGGTAGTCCGGGTTGCGCTCCGGGCGGCCGGAGGCGTCCATGCGGAACATCGACGGCAGGACGGCCTGGGCGACGCGGGTGGTGGTGGCGTCGGCGTCCGACTGGAACGTGTTCAGCGTGTCGGGCACGGAGTCGGCGGCCCAGCGCAGGGTGCCCCCGTCGGTGATCCGATCGCGCGGGGCGGGCTGGATGTCCTGCCCGGCGAGCGGCTTGCCGGACGGGTCGTCGGAGCCGCATCCGGCGAGCGCGGGCACCGCGAGCACACCCGCGGTGAGGAAGGCGACCGAGCGCGTGACCGCGCGCGGGCCGACGCCGTGCTGGGACATCTGTGCTACCTCCGGGAAGCCGCGGGCGTTATGATCACTTTTGGCGGTATTTGGAGTTCATCTGATGTATGCGGCCACTGAAGAGGAAAGGGTTCGGCAACACAGGGCGACACGGCGGTCACGGGCGGGAAGCCACCCGTGCGGCGCAACGCACCGCACAGTGCACCCGCACGCCTCGGCCAATCGATGCACATCCCTTCACAGCACAAGGTGTGACGCGCAACACTCGCAGGCGCATGAGCGTTGCCGCCTTGGGCCACGAAGGACCCGCGGAAGTGAGGGCAAGTCATGTCCGTTCACGACGAACTGATGTCAGTCCAGCGCAGTCTCGACGAGGTGTTCCGATCGCTGGGGCGGCTGGAGAAGCAGCTCGGCACCGGTGGCCTGGAGATGCGCCGCGTCCGTGCCGACGCCAACCACCTGCGCGAGAGCGTCGCCCTGCTGCGCGACGCCGCCGCGTCACCGGCCGCGCCGAAGCGCCCCGAGCTGGTCACCATCTCGGACACGCCGTACGACTCCGCCCTGTGGAGCGACTCGGACGACGAGGGGCTCGGCGCCCGGGACCGGCGCGCTCCCTGACCCGGGGAGGAGTCGAGCGCGACCGGCACCTCCCCCGAACCCGACCGGAGTCGTCACGTGGCCACTGGTACGGAACCCCCTGCCACCGAACCCAGACCTGAGAGCGGCGGTGTGCGGGGCGGTACACGCGCCGCGATCGCCGCCCCGCACCTGCGCACCGACCGCTGGTGGCTGGCCCCGGCCGGCACCGCCGCGGGCCTGCTGGCCTTCATCGTCTACTCGACCTGGCGGGCCTTCGCCGACGCCGACTACTACGCGGCGCCCTACGTCTCGCCCTTCTACTCCCCGTGCCTGGCGGAGAACTGCGAGCCGATGCGGTCCGGCCCGAACTGGGAGATCTTCGGAAGCTGGTGGGGCATCTCGCCCGCGATCATCATCCTGATCTTCCCGCTCGGCTTCCGCCTGACCTGCTACTACTACCGCAAGGCCTATTACCGGGGCTTCTGGGCGTCCCCGCCGGCCTGCGCGGTGGCCGAGCCGCACAAGAAGTACACCGGCGAGACCCGCTTCCCGCTGATCCTGCAGAACATCCACCGGTACTTCTTCTACGCCGCGCTCGTGGTCGCCGGGATCCTGACCTACGACACCGTGCTCGCCTTCCGCGACGAGACCTACGCCTGGGGCCACATGGGTCTCGGCACGCTGGTGTTCCTGGTCAACATCGTGCTGATCTGGGCGTACACGATCTCCTGCCACTCCTGCCGGCACATCGTCGGCGGCAAGCTCAAACACTTCTCCCGGCATCCCGTGCGCTACCGGATGTGGCAGTGGGCGGGGAAGCTCAACGCCCGGCACATGCAGCTCGCCTGGGCGTCGCTGGTGAGCGTGGCGCTCGCCGACTTCTACGTCTACCTGGTCGCGTCGGGCGCCTTCGACGATCCGCGCTTCTTCTAGAGGGATGGGGACCGACTGATGTCCGTGGTCGACCGGCAGGAGTGGGACGTCGTCGTGGTGGGCGCGGGCGGCGCGGGCCTGCGCGCCGCCATCGAGGCCCGTGAGCGGGGCGCCCGTACGGCCGTGATCTGCAAGTCGCTGTTCGGCAAGGCGCACACGGTGATGGCCGAGGGCGGCATCGCCGCGGCGATGGCCAACGCCAACGAGAACGACTCCTGGCAGGTGCACTTCCGCGACACCATGCGCGGCGGCAAGTTCCTCAACCAGTGGCGGATGGCCGAACTGCACGCCCAGGAGGCGCCGCAGCGGGTGTGGGAACTGGAGACCTGGGGGGCGCTGTTCGACCGCACCAAGGACGGCCGGATCTCCCAGCGCAACTTCGGCGGCCACGAGTACCCGCGCCTCGCGCACGTCGGCGACCGCACGGGCCTGGAGCTGATCCGCACGCTCCAGCAGAAGATCGTCTCCCTCCAGCAGGAGGATTTCAAGGAGACCGGCGACTACGAGTCCCGGCTGAAGGTCTTCCAGGAGTGCACGGTCACGCGCGTGCTCAAGACCGTGTCCGGCAGCGGCTCCGCCACGGCCGGCCGGGTCTGCGGGGTGTTCGCCTACGAGCGCGAGTCGGGCCGCTTCTTCGTGCTGGAGGCACCCGCCGTGGTGATCGCCACCGGTGGCATCGGCAAGTCCTTCAAGGTGACGTCGAACTCGTGGGAGTACACCGGCGACGGCCACGCGCTGGCCCTGCTCGCGGGCGCTCCCCTGCTGAACATGGAGTTCGTGCAGTTCCACCCGACCGGCATGGTCTGGCCGCCGTCGGTGAAGGGCATCCTCGTCACCGAGTCGGTGCGCGGCGACGGCGGTGTGCTGCGCAACTCCGACGGCAAGCGGTTCATGTTCGACTACATCCCCGACGTCTTCAAGGACAAGTACGCCGAGACGGAGGAGGAGGGCGACCGCTGGTACGACGACCCGGACCACAACCGCCGCCCGCCCGAGCTGCTCCCCCGTGACGAGGTCGCGCGGGCCATCAACGCCGAGGTGAAGGAGGGGCGCGGCTCGCCGCACGGGGGTGTGTTCCTCGACGTGTCGACCCGGATGCCCGCCGAGGTCATCAAGCGCCGGCTGCCGTCGATGTACCACCAGTTCAAGGAGCTGGCGGACGTCGACATCACGGCGGAGGCGATGGAGGTCGGGCCCACCTGCCACTACGTGATGGGCGGGATCGCGGTCGACTCCGACACGGCGGCGGCGCGCGGGGTGCCCGGTCTCTACGCGGCCGGTGAGGTGGCCGGCGGCATGCACGGCTCCAACCGCCTGGGCGGCAACTCCCTGTCCGACCTGCTGGTGTTCGGCCGCCGGGCCGGCTGGCACGCGGCCGAGTACGCGGCGGGGGCGGCCGGGGCGCGGCCCGTGGTGGACGACGTCCAGATCGACTCGGCGGCCGCGGAGGCCCTGCGGCCCTTCTCGGCCGAGGCGGAGACCGGGGAACCGGCGGGCGGCCCGCCGGAGAACCCGTACACCCTCCACCAGGAACTCCAGCAGACGATGAACGACCTGGTCGGCATCATCCGCCGCGCGCCGGAGATGGAGCAGGCCCTGCAGAAACTGGCCGAACTGCGGCTGCGGGCCCGCCGGGCCGGGGTCGAGGGGCACCGGCAGTTCAACCCCGGCTGGCACCTCGCCCTGGACCTCAGGAACATGCTGCTGGTCAGCGAGTGTGTGGCGCGCGCGGCGCTGGAGCGCACCGAGTCGCGCGGCGGGCACACGCGCGAGGACCACCCCGGGATGGACCGTGCGTGGCGGCGGATCAACCTGCTGTGCGCTCTCACCGACCCGACGGGCGGGCTGGCGGCGACGGACCCGGTCCGCGGCCAGATCGCCCTCACCCGCGAGACCACCGAACCCGTCCGTGCCGACCTGCTCGCCCTGTTCGACAAGGAGGAGCTGGTCAAGTACCTCTCCGAAGAGGAGCTCTACGAATGAGCGGCTATACGGCCCACTTCAAGGTGTGGCGCGGGGACGTGGGCGGCGGCGGCCTGGAGGACTTCGAGATCGAGGTCAACGACGGTGAGGTGGTGCTCGACATCATCCACCGTCTCCAGGCCACCCAGGCACCCGATCTCGCCGTGCGCTGGAACTGCAAGGCCGGCAAGTGCGGTTCCTGCTCGGCGGAGATCAACGGGCGGCCGCGGCTGATGTGCATGACGCGCATGTCGGTGTTCGGCCGCGAGGAGACGATCACGGTGACGCCGCTGCGGGCGTTCCCGGTCGTCCGCGACCTGGTCACCGATGTGGGCTTCAACTACGAGAAGGCGAGAGAGGTCCCGGCCTTCGTCCCGCCGGCCGGGGTCGCTCCCGGCGAGTACCGCATGATGCAGGAGGACGTGGACCGCTCGCAGGAGTTCCGCAAGTGCATCGAGTGCTTCCTGTGCCAGGACACCTGCCATGTGGTGCGCGACCACGAGGAGAACAAGCAGGCGTTCGCCGGGCCGCGGTTCCTGATGCGGGTGGCGGAGCTGGACATGCATCCGCTGGACGCGGCGGCGGAGGCGGGTCTGGACCGCAAGACCACCGCCCAGGACGAACACGGCCTGGGCTACTGCAACATCACCAAGTGCTGCACGGAGGTCTGCCCCGAGGGCATCAAGATCACGGACAACGCGCTGATCCCCCTGAAGGAGCGGGCGGTCGACCGCAAGTACGACCCGCTGGTGTGGCTGGGCTCGAAGATCAGGAGGCGCTCCTCAGCAGGCTGAGCACCCGCTGACCCAGTCCTCCTCGTACGCTCGCCAGTTCTCCTCGGTCGCCGTGTAGTCGATGTACAGCGCGACACCGAAGCGAGCCCGGTCCGCGTCCGTGCGGGACAGGCCGAGACGGACGCCCCGGACCGCCGCCGGCACCGTCTCGGCGTGGCCCCGGTGGCTGACGTCGTTCTCCCAGTAGAAGGGCAGGCCCATCAGCAGGTCGGTGGAGGACGGGGTGGCCTCCAGGGCGAGGGAGGTCTGCTGGGCGACGTAGCCGCCGTAGGTGCTCTCCAGGGGCTGCGCGGTGTCGTACGTCATCACGGCGATCTGGTCGACACGGCGGGCCACCTGGCCGAAGAACTCCTGTGACCACCACTTGGGATGGCCGGTGAGACCGCCACGCAGGGTGTGGAGGCCGGGGAGCGGGTCGATCTGATGGGCGGCGACGGAGAGCAGGGCGTCCCGGGCGCGGGTCTCGCGGTGCAGGGCGTCCAGGAGGCGCAGGTAGTTCCGGTCGCCGGAGTGCAGGGGTTCGAGGTCGAGGTGGAGACCGTCGTAGCCGATGTCGAGGATCCGGCGGGTGGAGCGCAGGACGGCCCTTCGCGTCGTGGGGTCCGCCAGCCGCATGCCCTCGTCGCTCTCGGTGGCCACGACGTCCCCCAGGAACGCCTGGACGCGGACGCCGGGGAGCCGGTCGTGCACGGCGTCGATGAACCAGCGCGCCCGGGGGTGGACCGACTCGGGGAGCGTGCCGTCGTGCTCCAGCGGGCCCGAGTGGACGTAGAGGTCGCGGATGCCGGTGTCTCGCAGACGGCGGGCCAGGGCGGTGACGTCGGCGTCCTTCTTGCGCCCGTCGACCCAGGCGTGGCCCAGCCAGAGGGCGTCACGGCCGCGACTGTGGGTGCCGTCGGCCGGATCGCCCATGTAGTTGATCCTGAGGGCCGTCAGAGCGGAGACGAGCGGGAGCAGGAGGAGCAGGGGAAGGCCGACGGCCGTGCGTCTGATCCAGCGCCGGGGTCTCGCACCGCGTTCCCGGGCCGGCGCGGACTCCGCCTGCGGTGCCGAGGAGTTGTCGCTGCCGGTCTCTTCGACGCGCTCCATGCCGTCTCCCCCCGGTGGTGCGGTTGATGTTGCCGGGGAGGACGATCAGCACCTCTGTTCGGTTGCGGGTCAGAACAGACTCAGCAGCGCCTCCGCCGGATCCGTGAGGCTCGTGTCGCCGCCCGGCAGGGGCAGTTCGAACCAGACCGTCTTGCCCCGGGGGGTGCGGCGGGAGCCCCACGCGGCGCTGAGGAGGCCGACCAGCTGGAGGCCGCGGCCGCCCTCGTCGGTGTCGCGGGCCCGGCGGCGGCGGGGCTGGACCAGGCCGGAGTCCCAGACCTCGCAGACCAGGGTGCGGTCGAGCAGCAGGCGCAGCCGGATCTCGCCCTCGCCGTAACGCAGGGCGTTGGTGACCAGTTCGCTGACCAGGAGCTCCGTGGTGTCGACCAGGGGCTCCATGTCCCAGGCGAGCAGTTGTGCACGCGCGTACTCGCGGGCCCGGCCCACGCTGCGCGGCTCGCGCGGCAGGGTCCAGTCGCCGACGGACTCGGTGGGGAGCCCCTGGACACGTGCCATCAGCAGCGCGATGTCGTCCTCGCCGTGATGGGTGTCGAGGGTGTTGAGGACGTGGTCACAGACGTCCTCCAGCGGCTGGGTCGGGTCGGCGAGGGCGCTGACGAAGGCCTGGAGGCCCTCGTCCAGGGGGTGGTCACGGCTTTCGACCAGGCCGTCCGTGTAGAGCGCGAGCAGGGCGCCCTCGGGCAGTTCGACCTCGACCTCCTCGAAGGGCTCCCCGCCGACGCCGAGCGGCATGCCCGGCGGCACGTCGAGCATCAGCGCCGGTTCGCCCGGTTCGACCAGGACGGGCGGCAGGTGTCCGGCGTTGGCGAAGGTGCAGCGCCGGGTGACGGAGTCGTAGACGGCGTAGACGCAGGTGGCGAGGTACACCTCCGAGAGGTCCGCCTCGCGGGGACGGCGGGCCGCCCGGGTCGCCTGCTGGACCCCGCCGGGGGCGCCGAGGCCGCGGGCGATCTCGTCCAGCTGGGAGAGCACCTCGGCCGGTTCCAGGTCGAGCTGGGCCAGGGTGCGGACCGCGGTGCGGAGTTCACCCATGGCGACGGCGGCGCGCAGGCCGCGGCCCATCACGTCGCCGACGACCAGCGCGGTGCGGTGCCCGGGCAGTTCGATGACGTCGAACCAGTCGCCGCCGACCTCGCTGGGCCGGCCGGTGTTGGCGTTGCCGGGCAGGTAGCGGCAGGCGATGTCGAGGCCGGAGGCCTCCGGGTCGCCGGGCGGGAGCAGGGACCGCTGGAGTATCAACGCGCGTTCGTGCTCACGGCGGTAGAGACGGGCGTTGTCGATGCAGACCGCGGCCCTGGCGGCCAGTTCCACGGCGAGGTCGCGGTCCCGGTCGCCGAACGGCTCGCTGCCCTTGGTCCGGGCGAACTGCGCCAGCCCGACGACGGTGTCGTGGGCGACCATCGGCACGGCGAGCGTGGACTGCACGAGCCCGCCGTCCTCCCCGGGGACGGTCTGGGGCCGGGCGGTGCGCAGGGCGTCCGCGCAGGGCGAGTTGAACGGGTAGTGGTGGACGGCGCCGACCGCGACGGGCACACCGGTGCCGGCGAAGGGCTCGTCGGAGACGGCACTGGCGAAGGCCACGCGGCGCAACTCGGCACTGCCGTCGGCGAGCCCGGGCGGCGTCTCGTCTCCGGCCAGCAGACCCTGGTAGAGGTCGACCGTGGCCAGGTCGCAGAAGCCGGGGACGACGACGTCGAGGAGCTGACGGGCCGTGGTCTCCAGGTCGAGGGAGTTGCCGATGCGGGCGCCGGCCTCGTTCAGCAGGGCGAGATTGCGCCGGGCCGCGGCGGCCTCGCGTGCGGCGGCGCGCCGGGCGGTGATGTCGATCCCGAGCCAGGCGATGCCGATGGGCCGGCCCGAACCGCTGTGCACACGGTAGAGGTTGACGGACCAGTGGCGACGCTCGTCGGACCCCGGCACGAAGCCGGTGACGTGCATGTCGGTGATGGAACTGCCGGTCTCCAGCACCCGCCGCAGCGTGGCCGCGACCCGGTCGGCCTCGCCGCGCTGGAGGTAGTCGTGCACACCCTTGCCGCGGTGGTCGTCGACGTCACCGCCGAAGATCGACGCAAACCGCTGGTTGACGCGGCGGACCCGCAGGTCGGGGTCGATCAGGAGGAATCCGAAGGGCGATTGACTGAAAATGGCCTGCGAGGCGGCGAGGTCGGTCTCGATGCTGCGCAGGGTGCGCACGTCGACGACGATGCAGACGGCGGCCTTCTCGCCGTCCTCGGTGCGCGTCGGCATGACGTACACCTCGGCGAGTCCCTCGTGGCCGCACTCCCCCTCGACGCCCTTCGGCGTCCGGAAGGGCACCACGCCGGTCCACTCGCGGCCGTCGAGGATCTCGGCCATCTTGCGCATGCCGCGCTCGTGATGGCGCGGGTCGATGAACGCCTCGATGGGGTCCATGCCCACGGCACGGTCGGCGGGGATGCCGAACAGGTGCTCGGCGCGCAGGCTCCACTGGTCCACCAGGCCGTCGGGTCCGATGGAGAAGGACGCGACCTTGATGTAGTCGTAGATGGAACCGGGGGGACTGCTCTGCCACATGGCGTCCCCGGATCGCACTCCGTCGGCGGCGAGCGCACCTCCCACCGCGGAGGCAAGGCCGTCGGCAGGCCTCGGCCTCGCGCCCTCCGACGGGTCCTCGGACTCCGTGGACTTCGCTGGTATCTCGCTCACGCGAACCGTCCCCTCCAGCTCACCGCGTCCGGCACCGGTCACCGGGGGCGGCTGCCCGCAGTATCCAGCACTACGGTGCCGCACAACACGGTGTTCACGATCACAGCACGGTCCCGATGGTTTTCGGTCCGGACCGTGACAACACTTCCAGTCTTCTAACCAGGGGACACGGCGTCGAATCCCGTACACCGGCAACCGCCACTGGCCTGAACCAGCCGCTCTACAGGGGCGGGATGTACGTACACCGGATTTTCACTCCGGCACCGCGAGTTCGAACCACACCGTCTTGCCCGCGGCGCCGGGTCTGGTGCCCCAGCGGCGGGAGGCCGAGGCCACCAGGTGCAGGCCGCGGCCGCTCTCGTCCTCCGGGCGGGCGTCGCGCTCGCGGGGCGGGTCCGGCAGTGGGTCGGACACCTCCACCAAGAGGGCGCCGTCCAGTCCGGAGCGGCGTACCAGGCGCACTCCGATGGGTCCGGTGGCGTGCCGCAGGGCGTTGGTGACCAGCTCGCTGACCAGCAGTGCCGCGAGGTCCGCGAGGTTGTCGAGGCCCCAGTCGCGCAGTCGGCCGCGCACGGCCCGTCGAGCGGTGCGCACGGCGCCCGGTTCGGCGGGAAAGGTCCAGTCGGCGCAGTCGTCCTCGGTGTCGATCACGCCGATCACTTCCCAGGCAGGATCCTCGCCCATGTCCGGTTTCATGGGGTTAATGGGCACATACCCGATATTCGGGTTGAAGTATCGCGTGAGGCAACGCACGGTGGCACGAAAGGCGTAGGGGGCGTGCCCGCCGCACTCCGAAGGGACCGCACGCCCCCGGCGGGCTTCAGGCGCCGGGCTCGGTCACGCCGCGTGGACCGCGAGAGGCCGGGCCGTCGACCGGTCCCAGATGAACGAGGGCCTGCCGCACGGCCGGGACGTCCTGGTCGAGCCAGGGCACGTCCCAGATCTCGTCGGGGCCGAGCCAGCGCAGTTCGTCATGGTCCTGGAGGGGGCGCGGAGCGGCTGAGCCCGGGCGCAGCCGGGCGGTCCACACGTGCAGGACGTACGGCGCCCTGAGGGGCCACTGTCCCGGGACGCGGTCGTTCACCTCGGCGTCGACGCCGAGTTCCTCGCGCAGCTCCCGCGCGAGCGCCGCGTCGGCCGTCTCGCCGGGCTCGACCTTGCCGCCGGGCAGCTCCCAGCGCCCGGCCAACTCGACGGGCGCGCTGCGCCGTGCGGCCAGCAGCCGTCCGCCCTCGACCAGCGCGGCCCCTACGACGATCCGCTCACTCATGCGGGGAGCCTACGGGAGCCCCGCCGGTCTGCGGGGTCCTGCCCGCGGCACCCGAACCGGGGTCAGTCGTGGGCCACGGACGGCCCGTTCCGGCCGAGCCTCTCGACCCAGTACAGCTGCTTGTGGCCGCGACCGTCGAGGCTGTCCGCGATCTTCTGGGCCTCCGCCCGGGTCGCGTAACGGCCCACTCGGTAGCGGTTGCCGTTGTCGTCCTCCCGTATCACGAGCCAGGGCAGAGCGACCGTGCTGTCGTTCATCGCGCCCCTCCACTTCCCACCCGCGGCCTGTGCCGTACCCCACCCGCCAAGGAAACCGCAATGCGCATATGCCCGAGCCTACGCCTAACCTTTACGGAGCGAATACGGGTTTTCACGAAGAGGTACGCAACCGGCCAGGACGCGGGGGCGCACGCCGGTGAACGCGCCGTGCGGGCACACCGAGGCAGCCGGTCGCGGGCATACCGCATACACGAGCGGCCACCTGCGTGAACGAGAACCGGCCGGTGGCCGCGCACCACCCCGGCCCGGGACGCTCCGGGCGGTGATCGTGTGAACGGGGCGCGCGGGGAGTGCGCCGCGGGCGGATGGGAGCGTTCGCTACTTGACCGGAAGGTGGTAGGCGACCCGGTACCGATCGGCCGGAATGACCACGTCGGCCGTCTCCACCGGCCGGCCGGAGGCATAGAACGTGCGCTGGACGACCAGCACCACATGTCCGGGGACGCCGCCGAGGACCAGCAGTTCCTCGGCGAGGCCGGGCCGGGCGCCCACCTCCTCCGTGACGTTGTCCACGATCACGTCGATGGCGCGCATCCGCTCGACGACGCCCATGCCGCCGACCGGCCCCTCCTCGGGCAGCATCACGGGCGTGCGTCCCGTCACGGCGAGGGGCTCCCAGGACGTGGAGAGCATCATCGCCTCGCCGCCCTCCCGGTAGAGGTACTTCGTGCGCATGACCCGCTCGCCCGGCTCGATGCCCAGCCTGCCGGCGACCGCGACGCTCGCCTCGGACTGCGCGCTGCTGGACTCCCACGTGCCGTGCCCCTCGCCGTCGGCCTGCTCCTGACGGAAGGGGGTGGCCCCGCCGGCCGGGCGGTAGCCGGAGCGGGAGATGCGCCGCGGCACGGGGCGCTCGCGCACGTAGGTGCCCGAGCCGGAACGGCCCTCCACCAGGCCCTCCGCCATGAGCACCTTGCGGGCCTCCAGCGCGACCGTGTCCGAGACGCCGTACTCCTGGCGGATTCTGGCCTGGGAGGGGAGGCGGGTGTGCGGGGGCAGCCGACCGTCGACGATCTTCTTGCGGAGATCACCCGCGACACGCAGGTACGCCGGCTGCTCACCGAATGTCACTGGCCGCTCCCATCAGGTTGTACAGACAGCAACAGCGTGGCAACCGTAGGTTCTGCGGTGCAAGCAAAGGCCAGGGAATCACTCGATGTGATGACATGGGGGCCCTGAGGGCTTTACGCAGGCACTTTCTCCCCGCTATGGCCGCCGTCACACCTGCGCCGCGGAGTCTTTCTTCCCCTCCCGCCCGAGGACCGGCGGGGTCGTCGCCAGGCCGAGGGCCTTGCGCGCCGTGACGGTCGCCGGTCCGTCCACCGACCCGTACGCCTTGTCGTAGTGCGCGTGGTACGTCTCCGCGTCACCCGCGGTGCCGGCCTTCCGCCATTCCGCCCGGGCGTCCTCCAGGTTCGCGACCAGGTCGGCGACGGGGGTGCGGGCGCCGGCCGGCCAGGAGTGCCCGCGCAGGGCCTCGATCTGCTCGCCGAGCACGTCGTGGACCTCGGTGGCCCAGACCCGATGGGCGGCGAGGTCGTCCTCGGGGGTCTTCCCGGGCTCGTCCGCAAGCGCCGTGTCCAGGGCGCCGGCCGCCGACAGGAAGGCCATCTGGTCGGGGTCGAGCGTGGTGGGGTCGCCGCGCAGGGAGCCGGTCAGCCCGGCCCCTTCCTCGGTGTTGCCGAAGAGGCAGGTGATCGCGCGGTCGCCGTAGCGCCAGCTCTCGCGGGACGGCATCAGGTAGTACACGCCGACGTCGGCCGGCATCGCCCAGGTGTCCATCGCGTACTGGTCCTTGAGGGCGTAGCACTTCTCGTCGGCGACGTCGGTGATCCTCGTGTCGCCCGGGAAGGCGCCGCCGGGCAGCGTGACGACCGCGAAGACCTCGCCGTCGTGCCGGCCCCCGCAGGGCACCCGGTCGACGTCGTACGTGTCGCCCTCCAGTCCGCCGGGCGCGTCGAAGCAGTCGCCCTTGTGCAGTGACAGGCTCTCGTTGCCCCGGGCGCCGTCCTTGAGCCCCTCCCACGCGGTGGAGGCGGCCCCCGTGGACAGCGCCACCGCCCACAGCGCGATCCCGGCGGCCGACAGCACCACCCCGGCGGTCGCCATGCCCCGGCCGCTCTGCCCGGACCGCCGGATCTGCCGCAGCGCGATGAGCCCCGGCACGAGCCCAGCGGCGGGCAGGAAGCAGAGCACGCCGAGGACCAGTGCGGCCACGGCGAGCGCGTTGACGGAGACCGGGGCGCCGTAGGGGCGGCCAACGGGGCCGCAGGGACCGGGACCGGGGGCTCCTTGGGCGTACGGGCCGGGACCGGGGGCGCCTCGGGCGTACGGGCCAGGGCCCGGGGCTCCCTGGGGGCGGGTGGCCGGAGGCGGGCCGTAGGGGTCCCGGGGCTGCCGGTCCCCGGGGGGCGGGGGTGTCGACACGGCTATGGTGCTCCTGGCTGAGGCGGTCGAGGAAGCGGCCGTGCGAACCGACGTACGGCTGGGCGCATCGTAAGCGGCCCGCACCTCAGCCGTCCCGGCCGTCCGTCACCCGCCGGCAGGCCTGCGCGTAGGCCCGTACCAGCGGGCGTCGTTCGTCTGCGCGGCGCCAGGCCAGGACGTAGCGGCTGGGGGCGAGGCCGTTGACCGGGCGGGCCGTGACGCCGCCCAGGGTGAGCAGGGGGACGTTGCCCTCCGCCACGAGGCAGACGCCGAGGCCTGCGGTCAGTGCCTCGTACGTCTCCTCCGTGCCGGCGATCTCGGCACCGATGCGGAGCGGGCGGCCACCGCGCGCGTCGAGGGCGAGCCAGTGGTCGCGCAGCGGTCCCGCGCTCTCGGGCAGGGCGAGGAACGGCTCGTCGAGCAGGTCGGCGAAGTCGATCGCGGTGCGGTCGGCGAGCGGGTGCGTGTCCGGGAGGGCGACCATGCGCGGCTCCTCGGCGACGACCGTCCAGTCGTAGCGCTCCCGGCCGGGCAGGGGCAGCCAGACGAAGGCGACGTCGGCGGTGCCGTCGGCGAGGCCCGCCGTGGGGTCCTCCCAGTTCACCTGCCGGAGCCGGACGGCGGCCTCCGGGTGCGCCGCCGTGAAGCGGGAGCGGATCGCGGGCAGCAGGCCGCCGCGGACCGGGCTGGTGCTCATGCCGACGACCAGGGTGCCGCGGCGTGCCTCCCGGACGGCGTCCAACGCGGCGGCGCCCTCCCGCCACGCGTCCAGCAGTCTGCGTGCGTGCGGCAGCAGGGCCGTACCGGCATCGGTGAGCTCCACGCCGTGCCGGTCGCGCCGGAAGAGTTCGGCCCCCAACTGCCGTTCCAGCGCCCGGACCTGCTTGCTGAGCGCGGGCTGGGAGACGTAGAGGCGCTCGGCGGCGCGGGTGAAGTGCAGTTCCTCGGCCACTGCCACGAAGTAGCGGAGGTCCCTCAGATGAACGTCCATGGTCATGCCCATCGGTTATCACCAAATGACTTGGACGGGCCATCACCCCGGGCGAGAGAGTGGCTGACGTATCGACACGAGACGGGGAGCTGTCATGAACAAGGTGTGGCTGATCACGGGCGCGAGCAGCGGCTTCGGGCGGGCGATCGCCGAGGCCGCCCTCGCGGCGGGCGACGTGGTGGTGGGCGCGGCCCGGCGCCCCGAGGCCCTGGACGACCTGGTCGTCGCCCACCCCGACCGGGTGGAGGCGCTGCGCCTGGACGTCTCCGACACCGGCGCCGCCGAGTCCGCCGTACGGGATGTCGTCGCCCGGCACGGGCGGATCGACGTGCTGGTCAACAACGCGGGCCGGACACATGTCGGGGCGCTCGAGGAGACCACCGAGGAGGAGCTGCGGGCCCTGTTCGACGTGCACGTCTTAGGCCCGGCCGCCCTCATCCGGGCCGTGCTGCCGCACCTGCGCGAGCGGCGTTCGGGCGCGATCGTGCAGATGAGCAGCATGGGCGGGCAGATGTCGTTCGCGGGCTTCTCGGCGTACAGCGCGACGAAGTTCGCCCTGGAGGGGATGTCCGAAGGGCTCGCGGACGAGGTCTCCGAGTTCGGGGTCAAGGTGCTGATCGTCGAGCCGGGCGCCTTCCGCACCGGCCTGTTCGAGACCGGGCGGGCCGGGGCGAGCGCGGACAGCGGGGTCTACGGCAAGGTGAGTGCGACGCGTGATGCCGTCGCCGGCGGTGACGGCACCCAGCCCGGCGACCCGGCGAAGGCCGCCGCCCTCATCCTGGCCGCCCTGGACGCCGAGCACACCCCCCTGCGTCTGCCCCTGGGCGACGACGGTGTCAGCGCGGTGCTCGGCCATCTCGACCAGGTGCGGGACGAGGTCCTGGCGTGGGAGAAGCGGACGCGGGACACCGGGTACGAAAGCTGACGGGCCGTCTGCCGCGGACGCGGGACACGGGGTAGTACGGGGTACGACGGCTGACGGGCCGTCTGCCGCTGAAGTGGAACACCGGGTCCAACGGGTGACGGGCCGTCTGCCGCTGAAGTGGAACACCGGGGCCGACGGCTGACGGGCCGTCTGGGTGTCTTCTGCTGCCGCGGGTCAGCCCCGTCCGGGCCGGGCCAGCCACTGGGCGACGGCTTCGGAGATCGGCTGCCCGGTCTCCAGTTCCACGAAGCCGAACTGGCCGCCCTGGTTGCACTCGAGGAACCACCAGAAGCCGTCCTCGTCCTCGGCGAAGTCGAAGGCGGCGTAGGCCAGTCCCGCCAGGTCGACGTAGTCGTGCACCGACTTGCGGATGCGGTCGGGCACCGGCACCGGCTCCCAGGTGTGCACGGTGTCGCCGTAGCGGCCGTCCACCTGGTCCGGCTCGGTCTTCTTCCGCGCCGCGAACAGCCGGCTTCCGACGCAGGTCAGGCGGACGTCAGCGTGCTTGGGGACGTACCGCTGGAGCAGCGCGGGGCCGGCGGCGACGCCCGAGAAGTCCGCGTCGGGCCCGATCAGGGTGGTGGGCAGGGCCATCGCGGGCTCGCCGGGCGGCGGCCCCGAGGCGGACTTCACCACCACGTCCCCGTACTCCTCGGCGAACTGCCGTGCCAGGCGCGGGACGGTGGTGACGACCGTCGGCGGCACGGCGAACCCGCTGAGGTGGGCCGTTCTCAGCTGCCACGGTTTCAGCCGGGCCCGCTCGGCTTCGCGCGGGTGGTTCATCCAGCGCGCGGAGGCCGAGTAGAGCATGCCGAAGAGGGCCTGGCGGGTCTCGGCGGTCAGCCACGCGGAGGGTTCGTCCGCGTGCGCGGCGGGCTCGCCGGGCCTGCGCACCCACACGGAGCGCAGGCCCCCCATGCTGACCACGTGCCCGTTCGCCGACAGCAGCCCTTCGAAGTCACCGTGCGCGAAGCGGGCGGACAGCAGGGTGTTGACCGGCAGGTCTGCGGGGTCCAGGCGCATGACCGGCACTGCCGCGTCGTGCAGTTTCGTCACTACCAGGTCGGCGGTGACGTCGTCCCTGGACGTGAGGATCAGTACGGTCATGCGCTCACTGGGGTCAGTCGTCGAAGTGGGTCTTGGAGCCGGCGGTGGACGCCGTCGTCCCCACCGTCAGGAGGAGGTCCGGGTCGCTGACCGCCGGGCGCCCGTCGGGGAGCACGTTGAGCTGGAGCGAGTCGTCGAAGCGGTAGGGCGGCACCGCCGTCGGAGGTGACGTGGGCCGCGCGTAGTTGAGGGTGAACGGTCGCACTCGAAGCCTCCGGGTCGCACTGCCTGCGTGCGGTGCCGCGCGCGTCCACGAGGAGTCGCTCATCACGCATCATCCACATCACCGGCATCACAGCATCCAATTCCTTCACTGCTTACACACCGGAAGTGGCGCCGGAATCGTCACAGTGGCACGCCGGAGGCCGCACGACGGGGTCACTCGCCCCCGCCGCCACCCGGGCGGCGGCCCTTTGGGTTTCCCTTCCCCGTCACGCCCCTGCTGCCGTCCCCCGTGCCGGGGTTCGCGGCGGCGTCTCCCGGCCTGCCGGGGTCGCCGGGCCGTGCGGGTGCGGGCGTGGACCGGACCGGCCTCCCTGCGCAGTACGCGTCGACCTCGTCCTCGCCGCCCGCCGCCTCCACGAGCCGCTGCCAGGCTGCCGCGTCGAGCGCCGCTCCCCGGCCGTCGACCCGTTCGTGGGCGTGGCACTGGGCCTCGGCGTCCTGCGCGGAGGACCGGCCGCGGTCCCGCCCCGGGCCGTCCGAGGGGGCCGGTGACACGTGACCGCCCGAGCGGGCGGGTGCGGGAGGCGAGGAGCGCGTCGTCCCGCCGGTGCCGTTCGCGGGTGAGCCGACGGAACCCATGGCCGCGACTGCGACTCCCCCCAGGGCGATGCCGGTGAACACGGCGGCGATCGTGGTCTTCGCCCGGCGGCGGCCCGCACACCCCCGCGCGGGCAGTCGCCAGTCGTCCCGGTGCCGGGTACGCGCCTCGTGCGCTCCCGTGTCGCGTGCGGTCCGGAACGCGGCCACGGCCCGGCGCTCGGCCTCGGGCCCGGGGTCGTCCGCGCGCAGGGCGGCGGCCAGGACCGCGTGCAGCGCGGTGGCGTCACGCGGGTCCCACGGCCCGGGCGCGGCACCGCCGGGGTGCCGCAGCGCGGTGGCGTCACACGGGTCCCACGGCCCGGGCGCGGCACCGCGGGGGTGCACGCGCCGACGGTCCGCCGCCCGGTCGCGGCTCAGCCGGTCACCCATGCCCGTTGTCCGTTCCTGCCTGTGCTGTTCGACGGGTCCGCGATGGCGGCCCGCGACACCGGCCTGTCCGGCCGTCGGCGTCGCTGCGACGGAGGCCGGCCTTCCGGCGCCGGGGATGTGCCGTCCTTCACGCCCTCGCCGCCCTCCGGGCCGAGACCCAACTGACGGGCGAGGCGCTTGAGGCCCCGGTGCGTCGCGGTGCGCACCGCGCCGGGGCGCTTGCCGAGGACGCGTGCGGCGGCGGGGCCGTCCAGGCCGACGACGACACGCAGGAGCACGGCCTCGGCCTGGTCGCGCGGCAGCCCGCGGACCAGTTCCAGGGCACGCTCGGTCGAGATGGTCTCCAGGGCCTGCTCCTGGGTGCTGTGCGGGCCGGGCAGGTCGAGGACGTCCTGTTCGATCACGCCCGGCCGGGGGCGGGAGCGCTGGCGGCGCACATGGTCCAGCGCCCGGTGCCGGGCGATGGTGGCCGTCCAGCCGCGGAAGCCGCCCCCGTCTCCCGTGAAGCGTCCGAGGTCCCGGGCGATCTGCAGCCAGGCGTCGGACGCCACGTCCTCCGCGTCGTCGCCCACGAGCCCGCGCAGATAGCCGAGCAGGCCCGGCTGCACGAGCCGGTAGGCGACCGTGAAGGCCGCCTCGTCGCCCTGCTGGGCCCGCGCCACGGCCTCGCCCAGTTCGTCGTCGTGGGCCTGCGGGTAGCGCGACTGCCGTTCCTGACCCAAGACCGTCCTCGTTCGCACCGGGGTTCGTGATGAGTCCGTGCCGGCCGTCGCGCCCCGCTCGCTGCGGCACCCTCATGGAGTCAAGCGCGCGTGCGCACGGAAGTGTCACAGCGCCCCGGACGTCCCTCACATCACACGCCGCCGGGCACCGGCCGGTCGTCACGCAGCCCGGCGAGGAGCCGACGGGCACCGGCGGGTAGTCACGCAGCCCGGTGAAGAGCCGCCGGGCACCGGCCGGTCGTCTCGCAGCCCGGTGAAGAGCCGCCGCGCCCGCCGCTCAGCCGGAACCCTTGCGCAGCAGGGCGAGTTCGGCGTTCAGCTCGGCCAGGAAGCGGACGACCACGTGCAGTTCCTCGGGGCTGAAACGGCTTCGGGCCGCGTCGGTGCCGCGGGCCAGGGGCCGGAAGTAGTCGCGGGCCAGGCCGCGGGCCGCGTCGGCGTAGTGCAGGTGCACCACGCGGCGGTCGCCGGCGTCGCGGACCCGGCGGATGTGCCCGGCCCGCTCCAGCCGGTCGAGGCACGCGGTCACGGCGCCGGACGTGAGGTTGAGCTGTCCCCGCAGACGGCCCGGCGTCATGGGCTCGCCCGCCGCGTCCGGGTCGGAGTCGGCGTCGAGGATCGCGATCAGCGCCTGCATGTCGGTGAGGTGCAGGCCCTGCTCCTGGGCGAACTCCTGGGCGATGCGGTTGAACTCGCTGTTCATCCGGCGCAGAAGAACGGCGAAGGACTGCAACCCGGTGGGGTCCTCCGCCGGAAGAGATGCCGTGGGTGCACCGGAGCCGCTCATCCCCCCACCCTAGTATCTCTCAATGGTTGAGATACTTTATGAGTGAGTTACTTCCTCCACGGTCACTTCCTCTACGGCTTGGGATGCGCATGAGTACCGCACCGCGATGGGCCCGGCGGCTCGTACCGCTCGTTCTGCTGCTCGTCTGGCTGGGGGTGGGCGGGACGCTCGGTCCCTACGCCGGCAAGCTCGGCGAGGTGGCCACCAACGACCAGGCCGCCTTCCTGCCCCGGAGCGCCGAGTCCACCCGGGTCCTCCAGGCCCGCGCCGCCTTCGACCGGGCCGAGACCGTGCCGGCCATCGTGGTCTGGACGGCGGACGGGGAGCAGTTCACCGCGGAGCGGCAGGCCGAGGCCGGCCGAGCCGTCGCCGCGCTCGCCGGGAAGCCCGGCGTCGCGGGCCGCCCCTCCCCCGCCCTGCTCTCCGAGGACCGCGAGGCGATACAGGCCGTCGTCCCGCTGAAGCCCGACCTCGGCGACGAACTGCCCACCGCCCTCGACACGGTGCGCGAGGCGGCCCGGGGCGTGCCCGGCACCACCGTGCACATCGCCGGGCCGGCCGCCAGTCAGGCCGATCTGTCGGACGCGTTCGCGGGCATCGACGGGCTGCTGCTGGGCGTGGCCCTCGGGGCCGTGCTGCTGATCCTGCTGCTGGTGTACCGGAGCGTCCTGCTGCCGCTCCTGATCATCCTGGGGTCGGTCTTCGCGCTGGGTCTCGCCTGCGCCGTGGTCTACGCGCTGGCCGACCGGGACGTGGTCCGGGTCGACGGCCAGGTGCAGGGCATCCTGTCGATCCTGGTGATCGGCGCCGCCACCGACTACGCCCTGCTGCTGGCCGCGCGCTTCCGGGAGGAACTCGCCCTGCGCGAGGACCGTTTCGCAGCCGCGGTGGCCGCCGTGCGCCGGTCGTTCGGGGCGATCACCGCCAGTGCCGCCACTGTGGCGCTCGGGCTGCTGGCGCTGCTCGCGAGCGACCTCACCAACAACCGCGCGCTCGGGCCGGTCGGCGCCATCGGCATCGGCTGCGCCGTACTGGTCACCCTCACCTTCCTGCCGGCCGTGCTGGCCCTGCTGGGCCGCACCGCCTACTGGCCGTCGCGGCCCAAGGCCCCCGAGGAGTCAGCCGAGGGCAGCGGCGTGTGGCGGCGGGTCGCCCGGACGGTGGACGGCCGGCCCCGGCGGACCTGGGTGGTCACGGCTCTCGTCCTGGCCGTCTGCGCGGCCTTCGCGCCGTCCCTGTCCTCCAAGGGCGTGCCGCTCGACGAGATCTTCGTGAACGACGCTCCGTCGGTGACCGCCCAGGCGACGCTCGGCGAGCACTTCCCCGGGGGGTCCGGCAACCCCGCCGTCGTCATCGCCGACGCGGACCGCACCGCCGCGGTGACGGCCGCCGCGCGCGGCACCGAGGGCGTGGCCTCCGCCGGCGCCGTCTCCGCCTCCGGACGGCCCGGGGCGGGCGAACCGCTCGTCGTCGACGGGCGGGTGCGCGTCGACGTCACCCTGAAGGCTGCGGCGGACAGCGACGCGGCAAAGGAGACGGTCGAGCGACTGCGCGCGAGGGTGCACGCGGTGCCCGGGGCCGACGCCCTGGTCGGCGGGTACACGGCGCAGCAGTTTGACACCCAGCGGACCGCCGCCCGGGACCGGACGGTCATCGTGCCGATCGTGCTGGCCGTCATCCTGCTGATCCTGATGCTGCTGCTGCGCTCCCTGCTCGTGCCGGTGCTGCTGGTGGCGACCGTGGGGCTCAACTTCCTGGCGACGCTGGGGGTGTCGGCCCTGGTCTTCCAGCACCTCCTGGGCTTCGGCGGCACGGACGCCTCGGTACCGCTGTACGGCTTCGTGTTCCTGGTGGCCCTCGGCGTCGACTACAACATCTTCCTGATGTCCCGGGTCCGGGAGGAGTCGCTGGCACACGGCAACCGGCAGGGGGTGCTGCGCGGGCTGACCACCACCGGCGGCGTGATCACCTCGGCGGGTGTGGTGCTGGCCGCCACGTTCGCGGCGCTGATGGTGATCCCCCTGGCGTTCCTGGTGCAGATCGCGTTCATCGTCGCCTTCGGGGTGCTGCTCGACACGCTCGTCGTGCGCTCCCTGCTGGTGCCGGCACTGGTGATCGACATCGGGCCGCGGGCGTGGTGGCCGAGCACGCCGGCCCGCCGGGACGAGGCGGCCGGGAAACCCGCCGTGCCGGCCCGCCTGGACGGCTGAAACGCCCGCCGCGCCGACCAGCGGGGACAGCCTGACGCCCCCCGCGCCGACCCACCCGGACGGCTCAAACGGCCTGGCGGGCCCCGGCGGGACGGGCTCAATGCACTTGGGGCCTCGTCGGGTGCATCCGCCGAGGGCGCCGGGCCGGAAGTGGTCCCGTCAGGGCCGGTCGCGATCCGGCGGCACGGCAGCGGTACGGCGCCGGGAGGCACGGGAATGGCGACGGACGGGCGGTTGCACTGTCTGGTCACCGGGGCGTCCGGGTACATCGGCGGCCGCCTGGTGCCTGAACTGCTCCAGGAGGGCCACCGCGTCCGGTGCCTGGCCCGCTCCCCCGGCAAACTCCGTGACCACCCCTGGGCGGCGCACGCCGAGACGGTCCGGGGCGACGTCACGGACCCGGAGTCGGTCGCCGCCGCGATGCGCGGTGTCGACGTCGCCTACTACCTGGTGCACGCCCTCGGCTCCGGCTCCCGCTTCGAGGACACCGACCGCGCCGCCGCCCGGGTCTTCGCCGAGCAGGCCCGGGCCGCGGGCGTACGGCGGATCGTCTACCTCGGCGGGCTCACACCGCACGGTGTTCCGGAGGAGTCGCTCTCCCCGCACCTGCGGTCCCGTGCCGAGGTCGGGGAGATCTTCCTCGACTGCCCCGTGCCCGCGACGGTGCTGCGGGCCGCCGTCGTCATCGGCTCCGGTTCGGCGTCGTTCGAGATGCTGCGCTACCTCACCGAACGCCTGCCGGTCATGGTCACCCCGAGCTGGGTGCACACCCGCACCCAGCCCATCGGGGTGCGTGACGTGCTGCGCTACCTCGTCGGATCGGCCACCATGCCGGACGACGTCGACCGGGCCTTCGACATCGGCGGGCCGGACGTCCTCACCTACCGCGACATGATGCTGCGCTACGCCGCCGTGGCCGGGCTGCCGAGGCGGTTCATCGTGCCGGTCCCGGTGCTCACCCCGCGGCTGTCCAGTCACTGGGTCGGCCTGGTCACCCCGGTGCCCGCCGGCCTCGCCCGGCCGCTGACCGAGTCGCTGCGGCACGAGGTCGTCTGCCGCGAACACGACATCGCCCGGTACGTTCCGGACCTCCCCGGCCGGCCGCTGCCGTTCGAGGAGGCGCTGACCCTGGCGTTGCGCAAGGTGCGCGAGGCGCAGGTCGCCACGCGCTGGTCCTCGGCATCGGTGCCCGGAGCGCCCAGCGACCCGCTGCCCACCGACCCGGACTGGGCGGGCGGCAGCCTCTACCAGGACGAACGGCAGCGGCCCGTCGACGCCTCCCGGGCGGAGCTGTGGAAGGTCGTCGAGGGCATCGGCGGCGACAACGGCTGGTACTCCTCCCCGCTGGCCTGGGCGGTCCGGGGGTGGCTGGACCGGTTCTCGGGCGGGGTCGGGCTGCGCCGCGGACGGCGGGACACCGAGCGCCTGAGGGTCGGTGACTCCCTGGACTTCTGGCGGGTCGAGGAACTGGAACCGGGTCATCTGCTGCGGCTGCGCGCCGAGATGCGGCTACCCGGCCTCGCCTGGCTGGAGATGTACGCCGAGACCGACGAGGCGGGCCGTACCCGTTACCGGCAGCGCGCCCTGTTCCATCCGCGCGGCCTGCTGGGCCACGCCTACTGGTGGAGCGTCGCCCCCTTCCACTCCGCCGTGTTCGGCGGCATGGCGCGCAACATCGCCCGGGCCGCGTCCGAGGGCACCGGCGGACGGCGTGGCGGCTCGCGCATCCGGCGGGCCCGACGGCGTCGAAGTGTCCCGGAACGAACGGCATCCGCACCACCGCACCAGGAGTGACACATGACCGTCGCGGTCGTCCTGTTCACCTCGGACCTGCGTCTGCACGACCATCCGCCCCTGCACGCCGCGCTGCACACGGCGGACGAGGTGGTGCCCCTGTTCGTGCGCGACCCCGCCGTGCACGCCGCCGGTTTCGACGTGCCGAACCGCGCCGCGTTCCTCGCCGACTGCCTGGCCGACCTCGACTCGTCGCTGCGCCGCCTCGGGGGACGGCTGGTCGTACGCAGCGGGCCGGTCGCCCGCGAGGTCCGCGCGGTGGCCGCCGCGTGCGGCGCCACGGAGGTGCATATGGCGGCGGGGGTCACCGGCTTCGCCCACCGCCGTGAGGAGCGGCTGCGCAAGGAACTCGACGCCGACGGTGTCCGGCTGCGGGTGCACGACGGCGTGGTCACCGCTCTCGCACCCGGGGCCGTGACACCGACCGGCTCGGACCACTTCGCCGTGTTCACCCCGTACATGCGCCGCTGGTCCAAGGAGCGGCTGCGCGACCCCCTGCCCGCGCCGCGAGCGGTGCGGGTCCCCGAAGCGGCCCGCGGCGAGGACCCGCCGTCGCGCCCGGCGGGGACGGACCTGTCCCCGGCCCTCCCGCCCGGCGGGGAGTCGGCCGGACGCGACCGGTTCGCGCGCTGGGCGGACGCGGACCTGTCCCGTTACGAGGAGCGGCACGACGACCTGGCGGGCGACGCGACCTCACGCCTGTCGCCCTACCTGCACTTCGGGGCGCTCTCACCGGTGGAGGTCGTCCGGCGGGCCCGCGAGAAGGGCGGGGCCGGGGCGGAGGCGTTCGTCCGCCAGTTGTGCTGGCGCGACTTCCACCACCAGGTCCTCGCGGCCCGGCCCGAGGTGTCCGCCCGGGACTACCGCTCCCGGGACGACCGGTGGCGCGGCGAGGAGGACGCCGCCGAGGACATCGCCGCGTGGCGGGAGGGCCGTACCGGCTACCCGGTGGTCGACGCGGGCATGCGCCAGCTGCGCCACGAGGGCTGGATGCACAACCGGGCACGGCTGGTCGTGGCGAGCTTCCTGACCAAGACGCTGTACGTGGACTGGCGGATCGGCGCCCGGCACTTCCTGCGGTTCCTGGTGGACGGCGACCTCGTCAACAACCAGCTGAACTGGCAGTGGGTCGCCGGCACCGGCACCGACACCCGCCCGCACCGCGTCCTCAACCCCGTCCTCCAGGGCAAGCGCTACGACCCGGACGGCGGTTACGTCCGCCGCTGGGTGCCCGAGCTGGCGGACGTCGGCGGCGCCGCGGTGCACGAGCCGTGGCGGCTGCCCGAGGACCGGCGGGCCGGGCTGCGCTATCCGGAACCGCTCCTCGACCTCGGCGAGGGCCTGGCCCGGTTCCGGCAGGCCCGGGGCCGTGACTGAGAGCCCGGAACCCGGCGCATCCGAATCACCGCTCCCAGCGGAAGCACTGATGTGCGGATGACCGGAAGCGAGAAGGGGTTGCGCATGCTTGGACCGCGGCCGACGGTGGCCGGACCGGCGGAGCCGAACGACGCCCCGCTCACGGCTCCCGGAGCCACGCGCGCCATGGAGGCCGTCCTCGAGCGGGTGCTCGACGCGCGGCTGCGGCAAGCACACGACACGGATGCGGTGTTCACCCACGACATGGCCGAGCGCGTCGCCGCGTTCGTCCGGCGGGGCGGCAAGCGGCTGCGGACCGCGTTCGTGTGGTGCGGCTGGCGGGCCGCGGGCGGCTCGGGCGACACGGGTGCGGTCCTGCGCACCGGGGCCGCCCTCGAACTGCTCCAGGCCTGCGCGCTCATCCACGACGACGTGATGGACGGATCACCGCTGCGCCGGGGCGGGCCCGCGATGCACGTGGACTTCGCCCGTGGGCACCGGCCCGGACGGGCCGGCGGCTCCGCCGAGGCGTTCGGGACGTCGGCGGCCGTGCTCGCGGGCGATCTGGCGCTGGCGTGGGCGGACGACCTGCTGACGGAGACGGCGCTCGCCTCCCCGTACGGGGCGCGGCTGAACGAGGAGTGGCGGGCCATGCGCACCGAGATGGTCGCCGGGCAGTACCGCGACCTGCGGGCGCAGGCGAGCGGCTCGTCCGGCGCGGAGGAGGCACTGACCATCGCCGTTCTGAAGAGCGCCCGGTACACGGTCGTACGGCCGCTGACGCTGGGTGCGTCGCTGGCCGGCGCCGACGCGCGGACCCTCGGCGCGCTGCGGGCGGCGGGCCGGTGCGCGGGGCTCGCCTTCCAGCTGCGCGACGATCTGCTCGGCGCGTTCGGGGACCCGGCGCTGACGGGCAAACCGGCCGACGAGGACCTGCGCTTCCGCAAGCTCACCCCGCTCCTCGCCGTCGCCGTCCGGCTCGCGGAAGCCGGTGGCGACGAGGACGCCGCCGCCGTGCTCGCCCCGGACGCTGACGCCCGGCCGGGGCACACCGTCGAGCGGATGCGGGCGGCGCTGGAGCGGACGGGCGCACGGGCCGAGGTGGAGTCCAGGATCGCGGACCTGGCCGCCGCCGGCCTGCGGCACTTCGAGGCGGCCGGTGCCGCGCCCGCCGTACGGCGGGAGTTCGCCGATCTCGTCCGGCGGGCTTCGGGCGTCGTCCCGCAGCACGCGCAGGAGCTCGTATGAGGACCGTGACGGGTCCGACGGACCATGTCGTCGTGGTGGGCGCCGGCCTGTCCGGGCTGGCGTGCGCCCTGCACCTGCTGGGCGCCGGCCGCCGGGTCACGCTCGTCGAACGGGACGCCGGCCCGGGCGGGAGGGCGGGCCGGGCCGGGCTCGGCGGCTACCTGGTGGACACCGGGCCGACCGTGCTGACCATGCCGCACCTGGCCGACGAGGCGTTCGCGGCCGTCGGCGAGAGCCTGCGCGGGCACGTCGAGCTGGTGGCCCTGCACCCCGCCTACCGTGCCGGTTTCGCGGACGGGTCCTCGCTCGACGTGCACACCGACGGCGACGCCATGGAGGCGGAGGTGCGGCGCTTCGCCGGGCCGGTGGAGGCGGCGGGCTACCGCAGACTGCGCGGGTGGCTGGAGCGGCTGTACCGGGCGCAGATGCGCCGGTTCATCGACACCAACTTCGACTCGCCGTTCCAGCTGGCGCACCCGGACCTGGCCCGTCTCGCGGCGCTCGGCGGGTTCGGCCGGCTGGACGCCCGGATCGGCCGTTTCCTCTCCGACGCCCGGCTGCGCCGCGTCTTCTCCTTCCAGGCCCTGTACGCCGGTGTGGCCCCGGCCCGGGCGCTCGCGGCGTACGCGGTGATCGCCTACATGGACACCGTGGCGGGGGTCTGGTTCCCCAAGGGCGGCATGCACGCGCTGCCCCGCGCGATGGCCGACGTGGCGGCCGCCGCCGGTGCCGAGCTGCGCTGGTCGGCCGAGGTGAGCACGCTGGAACGCGCCGCGGGCCGGGTGCGGGCCGTCCGCCTCGCCTCGGGCGAGCGCATCCCGTGCGACGCGGTGGTGCTGACCTGTGAACTGCCCGCCGCGCACCGGCTGCTGGGCAGGGCGCCCCGGCGTCCGGTGCCGCTGCGGCACTCGCCGTCCGCGGTGATCCTGCACGCGGGCACCGACCGCACCTGGCCGCACCTCGCCCACCACACGCTGTCCTTCGGCGCCGCGTGGGAGCGCACCTTCGACGAACTGACCCGGACGGGGACGCTGATGAGCGACCCGTCCCTGCTGATCACCCGCCCGACCACGCACGACGCCTCGCTGGCGCCGCCGGGCCGTCACCTCCACTACGTCCTGGCGCCCTGCCCCAACACCGACGTGGGCCCCTCCGCCGCCGCCTGGCGGGACCTGGGCCCCCGCTACCGCGACCGGCTGGTCGCCGAGCTGGAGCGCCGCGGCCTGGACGGCTTCGCGGACAGCGTGGAGGAGGAACTGCTGGTGACCCCGCTGGACTGGACGGCCCAGGGCCACGCGGCGGGCAGTCCCTTCTCCGTCTCCCACACCTTCGCCCAGACCGGGCCCTTCCGGCCGCGCAACCTCGTCCGAGGGCTGGACAACGTGGTGCTGGCCGGCTGCGGGACCACACCCGGTGTCGGCGTACCGACCGTGCTCATCAGCGGGAAACTCGCCGCCGCCCGCGTCACCGGAGGCCCCGCCCCCGTGCCCCGGGCGGGCCGGTCCGCGTACCGCCGCCCGTCCGCCCCGACCGGAGCAGGTGCCCATGACCCGTCGTGAACTGGACGCCGCCGGGATCACCGACCCCGCCCTGCGCGCCGCCTACAGCCGGTGCCGACGGCTCAACGCCCGCCATGGCCGCACCTACTTCCTGGCCACGCGCCTGCTGCCGCCGGAACGCCGTACGGCCGTGCACGCGCTGTACGGCTTCGCCCGCTGGGCCGACGACATCGTCGACGAGCTGGACCGGCGGCTGACGCCCGACGAGCGGGACCTCCTGCTGAAGCGGCTGGAGGAGGACCTCACCCAGGCGCTGCGCACCGGCGGCGGGGACGAACCGGTGGTCCGCGCCGTGGCCGACACCGCCGACCGCTACGGCATCGACGTGGACCTGTTCGCCGACTTCCTCGCCTCGATGCGCGCCGACCTGACCGTCACGGACTACCCGACCTACGCCGATCTGCGGGCCTACATGCACGGCTCGGCCGCGGTGATCGGCCTGCAGATGCTGCCCGTGCTCGGCACGGTCGTCCCGCGCGAGGAGGCGGCACCGCGCGCGGCGGCCCTCGGGGTGGCGTTCCAGCTGACCAACTTCCTGCGGGACGTGGGCGAGGACCTGGACCGGGGGCGCGTCTACCTGCCCGCGGACCTGCTCGCCGCCCACGGGGTGGACCGGCCGCTGCTGGAGTGGAGCAGGCGCAGCGGCCGGCGCGACCCTCGCATCCGGGCCGCACTGGTCGCGGCCGAGGCCCTGACCAGGGACGTGTACCGGGAGGCGGAACCGGGCATCGCGATGCTCGACCCGCGGGTGCGGCCCTGCATCAGAACCGCGTTCACGCTGTACGGCGGCATCCTCGACGCGATCGCGCGGCAGGACTACACCGTGCTGCACCGCCGTGCCGTGGTACCCCGCCGGCAGCGGGCCGCCACCGCCGCGGCCGGTGTCCTCAAGGTGGCCCTCGCACGGCGGCATGCGGCGCCCGCGGCGGACCGCGGCGCCCTGGAACGGAAGGGACCGGGTCGTGGCTGACCGAGCCGGCAAGGCACGCTGGACCTCACCGCTGCGGCGGCGCCGCGGCCCCGGCTGGGCGGAGCAGACGCCGACCTGGCGCGACGCCCGCCCGGCGCTGATCGCCGACGCCCTCAAACGGGCCTGCGCGCGGCCGTCGGGCAACTGGTTCGTGGTGGGTGCCTCCCGGGACGTGCGCCCCGGCCGCCCCTGCGGCAGGACCGTCGGCGGCGTCGAGGTGGTGCTGTGGCGCTCGCCGGCGGGTGAGCTCCGGGCGGGTCCCGGCGCCTGCCCGCACCTCGGTGCTCCGCTGCGCGACAGCAGGGTGGTGTGCGGCACGCTCGTGTGCCACTGGCACGGACTGGCCCTGGACGGCTCCGCGTTCGCCGGCTGGCCGCCGTACCCCGCCCACGACGACGGGGTGCTGGTGTGGGTACGGCTGGACGCGGTCGGCGGCGAGGAGCCGTCGGAGCGGCCCGCGGTCCCGGCCCGGCCCGCACCGGGCAGCGGGGTGGACGCGGTGTTCACGGCGATCGGGCGGTGCGAACCGCAGGACGTGGTGGCCAACCGGCTCGACCCGTGGCACGGGTCCTGGTTCCACCCGTACTCCTTCGTCGATCTGACGGTCGTGAGGGAACCGCGGGGCGACCAGGGGGGCGACGAGGACGACGCCTTCGTCGTCGACGTCTCCTTCCGGGTGGCGGGCCGTCTGGTGGTGCCCGTGCGGGCCGAGTTCACCGCGCCGGAGCCGCGCACCGTGCTGATGCGCATCACCGACGGCGAGGGGGCGACGTCCGTGGTGGAGACCCATGCCACGCCGCTGACCGCCGCGGACGCGCAGCAGCCGCGGACCGCCGTCGTCGAAGCGGTCGTCGCCGCCTCGGACCGGCGCGGTTTCGCCCTGGCCCGGGCCGCGGCCCCCGTGCTGCGCCCCCTGATGCGGCACACGGCCGGACGGTTGTGGCGCGACGACCTGGCCTACGCCGAGAGGCGCTGGGAGTTGCGCAGCACCGGACGCTTCCCCGGCTGACACGACCCCGCCGGACGGGCCTGCGCGGAGCGGCCCGGGCCCGTCCGGCGGCCCCTCACCGGCGCACCGGACGTTCCGCGAGCGTCCCGAGTGCCCGCAGCAGCCGGGAGCGGCCCGACCGTGGCACGGTCCACAGCACCTGGCCGCGGACGCCCCACCCGGCGAGCAGCGCGTTGGACGCCAGGAAGCCGGTGGTGGCGGCGCGTTCCATCAGGGCCACGGGCAGGTCGCAGCGCAGCCCGTCGCCGGCCAGCGTCAGCCACGGGTGCGGGGTGCGCACGGTGGGGCGCCGGTGGTGGGTGCCGGCCGGGAAGAGCGGGCAGTCCGAGCGCCACTCGTGCCGGGCGTCGACGACACGCGCCCGGCCGGTCTCCGGGTACACCCGCCGCAACTGCCCGAGGAGCGCGTCCTGCACGCTCTCCCGGTCCGCCCCGGGGGTGACGGCGTAGGCGTGCAGTTCCACCACGGAACCGTCGTGCTTCGCGGCCCAGCGGGCGGCTTCGCCCTCGTAGCGTTCCAGGACGCTGATGTTGTCCAGGCCGTCGTAGCCGCTGGTGCCGAGGAAGCCGGGGCGGTCGGCGCGCACCGGCCGGTCGAGCCAGAGCCGTGAGACGAGGAACGGCGGGGCGGTGCGCAGGGCGGCGATGCCGTCGCGCCAGGGGGCGGTGCCGAGGCCGGGTGAGGCGGCGACGACCTGCCGCAGCCCGGCGGTGTCGAGCGCGAGCACCACGGCGTCGTGCCGGTCGGTGCCGGTGCCGGTGCGCACCTCGGCTCCGCCGGCGCCGGTGGGCTGCACGCGGTGTACGGGGGTACCGGTGCGCAGGGTCGCGCCGAGGCGCCGGAGGTAGTCGGCGAGCGGCTCCCACAGGGCCTGTGGGAAGGGCTCGTCGGGCACGTCGAAGAGCAGCCCCTCCGAGGAGCCGAGGAAGTAGATGTGGAACATCAGCATCAGTTCGGCGGCGGAGAGTTCACGCGGGTCGGCGAAGAAGCTGCGCGAGAACACCTCGAAGGCCAGGTGGTGCGCGGCCTCGGGGAAGCGGACGCGTTCGAGGAAGGCGGTCGCGCTCATCCCGTCGAAGCGTGTGTACACGTCGGGCACGCGTACGTCGGTCAGCGGCAGCGCCGCCCGCGCGTCCAGGGCGGTGAGGTCGCGCCAGCCGAAGGTGGGGCTGAGGGCGACGAAGCCGAGGGCGCTCAGGGGCGGGGTGCGCGGGACGCGGGCGAAGCTGTCGGTGAGTCCGCCGCTGTGCCGCAGGGGGTAGTCGGGCAGCGGGGTGAGGCGGGCGAGGGCGGGGTCGGTACGCCGCAGCAGGCCGCGCAGGTTGTAGTACTGGCGGAAGAAGGCGTGGAAGCCGCGGCTCATGGTCACTTCGGAGCCGTCGGCCAGCCGGGTGGGGTGCCCGGCGAGGCGGCCGCCGAGGGCGTCCTCGCGTTCGTAGAGGGTGACCCGGGCGCCGCGTTCGGCCAGACCGGTGGCCGCGGCCAGTCCGGCGATGCCGCCGCCGACCACGGCGACGGACGGCGCGTCCCCGGGCGCGAACCGGTTCCGGCCCGGCGCGGGCATGAGGACCTCGGCCTTGCGGTCCCGGCCGCGGCGGGCGGGGCGGGGGCTCGTCGGGCGGCTCATCGGGCGGCTCATCGGCCGGCCTCCCCCGCCGCGGCGACGAACGTGTGCGTGATGCCGGTCTGCCATCCGGCCAGGGGGAGGGCGCGCGCACCGGTGAACCCGGCCCGGGTCAGCCGTCCGGTGAAGGCGGAGGCGGTGTCGAAGTCGAGGACGCTGTGCCACAGGTGCCGGTACAGGGCGCGGTCGCCGGTGAGGGTGCCCGCGGGGATGACCACGCCCTGGCACACGGCCGTCCACAGCGCCCGGTGCATGGGCGAGCCACCGAGGCTGTACTCGTGGACGGCCAGCCTCCCGCCCGGCCGCAGCAGTGCGCGCACCGTGCCGAGGACGCCGTCGGGGTCGGAGACGTTGCGGAACAGGTAGGCGGCGAAGACCGCGTCGAAGGGCCCCTCGCCGGCCGCCGCGAGTTCCTCGGCGCTCAGGTGCAGGAAGCGCACGGTGCCGGGCCACGGCTTGGCCAGCGCCTGCCGCAGCATGCCCGCGGAGGCGTCCACCGCGGTGACGCGGGCCCGGGGCGCGGCCCGCAGCAGGGCCCGGGTGGAGGCGCCGGTGCCGCAGCCCAGGTCGAGCAGGTGCAGACCCGCCCCGTCCTGCGGCAGCCGGAGCCGGCGGGCCGAGCGCAGCAGGTCGGCGCGGTAGCCCGGGTTGAGGCCGGTGAGGCGGTCGTAGGTGCGGGACGCGTGGTCGAAGGCGCGTGCCAGGTCGCGGTCGCGCAGCAGGGTCATCGGGGGCTCTCTCCGGTTCCTGGGGCGGGGTGGGTACGGCGGGGCAGGAAGGGCACTTCGAGCGCGGTGCGCAGCATCGGGGCCACGGGCGTGCGCAGTCCGATGCCCCACTCCTCCCGGAGGGAGGTGGCGCCGTCGAGGAAGCGCAGCAGGCGGTGCGCGGGGGTGCGGCGGAAGAGGCCGGTGAAGAAGGCGGGGCCGTCGATCCGCCCGGTGTCGAGGGCCCGCAGCAGCACCGCGTCCATGGCGAGCGCCCGCCGGCCGTGCGGCGCGGGCACGGTGGCGCGGCCGTCCCGCAGGGCCGCGGCGACGGCCCGGCTGTGCCGCTGCACGGCCGCGAAGGTGTAGCCGGTGGCGGGGCGGGTGGCGCCGCCCGCCGTGCCGATACGGAAGACGGCCGTGCCGGTGCGCCGGGGGAAGCGGGCGTCGGTCATGGGGATGACGCCCTGCTCGGCCGACTCCACCGCGAACTCGCCCAGGCGCAGCACCTCGCGGGCGTAGTGGCCGAGCGCCGCCTCGTACGCCGCCGTCGTCAGGGGGCGACGGGAGAACTCGGTGTACTCGACGAGCGCCCGGTCCGGTGCCAGTGGCAGGACGTAGCCGAAGGCGAGGCCGTGGCGCGGCTGGGGCACCCGGAAGTCCATGAGGTCGGCGACCGCCGGGTCGAACCGGCCGGTGCCGGTGCGCACGAACCAGCCGCGGAAGTGCTGCAGCAGTTGCGTACGGGCCGGTGGCAGGGTGCGCAGCGGCCGCGAGTCGAACACGCGGCGGGAGCGCAGGGTCAGGGTCCGTCCGCCGGGTGCCGTGCAGCGGACCTCGGCGCCTGCGGGCACGTCGCGCACCGTGCCCGCGGTCGCGCGCAGCAGCCGCCCGCCGGGCGACTGCTCCAGTCGCGCGTGCACCAGCCGTTCGAACGCGGTGGACCGGACCATGCGGTAGCGGAAGGGCGCCGGATCGACGGTGAGCGGGCTCCCGTCGGGGCCGTGCACCCGCAGCAGGGGCCAGGTGGCGGTGACCGCTTCGCCGAACCCGGCATCGCCCTCGCCGTCGGCGTCGTCCCACCAGCACCAGGTGCGTTCCGCCGGGCGTGCGGGGCCGTCGGGCGGCTCCACCACGGTGACGGTCGCGACATCGGTCTCGAGCAGCCGGAACGCGAGGCTGAGGCCGGCGGCACCGCCCCCGAGGATCACCACGTCGGACGTGTCGACGGGCCCTTCGCTCACCGGGCCCACCACGCGCCGCTCATCTCCGCACCCCGCTCCGTCCGCCTGGTCCACCGGGACTGTTCGTTCGGTGTTTTCGTTCGGTGTTCTCGTTCGGTGTTCTCGTTCGGTGTTTTCGTTCGGTGAGTCCGCTCAGTCTGTCGTCTCGTCCGACTCGGTCCGTCCGCTCACCGCTTCTCGCCGGAGGCGGTGTGCGGATGCAGTCGGCCGGGGCTGTCGCGACACGACCGACTCCAGAACCGCGACGGCCTCGGCCAGCCCCGTCGGACGGGGCAGCCCGGGGACGGTCCGGCCGCTCCAGCCGGGCCCTATCGTCAGCACGACCGGCTTGCGGCGGGCGCCCCGCACCCCCCACTCCATCGCGGCCACGTGCTGGGCCAGCGGCCGGCTGGCGGTCGTCCGGGACTGCGCCCACAGCCCCACCGCCGCGGGCCCCGTTCTGCGAACGGCCGTGACGAGGGACTCCACGGGCAGAGCGCCGCCGAACATGCGCACCGGCAGGCCGCGTTCGGCCAGCGCCGCCGACAGCACCTCCAGGGGCAGTGTGTGGCTCTCCCCCGGCACACAGGCGAGCACGACGGTCGCGCCCGGGCGGTCGGCGGCCGCGGGAGGGGCACCTCGCCGCAGCGCACCGGAGACGTGCCAGGACAGGAAGTGCTCGACCTCGACGTACTTCTCCCCGGAGCTCTCCCACTTGCGGCCGACCGCCTGGAGGGTCGGCATGATCACCTCGGTCCAGGCGGTGACCAGGCCGTGCTCGGCTATCGCGGTCTCCAGCAGGCCGTCCAGCGCGGCGGCGTCCAGGCGCAGAGCGGCACGGGCGATGCCTTTGCATTCCTGGCGGACGTCACCGAGGCGCAGCCCGCTGCCGGCCCGGCTGCGGGTGGGGGCGGACGGCCGCGGTCGCGGTCGCGCTGCCACGTCGGCGGGCGGCCGGCCGGGGAGCGCCGGTCTCGGCGGCTCCGGGTCGGCCTCCGGCCGGCCCCGCGCCGCATCGGGGGCCGCGGCCGAGACCGCCCCCGGGGCCGTGCCCGGAAGCGCCTCGGGTGAGGCTTGGGCGGCCCGGCCGGCCGGGCCCGACGGCCGCGCCGCCCGGGTCGCTCCCCCAACCGTGTCCGCCTGCGGCGCCGCCCGCGCGGCCCCACCTGCCGGGCCCGCCTGCTGCGTCGTTTCGGCGAGCACCGCGCGGGCCGCCTCGGCGGGCGGTATCCCGGTCGCCGTCAGGGCGCACATCCGCTCCAGCCGCGCCACGTCCGACGGGGTCCACCGCCGGTGCCGGCCACCGGTGTGGGCGTCCGGTCCCAGGCCGTAGCGGCGGTCCCAGGTACGGACCGTGGTGGGCGCCACCCCCAGCCTCCTGGCGACCTCGCCGGTGGTCAGGCCACCCCCGGGCGGCCCGTCGCCGGGCGGCCCGTCACCGAGCGGCCGGCCTTCGCGTCCGCGGCGTTCGCTGTCCCGTTCGTGTGCACCCATACCTCCGACTGTACGACGCACAAACGACGCATGTTGAGGCGCGTCGTTTGTGCACCGAACACTGGCCGGGAGCGCATGGTCGCGGCTCGTGCAGCGCGACCGGTGCGGTTCGGCAGACGGCCTTCCGTCCCCGCGCGACGCACTGCAGGAGGAACCAGGCCATGATCACGAACACGCGACTCACCGCCCCCGCCGCACCCACGGAGGAGACGCGGTACGAGGAGGAACTGGCCCGGGGCCTCGTCGCCGCCGACGAGGAGGCGTTCGCCGCGATCTACCGGCGCTGGGGCGCACTCGTCCACACCATGGCCACCCGACTGCTCGGCGACACCTACGAGGCGGAGGACGTGACGCAGCAGGTCTTCCTCGGCGCCTGGAACGGCAGGGCCGGCTTCCGCCCCGAGAGGGGCCCGCTCGGCGCCTGGCTGGTCGGCATCACGCGCCGCAAGATCGTCGACGCGCTGGCGGCCCGCACCCGGCGCCTCACCCTCATCGACTCGGCCGCCCGCGCCGCGGACACCACCGGGCCCGACGAGGCGGCACCGGACCGTGTCCTGGACCGGGTCCTGCTGGTCGACGCCCTGGCACGGCTGCCGCGCCACCAGCGGGAGGTGCTGTGCATGGCGTTCTACGAGGACCTGACCCAGGCGCAGATCGCGGAGCGGACCGGCATGCCCCTGGGGACCGTCAAGAGCCACGCCCGCCGCGGCCTGCACCGGCTGCGCACGGTGATCGAACAGCCCCCGGTTCCCGACACGGACCTGTAGCGAGGCCGCCGTACGCGCATCCGCGGCGGCCCCGGTACCCGAAACAGGACCGAGACTCCGCACCGTACGGAGGCTCCGTTCGAAGGGATGATTCCCATGACCCACCGCACCCGCCTCGTCATCGCCGCCTCGGCCGGAGCCTGCGCCCTGGCCCTCGGCGTTTCCGCTCCCGCCCTGGCCGAAAAGCAGGACCAGGCCATGGTGTCCGTCTTCCACGGCATCCCCGGCATGACCGTGGACGTGTACGCCAACGGCGACGAACTGGTCGGCGACTTCAAGCCCGGCACGGTGACCGACCCGAAGTCCCTCGACGCCGGCACCTACGACATCCAGATCTTCGAAGCGGGCCAGGGCCCGGACGGAACTCCGGCCCTGGAGAAGAAGATCGAGGTGCCCGAGGGCGCGAACGCCACGGTCGCCGCCCATCTCTCCGCCGACGGCAAACCGGAGCTGACGGCCTTCACCAACGACGTCTCCCAGGTGGAGGCGGGCAAGTCCCGTCTGACGGTCCGCCATGTCGCGGCAGCACCGGCCGTCGACGTCCGGGCCGGCGGACAGCCCGTCTTCACCGATCTGACCAACCCGAAGGAGGACACCGCCGAGCTCGACGCGGGCACCCTGAACACCGACGTGGTGCTCGCCGGGACGGACACCGTGGCCATCGGCCCGGCCGACCTGAAGCTCGGCGAAGGCACGAGCAACGTCGTCTACGCCTGGGGCAGCGCCGACGACAAGAACCTGGCCCTGGCGACGCAGACCTTCAGCGGCATGGCGTCGTCGCCGCGCGGCGTTCCCGCGGGCGGCAGTGGAGCCGCGGTCGCGACGAACTCCTCCGACCTGGGCCCGGCCTGGGCCGCCGGGGCCGGAGCGGTCGCGGTGGCGGGCGTGCTGGTGGCCCGCCGGGTCGTCCGCCGACGTGGCTGAGGGCACGCGACGGCTGACGGGACCGATGCTGGCGGCTGCCGCTCTGGCAGCCGTCCTCGGTTTTCCGGACCGGCCGTCGCAGCCGGCCGTGCCTCGGCCCGACTTCACGACGGCGCCCTCCGGGCGGACGGCCAACGCGGCGGCGGAGGATCCGCCCCCGAGGCAGGCCCCGCCGCCCCGGCGCGTCCTGCTGCCCGACGTGGGCGTCGACGCCCGGGTGACGCCGGTCGGCGTGACGGACCGGGGGGACATGACCGTCCCCGGCGACCCGTCCGTGGCCGGCTGGTACCGCTACGGCCCGGCGCCCGGCAGCGCTTCGGGTTCGGCGGTGCTCGTCGGCCACGTGGACAGCGACACCGGGGCCATCGGCGAACTCGCCGGGCTGTACGACGTACGGCGCGGGGACCGCGTGGAGGTGCGGAGGGCCGGGGCGGAACCGGTGCGGTACCGCGTCCTCGCACGCGTCACGGTGCCCAAGGACGAGCTGCCGCCCTCGGCATTCCGCCGCACGGGCTCCCCGGTCCTCACGCTCATCACGTGCGCGCCCCCGTTCGTCCCCGAGCGCGGCGGCTACCTGTCCAACCTCGTCGTCACGGCGGAGCCCCTCGAGTCCGGGAGGGCGCAGTGGCCCACGTAGAGCCCGCGCACCTGGTGGAACTGGCGCTGCGCAACGCCACCCCGACCGAGGCCGACGCCGAGGCCCTGCGTCACGTCGAGCGGTGCGAGCGCTGCCGGGACGAGCTCCGCGTGCTGAACCGCCTGGTGACCGCGGCCCGCACCGCGAAGGCCCTGGACCTGCCCACCCCGCCCCCGGACCACGTCTGGCACCACATCATCCGCGAGGTCTCCCGGGAACCCGCCCCACGCCCGGGGGACGACGAGGGGCCCGGCTCCCCCGCCACTCCGGAAGGGTGACACCGGCACACACCCGCACCTCGCCACCTCGCGGTCAGATGTCCGCCGGTTCCCGCAGTGAGGTCATCGCCGAATTCCGGCCCGGCGCCGGACAACGACGTTCGAGATACTCCACACCGCCGGTGACGAATCCCTGCGGCTGTCGGGCGTGAACTCGATCCCGGATACGCGGAAGGGGCCGGCTCTTCAGCCCGGCCCCTTCCGGCCCGCACCGCCTGAAGCCTTCGGCCGTCACACGTTGAAGCGGAATGTCTGCCAGCCGATCCTGACCTGCGACGGAGCCCCACCCAGGGCCCTGACCTAGGATTTCCTCGTTGGCATGCGTTGGCTCCCGACGGCCGGTTACGGGTGTCCTGCGGACTGGCCGCGGACTGGCTGGGTACGTCGAGGCAGAGAAATCCATGGCACACCGGCGGGACCTGCAACGAGACTGCGCGGGTGAGCGACTCCTACCCCTGTCCCTGCCGCGGGCACCGCGTGCTGGACGCGATGCCCGGCTCGTACGAGATCTGCCCCGTCTGCTTCTGGGAGGACGACGGGGTCCAGTTCCGCTGGCCGACCATGGCCGGCGGGGCGAACAAGGTCTCCCTGATCGAGGCCCAGAGGAACTACACGAGCCGCTCGACCCCGCCTGGCGCCCCATCGACCTGACGCACGACTCCTTCGAGCACTGGGACTCCAAGGACCGGGCCCCGTGGCCCGACGACCGCTCGGTGCTCTGCTGGTGGCTGCCCACCTTCTGGCGTCGCGGCCACTCGGCTGCATCATGACGTCCCCCATCGAGGCCCTCGTCCAACAGCTCGACGGCGATAACGACGCCTTGCATGCCGCCGGGGATGGGCGGCGATGGCCCTTCAACACCGAGCGCGACCACCTCCTGCAGCCCTCGGACTAGCCCCCGCCTCCGAGGAATAAGCCGCCTCTCGCCTCTCGGCCGCAGCTGCACGCACGGCCCGAACGAACCCAGTAGCGTCTCACGGACCTGCGAGCGGCTCGGCAAGTCCTTCCAGCTTCGCCCGCAACCGGCGGATCTCCACCTCAGCCGTCATCAAGCCCAGTGTCATGCTGTCCGCCTGGTCCCGAGTCAGTGGGCGGCCTCCAGGCTTCGCAAGCACGGCCAGAGACGCGGCAAGCTCTTGACATCTCCCGACGTCTTGGACAAGCGCCCCCACCTGCTGCTCCAGGTTCACCGCCAAATCGGGCGCCGGGTCGGTCGCAGGGGCACTTTCTAGGCTCGGCGGCTGAACCTCATCCGGCGCCGGACGGGTCGGTACGACTTTCGGAGACTGAAGAGGCCCGCTCTTCGCTGCAGGTGCCGCCCGCTCCTCGCCGGGCACCGCCGTAGCACCGTTGCCGACCGCCAGCCGAACGGACTGTGCGGTTGACCGCGGCGCAGCGGAGTTGCCCCGTGGTTTCGGCACCCCACGCCCACGAATTCCCGCCTCTTTGGGGAACTCCCGGTTGAACCAAGCCCGGTTCATTGGTTCCAGCAAGGGTTCGCCAGTCGCCGAGACCTTCCGCGGGCGACGGTCCCCCTCGTCCATCGCGGCCGCCAGTTCCCGCAGGACGCCCACCGCCTTACGGCGGTTGTTCCGCATGGCCATCAGGTTGTTCTTGACTGTCCGTCGGACGCGGTCCGCCTTGGCTCCGTCGTCGTCGGTCTTCTGCCCTGTCAGCGATCCCCGGTCCGCGTCGATGAGGTCGAAGGCCGCGAGCCAATGTGCCGCCCGGAAGGAAATGAGTTCCTCGAATGCCTCATCATCAGTGTCCGCCTTGGCAAGCAGCTCCGGCAACCGCCGGTCCGAGGGATTGAGGCCGTTCCGGACATCGCCGAGCTGGAAGACCTCTGCGATCCGCGGGTTCCACGGGCTTGGAAAGCTCTCCGAGGTCATAGCCGACCAGACCCGCGCCCGCCGGTTGGCCTCCGGAGCGCTCAGTTGGGAAGGCGGCGCCTCGCTGAGTGCCCGTCGGATCAGCAACCGCTTGCGCCGCTCCACCGGAAACAGCTCCCGGATAAGCATCATCGAACGGATGTCCCGCAGCTCCGATACCGCCGCGTCCGCCGGCAGTCCTGGCAAACCCGTAATAGGCACGCCTCCTGACAAAACCTCCGCGACTCGTTCGTCGAGCACTCCCTCCGCTGCGTACATTCCGAGCACGCTGCGACCGAGCGCCCGCCCTCGGTCGTTCGGGGTGAACTCCAGCGGCATATGAACGTGGTCACGCCGATTGCTCATCTGTGCGATGCGGTAGAGCCTGCGTGGTGTCGAGGTGCCCACGACCAGGTGAGACTCCACCACCGCGAGCCTGGCAGCCTGCACGGCACGGGAGTCGTCGTCAGGATCGGCAGGGCTCGTGGCGGCGGAGAGCGATGCGTACTCCTCGTTCAGCAGGTCGGAGAGGCGCGTGAGCCAGTCGTTCGGATCAAAGACGACGCCTTCCCCGCTCCCTCCGATCTTCTTGACCGGGACACCCGTGACCACATCGGCGGACGAGATCCGGAAAATGTCGTGGCGCCGCTGCGTCCGGTTGTTGCCCCGGACCGCCATCCACTGCCAGTGTTCGGCCGGATGCAGCGGACGTCCGTCCCGAGCCTGTAGCGGTGCTTCCTTGATGAGGATGTGCTGCGCAACGTAGAGACCCGGCTCCAGTTGCCCGTTAAGGATCAGGTCCTGCCTGAGATCGTAGGAACGGTGGCCTTCCCGTTCGCGCAGCCCCGACGCGGCCTTCTCCAGATTCGCGACCAGTGACTCGCGGTTCTCGGCCACGCTCTCCACGGCCGCAAACTCCTGAGTCGAGCCGCCAGCCACCTGCTGGACGTAGGGGCGCACTGCGGACAGCGAACTCTCGTCCTCCCGCACCGGTGCCGGGTTGGCGGGCGAGTGCCACAACGAGCTGATCCGCTCGTTGTGTTCCCAGACACTTCCCCCAGCGCCATGCATCCGCACCGTCGCGATCAGCATGTCCCCTGCATCGGTGTGGAGCTGCCGCAGGGCATCCGGTCGCCACATTCGTGTCCCGACCTGATCTTGTTCGGTCAGCATGGACTCCGGATCGACCACGAACGGTGCGAAATTGAGCAGCGCCTCGCGCGGAACGTTCACCCCTGGTGTGTTCAGACCCGCTTCCACCCACATGCGCTGCATTTTCAAAGACGCAGGGCGAGGAAATGGCCCCGCCTGAGCGTTCTCAACCACCGTTTCTCCCCATCACATCATCGAGTTCACTGAGGACCACTGCCGGACCAGATTGACCACACCCTTGAGGCTTCTATTTTCCAAGCCGATCCATCTCACCAGGTCAGTCCGCCGAATCCATGCTTACGCGTTACATTGGAAATACGAAGCCGCTGCCATGAAATGAACGAAAGTGACCGATTGCCGTCGGATGTTGAGCATCTAGCGCGAGAATCCGTCCACCTTCAATGACATATGTGGACTTGGATGCGTAACCCTGAACTCTTGCGCTAGAACTTAGAAATCCCAACGCGATTTCAACGCGTCAAGTACTCGATCCGACAAGGAAATCCGCCGTGACTCCCCCTCCGAGCCCGCCCCGATCCACCGACATCACAGGCGGCACGTGGTTCCCCTGGCTGCTGGTCATGCTGCTGTTCTCGCTACTGGTCGCGGCCTGCACCGGCTTCCTCAAGCGCCTCGGTGGGAGCACGCCGGTGGACGCCCTGCTCGCAGGCGGCGCCGCCTTCGGCGGGACCGCTCTGCTCTGTCTAGCCATCGTGCCGACCATCCAGCAGCTGCGGCGCCGCCAGTAGAACGAGGCGTTCACAGCCGACCGGCCTGCACCAACCCTGACCTGCAGCGCCGCGCACGACAGGCAATACAACGCGAAGACAGGTAAGCACCCGACTCCCCTCTGTAGCATCACCTGACCAGGCGTTAGCAGCTCCGCACAGAGACTGGGAGGTCGGACAAGGGATGACGAGCACGCCGAAACCAGCGCAGCCGATCAGCCCAGCCGCCTACGGAGCCCTGGCCGGCGCGCTTAAGTCGATCTTCTGGTACAAGCGTGATCTCGAACGATTCATCCGCTTGTGGGCCACGGACCACCCTTCACTGCTGGCCCACATGGACTTCAGCGGCTACAAATGGGCCACCGCAGATGAGTTTGTGGACCGGTTGATGGCAAATGAGCGCGAATATCGCGACCTTTCGCTTCGGATGATGGCGGAGGTTTCTCAACTGACAAGCTTCCCCGCACTGAAACGGCACGAGAGCGCCGAATCACTGATCGCCGAAGCAAGGGAAGCAGTCGACCATCTCAAGGGGCTGGTGGACCGCCAGCGTGTTGCCCACGAGCAACAGGCGCAGTTCGATAATGAGCTTCTCACGTACCGCGCTGTAGTGGAGGCCCAGCATGGCTTTGAAGCCAAGCTTTCCGCTCTTAAAGAACGCTTCCTCGAACTGGAGCGCATGGATAATCGCCAGAAGGCAGGCAGGCTCTTCGAGCCATTCCTGAATGACGTTTTCAGACTGTTCGACATGGAACCGCGTCTGTCGTACAGCTTGGAGTACGAACAAATCGACGGCTCGCTAACCTTCGGCACGGACGACTACATCGTTGAAGCCAAGTGGTGGCAGGAGGCGATCCAGCCCCACCACCTCTATAGCTTCAATGAAAAAGTGAGGCGGAAGGGAAAAAATTCGCTTGGAATCTTTATCAGCGTAAATGGATTCACTAGCGGAGCCCGAGAAGCGTACAGGGAGAGTACGCCGTTCCTGACGATGGAGGGGCTCGATTTCTTCTACGTTCTCGACGGGCGCCTCACCCTCGACGAACTTTTGCGACGCAAGAAGCGTCACGCAAATGAGACCGGAAGCTGCTACTTTCCAGCCACGATGTTCCCGGGCGAATAGCCGAAACAGCCCGTAACCGTCAAGCCGGAGTCGACGGAAGGCCCTGCGCCCAAACTCAGGGTGCGCAACTAACGCCACCCGTCAAGTGACACCTGAGAACTGCCGTGCAGGTACTGATGGAGAGCACTGGCAGTTGTGTCGACAAAGGCGTCGGGGATGGCGTTGGCATCGACCCAGCGGACCTGGGAGTGCTTGCGAGGTTCGCGGTTTTCGGGTTCGCCGGTCCATTCGTGGGCGGCGAAGACGACGGTGAGGAAGCCGTTAGGGGCTTCGACGCCCCAGGCGCCGTGGATGACGTGGGCGACCTTGAGGGACTCGGGCTTCACGGTGAGGCCGGTCTCCTCGTAGAGCTCGCGGACCGCGGTCTCGGTGATGGGCTCGCCGGGCTCGCTCTTGCCGACGGGGAGGTCCCACATTCCCTGGGCGAACTTGGCGTTCTCGCTGCGCTGGAGGAGGACGACGCGGTTGGTGGCCTTGTCGTGGACGATGACGGCCGCGACCAGCAGGGTCATTGATTCGAGCGCCGGCTTGAGGGCTTGGGAGCGGTCGTCGGTCTGCTGGGCCACGGTGTTCCCTTCGTCGGGCGGGTTGTTGGGCATGTTAGGCGAGGCCCTCGCGTGCGCGGCGGGCGAGATCGGCGGCGCCGGGAACGCGGCGGTGCTGGTAGACCGTGAGCGTGGAGCGGATCGAGGTGATCGCCTTGCGGGTGCGGTCGGAGGTCATGCCTTCCATGAGGACCAGGGCCTGGGTCCAGGCGGCGACGGCTTCGTCGGCGCGGGCCTGGGCGGCGAGGCTGTCGCCGAGGTCGGCGTGGGTGAGGGCGTGGACGCGCTTGTACTTTGCGAGGTTCCAGCGGGTGAGGGCGTCGCGGTGCTGCTGTTCGGTGCCGATGTGGTCGGCGAGGTCGGTCAGGGTGCGGGCAGTGTGGCTGGCCACGGTGCCGGCGGCGGGGCCGCTGACGCGGGAGTAGCTGGGCTGGGGGCCGTCGTCACGGAGGAGGGCGTCTTCGGCAGAGAGCAGGGCGCGCGCGGCCAGGGAGTTCTCGTCGGTGGCGGCGTAGGCGCGGGCGTGGGTGATGTGGAGGAGGGCCTCGGTCTGGCCGTCGACGTGGCCGAGGCCGCGTCGCAGGGCGCCTTCGACGAGGTCGACGCAGTGGTGGGGCTGTTTGAGGCTGAGGGCCTGGTGGGCAAGCGCGCGCATCATCCAGGCGGCGTGGCCGTGGGGGTCGGCTTCGCAGGCGAGCTTGTAGCCGACCTGGTAGTAACGCTGGGCAGCGCCTTCCTGGCCGAGGTCGTGGTGTTTCCAGCCTGCGAGGTAGGCGAGTTCGGCGACGGCGCCGAAGGCGGCCCGGCGTAAGCCTTCGCTGGGGAAGCGTCCGTGCAGCATGGGGGCGGCTGTGTCGGCGAGGTACGCGGTGACGGTGGTCAGGCCGTGCCCGCCGCCGAGGCGCTCGTCGGCGGCGCTGAAGGCCGCGGTGATCTGCCGTACGACGTCCACGTCCTCCGCGCCGACGAGGGACGTGCCGGTGCGGGCGCGGAGCATGCGGGCGGTGGCTTCGTGGTCGTATCCGAGCGGCATGGCGACGCCGGCGGTGGTGAAGGCCGCGATGGCGAGGAAGCGGCGGCGCTCGACGTCGGCACGGCCCAGGTCGGTGACCGCGAGGACGGGGTCGGATTCCGCCGGCGCATCGTCATCACCGGCCTGCAGGCCAATCTCAGTCTGGGTGATCGTGCGCCCCGCTCGGCGGGACAGCGCCTCGGCCAGGTACTGACCTACCCGGCCCGACGGGGCTCGGGTGCCGTTCACCCAGTGCGAGATAGCCGACTTGTTGGTCTGGAGGATCTCGCCGTTCTCGGCGGCGATGCGCCGCACGTCTCGGGCGAGTGCCTCGTAGGTGCAGTCGACCGCCGCGATGACGTCGCACAGACGGGAGTTGGGTTCTCTCGGCGCCGCCACGATCGCCTCCACTCCGGAGCTGTAAACCGCGTATACCGCTTCAACTGCCGTCCACCGTACCCACTGAGCGTGACCACCGGTTCACTTATCAGCAGCCGCCCGGAACGGCGCAATCGTGATCCAGGCTCCCCCTTGGTCCGGGCGGCACCCCGAAGTTCCTTACACCCACACCGGGTTCGGGCATTCCTATGCCCGAACCCGGCCGATCAGAGACGGAGACACGGTGACCACCATCGACACCACGGCCATCACGGTCGAGCTGCCCGAGGCGTTCGACCCGCGCTGGAGCCGCCTGCCCGGCATCCAGGTCGACGGCCGGCGCATCACGATCGACCCGGCCGAGTACTTCTTCCGCTTCGAGTCGAGCACGTGGCTCGTCGCCGACTGGGAGCTGGTCAAGTCCCAGCTCCTGGAGGCGGACGAGACGACCGAGAGCACGGTCGAGCAGCTCGCGCTCGACTTCATCAAGCAGCACAGTGAGTCCACGTCCGACGCGGCCCGCGTCGTGGCCACCGCGGACGAGGTGTACGCGTACCTCTTCCGCGACGAGCACCTGGCCGGCCTCGGCCTGCCACAGATCACCGCCGACCACCTGCGGATGCTGCGCGAGGCCGCCACGCTCATGGCGCTCAACAAGGTCGAGCTGGACGGGCACATCTCCAACGTCGGCCCCTGCTGGTTCTTCCCCGCCGCCACCTCCGTCGTCTTCGACCTGGACGACGAGACGGGCGGGATGCTCGACGAGGTCTACCACGGCGGCTGGTTCAACGAGCACCGCCGGATCGAGTCCATCAAGGCCCACGCCGCGCTCGGCGGCCGGCTCGTGCACGGCTGCCAGTCCGTGCCGGACCAGTCCGGCGGCGTGGTCGCGCCCTACGGTGCCTCGATGGCGAACTTCCGTGACGACCTCGCCGCGTTCAAGGCGGGTTGGATCGAGCAGGTCTACGCCCACCGCGTGAACCCCGCCGCGTAACCCCACCCGATCAGGCTCCGGGGCGGGCCGGCATCCCTCGCCCGCCCCGGACGCCACCAGTCCGCCCCGGAGCCCCCACGTGACCACGAACCCCAGCGCCGAACTCCTCGACAACCTGCTCACCGCGACCGGCCAGACCACCGCCGTACGGGAGGAGGTGCGCGTGTGGTCCATGTCCGGCGTCGAGCGCGTGACCTTCCCCGACAGCTCCACGGCCATCTTCAAGTACGCCAAGAAGCCGTTCGACGGCGAGGACCAGGCCCTCCGCCTGGCCCGCACCCTCGGCGTTCCCGTCCCCCAGGTCCACGCCTCCGCCGTCCTGGACGGCTGGCTCGGCATGCTCATGGTGGACCTCGGACCGTCCGTCCGCGAGGCCGACGACCTCGACGGCGTCGCCGCGGCCGTGATCCTGCACGGCACCCGTACGGCTCCGCCCTTGCCCGTACTCGACCAGAACCGGCTGCGGACGCTGCCGGCCAGGGCGCTTGAGCATCTTGAACGGCTGCGCAAGGCCGATCGGTGGCAGGACGCCGACGACGTCGAGGACGCGCTCGACCGTATCGCCCAGGCCGCCGAGGCCCGCTCGGCCGGAGCAACGCTGGAACCGTTCGGCTGGGTGCACTCCGAGTTCCACCCCACCAGCCTCCACATCGGGGAGCGCGGCTGGTGGCTGCTCGACTTCGCCCGCGCCTTCACCGGCCCCGGCCTGCTCGACCTCGCCAGCTGGCACGGAACCATCGATCCCCCGCACCCCGTGCGCCTGCGCGTCTTCCTGGAGCAGTACGTCACCGCCGGCGGCACCCCCGACGCCCTCGCCCCGCGCGGCGGGCTCACCGCCGAACACTGGGCCCTGGGCTGGCACCGCATGTGGGCCGTCGAGTGGTTCATGGAACAGTCCATCCGCTGGATCAACGACCCGGCCACCGACCCCGCCTACATCAAGGCCGTCCGCCGCCACCTCACCGACGTCCTCCACCTCCTGGAGATCTGACGTGCTCGTCCAAGCATCCCCCTGGCACGCCCACGCCTTCCAGCGCACCGCCGCCGGACTCGCCGAACCCCTCTCCGTACCCGCCCGGATGGAATGGACCACGAGACCCGGCCAAGGTCCCGGGGCCGAGGTCCTCGGCCGCGACCTGCGCGGCAAGCGACTCCTGGAACTCGGCTGCGGCCCCGGCCACAACGCCGCCCACCTCGCCACCCGCCACGGCGCCCGCATCACCGGCGTCGACCTGGTCGGCCTCCAGGTCCGCCGCGCCCGCTCCCACTACGGACGGCTGAACAACCTCACCTTCGTCGCCGGCCACGCCCTGCACTACCTGCACGCCTCCGACGAGCAGTTCGACGCGATCTACTCCGTCTTCGGCGCCGTCGGCCTCGTCGCCCCCGAACTCCTGTTGCCGGCCATCGCGCAGCGCCTCACGCCCGGACGAGTGCTCGCCTTCTCCGTCCCCCACCCACAGCGTGGCGGCCGAAGCCCTTCGGGCGACGACCGGCCCCGCCGCGACTTCGTCACCCTCCCCGACCGCTCGCGGCTCCCCATCGCCCGATGGGAGTTCGATACCGACCGTTGGGAGGGGCACCTCAACCGGGCGGGCTTCTGGCTCACTTCGGCCCGGGAGTTCAACGACCCCCGCATGGGCCACTGGCCTACCACCCTGCTGATCCACGTCCGCAAGCTCTGACCAGCCACTCGCCCCGGATTCCCCGGAGGAACCGATGCGCCCGCCCTACCTGCTCCTCGACATCGACGGCGTCCTCATACCCTTCCCCGACGAGCACGGCTCGACCCTGGCCACGCACGCCCGCCACGACGTCGTCCCCGCCGGCCGCAGCGCCGACAACCCGGTCACCGTCTGGCTCAACCCCGACCACGGCCGCCTACTCATGAACGTCATCCGAACCGACCTGGTCACCCCCGTCTGGTGCACCAGCTGGCGACAGGACGCCACCACCCTCATCGGGCCCCTCCTCGGCCTTCCGACCCTGCCGTACATCGATCTCCCGCATCCGCAGATCACCACCAGCCACCCCAACGGCTATCTCTGGAAGCGCGACCACGTTAACGCCTGGCTCGGCGACGCCCCCGGCATCTGGATCGACGACGACTTCACCGACCTCGACCACGCCTGGGCGGAGGAACGCACCGCCTGCGGAACGGCGACCCTCCTCGTGCAGCCCGACCCACATTTCGGGCTGCAACCCGAGCACCTGACCGAGGTGACGGAGTGGGTCGCGCGGTTGCCCGCAGCCCGTGCCGCCTGACGACTGATGCTCTCGCTGCCACAGGCAGCGAGAGCATCAGGATCGCCGTCAGAAACTGATCGGAAGGCATCGTTTCCTCAGGGAACGAGTCGAGTGCCCGAGGGAGCACTCCGCTGTTCCTTCGGGGAACACGTCGCACGATGTCCTCTGCCAGTTGAGTCTGGCCGTTCGCCAAGTGATCTTGACGAGCTGCGGCTTTCTGTCACCCGATCTTGACCGGGATTGCCGTATATCTCACAGAGCTACTCCCCGAAGGGCACCCGGCCCCTACTGCTGCCCGGCTTCACATCGAAACCGGCACCCCCCGCCGACCATCAACCTCGACGAGGCTCTCGCCTTCTCCCGCGTCTTCGAGCTCCCTCTCGAAGAGCTCATGTCACCGCCTCTGGAAGGGCTCGACATCGCCAGCCGGCGGCTCATCCAAGAGGCCGTCGAGGCGTTCTACGAGACCCGCGACGCACGCGACCGTCTCCATCACGCCGTGGTCGCCATCGCCGACCACATCAAGGCCCATCCCGACAGCTCGCGGGCGATCCACGAGCGGTGCCTCCGCCTCATGGGCGACGAGCGGGACGCTCGCACCCTCAGCGGCGACATCGAGGACGGCGGCCACTACTGACAACCGACACGAAGGAGAGGCCACTTGGCCAACATCCAGAAGCGCCCCAACGGCAAATGGCGTGCTCGCTACCGCGACCTCGACGGCAAGGAGCACGCCCGCCACTTCGACCGCAAGATCGACGCCCAACGGTGGATCGACGAGGTCACGGCCAGCCTGGTCACCGGTCAGTACGTCGATCCGCGGTCGGCGAAGACGCCCCTTCAAGGAGTACGCGGAGGAATGGCGGGCCATCCAGCCCCACCGACCTTCCACGGCCAAGGCCGTGGCCCAGCACCTGCGCTGCTACGTCTACCCTGCCTGGGAAAAGCGGGCACTCGGCGCCATCAAGCCCGGCGACGTACAGAGCTGGGTCACCAGCCTGACCACCACGCACGGGCTGGCCGCCAGCACCTCACGGACGGTCTTCAACACGGTCAACGCCATCTTCCGGGCGGCCGTCCGTGACCGGATGATCCCTCACAACCCGTGCGCCGAGGCGAAACTGCCTTCGGTACCCCGGAAGAAGATTGTGCCGCTGGCCGTCGAGCAGATACGGACGCTGTCCGAGGAGATGCCCGCCCGATACAAGGGCCTCGTGCTGCTCGGCGCGGCCACCGGGCTCCGCCCCGGCGAGCTCTTCGGCCTCCAGCTCCGGCACGTGGACCTGCTGCACGCGACCGTCTCGGTCGAGCAGCAGATCCAGCAGACCGCCAAGCACGGCGTGTATGTCTGCCCGCCCAAGACCGCTCGCTCGCACCGCACGGTCCCCCTCCCCCGCATAGCGGTGGATGCGATGAAGGCCCACCTGCGGGACTTTCCCGCCGATGGGCCCGAGAGCTGGATCTTCACGGCGCCGCAAGGCGGACCCGTGGTCTACACGCACTTCATGGACGGGTCCTGGCGGCCCGGCTGCGCGAAGGCCGGCATACCGAAGGGCACCGGACCCCACGCCCTCCGGCACCACTACGCCAGCCTGCTGATCAAACACGGCGAGTCCGTGAAGACGGTCTCCGAGCGCCTCGGCCACACCAACGCGGCCATGACGCTGAACATCTACACCCACCTGTGGCCCGACTCCGAGGAGCGGACCCGGGCGGCGGTCGACAACGCGTACGCGGACCAGTCCCCCAATGCCCAGCAACAGGCCGGCGAAGCGGCGTAGCCGCTCCCCCGCGTGCCGGGCTCATCCAGTAAGCTGCGGACTCTACGCGGACCGCAAAGGCCGTCCGACCCACTCCGCCGCAGGTCAGGCGGCCTTTCACCGGACGTATTGGGCACTGAAGCGACCTGCAACGGGTCCGCTGACAGCAGGTAGCGGCCGTGCTGCTCGCACCAGGCCGACTACGCCTTCCACGTGCTCGCGTAGGCGCGTGTCTTTCGCACCGCACCGCCCTACTTGGGGATCGTCCCTACTCAGGACCGATTCACGCCCTGTGATCGCGCGGGCTCTGAGGCCGTGCCAGTCCCTCCCAGAACAAGCAGTCACGGGGGTGCTGCTTGGCAACCTGCGGGAGCACCGGATCAGCGACCTTGCCGCGTGTGGCCACGTCGTCGAGCGAGGCGATGACATCGAGAACCGAACGCGGCTCGAACTGTCCCGCCATCCGCTTCGCCTTGCTACGCACATTGTTTGGCGTAGGACCGGCGTCGAGAACCGAGTGATGCCACAGCCGGCCGTGGTGGGCGCACCGGTTGCGCAGGTAGACCAACGACCGCACGCGGTAGGCGAACCCTGCCTTCGCGACCCCGACGCTGGTCGCCACGGCATCGGAAAGAGCGCCGCCAGCTCCGCGCTCGATGGCCTTGGACAGCGTCCCGAACGACCACGCTTCAACGGCGGACCACACGGGCAGCTTGCTGTAGTCGACGCGGTCACCTTCGGTGCCCCTGTACCGAAGGATGTGGCGGTCCTTGCTCCGGTCGATGTCGCGCAGGCACGCCTCGACGGTCGGCTCAACGTTGCCGACGTCGGTGTAGAAGCTTTCCTCGAGGAAGCTGCCGTACGGACCGTGCACGTCGGCGATCACTCGGGCGACATGCGTGCGCAGCAGGAGTTCGACCCGTGCAAGGGGTTGGCTGAGCGCGGTGCGTAGCGCCTCATCGGCTTCGTAGATGCGGCGGATCTCAGCGAACGTCGTGCCGGGCGTAAACGCATCGTCGCCCATGTGGGGGGCTCGCTGGAAGTAGCGAGCGTAGCCGGAGAATCGGTAGTAGTTGTTCGAGCCAAAGAACGCCGCACAGACGTCCTCGTCGGGGATAACGAGGCCACGGCTGGCCAGGAGCGCGACTTGCTTCTCCACGGACAGGCTCGGCTTCACTCGCACCCCGGAAAGAAAGAGGCCCCTCCCATTTGAGCATCGTGGAGAGGCTTGGGAGGGGGTCGATTGCCACCATTATAGGCGATGCGCCGAGCCTCGCACCAGCCGCCGCCTTCGGGTCGACCGGCTACTTCTTCCCGACCGTCCCGCCGGTTCCCGCGGGGCGGACTCATACAGCACGTTGCGGACTCTGTGCGGACCGCAAAGGCCGCCCAACCCGCTCCGTCGCAGGTCAGACGGCCTTTCGCCGAACGTATTAGACGTTGAAGCGGAACTCCACCACGTCCCCGTCCTGCATGACGTACTCCTTGCCCTCCATGCGCGCCTTGCCCTTCGCGCGGGCCTCGGCCACCGAGCCCGTCTCCACCAGGTCGTCGAAGGAGATGACCTCCGCCTTGATGAAGCCCTTCTGGAAGTCGGTGTGGATGACGCCGGCCGCCTCGGGGGCCGTGGCGCCCTTCTTGATCGTCCAGGCGCGGGATTCCTTGGGGCCTGCGGTCAGGTACGTCTGGAGCCCCAGCGTGCGGAAGCCCACGTGGGCCAGGGTCGCGAGGCCCGGTTCCTCCTGGCCGACGGACTGGAGGAGCTCCAGCGCCTCCTCCTCGTCCAGCTCGGCGAGGTCCGCCTCCAGCTTGGCGTTGAGGAAGATCGCTTCGGCCGGGGCGACCAGGGCCCGCTGCTCGTTCTTGAAGTCGTCGTCGGTCAGCTCGTCCTCGTCGACGTTGAAGACGTAGAGGAACGGCTTGGTGGTGAGCAGGTGCAGGTCGTGCAGGAGCTCCTCGTTGCCGGAGCCCTGGACGATGCCCGCGGAGAACAGCGTGTCGCCCTTCTCCAGGATCTCCTTCGCCTCCTCGACGGCCTTCACCTTCGGCGCGATGTCCTTCTTGATGCGCGACTCCTTCTGGAGGCGCGGCAGGACCTTCTCGATGGTCTGCAGGTCCGCGAGGATCAGCTCGGTGTTGATCGTCTCGATGTCGTCCTTGGGCGAGACCTTGCCGTCCACGTGCACGACGTTCTCGTCCTTGAAGGCCCGGATGACCTGGCAGATCGCGTCGGACTCGCGGATGTTGGCGAGGAACTTGTTGCCGAGGCCCTCGCCCTCGGACGCGCCGCGCACGATGCCGGCGATGTCGACGAAGTCGACCGTGGCCGGAAGCACCCGCTGCGAGGAGAAGATCTCGGCCAGCTTGGTGAGGCGCGGGTCGGGGACGCCGACCACGCCGACGTTCGGCTCGATGGTGGCGAACGGGTAGTTGGCCGCCAGCACGTCGTTCTTGGTCAGGGCGTTGAACAGGGTCGACTTGCCGACATTCGGCAGACCGACGATTCCGATCGTGAGCGACACGTTGCGACTTCCCGTGAGTGGAGGGCCAGGGGCCGGGTTCCCGTGAGTGGAGGGCCAGGGGCCGGGTTCCCGTGAGTGGAGGGCCGGGGGACCGGCCGATCCACCAGTCTACGGCGTGTCCGGAACCGTCCCGGCGATGTATCGAACGCTTGGCCAAGCATCGGCCGACGGCGTGTCAGTCGGCCTATTCGGCATATTGAACGACCTAAGTTGGTGCGGTGGAGAAATACAGGACGCGATCTCCCGAGTACGGACCGCGACGGGACCGGCCCAGGCCGCCCCGCCAACCCGTGCCGTCCCAGGCGGGGCGGGGAGCGGGGGGTGAGCCCGTGCGTGCCGCACGGCCGCCCGGGCCGCGGCGCCGCCCGGCACCGGTACGGCGGCCCGCGGCCGTACCGTCACCCGCCGTCGCGGGGCTGCCGAACCCCCGGCTGACCGGGCTGGGCAGCGGGCTGTTCTGCACGGCGGTGATGTTCCTGCTGGGCGCGCTGTGCGCCGCGCTGTTCGGGGCGTCCCTGACGGCCTACGGCGTGCTGTTCCTGCCGGTGTGCGCGCTGACCGCCCTCTGGGTGCGCCGGGGGGACCTGATGACGGCTCCCGTGGTGGTGCCCATCGCGTTCGCCGCGGGGCTGCTCCCGGTGGCCGACGAGGAGGGAGGGACCGGCGGCACCCTGATGGGCCTGGTGACGGCGCTCGCCACGCAGGCGGGCTGGCTGTACGGAGGGACGCTGATCACCGGGCTGATCGTGATTGTCCGCCGGATCAGCTTGGTGCGCCGGCGGCGCCGTACGGCCGGTGCCCGGCCGCCCCTCTGACCCTGCCCAGGCGACGGACGACCGCGCCCGGCCGCCGGTCTCACCCCGCTCGGTTCGAGGCGGCCGGGCCCAGGGCCTGCCGATGCGCGTGCCACGCCCCGCGACGCCGGCATGATCCAAACGACAGGCCCTGAGGTCGTGTCCGCAAAGTCCCGCCTGCCGCGCGACGCCTGGCACGCCCTCCGGGCGGACGACGGGACTGTGCGGACACGACCTAGTGCTCCGCCGCCCGCATCGCCGCTCCGACGATCCCCGCGTTGTTCTGCAGCTGCGCCGGGACGATCTCGGCTCTGATGCCCTCGATGTAGGGCAGGAACTTGTGGGACTTGCGGCTGACCCCGCCGCCGAGGATGAACAGCTCCGGCGAGAACAGCATCTCGACATGGGCGAGGTACTTGGTCACGCGGTGCACGGCCCAGTGCTCCCACGTCATGTCGTGGTCCTCGCGCGCCTTGCTGGAGGCCCGCTTCTCCGCGTCGTGCCCGTCGAGCTCCAGGTGGCCCAGCTCGGTGTTGGCCACGAGGACGCCGTCGACGAAGACCGCGCTGCCGATGCCGGTGCCGAGGGTCAGCAGGATCACCGTGCCCCGGCGGTCGCGGCCGGCGCCGAAGTGCATCTCGGCGACGCCCGCCGCGTCCGCGTCGTTGACCACCGTCACCGGCAGCCCGCCCAGCCGCTCGCCGAGCAGGGCGCGGGCGTCGGTGTCGATCCAGCTGTCGTCGACGTTGGCCGCCGTGCGGATCGTGGCTCCGTCGGTGACCACACCCGGGAAGGTCACTCCGACCGGGCCCGTCCAGCCGAAGTGGTCGACGACCTGCTTGACGCCGTCGGCCACCGCGTCGGGCGTGGCCGGGTGGGGGGTGAGGACCTTGTGGCGCTCCTGCGCCAGGTCGCCCTTGTCCAGGTCCACCGGCGCACCCTTGATCCCGGATCCGCCGATGTCCACTCCGAAGATCTGCATGGCCCTACGTTACGACGAACGACTGACAGTCACAGGCCCGACGGCGATGCTGCCCGGCCCGTCCCCGATCACTCCCCGGAACTTTCACCGGTCCCGGCGCCGCCGCGCCCGGCGGCCAGGGCGGCGGCCTCCTCGCGCAGGTCGCGCCGCAGCTCCTTGGGCAGGGAGAACGTGATGGACTCCTCGGCCGCCTTGACGATCTCGACGTCCTCGAATCCACGCTGGGAGAGGTACTCCAGGACCTGCTCGACCAGGATCTCCGGGACGGAGGCTCCGGAGGTGACACCGACCGTGCTCACGCCCTCCAGCCAGGCCTCGTCGATCTCGTCGGCGAAGTCCACCAGGTACGCCTCACGGGCGCCCGCGATCTTGGCGACCTCGACGAGCCGCTTGGAGTTGGAGGAGTTGCGCGAGCCGACCACGATGACGAGGTCCGACTCGGCGCCCATCTGCTTCACGGCCAGCTGGCGGTTCTGCGTGGCGTAGCAGATGTCGTCGCTGGGCGGGGAGATGAGCTGCGGGAACTTGTCCTTCAGGGCGTCGACGGTCTCCATGGTCTCGTCGACGGACAGCGTGGTCTGGGAGAGCCAGACGACCTTGGAGGGGTCACGGACCTCGACCTTCGCCACATCGCCCGGCCCGTCGACGAGCTGGATGTGGTCGGGGGCCTCGCCGGAGGTGCCGATGACCTCCTCGTGGCCCTCGTGGCCGATCAGGAGGATGTCGTAGTCCTCGTTCGCGAAACGGACGGCTTCCTTGTGGACCTTGGTGACCAGGGGGCAGGTGGCGTCGATGGTGGCGAGCCTGCCGCGCTCGGCCTCCTCGTGGACGACGGGGGCCACGCCGTGCGCGGAGAACATGACGATGTTCCCCGGAGGCACTTCCTCCGTCTGCTCGACGAAGATGGCGCCCTTCTTCTCCAGGGTCTGCACGACGTACTTGTTGTGGACGATCTCGTGCCGGACGTACACCGGAGCGCCGTACTGCTCCAGGGCTTTCTCGACGGCGATCACGGCGCGGTCCACACCCGCGCAGTAGCCACGGGGGGCGGCGAGCAGGACACGGCGGCCAGGCGAAGCAGACATGCGTCCCATCGTAAGGCCGCGTTCGGCGGGTCGAAGATCCCGTCCGTGTGACGCTCCGGCGAAGACCCGCACGGCCCCCGCACGAGGGACGTGAGCGGTGTTGTCGGCGGTGCCCACTACCCTCGCGGGCATGGCTGTGAACACGACTCCGGAAGCACCGCTGCCCGTCGGTGAGGTGTCGCGGCTCATCGGGGGCTGGATCGACCGGCTCGGCGCGGTGTGGGTCGAGGGGCAGATCACGCAGTTGTCGCGGCGCCCGGGCGCCGGTGTGGTGTTCCTGACGCTGCGGGACCCCTCGTACGACATCTCCGTCAGCGTCACCTGCTACCGGCAGGTGTTCGACGCCGTCGCGGACGTGGTGAGCGAGGGTGCCCGGGTCGTCGTCCTCGCGAAGCCCGAGTGGTACGCCCCGCGGGGCCAGCTGTCGCTGCGGGCCGCCGAGATACGGCCCGTCGGGGTCGGTGAGCTGCTCGCGCGGCTGGAGCAGCTGAAGAAGGCCCTGGCGCGCGAGGGCCTGTTCGCGCCGGAGCGCAAGAAGCCGCTGCCGTTCCTGCCGCAGCTGATCGGACTGGTCTGCGGGCGGGCCTCGGCCGCCGAGCGGGACGTGCTGGAGAACGCCCGGCACCGCTGGCCCGCCGTGCGCTTCGAGGTGCGCAACGTGGCCGTGCAGGGCGTGCACGCCGTGCCGCAGGTCGTGCAGGCGGTCAAGGAGCTCGACGCGATCGACGACGTGGACGTGATCATCGTCGCGCGGGGCGGCGGCAGCGTGGAGGACCTGCTGCCGTTCTCCGACGAGCAGCTGATCCGTACGGTCGCGCAGTGCCGTACGCCGGTGGTGTCCGCCATCGGGCACGAGCCGGACAACCCGCTGCTGGACCAGGTCGCCGACCTGCGCGCGTCCACGCCGACCGACGCGGCCAAGAAGGTCGTGCCGGACGTCGGCGAGGAGCTGGAGCGGGTGCGGCTGCTGCGGGACCGGGCGCGGCGGTGCGTCGCGGCGCTGGTCGAGCGCGAGGAGCGCGGGCTGGCGCACGCGCTGGCGCGGCCGTCGATAGAGGACCCGCACCGGATGATCGACGTGCGGGCCGACCAGGTGGCGGACCTGCTCGACCGGGGCCGGCGGTGCCTGCGGCACCAGCTCGACCGGGCGGACTCGGAGCTGGCCCACACGCACGCGCGCGTGGTGGCCCTCTCCCCCGCCGCGACCCTGAAGCGCGGGTACGCCGTGCTGCAGAGGGCGGACGGGCACGCGGTCCGCGACCCGGGCGAGGTGACGTCCGGCGAGACCCTGCGGGCACGGGTCTCCGAGGGTGAGTTCTCCGTACGAGTGGACACATAGGGTGAGTGGATGACCAGCGAGGTTGACGAGACACCGGGCACGAGCGAGGCGCTCGGGTACGAGCAGGCGCGGGACGAACTGATCGAGGTCGTCCGGCGCCTGGAGGCGGGCGGTACGACGCTGGAGGAGTCCCTCGCGCTGTGGGAGCGGGGCGAGGAGCTGGCCAAGGTGTGCCGGCGCTGGCTGGACGGGGCCCGGGCGCGGCTGGACGCGGCGCTGGCGGAGGAGGCCGGGGAGGACGCGGACACGGAGTGAGCTGGGGCGTTCGGTTCGTGATGCAGGACACCCTCACGTTGGTTGAACGTTGAACTTCATGGGCGTACGGTCGAGGACGTCAGCCGGTCATCCGGATCGACAGTCGCGAGAAAGTGCATCCATGTCCCTCGTTCTTGACCCCGCAGCCCAGGACCTTCTGTTCCGTGAGGCCCGCAGCGCCAACACCTTCACCGACGAGCCGGTGACCGACGAGCAGGTGCAGGCGATCTACGACCTGGTCAAGTACGGTCCGACCGCCTTCAACCAGACCCCGCTGCGCATCACTCTGGTCCGCTCCCCCGAGGCCCGCGAGCGCCTGGTGGCGCACATGGCCGAGGGCAACCGGCCCAAGACCGCGAGCGCCCCGCTGGTGGCGATCCTCTCCGCGGACAACGAGTTCCACGAGGAGCTGCCGCACCTGTTCCCGGCCGCGCCGCAGATCAAGGACGTCTTCTTCACCGAGCGCCCGGTCCGCGAGAACGCCGCCGCGCTGAACGCCGCCCTCCAGGCCGCCTACTTCATCGTCGGTGTACGTGCCGCCGGTCTCGCCGCCGGCCCGATGACCGGCTTCGACTTCGAGGGTGTCCGCAAGGAGTTCCTGGACGACGACCACACCCCGCTGATGGTCGTCAACATCGGCCGCCCGGGCCCGGACGCCTGGCACCCGCGCTCCCCGCGCCTGGACTTCGACCAGGTCGTCACGACCGTCTGAGCCACCGCGACCCCATGAGGAGGGCCCCCGGCGACAGCGCCGGGGGCCCTCCTCATGCGCTCACTTCGTTTCCAGCGCCTCGGCCATCTTCGTCAGCTGCGCGAACGACGCGGTGCCCGTCACGACCGTCGTCGAGCCCTTGGCACCCTCCAGGACCAGGGCGTCGTAGCGGCCGCCCTCGTAACGGGTCCAGGTCTTCCCGTCGATCTCCTGGGTCCTGCCGGTCTCGTGAGCGCCCTGGGTCGCCTCGTCCAGGAAGACGGGGCGCCGCTGAGTGGACTGCTCGACCGCCACGTACTCCCCCTCGGGGTCGTGGAAGCCGAGGTGCCAGGCGTCGAACTCGTCGCCCCGGAAACGGACGGAGGTGGCCTTCCACGCGTCGGGCAGCCCCTGGGGCGCGGCCACCGGGTAGGAGGCGGCGCGGCGCGCTGTGAGCAGCTCGACCCGGTAGTCGACGGCCTTGACGTCGGGAGGGCTGTCGTCGTGCGGGATGAAGAGGTACACGAAGCCCGCCACCAGGATGATGATCCCCATCGAGAGGATCATGTCCCGCGCCGTCTTCTGCTTGCCGTTCTCGCGTGCCACGCCCCCTATCGTCGCAGGTCCCTGCGGCGCTCATCCGTGGGGGCCCCTGCTCAATTTGGCGACTCGGGGATAGAGTCGGGCGACAACACCCTCATCCGGCCGTCGCCGTACAGAAAGGTGCGCTCCGATGACCGAGCATCATCATTTGCCGTCCGAACTCGATGTGCCCTCCGAGGCCCCCGACCGCAACCTCGCCCTGGAGCTCGTCCGGGTCACCGAGGCGGCGGCCATGGCCGCGGGCCGTTGGGTCGGGCGGGGTGACAAGAACGGCGCCGACGGTGCCGCGGTGCGTGCCATGCGGACCCTCGTCTCCACCGTCTCGATGAACGGCGTCGTCGTCATCGGCGAGGGCGAGAAGGACGAAGCCCCGATGCTGTTCAACGGGGAGCGCGTGGGAGACGGGACCGGGCCCGAGTGCGACATCGCCGTCGACCCGATCGACGGCACCACGCTGACCGCGAAGGGCATGACGAACGCGATCGCGGTGCTGGCCGCCGCCGAGCGCGGGTCCATGTTCGACCCGTCCGCCGTCTTCTACATGGACAAGCTCGTCACCGGACCGGAGGCTGCCGACTTCGTCGACATCAACGCCCCGGTGGCGGTGAACATCCGCCGGGTCGCCAAGGCGAAGCGGTCCGCGCCGGAGGACGTGACGGTGGTGATCCTGGACCGGCCGCGGCACGAGGGCATCATCAAGGAGATCCGGGACACCGGTGCGCGCATCAAGCTGATCTCCGACGGCGACGTGGCCGGCTCGATCCTGGCGCTGCGGGAGGGCACCGGGGTCGATCTGCTGCTCGGCGTCGGCGGCACGCCCGAGGGCATCATCTCGGCGTGCGCGGTGAAGTGCCTGGGCGGCACGATCCAGGGCAAGCTGTGGCCCAAGGACGACGAGGAGCGGCAGCGGGCGATCGACGCGGGGCACGACCTCGACCGCGTGCTGACGACGGAGGACCTCGTCACCGGCGAGAACGTGTTCTTCGTGGCGACCGGCATCACGGACGGCGAGCTGCTGCGGGGGGTTCGCTACCGGGCGGAGACCGCGACGACCGACTCGATCGTGATGCGGTCGCGGTCGGGCACGGTGCGCAGGATCGATTCGGAGCACCGCCTGAGCAAGCTGCGGGCGTACAGCGCGATCGACTTCGACAAGGGCAAGTAGGGCTTCTCGGCCCGGGGGTGCGGGTCTGGCGCGGCCGCGGCACATGCGTGGCTTGTCGCGCAGTTCCCCGCGCCCCCGAAGACAGGCCGGCTGAACGAAAGGGCGTCCCCGGTGCGGTGGGGACGCCCTTTCGTACTGCTCGCCGTCAGCCGGCCGCGGCTATCGAGTCCGCCGGGCGGGCCGTCTTCTTCAGCTCCATCTCGCGGCGACGGCGCCGGGCCAGGACCACGCGGCGCTCCGCGGCGGTGAGCCCGCCCCAGACGCCGTAGGGCTCCGGCTGGAGCAGGGCGTGCTCCCGGCATTCGACCATCACGGGACAGCGGGCGCAGACCCGCTTCGCCGCTTCCTCCCGGGACAGCCTCGCGGCGGTCGGCTCCTTGGAGGGGGCGAAGAACAGGCCGGCCTCGTCACGCCGGCACACCGCCTCGGTGTGCCACGGGGCGTCCTGGTCCCTGTCTCGCGCTGGCACCCGCGGGGCCGGAACGGCAGCTACCTGCACGGACGAATGCGGCGGTTGCAGCACGGTCTACTCCTGACGACGGCTTCGCGAGCGAGAGACGATGCAGCAAGGCCTACCCGCTGTGCGCGCGCCTATGCACTGAGTTCCGAACGGCCGGATTCGGGGGATTCGCGACTGTCAATGCCCCAGGTGTTTGCGCAAACTCCGGTCGGCCTTGCGCTGCACCCGGTCCAGGATGTCCGCGACGACCTTGCCGCGCCTCGGCCGGGCTTCGACGCTGCCCAGCACGGCCCAGCCGTCCACGTAGACGATGGGGGCCTCCGGTTCGCCCGAGTCGAGCGTGGCCACCTCGAAGCTGCCGAGGACGCCGCCGCCCATGCCGCGCAGCGACACGTTCTCCGGGACGCGGATGTCGACGCTGCCGAAGATCGCGAACGACTTGACGACGACCTGCTGGTGATCGAAGAGGGCCTCGCTGAGGTCTATCTCGACACTGCCGAAGATCGCGTACGCGTGGATACGGCGGCCCGCGCGCCAGCGGCCCTTGCGGACGGCGCTGCTGAACACCGCGACCACGTTGTCGTCCGGGTCGATCGGGATGGCGCCGGCACTGGGGCGCCGGGGGGCCGCCGGGTGGACGGGGCCGGCGCCCTGGCGGTGGGCCGCGGGCAGGTCCCGTACGAAGACCTCCAGCTCGCCGACGGTCTTGGCGCGCAGCACCCCCTCGACGCGCTCGGCGTGCTCGTCCGCGGTGAGGCGGCCCTCGGCCAGGGCGTCGTGCAGGAGGTCGGCGATGCGGTCGCGCTCGGCGTCGGAGGCGCGCAGCTCGGAGGCGGCTGGGCTGCCCGGCTGCCGGGGATCCGGCTTCTGGAGTTCCTGCTTCTGAAGGTCCACGGCAGCAGCGTACCGAAACACGATAGATCGCGACACCCCTGGATCGCGGCCGAGCGTGACGAACTGAGCCTTACCTCACAAGCTCGCCGTCGGCGGCAGGTCCTACGCTGGTTGGCGCTCGCCAACGGAGGCGGGCCGCCGTCTGTCGAGTGAGGAATGGGCGAGATGCCTGAGTTCGCGTACACCGATCTGCTCCCCCAGGGAGAGGACACCACCCCGTACCGCCTGGTGACCTCCGAGGGTGTCTCCACGGTCGAGGGGCCGGACGGGCGGACCTTCCTGAAGGTGGAGCCGGAGGCGCTGCGCAAGCTCGCCGAGGAGGCCATCCACGACATCCAGCACTACCTGCGCCCGGCCCACCTCGCGCAGCTGCGCCGGATCATCGACGACCCCGAGGCCTCCGGCAACGACAAGTTCGTGGCGCTGGACCTGCTGAAGAACGCGAACATCGCGGCGGCGGGTGTGCTGCCCATGTGCCAGGACACCGGCACGGCGATCGTGATGGGCAAGCGCGGGCAGAACGTGCTCACGCAGGGCCGTGACGAGGAGGCCCTGAGCCGCGGCATCTACGACGCCTACCAGAACCTCAACCTGCGCTACTCGCAGATGGCCCCGCTCACCATGTGGGACGAGAAGAACACCGGCTCCAACCTCCCCGCGCAGATCGAGCTGTACGCGGCCGACGGCGGCGCCTACAAGTTCCTGTTCATGGCCAAGGGCGGCGGCTCGGCCAACAAGTCCTTCCTGTACCAGGAGACGAAGGCCGTCCTGAACGAGTCCTCCATGATGAAGTTCCTGGAGGAGAAGATCCGCTCGCTGGGCACGGCGGCCTGCCCGCCGTACCACCTGGCGATCGTGGTCGGCGGCACGTCCGCCGAGTACGCGCTGAAGACCGCCAAGTACGCCTCCGCGCACTACCTGGACGAGATCCCCGCCGAGGGCTCGGAGCTGGGTCACGGCTTCCGGGACAAGGAGCTGGAGCAGAAGGTCTTCGAGCTGACGCAGAAGATCGGCATCGGCGCTCAGTTCGGCGGCAAGTACTTCTGCCACGACGTGCGCGTGGTACGCCTGCCCCGGCACGGCGCGTCCTGCCCGGTGGCCATCGCGGTCTCCTGCTCCGCCGACCGCCAGGCCGTCGCGAAGATCACCGCCGAGGGCGTCTTCCTGGAGCAGCTGGAGACGGACCCGGCGCGGTTCCTGCCGGAGACGACCGACGAGCAGCTCGACGAGAGCGGCGACGTCGTGAAGATCGACCTGAACCAGCCGATGGAGACGATCCTCGCGGAACTCACCAAGTACCCGGTGAAGACCCGCCTGTCCCTGACCGGCCCGCTGGTCGTGGCGCGTGACATCGCGCACGCCAAGATCAAGGAGCGGCTGGACGCGGGCGAGGAGATGCCGCAGTACCTGAAGGACCACCCGGTGTACTACGCCGGTCCCGCGAAGACCCCCGAAGGTTACGCGTCGGGCTCCTTCGGCCCGACCACGGCCGGCCGGATGGACTCCTACGTGGAGCAGTTCCAGGCGGCGGGCGGCTCCAAGGTGATGCTGGCCAAGGGCAACCGCAGCAAGCAGGTCACCGACGCCTGCGACGCCCACGGCGGCTTCTACCTCGGCTCCATCGGCGGCCCGGCCGCGCGCCTGGCCCAGGACTGCATCAAGAAGGTCGAGGTCGTCGAGTACGAGGAGCTCGGCATGGAGGCCGTCTGGAAGATCGAGGTGGAGGACTTCCCGGCCTTCATCGTCGTCGACGACAAGGGCAACGACTTCTTCCAGGACCCGGCGCCCGCGCCGACCTTCACGTCCATTCCGGTACGGGGCCCCGGACTCGCCTGACGACGGCGGTGATGATTCGCCTCCACGGGGAACAGTGGTCGCGGCGCGGACGCTGTGACACGTGGAGGTGATCGTCGATGACCGACGAGCAGGACAGGACCGAGTACCGCACCGAGCACGACTCGATGGGCGAGGTGCGGGTGCCGGCGCACGCCAAGTGGCGGGCCCAGACCCAGCGGGCCGTGGAGAACTTCCCCGTCTCCGGGCAGCGCATCGAGCGCGCGCACATCGAGGCGCTGGCCCGGATCAAGGGCGCCGCGGCCAAGGTCAACGCCGAGCTGGGCGTCCTGGACAAGGACATCGCCCAGGCGATCCAGGAGGCGGCCGGGGAGGTCGCCGAGGGGACGTGGGACGAGCACTTCCCGGTCGACGTGTTCCAGACCGGGTCCGGCACCTCGTCCAACATGAACACCAACGAGGTCATCGCCACGCTGGCGAGCGAGCGGCTCGGCCGCGGCGTGCACCCCAACGACCACGTCAACGCCTCCCAGTCGTCCAACGACGTCTTCCCCTCCTCGATCCACATCGCCGCCACCGCCGCCGTGACGCGCGATCTGATCCCCGCGCTGGAGCACCTCGCCGCGTCCCTGGAGCGCAAGGCCGAGGAGTTCGCCGACGTCGTGAAGTCGGGGCGGACCCACCTGATGGACGCCACGCCCGTGACGCTGGGCCAGGAGTTCGGCGGGTACGCGGCCCAGGTGCGGTACGGCGTCGAGCGTCTCGAGGCCTCCCTGCCCCGGCTCGCCGAACTGCCCCTCGGCGGTACGGCCGTGGGCACCGGCATCAACACCCCGCCCGGCTTCGCCGCCGCCGTGATCGAGGAAGTGGCCCGTACGACGGGGCTGCCCCTCACCGAGGCACGCAACCACTTCGAGGCCCAGGGCGCCCGGGACGGCATCGTCGAGACCAGCGGGCAGCTGCGGACCGTCGCGGTGGGGCTGACGAAGATCGCCAACGATCTGCGCTGGATGTCCTCCGGGCCGCGCACCGGCCTCGCCGAGATCGCCCTGCCCGACCTCCAGCCCGGCTCGTCGATCATGCCGGGCAAGGTGAATCCGGTCGTCCCGGAGGCCGTGTTGATGGTCGCCGCCCAGGTCGTGGGCAACGACGCCACCGTCGCGACCGCCGGCGCCGCCGGGAACTTCGAGCTCAACGTGATGCTGCCCGTCATCGCCAAGAACGTGCTGGAGTCGGTCCGGCTCCTCACGAACGCGACGCGGCTGCTGGCCGACCGGACCGTCGACGGCATCACCGCGAACCGCGAACGGGCGCGGGAGTACGCCGAGTCCTCCCCCTCCGTCGTCACCCCGCTCAACAAGTACATCGGCTACGAGGAGGCCGCGAAGGTCGCCAAGAAGGCGCTGGCCGAGCGGAAGACGATCCGTCAGGTCGTGCTGGACGGCGGCTACGTGGAGCGCGGGGACCTGACCGCGGAGCAGCTCGACGAGGCGCTCGACGTCCTGCGGATGACGCACCCGTGACGCGAGGGCGCGTTCGTGTGCCCGGCGCGTGAACCGTGACACGCGCCGCAGCGTCGTATGCCTACGGCACCTAATATCTGTTCATGGCAGACGGTGAAGCGATGAGACGCATGGAAACGGGTGGTGCGGCAGGCTTCTGGGCGCCCGGGAGCCGGATTCTGTGGCGGTACCGGGAGAACGGCGGCACGCAGGTGCACATCGCGCGTCCCGTCACCGTCGTCCGGGACGACGCGGACGTGCTCGCCGTGTGGCTGGCGCCCGGCACGGAGTGCGTGAAGCCCGTTCTCGCCGACGGCACGCCCGTGCACCTGGAACCGCTGGAGTCGCGGTACACCAAGCCGCGGACCGTCCAGCGGGACCGGTGGTTCGGCACCGGCGTGCTGAAGCTGGCCCGCCCCGGCGAGCCCTGGTCGGTGTGGCTGTTCTGGGAGCCGGGCTGGCAGTTCAAGAACTGGTACGTGAACCTGGAGGAACCGCTGGCCCGTTGGACCGGTGGCGTCGACTCCGTCGACCATTTCCTGGACATCTCCGTCCATCCCGACCGCAGCTGGCACTGGCGCGACGAGGACGAGTTCGCCCAGGCCCGCCGGGACGGGCTGATGGACGACCAACAGGCGGAAAAGGTACAGGCGGCGGGACGGGACGCCGTGGAGGTGATCCGCGCCTGGGGCCCGCCCTTCTCCGAAGGCTGGCAGCACTGGCGCCCGGATCCGTCCTGGACGGTACCGTCACTGCCGGAGGACTGGGACCGAACGCCCGCGCATGTGTCCTCATGAGACCCTTGATGCGCCCCCGGGCAAGAAACGTAGGATCGTCCTCCGCAAGGGCGCGCGGCGGCAACTACCGGAGCACGCGCTGGGCTTGACCGATCGTCACCGAGGGGCGGCAGGACGTGAGCGAGGGGTACGAGGGCAACACCGGCGGGGCCTGCGCCGCAGGCCCCTGCGGCCGTCAGCAGGCCCCCGGGGGCCGCAGACGGCCCGCGGGTGGCACAGGAACAACCTCTGACCACGCGGGAATTCCGTTCCTGGGGCACGTAATCCGGGTATCGGAGTTTCGGCGGGACCAACTGCGCGCGCGGCGCGCAGCCCCGGACGGATGGATTCGACACGCGTGACGGAGCAGCCGACCTCCTTCGAACGCCCCCAGGCGGGCGTCGACCCCGCGGACCCCCGCGGGGCCTTCGGGCATACCCCGGCCCCGGCGCGCGCGCCCGGCGCCGGCACCTTACCGGTACAGGGCCGCCCAGGCGGCGACGTCAGCGTTCCGGTCACGACGGCACACAGCACGCCGGGCACGTCGGAGCCGGGCACCTCCACGCCGTTCGGCAAGGGCAAGGACACCGTGAGCGACCCCGCCTCCGAGCACTCCCAGCCGGGTGCAGAGCAGACCGCCGAGCGCGAGACGCCTCGGCCGCGCCCCGCTCCCGAGGGCATTCCCGTCCAGCCGGCCGACGAACAGGACCGGCCCGTGGTGGACACCGACGGGCAGGAGCGCCGCAGCGGCCAGAGCCTGCCGCCGGGCCGCCCCACGCCGATGCGGCGGGACGGCGACCGGCTCAGGTTCGTGGGGGCCGCCACCCGGCGGATCGCCCGTGGCATCGACCTCGACGAGATCGTCATGGGGCTGTGCCGGGCCACCGTGCCCACCTTCTCCGACGCGATCCTGGTCTATCTGCGCGACCCGCTGCCCGTCGGCGACGAGCGGCCCACCGGTCCGCTGGTGCTGCGGCTGCGCCGCACCGACCGGATACCGGCGGAGCGCGACACCGAGAACGGCTTCCTGCCGGCCGCGCAGCCCGAGCCCAGCGACCTGGACGCGGTAGGCGCCGAGCTGTGCGAGGTACGGCCCGGCAGCGCCCTCGCCGAGGTGCTGCGCGGGGTGCGCCCGGTGTTCACCGACGCTCCCGCGGCCCGCGCCGCGCTGCCGGAGCTGCTCGGCGAGGACGGCGAGTTCGCCGTGCCGGACGGACAGCGCGCGATCCTCGCCCCGCTGCGCGGCCGCCGCCGGGTGATCGGTGCCGCCCTGTTCCTGCGCCGCCCCGAGCGCATCGCGTTCGACCCGGACGACCTGCTGGTGGCCGCCCAGCTCGCCACGCACAGCGCCCTCGGCATCGACAAGGCCGTGCTGTACGGCCGTGAGGCGTACATCGCGGACGAGCTGCAGCGCACCATGCTGCCCGAGACGCTGCCCCGCCCCACGGGGGTGCGGCTGGCCTCGCGCTACCTGCCGGCCGCGGAGACCGCCCGGGTGGGCGGCGACTGGTACGACGCGATCCCGCTGCCCGGCAGCCGGGTCGCACTGGTCGTCGGTGACGTCATGGGCCACTCCATGACGTCGGCCGCCATCATGGGCCAGCTGCGCACCACCGCCCAGACCCTCGCGGGTCTCGACCTGCCGCCGCAGGAGGTCCTGCACCACCTCGACGAACAGGCCCAGCGCCTCGGCGTGGACCGCATGGCGACCTGCCTCTACGCCGTGTACGACCCGGTATCGCACCGCATCACCATCGCCAACGCCGGTCATCCGCCGCCCGTCCTGCTGCACCTGGGCGGGCGCGCGGAGGTGCTGCGCGTGCCGGCCGGTGCCCCGATCGGGGTGGGCGGCGTGGACTTCGAGGCGGTGGAGCTGGACGCGCCCGCCGGTGCGACCCTGCTCCTCTACACCGACGGCCTGGTCGAGTCCCGGCTGCGCGACGTGTGGACCGGCATCGAGCAGCTGCGGGAGAAGCTCGCCGCGGTCGCGCAGCTCACCGGGCCGGACCATCCGCCGCCCCTGGAAGCCCTGTGCGACGAGGTGCTCGACATGCTCGGGCCGGGCGACCGGGACGACGACATCGCGCTGCTCGCCGCCCGCTTCGACGGGATCGCCCCCAGCGACGTGGCGTACTGGTTCCTGGAGCCGGAGGACGCGGCGCCCGGCCGGGCCCGCCGGCTGGCCCGGCGCGCTCTGTCACGCTGGGGCCTGGAGGAGCTCAGCGACTCCGTGGAGCTGCTCGTCAGCGAGGTCGTCACCAACGCCGTCCGGTACGCCTCGCGGCCGGTGACGCTGCGGTTGCTGCGCACGGACGTCCTGCGCTGCGAGGTCGGCGACGACGTGCCGCAGCTGCCGCGGCTGCGGCAGGCTCGCGCCACCGACGAGGGCGGGCGCGGGCTGTACCTGGTGAACCGGATGGCCCGGCGGTGGGGCGCGACCCGGCTCAGCACGGGCAAGGTGGTCTGGTTCGAACTCAACCGCGGCTGAAGGGCCGCAGGGACAGGCGAAGGGCGCCCGGTGTGCACCGAGCGCCCTTGCGCGTCTCCTGTTCGGCTACTCGTCGCCGCCCGGCCTGACCGGCTCGAACGGGTCGCCTCCGTCATCCGGCGGCGTCGTCTGCGGGGACGTCGGCGGGGTGAGCGTGGGCGGTGTCGTCGACGGGGACGGCGGCGGGGAGGAAGAGGGCTTCTCCGTCGTGGGCGGCGGGGACGACGACGGCTCCTCGGTCGTCGGCTCCTGCGACGGCTCCTCGGTCGGCGACTTCGACGGCGTCGGCGTCCAGGTCGGCTGGACGGCCGCGCCCTGCCTGGTCTCCAGGTCGAACTCGGAGACGTCGCCCATCACGCCGAAGGTGTACGCCGCCCAGATCCGCGCCGGGAAGTCACCGCCGTCGAGCCGGGGTTTGCCGGCCGCCTTGTACATCGCGACCTGGGCGTGCGTCTTGGCGTCCTCGCCGAACAGGCCGACCGAGGTGACCAGCTTCGGGGTGTAGCCGGTGAACCAGGCCGACTTGTTGTTGTCGGACGTACCGGTCTTGCCCGCGACCTGCTGGCCTTCGCGCAGCGGGTTGTTGCGCACGGACGCCTGGGCGGTGCCGTCGTCGACCACGCCGGTCAGCACCGAGGTGACCGAGTCGGCGGCCTCCCGGCTGATGACCTGGTCGCCGACCGCGTCGGGCATGGTGACGTTGTGGTTGAGGTGCTCCGCCGACTTCAGGACGGCCGGGGTGACCTTCCTGCCGTGGTTGTCGAGGGTCGCGTACACACCGGCCATCTGCAGGGGGCTGGCGCCCATGCTGCCCAGGGTCTGCGCGGGCACGGCCGCCATGTCGTCGGTGTCCATGCCGAGCTTCCCGGCGACCTTCACCACCTCCGGCATGCCGACGTCGACGCCCATCTGCGCGAACACCGAGTTGACGGACTTGTTCATGGCCGTCTGGACGGAGATCGGGCCGTAGTTCCGGTCGTCCTCGTTCTCGGGGGCGAAGCCGACCTTGGTGCCGTCCTCCACGACCTGGCGCTTGCTCGTGCCGTCGTAGACCGTGTTCGCGGTGATCGGCTTGCCGTCCTGCGTCTTCGCCTGTTCCTCCAGGGCCGCGGCCAGGATGACCGGCTTGAAGGTGGAGGCGGGCTGGTAGTCAGCGCGGGTGGCGTTGTTGGTGTAGTGCTTGAAGTAGTCCTCGCCGCCGTACATCGCGACCACGGCGCCGGTCTTCGGGTTCACCGACGCGGCACCGGCCTGGACGTCTCCGTCCACCTTGCGCTTGTCGGGGTCGAGTTTGCCGGTCAGCTGCTGCCGGACGGACTTCTCCAGCGCCGCCTGCTTCTTCTTGTCGATGTTGAGCGTGAGGGTCCAGCCGCCGGCGTTGACCAGCGCCTCGGCTTCCTTGGTGCTGTCGGCGGTGCCCTCGGCGACGAGTTGCCTCTCGAGTGCCGCGTTGGCCGCGTTGACCAGGTAGCCCTTCTGGCCCTCCATGCCGGGGGCGGGCTTGGGCTCCTCGGGTATCGGGAACTGCATCCCGGCCCGCTCGGAGGCGCTCAGCCAGCCCTCGTCGACCATGTTGTCGAGGACGTAGTTCCAGCGCGCCTTCACCAGCTTCTTGCCGTCCTTCGAGGCGACGGCCCAGTCGTACTGGCTGGGGGCCTGGAGGAGCGCGGCGAGGTAGGCGCCCTGTGCGACGTCGAGCTTCTCGGCGTCGATGCCGTAGTAGGCCTGCGCGGCGGCCTGGATGCCGTAGGCGTTGCGGCCGTAGTAGCTGGTGTTGATGTAGCCGGCGAGGATGTAGTCCTTGGACTTCTCCCGGTCCAGCTTCAACGAGATGACCATCTCCTTCAGCTTGCGCGAGACGGTCTGCTCCTGCGTCAGGTAGTAGTTCTTGACGTACTGCTGGGTGATCGTCGAACCGCCCTGCGCGCCGCGGCCCGACAGGGTGTTGAACAGGCCGCGGGCGGTGCCCTTGAAGTCGACGCCGGAGTCCTTGAAGAAGGTCTTGTTCTCGGCGGCGACGAAGCTCATCCGGACGCCCTTGGGGACCCGGGCCAGATCGACGTTCTCGCGGTTGACCTTGCCGTCGCGGGCCATGATCGAGCCGTCGCTGTACTTGTAGATGTTGCTCTGCCGCTTGGCGTCGGCGTTGCCCTCGGGAATGTCGATCACCATGTACAGCACGATGAAGGCGCCCATGCCCAGCAGGCACACGCCGAGGAAGGTGCCGAGGAGCTTCTTCCAGGTGAAGAGCCTGCGTATGCCGCTCTTCCCGGCCGCAGCCGACGAACGGTGGCTCTTGGGTGCCGCCCGGCGCCCACCGCGCTGTCGGGCGCGTCTTTCTTCCGCTCGTCCCATGAGTCCGATCTGCTCCGCTTCGTTCATGTGTGCTCACATGTCACACAGGTTCGCCGCTCAGGTCAGCTCAGAAAGCTAACACCGGGAGATAAGAGATAGGGCAGCCGATCCGGCCCTTTGCGGACGTGACAATCAGCACCCATTCCCATCGGAACCGACGTTCGAGACACCCGCAGGGTTGCCAGCCTGCGATAAAGTGATATCACTTAGATAGACGGAAGCTAAGCAGGAGCGGCTTCCCAGGAGAAACGGGGGACCACCCATGTCCACAACGGAACCGCAGGTCACGGCAGACGTGCCCGAGATGCCGACACCCCGGGTACGGGAGTTCGCCGCGCACAGCATCGGCGGCGGGCTCGCCCTGCTGCTGGGCCTGCTCGGACTGCTGGCCGGCGCCGGGCTGATCGCGTCCGCCACCTCGGTGCACGCCGGCGGCGCACAGGCCGCGCTGATCATCGGCGGCATCCTGGTCGCGCTCGCGGCGTTCCTCGCCATGTGCGGGCTGAACATGGTGGCGCCGGGCGAGGCCCGGGTCGTCCAGCTCTTCGGCCGCTACCGCGGCACGATCCGGCAGGACGGCCTGCGCTGGGTGAACCCCTTCACCTCCCGCACGAAGATCTCCACCCGCGTCCGCAACCACGAGACCGCCGTGCTCAAGGTCAACGACGCCTACGGCAACCCGATCGAGCTCGCCGCGGTCGTGGTCTGGCGCGTCGAGGACACCGCCCAGGCCACCTTCGAGGTGGACGACTACATCGAGTTCGTCTCCACCCAGACCGAGGCGGCCGTGCGGCACATCGCCATCGAGTACCCCTACGACGCCCACGAGGAGGACGGCCTCTCGCTCCGCGGCAACGCCGAGGAGATCACCGAGAAGCTCGCGGTGGAGCTGCACGCGCGCGTGGAGGCGGCCGGCGTGCAGATCATCGAGTCGCGTTTCACGCACCTCGCCTACGCCCCCGAGATCGCCTCGGCGATGCTCCAGCGGCAGCAGGCCGGAGCGGTGGTCGCGGCGCGGCGGCAGATCGTGGACGGCGCGGTGGGCATGGTCGAGGCCGCCATCGCCCGGATCACCGAGCGGGACATCGTGGAGCTGGACTCCGAGCGGAAGGCGGCGATGGTCTCCAACCTGATGGTGGTGCTGTGCGGTGACCGGGCCGCGCAGCCCGTCCTCAACACCGGGTCCCTCTACCAGTGACGGTCCCGCCCGAGGGCCAAGGCCCGCAGCGCCGGCCGCAGCAGCAGCGCAAGCAGGTGCTGCTGCGGCTGGACCCGGCGGTGTACGAGGCGCTCGCCCGGTGGGCCGGGGACGAGCTCAGGTCGGCCAACGCGCAGATCGAGTTCCTGCTGCGCAAGGCGCTGGCGGAGGCCGGACGGCTGCCCCGGGAGACCGGACCACTGCCCCGGCGGGGCCGGCCACCCGGCAGCTCGGGCGGATCACCCGGCGGCACCGGCGGATCGCCGAGGGCCTGAACCGCCTCGGGGGGGTCGTTCTCCGGCGCGACGGCGATGGGCTGTTGCGGAACCGTGACAACGACCCCCCACCTGCGCTCCCGCACACCCCGCCATGGACTGCACACTCGACGTATACATGGCGCGTATACACACCGTGTACAGTCCTTGCCATGTCCATCGGTCACACACTCCTGGGACTCCTGGAGTCCGGCCCGCGCCACGGTTACGACCTCAAGCGGGCCTTTGACGAGAAGTTCGGTCACGACCGGCCGCTCCACTACGGCCAGGTCTATTCGACGATGTCCCGCCTGCTGAAGAACGGGCTCGTCGAGGTCGACGGCATCGAGGCGGGCGGCGGTCCCGAGCGCAAGCGGTACGCGATCACCGAGGCCGGCATCACCGACGTGGCGCGCTGGCTCGCCACACCCGAGAAGCCGGAGCCTTATCTCCAGTCGACCCTGTACACCAAGGTCGTCCTGGCCCTGCTCACCCACCGCGACGCCGGTGACATCCTCGACACCCAGCGCTCCGAGCACCTGCGCAGCATGCGAATCCTCACCGACCGCAAGCGCAAGGGCGATCTGGCCGACCAGCTCATCTGCGACCACGCGCTGTTCCACCTGGAGGCGGACCTGCGCTGGCTGGAGCTGACCGCGGCGCGTCTGGACAAGCTCCGTGAGGCGGTGACCCGATGACGGTTCCCGCCGGTTCCCTCCTCATCGCCCAGGACCTGCGCAAGGCCTACGGCCCGACGACCGCGCTCGACGGCGCCGGGTTCTCCATCCACCCCGGCGAGGTCGTGGCCGTGATGGGCCCGTCCGGGTCGGGCAAGTCGACACTGCTGCACTGCCTCGCCGGGATCGTCATGCCCGACTCGGGCTCGATCACGTACGCCGGGCGTGAGGTGACCGCGATGAGTGACGCAGAGCGCAGTGCGCTGCGGCGCTCGGAGTTCGGGTTCGTGTTCCAGTTCGGGCAGCTCGTGCCCGAACTCACCTGCGTGGAGAACGTCGCCCTGCCGCTGCGGCTGAACGGCTCGTCCCGCAAGGAGGCCGAGCGGACCGCGCTGGCGTGGATGGAACGCCTGGAGGTCGACGACCTGCGCAAGAAACGGCCCGGCGAGGTGTCCGGCGGTCAGGGGCAGCGGGTCGCCGTGGCCCGCTCGCTGGTGACGAACCCGCGGGTGGTGTTCGCCGACGAACCGACCGGCGCCCTCGACTCGTTCAACGGCGAGCGGGTGATGGAGCTGCTCACGGACGCCGCCCGGTCCGCCAACGCGGCCGTGGTGCTCGTCACGCACGAGGCGCGGGTGGCCGCGTACTCCGACCGCGAGATCGTCGTCCGGGACGGCAAGTCCCGTGACATGGAGCGCGTCGTATGAGCGTCAGGCAGTGGAGCCGGGACCTCGCCATGGGGGCCCGGTTCGCCCTCGCCGGCGGACGCGAGGGGTGGACCCGGGCGCTGCTCACGGCCGTCGGTGTCGGACTCGGGGTGGCGCTGCTGCTGCTCACCACCGCCATCCCCAACGCGCTGGCGGAACGCGACCGGCGTGAGGAGGCGCGCAGCGACCACACCTTCAGCCAGCAGAAGATACCGAAGGCCGACGACACCCTGGTCGTCGTCGACGCGGACACCACGTTCCGCGACATGGACGTACGCGGCCGGCTGCTGGAGGCGGAGGGCCCGCGGGCTCCGCTGCCGCCCGGCGTGCCGGCGTTCCCGGCGACGGGTGAGATGGTCGTCTCCCCCGCGTTGAAGGAGCTGCTCGCCTCCGACGACGGCAAGCTGCTGCGGGAGCGGCTGGACTACCGGATCGCCGGGACCATCGGCGAGCAGGGGCTGGTCGGCTCGCAGGAACTCGTCTACTTCGCGGGTGGCAAGGGGCTGGCGAAGCTGCTGGAGGGCCCCGCGAGCGGCGCCCGGATCGACCACTTCGGCAACGACGATCTGGGGTCGTCCGACCCCTGGGACCCGGTGCTGCTCCTGCTGGTCCTGGTCGTCTTCGTCGTGCTGCTGATGCCGGTCGCCGTGTTCATCGCCGCTGCCGTGCGTTTCGGCGGGGAGCGGCGTGACCGCCGGCTGGCGGCCCTGCGGCTGGTCGGGTCCGACAGCAGGATGACGCGGCGGATCGCGGCCGGTGAGGCACTCGCCGGTTCGGTGCTCGGGCTCGTCCTCGGCTTCGGCTTCTTTCTGCTCGGACGCCAACTGGCGGCCTCCGCGGAGGTGTTCCGCGTCAGTGTGTTCCCGAGCTATCTGAATCCCTCGCCCGTGCTGGCCGTCCTGGTCGCGCTGGCGGTGCCGGCGGCCGCGGTCGTGGTGACGATCCTCGCCCTGCGCGGTGTGGTCATCGAGCCGCTCGGCGTGGTGCGCACCGCCAAACCCGCGCGGCGCAGACTGTGGTGGCGATTGCTGCTGCCGCTCGGTGGGCTCGCCCTGCTCTTCCCGATGATCGGGAAGGGCGACGACAGCGGGAACTTCAACCAGTACCTCGTCGTCGGCGGCGTGATGCTGCTGCTGGTCGGCGTCACGGCCCTGCTGCCCTGGGTGGTGGAGACGGTCGTGACTCGGCTCGGGCCGGGTGCGGTGTCGTGGCAACTGGCCGTGCGCAGGCTGCAGTTGAGCAGTGGGGCGGCGGCCCGGATGGTCAACGGCATCGCGGTGGCGGTGGCCGGGGCGATCGCGCTGCAGATGCTGTTCGCCGGGGTGGAGGGCAACTACACCAAGGCGTCGCAGTACGACGTGTCCCGGGCCCAGATGAGCGTGGACGTGCCGGACGGCGCCGATACCGCGGCCGTCGTCGGGAAGTACCGCGACACCGAGGGCGTGCGCAAGGTCAGCGCGCTGTCCGACGTCTATATGGGGGCGCGCGGCGACGAGGACTCCTTCACGCAGGTCACCGTGGCCGACTGCGCGTCGCTGCGCGAGGTGGCCACGCTCCCCTCCTGCCGTGACGGCGACGTCTTCGCCGTCAAGGGCTCGGAGTACGACAGCGCGTACGACCACTTGTCCGAGCCCGGCACGACCCTGCGGACCCAGCCGGAGGACACCGGCCGTTCCGGCGACCGGCCGGTCTCCTGGACCGTGCCGCAGGACATCCGGCAGGCCCGGCCCCGTGAGGACCCCACCGGGTACGAGCGCGGCGGCATGCTGATCACCCCGGGCGCGCTTCCCGCGTCCCTCGGTGCGCAGCTCTCCACCCGGCTGTTCCTGAGCCTGGACCCCTCGGAGCCGGACGCGTACGACCACGTGCGCAACACGGCCGCGCGCCTGGAGCCGGCCGTCCAGCCGATGACCTGGCACAGCATCGAGAGCAACGAACGCTACGCCACCATCCGCACCGGCCTGTCCGTGGGCGCCGCCTGTGTGCTGGCGCTGATCGGGGCGAGTCTGCTGGTCTCACAGCTGGAGCAGCTGCGTGAACGCCGCAAGCTGCTGTCGGCCCTGGTGGCCTTCGGCACCAGGCGCCGCACCCTCGGCCTGTCGGTCCTGTGGCAGACGGCGATCCCCATCGGGCTTGGCCTGCTGCTCGCCGCGACGGTGGGCATGGCGCTGGGCGCGGTGCTGCTGCGGATGACCAACACGTCGGTCCGGGTGGACTGGCCGAGCGTGCTGTCGATGACCGGCATCGGCGCGGGCGTCGTCCTGGTGGTGACCCTGCTGAGCCTGCCGCCGCTGCTGAAGCTGATGCGGCCGGACGGGCTGCGCACCGAGTAGGACCGGGCCCCGCACGGACCGTCGCGCGCTCCGGCCCGGGCCTCGTATCAACCGGGGCCCGGCCGGGCGCGGGCGTCGAACGTCGTGGTCCGCGGGTGTCAGACGCCCTGACCCGCAGCAGTCAGACGTCGTGACCCGCGGGCGTCAGGTGTCGTGGTCCAGGACCCGTACCGGCAGCGGTCGCAGGGCCTGGCGCAGGGCCGCCGCCAGTTCCTCGTACTCCGCGCCGCGCGCGGCGCCCGTCCGCATCGCCAGTGCGATACGGCGCGTGGGGGCCGGGTCGGCGAAATACCCGGTGAGGAGCTGGTTGCTGCGGGAGGTCTCCACCTTCAGCGCGGTGCGCGGCAGCAGTGTCACACCGAGTCCGCCCGCGACGAGCTGCACCAGAGTGGACAGCCCGGCGGCGGTGGTGGTGACCGGTACGTCGTCGCGGCCGGCCTCCCGGCAGATGTCGAGGGCCTGGTCGCGCAGGCAGTGCCCCTCGTCCAGCAGCAGCAGGTTCAGTTCGCGCAGCGCGTCGCGCGGAATGCCCTCCCATCCGCCGAGCCAGTGGTTGAGCGGCGTGACGAGCACGAAGTCCTCGTCGAACAGGGGAAGTTCGGCCACTCCGGGTACGCCCAGCGGCACCGCGAGCAGCAGCAGGTCGAGGCGCCCGCTGGTGAGACCGTCGAGGAGGCTGGCGGTCTGCTCCTCGTGCACCTGGAGGTCGAGGTGCGGATACCGGTCGTGGACGAGCCGCAGCACCGTCGGCAGCAGATAGGGCGCGACCGTAGGGATGACCCCGAGGCGCAGCGCCCCGGTGAAGGGGGCCCGGACGGCCTCGGCCTCCTCCATGAGCGCTCCCATCTCCCCCAGAACCGCCTTGGCCCGTACCGCGATCCGCTCCCCCTCGGGCGAGAGCAGCACCTTGCGCGTCGTACGCTCGAGGAGCGTCACTCCGAGTGTCTCCTCCAGGGCCGACACGGCGCCCGAGAGGGCGGGCTGGCTCATGCCGATCGCCGCGGCCGCGTCCCGGAAATGAAGGTGCTCGGCCACCGCCGCGAAGGCACGGAGCTGGGCGAGACTGGGCTGCCTGCGCTTGCCACCGACAGTCACTGATAACTACCTCCGATCAACCCGACCGAGTGTAGCTATTTCCGTAATCAATCGAGCCTGTGCCAACATCAACACAGTCCAACCCATGGGAAACACCCGCGATCCGGGTGTTTCTTTCGCTGCAAGGAGAGCGTGTGCTCACTGTCGGTGACAAGTTCCCCGAGTTCGACCTGACCGCCTGTGTCTCGCTGGAGAAGGGCAAGGAGTTCCAGCAGATCGACCACAAGACCTACGAGGGTCAGTGGAAGGTCATCTTTGCCTGGCCCAAGGACTTCACCTTCGTGTGCCCGACCGAGATCGCCGCCTTCGGCAAGCTGAACGAGGAGTTCGCTGACCGCGACGCGCAGGTCCTCGGCTTCTCCGGTGACTCCGAGTTCGTCCACCACGCCTGGCGCAAGGACCACGACGACCTGCGTGACCTGCCCTTCCCGATGATGGCCGACTCCAAGCACGAGCTGATGCGCGAGCTGGGCATCGAGGGCGAGGACGGCTTCGCCAAGCGCGCGGTGTTCATCGTGGACCAGAACAACGAGATCCAGTTCTCGATGGTGACCGCGGGTTCGGTCGGCCGTAACCCCAAGGAGGTCCTCCGGGTCCTGGACGCGCTCCAGACGGACGAGCTCTGCCCCTGCAACTGGTCCAAGGGCGAGGAGACCCTCGACCCGGTCGCGCTGCTCGCCGGAGAGTGATCTGACATGTCCCTCGACGCACTGAAGTCCGCGATACCGGACTACGCCAAGGACCTGAAGCTGAACCTCGGCTCGGTCATCGGCAACTCCGACCTGCCGGCGCAGCAGCTGTGGGGCACGGTCCTGTCGACGGCGATCGCCTCGCGCTCCCCGATCGTGCTGCGCGAGCTGGAGCCGGAGGCCAAGGCGAACCTGTCGCCTGAGGCCTACACGGCGGCCAAGGCCGCCGCCGCGGTGATGGCGATGAACAACGTCTTCTACCGCACGCGCCACCTGCTGTCGGACCACGAGTACGGCACCCTGCGCGCGGGTCTGCGGATGAACGTCATCGGCAACCCGGGCGTCGACAAGGTCGACTTCGAGCTGTGGTCCTTCGCGGTGTCCGCGATCAACGGCTGCGGCATGTGCCTCGACTCGCACGAGCAGGTGCTGCGCAAGGCGGGCCTGGACCGCGATGTCATCCAGGAGGCGTTCAAGATCGCTTCCGTGATCCAGGCGGTCGGCGTCACGCTGGACGCCGAGGCGGTCCTGGCCGAGTAACCCCGGCCGTCCGCCCCGCACCACAGGGCCCCGCCCACCTGACCGGTGGGCGGGGCCCTGTGGTGTGTCGGGGGTCCCGCTACTGCGACGGCGTCTCAGGAGCGGGCTCCGCGCTGACCGCCGTGGCCCCGCGCGGCCGTACCGAGTGCCGCAGCGCCGACTTCTGCGAGTACGACCGCAGATACCCGGCGACCGTGTTCGTCACCGCCACCAGCGGCACGGCGACCACCGCACCGCCGATCCCGGCCACCATCCCGCCGGCCGCGACCGACAGCACCACCGCCAGCGGGTGCACCCGCACGGCCCGGCCGAGGATGAACGGTTGCAGGATGTGCCCCTCGATCTGCTGCACCGCCAGCACCACCACCAGCGTCATGACGGCCGTGAACACCCCCTGGGTGACCAGCGCGACGACCACCGCCAGCGCACCGGACACCACCGCACCCACCAGCGGGATGAACGCGAACAGGAAGATGAACACCGCCAGCGGCACGGCCATCGGCACATCGAGGAAGTAGATCCCGAGCCCGATGAAGATGGCGTCGATCAACGCGACGATGACCGTGCCCCGCACGTACGCCGTGAGCGTCCGCCACGCCGCGGGACCGGCCCCGGCCACCCCCGGCCGTGCCGCCGCCGGCACCAGCTTCAGCGTCCACTCCCAGATCCGCTTGCCGTCGTAGAGCAGGAACAGCGTGCAGAAGACGGACAGCAGGATCCCGGTGAGCGCCTCGACGACGACCGTGACGCCCTCGAGCCCGGCGGAGGTGATCTGGTCGGTGTTCGCCCCGACGGCCTCGCGCAGGTTGGTGGCGATCTCGTTGATCTGCTTGTCGGTGACGTGGAAGGGGCTGTTCAGCAGCCAGTTCCGCAACTCGTCGATGCCGTCCTGGATCTGGCCCGAGAGGTCGTCGATGTTCTCCATGACCTGCCAGGTCACGAACCAGCCGATGAGGCCGATGACGACGAAGCCGAGGACGGCCGTCAGTGCGGTGGCCGGCCCGCGCGGCACGCCGTGGCGCCGCAGCCGCGCCACCGTCGGCTGCAGCATCGCCGTGATGAGCAGGGCGATGACGAAGGAGAGCACCACGAGCTGGACGGCGCTGATGACCCGCATCAGCACCCAGAGGGTGCCCGCGAGGACGAGGAGCCGCCAGCCGGCCTCGGCCGCGACCCGCACCCCCCAGGGCACGGCCAGCGCGGGATCGGGACGGGCGGCGACCTCGGGCGCGTAGTCCGGGGGCGGCGGAACCGAACCGTCGACGAACGTCCGTGACTCGGCGTCGTCCTGCTCCCGTTCGGCCTCGGCGCGGCGTTCGTTGTACCGCTCGCTCATCTCGGTCAGCCCGGCACCGAGCCGGCCGAGCCACCCTGGCACTCGCGACATGATCCGTCCTCTTCCCCCGTCTTGGCGCACCACTCCCCCGGGGAGCCGTCCGTCCGACCGTACATGGCTCGAGCCCCGCACCGGACGACGGTGCGGGGCTCGAGCGGAGGAACGGATCGGCCGGGGGCCGGTCGGCTCAGTACCAGTGGTTGGCCTGCCAGAACGACCAGGCGTCACACGGGCTGCCGTAGCGGTCGTTCATGTAGTTGAGGCCCCACTTGATCTGGGTGGCCGGGTTGGTCCGCCAGTCGGCGCCGACGGACGACATCTTGGAGCCGGGCAGCGCCTGGAACATGCCGTAGGCCCCGGAGGAGGGGTTGACGGCCTTGTAGTTCCAGTCGGACTCGTGGTCCACGATGTTGCTGAAGCACTGGAACTGGCCCGACGGCACCAGTTGCCGCGCCATCGCCTGGATCTGGGCGATGCTGTACGAGCTCGCGACGGGGAAGTCGGAGATGTCCTTGGAGCGGCTGGCGGCGGACTTGGCCTCCGCGCGCTCCTTGGCCGCGGCCTCGGCGGCCTTCTCCGCCTTCTCGGCGGCTTCCTTCTTGGCGATGGCCGTCTCGGCGGCGGCCTTGCGGGCGGCCTCCTCGGCGTCCTTCTTCGCGCTCGCGTCCGCCTGAATGGCCTGTGCGTCGGCCTGCTGCGTCAGCGACGCGGTCTGTACCTGGGCCTGCTGGCCCGCGGGGATGTCCGCGAGCAGCGTGGCGCCGGTTGCCGTCGCTTCCGCGTCGTTGTTCTGCGCGGTGCTGCCCGAGGCAACGCCGACGACGCTTCCGACAGCGGTGACCGCCGTGGCCGAAGCCACTGCGAATCCCCGGACCGAGATCCGGCTCACACGGTTTCCTTCCAGCATCGCCCGCTTCGGTGACCCTCGCGGACGCAATCGTGCCCCTGGCACTGGCCTCCCCAACTGCGGGGTCACGGGAGGCGCGGGCCCGGTGGGCAACTCCCCCGAGGGAAGCGCCGCGTGTTGCTCGGGCGGCATACGACATCGCTATGCAGTTGGTGCTGTTGCTTTTGTGGTGCCGTACCGCTGGGGGTACAGCTGTGTCGTATGCGGGGCCTGACAGGAGTGAGACTCTGCCGTAACACGACGGGGCAAGGCAATTCCGAGTTGCGTGTGAAAGCTCACATCCCGTTTGACGCAGGAAATTCCACGGAACGGCCACACGCGAAGGCGCCGCCCGGCTAGGCTCTTGGCCTTTTCCGGACGGCGCCAACTATCGCATAACCGCCATTACTTACTGCTGGGCGGTCAGATCTGCCCGTCTTCGAGCATTTCGGTCACAAGGGCGGCGATCTGGGACCTCTCGGACCGCGTCAGGGTCACATGGGCGAAGAGCGGATGCCCCTTCAGCTTCTCGACGACGGCGACGACACCGTCGTACCGGCCGACCCTGAGGTTGTCCCGCTGGGCCACGTCATGGGTGAGAACCACCCGTGAATTGGCCCCGATCCGGGAGAGAACGGTCAGAAGAACGTTCCGCTCCAGCGACTGGGCCTCGTCCACGATCACGAACGCGTCGTGCAGCGAGCGTCCGCGGATGTGGGTGAGCGGCAGGACCTCCAGCATCCCGCGCGCGGTGACCTCCTCGATGACCTCCCGGGACGTGACCGCCGACAGCGTGTCGAACACGGCCTGCGCCCAGGGGCTCATCTTCTCGGCCTCGGAGCCCGGCAGATAGCCCAGCTCCTGCCCGCCCACCGCGTACAGCGGACGGAAGACCATCACCTTCTGGTGCTGACGGCGCTCCAGCACCGCCTCCAGACCGGCGCACAGCGCCAGCGCCGACTTGCCGGTGCCGGCCCGGCCGCCCATGGACACGATCCCGACGTCCGGGTCGAGCAGCAGGTCGAGCGCGATCCGCTGCTCGGCGCTGCGGCCCTTGATGCCGAACGCCTCCCGGTCCCCGCGCACGACCCGGATGTTGCCCTCGGGGGTGACCCGCCCGAGCGCCTTGCCGCGCTCCGACTGGATGGTCAGGCCCGTGTGCACCGGGAGTTCGGCGGCCTCGGGGACGTGGACGTGCCCTTCCTCGAAGAGGATGTCCACCTGCTCGCCCGGCAGGGTCAGTTCGGACATTCCGGTCCAGCCGGAGGAGTCCGTGATGGCGAGTTCCGCGCGGTACTCCTCGGCGAGGAGTCCGACGGAGGACGCCTTGATCCTGAGCGGGAGGTCCTTCGACACGACGGTGACGTCGAGTCCCTCGGCCTGCAGGTTGCGGGCGACCGCGAGGATGCGGGAGTCGTTGTCCCCCAGGCGGTAGCCGCTGGGCAGCACGCTGGGGTCCGAGTGATTGAGCTCGACACGGACGGTCCCGCCCAGGTCCCCCGTGGGGATGGGGGCGTCGAGGCGACCGTGCCGGACCCGCAACTCGTCGAGCAGGCGGAGGGCCTGCCGGGCGAAGTAGCCGAGCTCGGGATGGTGCCGCTTGGCCTCCAGCTCCGTGACCACGACGATGGGGAGCACGACCTCGTGCTCGTCGAAGCGGTTCAGGGCGTTCGGGTCGGCCAGCAGGACGCTGGTGTCGAGAACATAGGTGCGCCGGTCGGGCTTGTGGCGCTTTGTGCTGGTCACCACGGAAGGACGTACCCCCTCGGATGAGGTCGGGGAGCGACGGTATGGAGCTGGACCGGTCGTCGGCCGCCCTGCGCGGGCCGAGAACCGGCCCTCCGCCTCTTCGTCCGTGCTGTGACCGCACGATCGGGCTGGTGCAAAGGGCCTCCCGGGCGGACGGCCCCGTGCCGTCCGCTGAGATCCGACACCCGTGGTTCGGGCGTCGACCTGTCTGGGTTATGCCCTCGAACGAGCGTAGCCATGCCACGGCATATGACGGCGGGCCGGTGAACTCGGCGTTACCGCGCACCCTCGACCGGGCACCGGGAGGTGGTGTGACGTGGGACGTCCCGTATCCGGGCGCCCCGCGGCGGGTACGTCAGCCGCCGTAGCGCCGGTGGCGGGCGGCGTAGTCGCGCATGGCCCGCAGGAAGTCCACCTTGCGGAACGCCGGCCAGAACACGTCACAGAAGTAGTACTCCGAGTGGGCGGTCTGCCAGAGCATGAAACCGGACAGCCGCTGCTCGCCGCTGGTGCGGATGACCAGGTCGGGGTCCGGCTGGTCGCTCGTGTAGAGGTGACGCCCGATCATGTCGGTGTCGACGGCCTCCGCGAGGGCCTCCATCGAGGTGCCCTTGTCCTGGGCGTCGAGCAGCATGGACCGTACGGCGTCGGCGATCTCCTGGCGGCCGCCGTAGCCGATGGCGACGTTGACCACTATGCCGTCGACGTGCGCGGTGGTCTCCTCGGCTTCCTTGAGGATGGTCTGCAGCCCCGAGGGCAGCAGGTCGGGCGTGCCGACGTGGTGCACGCGCCAGCGGCCGTCGGCGGCCAGGGTGCGGACGACGTCCTCGATGATGCCGAGCAGGGGGACGAGTTCCTCCTGCGGGCGGTCGAAGTTGTCCGTGGACAGGAGCCAGAGGGTGACGACCTCGACGTCGGTCTCGGTGCACCAGCCGAGGAACTCCTCGATCTTCCCGGCACCGGCCCGGTGGCCGTCGACGGTGCTGGAACCGGCGGCCTTCGCCCAGCGCCGGTTGCCGTCCATGATGACGCCGATGTGCTTGGGCACCTGAGCGTGGTCCAGGTGACCTTCCACCCGGCGTGCGTACAGCCTGACCAGCAGGCCGCGCAGCTTGTCGCGCAGGTTCACGTGATTGTCAGCCCCTCCGTACGGATCGGACAGGCCGCGGCGTGCGGCCCGGTCGTGGCCGCGGGCGGTCCCCGCCCGTGTGGCAGTCCCCGGAGGCGAAGCCTACCCTCGCCGGGGCCCTGGGCCTCCAACGGGGGCGGAACGAACGGTTCCGGCCGGTGGTTCGAGCCGCCCGGCGGACCATGAAAAACGGGCCGGTCCGTGGGGGGGAGACGGACCGGCCCGAGGGGGGGTTTCCACCATAACCCTTCGTGAGTGATGGCGCGCGCATCGGCGTGCCACAACTACTCTCCGGAGCCACACGGCGACGCGGCGATGCCCGCGGAGCCCCTCGCTCAGGACCGGCTTCTGGCCGGAACAAGGCGCATACGCTGGGGAATCAGACGTCCGGGGGCCGGAGGTCGGAGGATTTGCCGCACCTTGGGGCCCGCTCGGGCGACTTGTCCCGACATCCCCCCGATGGGTGAACCGGTTGTGAACGCCCACTTGACCCGGAACCACCGCCGGACGCGGGTTGCGGCAGTCCGGACCGCCTGTGCACGGATGCTTTGCCGACCGGTATCGCCGCCGTACGGCTCGACGTCGGACCCCCAGGCACCGCGCAGTCCCCTCCACTGCGCGGCACCGCCCGCGCAGCTTTGCTTACGCGAAGTTCCCCGCCTCGAATCTATGTGAGCGGCCGCTCAGAAGCGAGCCGCCGGCGATAACGATGTGAAAACCCTCGTCGGATGATGCGGAAGTGCGGTGTGTGAAAGGAGCGAGCGGCGGGCCTCACGGCCGGGCGGGCGCCGGGCCTGACAGCCAGGGCGGCATTTAGGACTGTTTCTGTCCTCATTGCGTTCTAGCCTCGCCTCATGACGACGACCCTGAAGATCACGTGGGACGCGGCGAGCGCACGCAGGGCGGAGCGGCAGCTCCTGGCCAGGCCGGCGGCGGCCGGCACGCCGGTCGCCGAGGTGGTCGACGCGATGCTGGGCGCGCACGCGCAGGTGCTCTCCGCGGCGGAGCTGTCGGTCGGGATGCGGACGGACGGGGTGACGCGGGCTGACGTAAGGGCCGCGCTCTGGGACGACCGGTCCCTGGTCAAGACGTACGGCCCACGCGGCACGGTCCATCTCCTCCCGGCCAGTGAACTGCCCCTTTTCTCGGCGGCGCTGACCGCGGTGCCCAGTGGACCGAGCCCGCTCCCCCCTGGTGTACGGCTCACCGAGGAGCAGACCGACCAGGTCGTCACGGCGATCGGAGAGGCGCTCGACGGCAGATGCCTGACCGTCGACGAACTGTCCGAGGAGGTCGTCGCCCGCACCGGACCGTGGGCCGGCGACCGTGTGATGCCGGCGTTCCAGGACCTGTGGCCGCGCTGGCGACAGGTGATGCACCGGGCCGGCTGGGCGGGCACGCTGTGCTTCGGCCCGAACCGCGGTCGCAAGGTGACGTACACGCGGCCGGCGCTGCCTGGCGGTGGGGCGGGCTCCGCGGTGCGGGCGGGGGGCCTGCCCGCTGTTTTCGTCCAGCGCTTTCTGTATGCGTACGGTCCGGCGACGCCGCGGCATTTCGCGCGCTGGCTGGCGGCGCCCACCGGCTGGGCGACGGCCCTGTTCGGCGAGCTGGCCGCCGACGGCCGTATCGAGGAGATCGACTTCGAGGGGACACCGGCGTGGGTCGCGGCGGGTGACACCGACTTCTCGTCCGGACCGGCACGCGGTGTACGGCTGCTCCCCTACTTCGACGCGTACGTCATCGCGGGGCAGCCCCGCGAGCGGCTCTTCCCCGGAAAGGCGTACCGGCGCGCCCTCGGCGGCGGCCAGGCGGGCAACTACCCGGTGCTGCTCGTCGACGGTGTGGTGGCGGGGGTGTGGCACCAACGGCGCCGGGGCCGTCGTACGACCGTGACGGTCGAACCGCTGGTGCGGCTGACCGCGCGGCAGCACCGGGAGCTGGGCGAGCAGGTGGAGCGGGTGGGCGAGGTGCTGGAGGCGACGCCCGAGCTGGTGGTGGGAGAGGTGACGGTGGGTCCGCACGCGTGACGCGCCGCCCGGCTCGTGTGGGTGCGTGCTCAGCCGGGCTTGCGTACGTCGAAGAGGTGGCGGGCGCTGTGGGCCACGAAGGGCCCCTCGGCCTGGATGCGCTCGTGCAGGTCCCGGAGCCGCGGCTCGTACGCCTCGACGGTGAAGCCGGGGACCATCCAGACCACCTTGCGCAGGAAGTGCACGACGGCGCCGATGTCGTGGAACTCCATGCGCAGACGCTCCGCCCGCAGGCCGACGACCTCCAGCCCGGCGGCTTCCGCGTCGGCGCGCTCACGGTCGGGGTGGCGGGCGCTGCGCACATCGTCCGGCTGGGGCCCGAGGAAGTACTCGACGAGTTCGAAGACGCTGCTCGGGCCGACATGCTGGGCGAAGTACGTCCCGCCGGGCCGGAGGACGCGGGCGATCTCGTCCCACTGGGGGCGGACGGGATGGCGGCTGACGACCAGGTCGAAGGCACCGTCGGCGAAGGGCAGCGGGGCGTCCTCGGCGGCGGCGACGACCCCGACGCCGCGCGGACGGAGCAGGGCGGTGGCCTTGGCGACGTTGGGCGGCCAGCCCTCGGTGGCGATGGTGAGGAGGGGTGGCTTCGGGACGGGGGCTTCGGTGGTGGGGGAGGCGGCCGCCCCGGCCGGCTCACCGCTGTCCCCGCCCGCGGCTCTGGCGAGGGCGAAGTCCAGCACCTCTCCTCCCCCGGTCTGCACGTCGAGCACCGCACTCGCCCGGCCCAGCCGCTCGGCCATGGACACGGCGTACCCCCAGGAGGGGCGTTCCTCCGTCGCCCGCCCCTCGAACCAGGAGAAGTCCCAGCCTTCCGTGGGAACGGAGGCGCCTTCGGCGACCAGGTCTTCGTAGGCGGTGGGGCGTGGGGGGTGCGGTTGCGGTTCCAGGGGTTGTGCCATGGGGAGATGGTGGCATCGGACGAGCGGGGACGCCCACTGTTTTCTTGCCGGCACCCGGGCCCTCACGACCACGGTTGTGCCGGCAGGCGCGGTGCCGGCACCTGGCCCCTCATCGGACCAGCTTGGTGCGGGCAGGTCGCACCCCTCGCCCGGCCGCTACTGGATACCAGGAGACGAGTGGGCTTCGACGGACGTGAGGATTGCAGGGGACGTAGGGATTTGCGGGGGACGTGGGGATTCAGGGGACGTGGGGATTCAGGGGACGAGGGGGCGGACGTCCTCGGCCGCGAACCGCACGAAACCCTCCGGATCGGGTTCGTCCGCCGTCGGCTGCAGTACGACGCTGTCGGCGCCGGCCTCGACCAGCCGCTCGACGGCCTCGGCGACGGCCCCGGCATCTCCGGCGACCCCGAGGTCCGGAACGGCTGCGAGCCCTTCGGCGTCGAGTTCCGCGCGCAGGCGGGCGTCGGCGTCCTGCCCGGTGGCGGTGAGCAGATAGACGACGAAGGGGTGAGGCCCGGCCTCGCGCCCGGCCGCAGCGCGCCCCTCCTCGACGAGCTGCCGTGCTCGGCGGACGCCCGCGGCGTTGGTGGCGGCGGTGAGGATGGTGCCGTCGGCGGCCTCTCCGCTGAGCCGCAGCGACCGCGGCCCGGTGGCACCGGCCAGCACACCGGTCTTCGGGGTGAGCGGCGGCCAGTCGAGGGCGACGTCGTCCAGCTTGACGTACCGGCCGTCGACGGTGACGCGCTCCCCGCTCAACAGGGCCCGGAGGGCGAGGAGATGCTCGCGCAGCAGGCTGAGGGGCGACTCCACGCGGGCGCCGACCTGCCCCATCCAGTCCTGCACGCCGTGCCCCACACCGAGGATCGCCCGCCCCGGGAACATCCGGTGCAGGGATGCGGCTTCCATGGCGGTGATGGCGACGTTCCGCAAGGGCACGGGCAACAGCCCGACCCCCACCCGGACACGCTCGGTCCACGCGAGAGCGGCCGCGGCGGTCGTCATCCCGCCTTCCCTGAAGCAGTCCTCCCACAGCCACAGCTCATTGAGCCCGGCTCTCTCCGCGGCCTCGCATACGGAACGGAGTCGCTCAGGGGGCAACTGGGGGCGGAAGACTGCGCCCAGGGAAGTCGTGGGGGTCTCGGGGGCCTTACGGGCCGTGGGGGTCATGAGGGTTTCCTACCCGCGGTCGAAAGCGCCGGGCAACACATTTATGAGGCCGGGCAACACCTTCGTCAGCGGGCCGGAGGGAGACGACCCGTCCGTTCGTGAACGGCGGAGCGGCCACCCGCGCGGGTGGCCGCTCATCGGTCGGGGGCCGTGGCCCGGATCAGCGGTTGACGGCCTGGATCTCCTGTACGACCACGTCCTGGGTGGCACCGAAGGAGCCGTCCGGGAGGTCACCGCTTGCGCCGCCGCTGCCGGTCCAGGTGATCTTCCAGGTGACGGTGGCCTGGAGGGGGTACGTGCCGTCGCCCGAGGAGCGGAGGTACCTCACTCCACAGGGGGGCGTGCGGTTCGCCTTGCCCTTGGCGTAGGGCTCGCCGATGCGGCCGTCGCCGATGTCGCAGACTCCGGAGGCCGGATAGGTGACGGCGTCCTTCGTGCCCGGCTCGATGCGGAGCGACTGGGGTGTCGCGGTCGCTGTCGCGGTGACGCCGATCACGGGTACGGACGCGGTGACGGACACCGGCTTGAAGTCGGCGGCGTCCAGCCAGGCCCAGGTCGGGAGGTTGACCTTGGTCTGGGCGGCGGGGGCGAGCGTCACCTCGGTGCCGGGCACGCGGATCTCGGCGTAGGCGAGTTCGGCGAGCACCTTCGGAGTGACGGCGTTCTTGATGTTCGCGGGCGGGGGATCGCCCTGGTCCACCCAGAAGATGGGTTCCTCGCAGGAGTCCCAGCCCGGGGGGAAGTCCTTGTTGACGAAGGAGTCCCAGAAGTAGCCCTTGCCGGTCTTGTCCTTGTTGAAGTCCTTGTAGGGGTGCCCGTTGACGTAGCGGTCCCGCTGCGCGGCATCCCACTCGTAGCCCGTCGAACCGGCCTCCCAGGTCGGCTCCAGGTACTTCTTCAACTGGTCCGGGGTGTACTTCGGGGCGTACCAGCAGGGGGGCGGGGTCCAGGACGTCGCCGCCCTGAGCGCACCGGCGGACTTGCCGCTGCCGTTCTTCGAACGGTCGAAGACGACGCCACCGACGGTGACGGAGACGGTGCCGTCCCCGCCCGCGTTGGCCTCCTGACGGGTGCCCTGTGTGTCACCGCCCAAGGTGTCGTCCGCGGTGGCCACTCCTGGAAGGGCCAGGAGCGACCAGCAGGCGCCGGCCAGGACCACGGCGGTGAGCTTCTCCAACGGCTGTCTCACGGCTGGCACTTGGAGCTCCCACTCTGCGAGACCATCTTCTGGATCACCCAGACGCCCTTGTCGTTCTTCTTGAGCGACGTGTGGTAGATGACGTAACTCTTCGCCGTGACCTCGGTCTTCCTGGGCTTGTCGGTCTTGAGGTCCTTCACGTACGCCTTGCCCTGGTCCTCGCAGTAGCTGAGGGACGCCGAGCCGTCCTTGTCGACCGCCACCTGCGGAGCGTAGAAGCGGTACGCGCCAGTGATGGCCGCCTTGTGGTCGACGTAGTTCTGGATGAACTTCTGCGTACTGGCTGCTGCTTCGCCCTCGTAGTAGTAGAGGTACGGCTTGTCGAGGGCGTTCTGGTTGACGATCGCCAGGTCGACGGCCTTGATGGACTGCTCTCCGTCGGCCAGGACCGCGTCCTTGTCCTTGTCTCCGGTCTTGGGCCAGTCGAACGTGTAGGAGAGGTCCGACGGCAGTTCGATCTTCGGGCGGCCGGTCGTGTCCGGCTCGCTCGGGGCGGTCGAGGGAGACGCCTTCCCTCCCGTATCCGCTCCCGCGATCTTGTCGTTGTCCTTGTTCTTGGAGCTGTCATCGCTCCCGCACGCGGACAGCGTCAGGGCCGCAGCGGCGGTCAGCGTGAGCGCTGCGAGGAGGGTGGGGCGGCGGGTCACGTTCGGCTCCCGGGAGGTGGCGAGGCTTCTCTTGAGCGAACCAAAGCTATACAGCGGGGTGCGGCCGCACCAGGGTGAAGGTTGTCAACTGCCGGGTTGTATGGGGAGGAATCGGCGGTTCGTCGTCGTCCGTGAGCAGTAACGGTTGCGTAACGCGCTCAAGGGCAGTGCCAACGGTGCTCCCGCGCAGGGCGTTTCAGTCAGGAACCAGCAAAGAGCCTGCCCCCGTTGGGCCCGTGGGCCCATGTGAGGGGCTGTCGGATCCGGATACGTTCGGGGCCGTGGAGCCACGGACGGGTGGCACGGTCGGAGGGGGTCCGGATGGGCCGGCGTTGGCGGGACGGGCGTGGGGAACTGGTCGTGCACGGAGGTGACGGAGAGCCGCCCGTGCGGGTCCCGCTGGAGGTCGCCACCTCCTACCGGGCGCGGACCAAGGGACTGTTGGGGCGGGACGCCCTCGACGGGGCGCTCCTGCTCTCCCCCGCCAACAGCGTGCACACCTTCCGCATGCGCATGCCCATCGATGTCGCCTATCTCGATCGCAGCCTGCGCGTCATCACCGTCCGCACCATGCGTCCGGGGCGGCTGGGGATGCCTCGCCTGCGGGCCCGCCATGTGGTCGAGGCGATGGCCGGGGAGATGGGTGAGTGGGGGATGCGCGCAGGGGTGCGGGTGGAGATCGTCGTACCGGCGGCGAACGGATGGTCACTTCCCCCGTGACTGACCGCGGAAGGCGTACGACGGGGAGGCGGCTATGGCGCCCATTGCTGCACGGTATCCCTCGTCGTGGTCGGCAGGCTCGGGTCGTGGGCCAGTCGCGCCAGGGCTTCTCGGCTACCCGGCACGTCGTCCGTGCGGTGGAGGAACCAGATGGCCTCCTGTACCGCGCTGCCGTGCCGGGCGCACCGCTCGGCGAGTTCCGCAGCCCAGAGGGCCGCTGCCGAAGGAACCGCCGGTTCCTTGTCGCCCACAGCTCCTGTGCCTTGGGGGAGGTCGGCGAGCCAGCGGAAGACGGCTGCGGTGACCCGGTCAGCGATCCTCTCGCACCAGACCTTGGCGAAGCACGCGGCGTCGATGCCTCGAAGTTCGAACCCCAGCGACTCGCACTCGCGCCACGCCTCGTTCATGCGCTCGCGCGTGACCAGCCGTGGGTAGGGCATCAGAGCGCGCACCACCTCAGCGACGGCATTGCGGTCCGCCGGAGCATCAGCGCACATCCGCGCGTCGTCCGACACCCGCTCGACAGTCAGACACGCCTCCAGTGCTGAACGCGCCTGGGCGAGGCTCCGGGAATCCGGCTCGGTGTCGCCCCAGCCGAAGTCGTCCTGCCAAGAACACGGGAGATCCTGCAGCCCTGCGGGCAGCAACGGCTCCTCGTCGCGGGTCGCCTCCTGGGCACGCGCGTCGTACACCGGACGGCGCATCCCGAGAAGCCGGGAACGCACATACGGGCGGAAGTCCCGGACCTCGTCGGCGGTCACGAGCTCCCGCAGGGCCTGTTCGCCGCGCGGACGACCGAGCGAGACGAGCAGGCGCACCGCTGCCTCGACCGCCATGCCAACCCGCACGAACGCGGCCGCGAGCAGCGCGACGTCGTGACGCTCCTCGTGGTCCAGCGATCCGGCGGTCGTCGCGCGCTCGAGGAAAGCAAAGGCGTCGTGCGCCAGCGCCTGCCGCACCGAGGCGGCCCATTCCGCCGCCGTCCTGTCGATCCACTCTTCGGTCGGCGGCTCAGGCACCGTGGGGATCCCCATGTCAGCCCACACCCCGACCACCTGCGCCACCCGCTCCCGGGTGACCTGGGACGTGGTCGGCATGATTCCGGTCAGCCAGGCGTCCGCCTCGTCCAGGATGTGGTCGTCGCGGTCGTCGTAGAAGTCCCGTAGTTCCTCGTCCCAGTCGTGCACACTCTGCCGTCGGTCGGGCAGGCACGCGCGCAGCACCTGCCGTGCCTGCTCGAGTGTCTCCCCCCTGGGGGCAAGTGCCTCCAGAGCTTGAGACCTGCGGTATGTCAGATCGTGCCAAGGCGGTGGCAGCTCGCGCATGGCGGCGGGCAGCAGGTAAGTGTCCACAAGTCGCTCTCCGTCCGTGCCCCTGCAGCTTCCCGAGACGCTGACGTCATGAGATACCCAGGTAATCCATCGCTTCCTTCGGATCCTTCATCCTGGACCAATCCATCGTCCCAGTCTGCTTCCGGGCCTGGATCTCCGCCTCCATCCGCTTGAGCTGACTCGGGGAAATGTCCGTCCCCGCGATCCGTACGGGCACCCCGTTCTTCGCCATTGTTCCGGCCGGTGTCCCTTCGGGCTTGTACTTGACGCCGTCCCGCTTTCCGCTCTTGTAGCCGCTGAAGATATTGGTCCATTTCTCGGTGGTCTCGATCTCGACTCGAGTGGCCCTGCCCGGGCCGCCCTTCCCCGCCCATGCGGCCAGATCTTCGACCTGCCGTTCGAAGTCGGCCTTGATGGTGGCATTACCCGTGTTCTTGACCTCCACGGCGTGAACCTTGCTGTCCTTGCCCCGGTAGAGAACATCGGCGTCGTTGATCTCGGAGATGTTCACCGTTTCGCCGTTGCCGAGGTCGACGTTCTCCTTACCGAAGTCCTTGCCGACAGCAGTGTGCACGGTCGTGCCGGGTGCTGCGTCGTTGTCTGCGGCCCGCTGGACAGCGTTGAGCTCGGCACGTGCCTGGCTGAGTTCGTCTGTGTTCTTGGCGTTCGTGACCTTGCTGGTCAGCGACGAACGTGCCTCCTTGGAGATGCTCTTCGTCCCGGCCAGTTTGGAGATCTCGTCCAGCGCCCGGGCGGCCTCCTCCTTGCCGATCTCCTTCTTGTCCGGGTCCGGGTCGTCCTTTGCCCGCTGAACGAACTCGTCGATCTTCCGCGGTGCGTGCGGGACGCCCTCGTCCTCAAGTGTCTTCCTGGCGGCCTCCTGGCGGTCCGCCAACTCGGCCCCGTCCGCGACCCTGCCCGCCTCGTCCGCCTTTTCCCGGGCATCCTGGGCCCCCTCCTTGGCCTCCTCGTCGCAGCCACCCTCGGCGAGGATGACGTACGGGGAGTCGGACGGGCCGGCGGCGAGGACCGTGGTGCCTGCGCCGGAGGAGCCGGTGAGGAGGCCGGTGGTGATCCCGGGCGGGTTGCCGCCGTACGGGATCCGGCGAGCCGGCGCAGCGATGGTGCAGCCCGACTCTCGGGCCTTGTCCTCGGCCGCGTCCGCGGCCTCGTCGGCATCCTTCGCCGCCTTCCGAGCGCCGTCGGCATCGCCCGCCTCGGCGGCCTTGCGGGCCTTGTCCGCCGCGTCCGTCGCCTTGTCGAGGGCTTCACCGACATCGGCCAGCTTCTTGAACTTGGTGAACTTCGTGATGGTCTTCGGGCTGAAGATGCCGACGACGTTGACCACCGTGTTGCCGATGGAGGCCCCGTAGTTGCCCTTCTCCCAGTTCTCCTTGTCGACGAGCGTGTCGGTCGCCAGGTCGGACACGAAGTCCTCGGGCGAATTGACCCAGCCCCATACGGAGGAGAGGTAGTTCCCCTTGTCCCACTCCTCGCCCAGTTCGTCGGCCTTTCCACCCCACCAGTCCGTGGTGTAGCCCTTCAGGCCGTTCCAGGTGTCCTTGACCGAGCCGACCGGGTCGCTGACGACGTCCATGGTGTCGGCCAGGAAGCTTTTGGTCGGGGCCACGAAGAAGCCCCGGACATGGTCCATGAAGGTCCTGTCGTGGCGTTCCTGGTCATGTACGTCGCCCCAGAGGGACTTGTCCTCGAACGAGCCCGGAGCGAGGGGGACCGTGTCGTTCGAGCCCGCGCCGTCGTAGGTGATGATCCGGGTCGACCAGGCCGGACCGCCGCCGCTGTCGTCGCCGCCCGTACCGCGGCCGGCACCCGTGTCCGTCCGGCCACCCGGATCACCCGGGGTGGCCGGGTCGTCGCCTTCGGCACCCGTCTCACCATCCGCGCGTGAACCACCGTCCGCGTTCGCGGCGCCGTCCGGGTCCGTGTCGTTGCCGCCGTCGGCGCCGGTGGCCGAACCGTCGGGCCGCTCACCATCGCTCTCCCCGGCCGCACCCGTCTCCGTACCGTCGCCCTGCGGAGCGGCGGGGCAGGCCGTGCCCGTGACGGAGCAGACGGCCGACTGGATGCCGTCGGCGATGCGGCCGCCGAGGCCGCCCACCGAGAGCGCCAGGATGATCGCCGCGACCACCGCGATGAGGCCCGCGTACTCCACCGCGGTCTGGCCCTCGTCCCGTCGCCAGCGGATCATTCTTTCCAGGCTGAACGGCCGCCGCTCCTCCCTGTCCTGGGGAGCGGTCTCGAACCACTCACGCGAGCGAGCCCGGCGCAACAACACGATGACCGCCACCGGCATCGCCGCCTGCGTGATGCCCCGCGGGTCACCCTGCAGCAGCGTGCCGAACGACAGCCATACGATCCACGCCTGTACGGCGATGAGTGCGCGGCTGGTCCACACCCCGCCCCGCCACAGGCGCCGGGCCAAATAGACACCGGCCACGCTGGGCAGTGAGTCGTACGCCAGGATTCCGAAGATCTCCCCGGAGTGGTACGTCACCACCGACAGCACGGTGACCACGTACAGCACCGTCAGCGCGAACTGCGCCCACAGCAGTACCTGCGCCCAGCCCAGCTCCCTCGGCAACGGCGAACGCCGTTCCCAGGACGGGCTGTTCTGTGCACCCCCCGACCCGAACGGGGGTATCCGGTTAGCGGCAGGGGACATGCGCGACCTCAGCTCAGCTCGATATACGGCCGTTCAGGACGGACATCGAGCCGAGGCTAAGGAACGTCGATCACTCACGCATGGGCCCGTGGCCCCAACCCCGGGCCCACTTTCCCCGGCTCAGCTCTCCTCGCGGGGGAAGGAGACCTCTACCCGGCGGTTCTTCTTGCGGCCGGTCTCCGTGGAGTTGTCGGCGATGGGGTACTGCTCGCCGTAGCCGCGGACCTCGTAGGTGACGTTGGAGGCGGTCAGTTCCTGGTCGAGGACGTTCTGTACGGCGTCGGCTCGTTTCCTGGAGAGGACGTCGCCGTGAGCGGAGGAGCCGAGGTTGTCCGTGAAGCCGAAGACGCGGATCTTCGTGGCGTTCTGCGTCTTGATCTCCTCGGCGATCGCGGAGATGCGTGCCTTGGCCTGGGCACCGAGCTTCGCGCTGTCCTTGCCGAAGAGGACCTCGGCCTGGAGGGCGAACTTGACGTCGGCGTTGGTGTCCTCGCGTCGTTCGTCGCCGCTTTGGTCTTCTACGACCTGCTTGATGTCGAGGACTTTGGGTTCGGCGAGGGTGGCGCCCTCGGGGAGCTTCAGGTCGGGGTCGTTGGGGTCGACCTCGACGGGGGCGGAAGCGGAGGCCTCGGTGCCGGGGGGCACGCCGGGGGTTTCGTCGGCGTGCGCCGAGAGGGCGCCGTAGATGTTCGTGGCGACCATGAGGGAAGCGGCGGTGAGGACCAGAGTGAGGCGTGGAGTCGCCGTCCGGGTTCGAGTGCGGGATTTCATGACCGGCCTCACCCGGAGATCTTGATGGTGCCGCTGGAGAACGTCGGGACCTGGAGGGTGACGTCGGTCGCGCTCGCGGGTGGTGTGGGGAACTGGATGAAGACAGGGATGGTCTGCCCGGACTGGATCGTGGTGAGACCCGTCGTGGTCAATGGCCGTCCATCAGTATCGCGCAGTACGTAGTAGCGCTTCTTTCCCTTGGAGTCCACGAGCGTCGCGCCACCTAGTGACGTGCCGTGCTTGAGGATCTCCGTCTCATCACCACGCAGTTCGGCAGGGATGGTCACGGAACCTGAACCGTCGTTCTTGAACTGGCCGTTCACGGTGAGGAAGCCGCCCGTGTCCCGCTGGGCCGACATGATCTGAAGAAGTAGCCCGTCCTTGCCCTTGAGTTCCGCCAGCGGCGCCTCGGTCTTGCCCTCCTGAGCGCTGGGTGCGGAGCCGCGGTCCTTGGAGGAAGAGGCCGAGGTATCCGGCTTCTTGTCGTCGCCACTACCACCGCCGCAGCCGGCCGCGCCCAGGGCCAGTCCGGCCGCCATGGTCAACGCGACCATCCTCCTGCGGGCCCTCTCAGTGAACCGCATGCTCATCTCTCCGCTTCCTTCATCACTCGTCGTTTGCTTCTCAGTCGGCCAGGTGGACGTCGAAAAGATCCTCAGGCTCCGGAAGCTCGGTGAGATCGTCCGGCTTCAGGTCCCAGTTCTTGCCGTCGCACGTAAGGCGAGGGAGCACGTCATCCCCTGCATCCTCGGCGAGAGGCTTGAACTCACAGCGAGGTTCGATGACGGCCGTGGCGGTCGCACGCGACTTCTTCTGCGCCGTGGCGGGGACTATGGACTCCCCCATGGGCTTACGGGTCTGCACGAGCACTTCGTAACCCAAGGGCACTCCTGCGCCCGAGCACCCCTGGACATCGGCATCGTTCCGATCCGCGAGCTGATGCGCGCGTGAGCACGGGTCGCCTGCCAGCTGTACGTCGCCGTTGAAGATGTCCCACCACTTGTCGGGGTCGAGAACGGCCTCGACCCACTTGCCTGCGAGCTGCTCCCGGGCGTCCTGGGCCGCTGCGAGTGCCGCGGCGTCAGCAGCCGTCTGAGCGCCACCCCGGTTCACCGTGGCCTGGCCGACCGCGAAGTACGCGAGCGCGAGAAAGAGCAGGCCCCCCACCACCGTGATGTAGATGGGGAAGGCCTGCCCTGCGTCGCCGTACCTGCGAGGTCGCGTCAATTCCCGACCCGGTCGATCAAGGTCGTGATCTTGTTGAGGATCGTCGTCCCGATGCTGGTACCCGTGATCGCCAGCACGATCGCCACCACCACAGCGATGATGCCCAGGTACTCGACCGCCGTCTGGCCCTTGTCGGCGGTGCGGCGGTGCATCGCCTCGACCGTCGTGTTCTTCCAGCCGTTCACACGGACCTTGGTCGCGACGGCGGTCTTCAGCATCAGGTCGCTCATGGTGTTCCCCTCCGGTTTCGGCTGTGTCGCTTTCGACACGAGGAACGTACGGCGCAAGGCCCTGTCCGCCAGAGGGCCCCTGGGCCCAATTCCGGGCCCAATCGCTCGGGCCCAACGGGTTGTTGCCCCATCGCGTCATCGGAGGTCACCCCAGTCCCCGGTGTGAATCCGGCGCCGTGCCGATCCACTTCGCTGCGGCCTCGGCGCGGCTGGTGCTGTGGAGCTTGGCGAAGATGCGGTTGATGTGGTTCTTGACGGTCTTCTCACTGATGAAGCACGTGGCGGCGATCTGCTGGTTGTTCATGCCGGACGCGATGAGGTCCATGATCTCCGCCTCCCTCGTGCTCAGTTGGAACCGCGACCTGTCGGGAGCAGCCGGGCGGCCACTCGTCCACTCAGACGAAGACTGTCCCACATGCGGTTGCACTTGCGAAAGGTTTTCTGGAGAAATGGGTACGGGAGGGGCCGCGGACGGCTGCAAAGGTACTGCTGGCATGCCTAGTTGAGGTTGCGTATACGGTTTTGCGGAGGTGGAAATTCCGTATGCAGTCGCACTCGATGACTGGCCCAGGCCGTCCGGAAGGGGCCCCGTCGGGGCCGGGGCCGGATCCCTGCGGAGCTGGGCCAGCAGGGCGCCCGCCGCCGTGGGGGTGAAGTGGGCCCGGCCCTCCTTGATGTCCCGTACGGCGTCGACCAGCTGGTCGGCCGTGAACTCGCCGTGGACCAGGTAGCCGCCCGCTCCCCGGCGCAGGGCCTCCTGGACGATCTCCGACTCCCTGCTGTAGGTCAGCATCACCACCGGCGCGATCTGTACGAGGTAGGGCAGGGCCGAGATGCCGTCCACGCCGGGCATGCGGACGTCCAGGAGGACGACGTCCGGGCGGTGCTGACGAGCTGCCTCGTAGGCCTGGCGGCCGTCGGCGGCCTCCGCCACGACCTCGATGTCGGCGCGGCCGGAGAGCAGTGCGGTGAGACCCGCGCGGACCACGGGGTTGTCGTCCGCCACGACGACGCGGAGGCGACGGGCCGGGCCGGGCTGCCGCGGGAGCGGCAGGTCGGCGAACGGGTGGGGCGGTGGCGGCTGCGGGGCGCCGGTGGGGTGGGGCGTCTGGTCCGGCATCGGGGGCCTCCTCTCAGGTCGTTGGGTCATGCGGTGGGGGTGGTCAGGGCGGCCAGGGGGAGCTCCAGACGGACCTCCGTGCCCTGGGAGTGGCCGCCGCGGCCTATGCGGATGCGGGCGCCCACCGAGGCGGCCCGCTCCACCATGCCGACCAGGCCGAAGTGACCGGCCCGGCGCAGTTGTACGAGGGTGGTGCCGGGCGGGAGGCCGCGGCCGTCGTCGTGGACGCTGATGCGGAGCAGGTCGCCGTGGACACCCGCACTGACGTCGACTCGGGTCGGATGGGCGTGCCGGTGGGCGTTCTCCATGGCCTCCGAGGCGATGGTCAGCAGTTGGCGGGCCACGGCCGGGGGGACGGGGGGCACGGCGTGCGCGCCGGTGGGGCGGTAGACCGCCGTCAGGCCGGTGCGGGCGCTGAAGTCGCGGGTACGGGCCGCCAGTTCGACCAGGACGTCCGTGGCTTGGGAGGGGTCCGACTCGCGGCGCAGGTCGGCCAGGAGTTCCCGGGACTCCGCGGCGGCCCGGCGGGCCGAACGGGCGACCAGTGCCGCCTGCTGTCTCACCACGGCCGGGTCCATGCGGTCGGAGTTCGCCGAGGTGGTCAGGCCGTCGGCGGCCAGGGCCACGCCGTGCAGGGTCTTCGCGACCGAGTCGTGCATCTCGCGGGCCAGACGGGCCCGTTCGGCGCTGACGGCCTCCGTCACGGCGAGACGGGCCTGGACGGTGGTGAGGGCCTGGGTGGCGGCGCCGAAGCGGAGCATGAGGTTGCGGAGGCTGGAGCCGACGGCACCGGCGACGACACACAGGCCGGGCAGGAGTGCGGACTCGGTGATGCCGGGCGCCGGGTTCTCCTGTGCCGCGTGGATGAGCAGCAGCAGGAGGGCCTGGAGGGAGGCGAAGACGGCCGCGCCGCGCCAGCCGTAGACCAGGCCGGCCAGGAGGGGGGTGCAGACGCTGACGTAGGCGAGGGTGCTGTCGGGGCCTGCGGCGATGAGGAGCAGGGCGCCGAGGAGGGTGTCCACGGCGAGGAGGGAGGGGTGGCGCAGGAGGAGGGGGCCGAAGCGTTCCCAGTCCCTGAAGAGGACGTAGGAGGTCATGAAGGTGATGACCACGGCCGCGCCGACGAGGCGGGTGGGAAGGCCGTCGTTGGCGTTGACGAGGGCGGTGGGCGTCGCCAGCGCGATCATGGCCAGCCGGAAGCCGAAGACCTGACGGCACATGGCCTGCAGGGCGTTGACCTGGATGTCGATCGCGGGGCCGGTGGTGCCGGTGGCCCCCGGGGCCTCGGCCCGGCCCCGGTCGGCTTGGTCGGCTCGGTTCCCGACGGCAGCGCCCGGGCGATCCCCGTCGCCGGCTGCGGGCGGCCCCTCCGGGGACACTGCGCCCACGGCGTCCGGACGTCCGGTCTCAGGGTGCTCCGACCCTGCGCCGGCCTTCCGCGGCCGACCGCCGGCCGATCCCCCCGCCGACCCGCGCGCCACCTCCCCGGCCGTCGGCACCGGGCTCTGCGACGGAGTCACCGCCGGGGACGGAGTCAGCGCCGGGGACGGAGTCAGCGCCGGGGACGGAGTCAGCGCCGGGTCCGGAGCGACCGCCGCGTTCGTGGAATGCACCGTCGGCTGTCGTCGCCCGCCGCCCTTGATCCGCAGGGTCGGCTCACCGCCGACGAGCCCTCCCGCCGCCTCCCAGCCCGGCGGCAGCGCAGGCGTCACCGACGTCACGGGTACGTCCGGCGCGCCCGTGCGGACATGCGCCGGCAGGACCGTACCCGCGGGGGGCGTAGTGATCTCCGGTGTCCGTTCGGCCCGGCGGCGCCGCCGCCCCAGCAGGCCCGTCCGCTCCCCTGTCATCGACATGGCCGTCCCCCTCCCCTACTTGCCCGTCACCGAGCCGAAGTCCGTGCCCGAGCCGAGGATCAGGCCCGCTCCGAGCAGGAGCATCGTGGCCGGGACCATGAAGGTCGTGATCATCATCGTGGCCTTCGGGACGGCCCGGGCCGCCTTGCGGCGGGCGTTCTGCGCATCCGTACGGCGCATGTCCTTGGCGAGGGACACCAGCGTGTCGACGATCGGCGCGCCCAGTTCCTCGCCCTGCTGCAGCGCCGTCACGAACATCGCCACCTGCTCGGAGTCGTTGCGGCGGCGCAGTTCCGCGAAGGCCTGGCGGCGGCTCATGCCGAGGTCCATCTGGCGCAGGGTGATGCGCAGTTCGTCCGCCCAGGGGCCCTCGTAGCGGGAGGCGACCCGGTCCAGCGCCTGGCGGAAGCCGAGTCCGGCGCTGACCACGACCGCCAGGACGTCCAGGAAGTCCGGCAGGGTCCGTTCGATGACGTCCTTGCGGATGCGGATCGCCGACCAGATGCCGACCTCCGTCCAGAACGCGCCGAAGGCCAGCAGGAGCAGGGCGACCAGCAGCTGGCCCCGCATGAGGAAGACCAGGAAACCGACGGCGCCCAGGCAGCCGTAGACCGCGCGCCGTGCCGCGTACCGGTCGATCGTCAGGCCGCCGGGGTTGCCCGCGAGGTCGATCTTGCGGCGGTACTTGGCCACCTGCTTCGGGCCCATCAGGCGCAGGACCGCGGGTGCGTAGCGCATGCCGAGGCGGTCGATGAGCGAGTCGACCGCGCCGGTGCGCGTGGAGCCGACCTCCAGGGCGAGGGCGAGGTCGCCGGGCAGTTTGGCCTCCGCACGGTACATGCGGACGCCGGCGAAGACGCCCCAGACGCTGAGGCCCATCAGCAGGGCGAGGAGCAGTCCCATGGTTGTCTCCTGGCTCTCAGACGTCGATGCGGGACAGACGGCGGATGAGGACGAAGCCGACGGCGTAGAGCGAGAAGGCGATGATGACCGCCGCCTGGCCGAAGGAGGAGCCGGTCATGCGGTCCAGGGCGCCGTCCTTCACCCCGTTCATCAGGAACAGGGAGCCGACGCCGAGCACTGGCACCGCGTACGACGTCATGTTGACCTGGGAGAGCTGGGTGCGGACCTCGCGCCGGGTCTCCTTGCGTTCCTCCAGCGTCTCCGTCAGGTTGCGCAGGGCGCTGACGACCTGGCCGCCCGCCCGGTTGGACAGGACCAGTGTGGTGACGAGGACGACCAGTTCACGGGACGGCAGACGGTCCGCCAGCTCGCCCAGGGCGTCGTCCATCGAGGCGCCGACGGCCAGCTGTGCCGCCACCTTGCCCAGTTCCTCACCCGCCGGGGCCTCCATCTCCTCGGCGGCCATGCCGATCGCCGTGCGCAGGGCGAGTCCCGCCTGCGTGGCGTTGGCGAGGATCCGGGCCATCTCGGGAAGCTGGTTGATGAACTTCTCGATGCGTTTCTGGCGCTGCCAGTTGAGGAACTGCACGGCGACACCGATGCCGAGCAGCCCCGCCAGCGGTCCGAAGAACGGTGCCAGGGCGGCCTGGCCGATCAGCCACAGGCCCGCGACCGTGGCGAGCATGTAGACGAAGAACTCGCCGGGGGTGATGTCCAGGCCGGTCGCCGCCAGGCGCAGTTCGAGCTTCTTGCCGAGCCTGGTGCGCCGCAGCCTGCGGTCGATGCCGCGGAAGTTGCGGCGCCGGCCGCCCGCCGGGACCTGGCCGGTGGCGGACAGGCGGTCCACCAGGGCCTGCCGCTGTGCCTTGCCCATGGCGTAGGAGTGCAGGCCGGCGACCACGAGGACGCAGGTCAGCAGGGTGATGCCGGTGGTGAGCGTGATGAGCGGTTGCAGTTCCATCGGTCGGTCCTACCTGGCTTCTCGGGTGGCTAGCTGGTCCGCCGTCCGGGCGATGCCGAACGCCTGGGGAAGGGGCTGGCTCGCCATGTAGAGGCGGTCGGCTGTGCGGCGCGGTAGCGGGAAGTACTCGAAGACGCCGTGGATACGGCCGTCGGAGGTCATGGGCTGCGCGTGGAAGCGGGCGACCGTGACCAGCCGGTACGGGTCGCTGCCGTGGCTGTCCATCAGCGCGATCTCGGTGATGCGGCGGGCGCCGTCCGCGAACCGGGTCAGCTGCACGATGACGTCGACCGCGCTGTTGATCTGGTCGTGCAGCGCCACGAAGGGGATCTCCACGTCCGACATGGACGCCAGGGTCTGCAGCCGCATCAGCGCGTCCTCGGCGCTGTTGGCGTGGACGGTGGCGAGGGATCCGTCGTGGCCGGTGGACATCGCCTGGAGCATGTCGAGGGACTCGCCGCCGCGGACCTCACCGACGACGATCCGGTCGGGGCGCATGCGCAGGGAGTTGCGGACGAGGTCGCGGATCGTCACCTGGCCCTTGCCCTCGACGTTGGGCGGGCGGGACTCCAGGCGGATCACGTGCGGCTGCTGGAGCTGGAGTTCGGCGGAGTCCTCGATGGTGATGATGCGTTCGCCTTCGGGGATGAGCCCCGACAGGGCGTTCAGCAGGGTCGTCTTGCCGGTGCCCGTCGCGCCCGAGACGATGATGTTGAACTTCGCCTGCACCAGCCCCGCCAGCAGGTACAGCATGTGCTCGTCGAGCGAGCCGAGGCCGATCAGCTCCTGGAGGGTGAAGGAGCGCGGGAAGCGGCGGATGGTGAGGGTGGCGCCGGTCAGGGACAGCGGCGGGATGATGACGTTGACGCGCTCACCGGAGGGCAGGCGGGCGTCGACCATCGGGTTCGATTCGTCGACCCGGCGGTTGACCGTCGAGACGATGCGCTCGATGGTCTGCATGAGCTGGTCGTTCGAGGCGAAGCGCAGCGGCAGTTGCTCGACCCTGCCGCCGCGCTCCACGAAGATCGCGTCCGGGCCGTTCACCATGATCTCGGTGATGGAGGCGTCCTCCAGGAGCGGCTCCAGGATGCCGAGGCCGAGTGCCTCGTCGACCACCCTGCGGATCAGCTGTGCGCGTTCGACCGTCGACAGGACCGGTCCCTCGCGGCTGATGATGTGTCCCAGCACCCGCTCCAGCCGGGCCCTGCGTTCGGCGGCGGCCAGCGAACTCATCTCCGCGAGGTCGATCTCCTCCAGGAGCTTGGCCCGGTAGGAGGCGACCATGTGGCCGTCCTCGCCCCGGTTGCCTTTCTCCTCGGGGGTGTTGATGCGTGCTCGCAGGCTCATGAGTGCGGTGCTCCTAGCTCTTCTTTCAGTGGTCGCGCGGCATCGTGGCGGTCTTGACGGCCGGGTCGAACTCCCAGCCCGGCACGAGGGACGGGATCTGCACGGTGGCCGTGACCGTCACTTCCTCCCCGCCGATCGACGGGGGGCAGCTCGTTCTGCCGGCCAGCCAACTGCTCACCGCGGCCTTGCAATCCGCCTCGGCCGGCCCTCCCAGCGACGCACTGCGCGCCCCCGCCCGGGCCGCCGTACCGGCCTGTTGTGCCGTGTACGCGATCAGCCCCAGCTGTACGGCCGCCAGGGCGACGAGGAGCAGGATCGGCAGGAAGCCGATGTACTCGATGGCGACTTGGCCGCGGTCGCGGCGCTGACGGCTGTGGAACATCTCAGTCCTCCTCTTCCTCGACCGCACCGGCGTGGCCGTGGACCGTGAACCCGAAGGACAGCGTGCCGGGGAAGAGGACCGGGACCTCCAGGTCCACGTCCGCGGTGACGTAGCCGGTGCCGTCGCACGCCACACTTGCGCCCGACCGCCATGCGTCCGACAGGTGCCTGAGCCCGGCCTCCTCGCACGCGGCCTGCCGCGTTCCCCGCGGCGCCGCCGTCCCCGCACGCACCGCCTCGTCCGCCGCGTTCCCCGCGAGGACGAACGTGTAGCCCACGAGGACGGCCTGCCACAGCGCGATCAGGGTCACGATGATCGTCGGCGTCATCCCGAGGAACTCGATCGTCACCTGACCCTTGTCCCGCTCCCTCAAAGGCACCCTCACCCCTCCTTCCTCCGCCGAAAGCCCCCCGCTCCCCGGCCCCCCTTCTGGGCGCCGTCCGCGGTCTTGACCAGGCCGAGCTCTCCGGCCAGGCCCCACAGGGCCTGCTTCACCGCGCTCTTGTTCTCCAGTTCGTGGATGCGGCCCGCGTCCACGACGCTCTGCAGTTCCTTGAAGTTGGCGGGGACCACGGTGGCCGCGACCTCCGTGCCGGTGATCTTCTGGATCAGGGGCGGCTGGATCTCCGTACCGCGCGAGTGCCGGTTGACGACGACGGTCGTCTCCTCGGCCTTGCGGATCTGCAGCCGGTCCCACATCCGCACGGCCCGTTTCGCGCCCCGTACGGCCACCACGTCCGGCGTGGTGATCAGCAGGGCCCGGTCGGCCATCTCCACGGCGGCCGCGCCGGCGCCGCCGAGCTGGGCGCCGCAGTCGATGACGACGACCTCGTAGCGGGAGCGCAGGGCGCTGACGATCTGCCGGGCGGCGCGGTCGGTGACGTCCTCGCCGCGTTCCCCCTCGGCGGGGGCGAGCAGCAGGGCCACGCCGGTGTCGTGGCGGAAGACCGCGTCGGCGAGGACGCGCGGGGAGATGTCGTTGATCGCGGCGAGGTCGACGACCGAGCGGCGGAACTGGACGTCCAGGTAGGAGGCGATGTCGCCGGTCTGGAGGTCCATGTCGACCAGGGCGGTGCTGCGGCCGGAGGCCTGGGCGGCCAGGGCGAGCTGGATCGCGGTCAGGGTGGTGCCGGTGCCGCCCTTCGCGCCGCTGACCGTGACGACGGTGCCGCCGACGCCGGTGAACACGTCGCCGCCGGCGCCCAGGTGCCGCCGTACGCCGACGGACCACTGGGCGACCGCCTGGACGCGGCTGGCGAGTTCCTCGTAGCTCAGCGGCAGGGCGACCAGGCCGCGGGCGCCGTAGTCCATGGCGGCCTGGAAGAGGCCGGGGCTCGCGTCGGAGGTGACGAGGATGACGCCGACGGCCGGGAAGCGCAGGGCCACTTCGCGGATCAGTTCCAGCGCGGGGACGGGGCCGATCCGTTCGTGGACGATCACGACCTCGGGCAGCTCGTCGACGGACTCCGCGGCCAGCCGCGCGAGGGTGTCGACGAGCTGGGTGGAGTCGACCACGGGCGCGACGGGCTCGGCGTCCGGGAGCTGGCTGAGCAGTGTCGTGACGGACCGGACCGCGTCCGTGTCACCGACTGCCGGGAGGATCCTCGTGGGCATGGCAGCCTCTCACTTGTCCTTCGCGAGTTCGTACGTCCGGTCCCGCTCGGGGACGGTGGTGTCGCTGCCGGGCGCGACGAGGGCGAGGCGGACGCGCTTGGCGAACGACTCGGCGTAGGTGATGCGCTGCGCGTCGAGGGCGGACAGTGCGAAGGTGATGGGGACGGCGTCGGTGGGCTGCTGAGTGCGGTTGCCCTCGTCGGGCTTGAGCGCGGTGAGTTCGCCGACGTCGAGGACCTTGGCGTTGGTGACGATGATCTTCGACTGGTCGGGGTCGCCCTCGCGGGCGCCCTCGAAGGTGGCGTAGACGTTGACCGAGGCGCCGGGAGTGATCTTGCCGGCCACGCCGGTCGCCGCGTCGATCATGATGGCGACCTCCTGCTGGCCGGGCTGGAGGGCCGGCTGGCGGACGATCATGTCGGACTGGAGCAGGGAGCCCGCGCGCAGCGTGGTCACGGCGATCTTGCCCTGTATCTCCCGCAGATCGGTGACCGCGTTGTCGGACAGCCACCGTTCGGGCATCTCGATCTTCTGGAACTGGCCCGTGCTGAGGGTGGTGTAGGGCGGCACGTCGGACTTGAGCCGGTAGGCGGTGACCTCGGGGCCGACCTTCGACTTCACGTCGCTGATGACGGAGAGCACGCCGGCGAAGGCGCCGAGGGCGCAGACGACCGACAGGAGCAGGAGAATCACGCCGCGGCGCTGACGGGAGTTCATGAACCGTACAACCTCGTTGTGGATATCGGTCGAGCGGGATCGGAACGTGCTGATGAGCGGTGTCAGCGTCAGCCGACGGCCGTTCGGTTCTCTGGCTGCTGGTGGGGTGGGCTGTCGTGGGCGGGTGGCATCGCCGAACAGAACACGCAGCGGTCCCCGATGACGTCGATGCCGCACCAGTGGCACCGGCTGCGCCGGACGGAGGTGACCAGCTGGTAGAGGACGGACAGGTCGGGCAGGTAGCTGCAGAACTCGATGAGCCTGCCGGTGCCCCACCAGCCGGGCGATTCGGCCGGGAGCGGGGTCTCGCGCAGCCCCTGCACCTTCCAGGAGGGGGCGAGGGTGCCGGTGACCCAGTCGGACTGGAGCTGTCCCTTGGCGATCAGCATCCAGGTGCCGAACTCGGGCCCGGGCAGGGCGGCTTCGGGGGTGATCCTGACGAGCTGCGGCTCGGGGTGGGCGAGGACGCCGAACTGGCTGCCGGGCACCCAGGACTTGGCATGCGACTTCAGGCCCACGGGGACGCGGTCGAGGCGGGCGACGGAGTTGAGCAGCGCGCCGGCGTGGATGTAGTGGACGAGCAGCCGGCCGGCCGAGGCGAGCACGCCGGGGCTGATGTCGCAGGAGGCGAGCTGACGTAACTGGCGGGCCAGGACGGCCAGTCCGAGGGGCGGCAGGTCCGGCCGGAACAGGGCGATGCGGTCGCTCTCCATGAGCGAGCGCAGGGTGTGCAGCCGTCGCTGCACCGCGGTGGGCGCGGCCGGTGAGCAGACCACGATCACGTGCCCGTGGTGTTCCACCAGGGCCTGCATCTCGGCCAGCGCCTGCTCCAGGGGGCGTCGGTCGACGTCCCGGAGCACGACGGCGGGCAGGGTGCGTTCGTCCTGTGGCGGCAGCGCCATGTCGGCGCCGGTCACGGCAATGGCAGTTGGCACGCGCAGCTCCCCGTTTCCCCATGCCGGTCGGAACGCCGGGTGTCACTCCGGCGCACCGTGTCGACTTCACTGCGTGACTACCTCAGCACTGTATCCACGCCTCTGTGACCGGAGAACAGCGTTTGTGTAGCTGGAGAGCAACTGCCGTTGCACAAGAGGCGTCAAAACGGGGCAGGTTGAGCATCTTGCCGGTCGCCGAGGCGCGTCCGGGGCGGCCCCGTGCGGTGGGCCCAGCGGGCCCAGTGGTGACGGTGGGCCTTCGTTTGGGCCCTGAGGCCCACGCCTGACGCAGCGTCGCGTACCTACGCTCGCCGTCCGGAAAGCACACACGGCCGGAAGGCACATGACCGGAAGGCACACAGCCTGATGGCACACAGCCGGAAGGCACACGGCCGGATGGCACGCGGATCGGCGAGGAGGGGGCCGTATGGCGGACGGGGGCGGCATACGGGCGTACGGCCGCAGAGCGGTCTTCGACGACCGGGGGGCGACCGGCACCGAGTACCTCGGGATGGTCGTCGTCAGCGCGGCGATCGTTCTGGCCCTGTCGGCCACCGGTGTCGGCCAGTTGATCTACGACAGGATCGCCACGCAGGTCTGCCGGGTCGCCGGCGGCGACTGCGGGACGGCCGGGCCCGGGCCGGACAAGCCGCTCACCGACGCCGACTTCGAGCCGGCGCTGTGCCAAATCTCGTCCGTCACCGACAAGGCGGGATCCAAGGCGAAGATCCTCTTCTGGGAGATCGGCAAGGAGTACGGCTTCCAGGAGCAGCGTCTGAAGGCGAAGACGGACGTCAACGGGGACGGCAAGGTCGACGACAGCGACCAGCTGGTCTATCTGACGTTCACGGACGCGGCGTCGGTGGCCGCCAAGAAGGACTTCAAGCCGGGCATGAAGGTGGGCCGGTTCGGCGCGGACAAGGTGGAGCTGGGCCTCGGCATCAAGGTGACCAACGGCGACACGTGGGTGTTCCAGAGCCCCGAGGAGGCCCAGCGGTTCCGGGTCGACGTGGAGAAGCTCCAGATGTACGAGATGCGCCGGACCATGCCGGGCGGCGCGGAGGCGAGCGTCGGCGACAGCATCCTCTACCTCTTCGGGAAGGGGCCCCTGAAGGACGAGGAGGACACGCAGAACCGCATCAAGGAGCACCTCGGCGACAACCGGAAGATCACCTACGGCAAGGTGGGCCTGGAGGCCTCGGCGTCGGCCGGCCTGAAGATCTCCGCGGGCGACGAGAAGAAGCTGAGCGCCGCGCTCGGCGGCACCTTCAAGTACGCGCCCGAGGTCACCTGGACCGACAACTCCTACAAGAACACCAAGTCGTACACCTACTCCTCGTCCATCGAGTACGGCTCCAAGGTGGGGTACGAGGCGGGCCCGCTCAGCGGCGAGTACGCGGCGAACACGACACAGACCGGCACCATCACCGTCACCTACGACAAGAAGACCGGCAAGCTGGTCCGTGTCGACATGACCCGCACGGTCGAGGAGGGCGGTCAGAAGGACGGCGCGAAGGCGGGCGGCGACAACGGCAAGAAGGACGGGGACAAGCGGGGCGGGAACGCCGGGGTGAAGGGCACCGACTCGCGGACCGGCATCGAGATCGTCACGAACACGCTCACCTTCGACCCCGGCCCGGCGGGCGACCGGGACCGGGCGGTCGCCGAACGCTGGCTGGACAGCAACAACGAGCAGGTCGCGACGCCTTTCCAGTACATGTTCGCCGACCACGCCCCGACGGCCCGGCCGGGCGCCGACGACCCCTTCGGGCAACTGATGTTCGACCAGGGCAAGTCGAGCCGGATGACGTACACGGGTGAGGTGAACGCGGCCGAGTACGGCTTCGAGTTGAATCTGGGGCTCAGCCTGGGCATGACGATCAGCACGGAGAAGAAGGCGGAGACCCTGACCGACGCCCGCTTCCTGGGGGCGCCGCACGGACAGGGCCGCTCCTATCTTCCCTACAGCTACTGTGCGAACTGACGAGACGGGAGTCCCTGCCGATGAAGACCCGCCGTGCCGGCCTGGCCGCCGCCCTGCTGACGACCGCCGTCGCCCTGACCGGCTGCGGGAGTTCCGACTCCGGCGCGGGCAGCGTGCCCGAGGGCTGGGGGACGCTGAAGACGAAGGGGGTCGACGTGTCGTACCCGAAGGGCTACGAGGAGCAGAGCGCGGCCGAGCGGGGCGAGCACAATGCCGCGGCGGCGGCGCGGACGCAGGGCGCCAGGAAGGTCTCGGTCGTCACCGTGCAGCTGGGATTCACCGAGGCGAACTCCGCGGAGCAGGCCGCGATCGCCGCCGAGGCGGGCATCCAGATGGGCGCTGCCGTCAAGGGCCAGAAGGACGTGGAGCTGGCCGGCACGGACGAGGCCAGGCGGATCGACTTCTCCTTCAAGGCCACCGGCGAGGACGGCGGGCCGGCCGCGGGCACTCCGGTCGAGGGAGTGATCCTGGCCGGGCTGGACTCGCAGGACACGGCCTTCGCGATCCGGATCGACGCGCAGCGGGGGTCCCTGCCGGAAGGGGACCTGGACCGGATCATCGACTCGGTCGAGGTGCACTAACCGTGGCGGTGCCGGGCGCGGGATACGTCGTCCTCGCGGCGCTGGTGGCGCTGTTCGGCGCGCTGGCCTGGAGGTACGCGCGGCGGCTGGTGACGGTGACGCGGGTGCTGCGGCGCGGCGTGCGGGCGGGGGGTGAGTGCGTGCGGGTGGAGACGGAGCCGTATCAGCGTTCCGACGCACGGCGGCACTTCTTCGCCTTCCGCACGGCCGACGGCGTGCGGGTCGAGTTCGAGGACCTGGCGGGCTGGTCGACGACGGAGGGCAGCCCGGTCACCGTCACCTACGACCCCCGCGACCCCGCGGGCACGGCGACGGTGGCGGGCCTGGGCAGTTGGTCCCCGGTGCTCCAGTCGCTGGCCCTGGTCGCGGGCTGCGGCCTGGCCGCGGCGGGTTTCGCGATCCTGCTCCTCTTCGAGATCACCGGGGGTGACTGATGACGCTCGCCCGCTGCTGGGCCGTCGGCATCGTGGTGCTCGTCCTCACCGAGTACGTCCAGATGACGCTGGTGTACGGGCCGCTGGTCGGCCCGGAGGGCGTCGGGTCGTTCGGGGCCGCGCTGGCGCTGGTGCACCTGCCGAACCTGATGTGTGTCGCGCTGGCCACCTGGGCGGCGGCGCGGGTGCATCCGGAGCCGTGGCGCGAGGTGCCGGTGCGGCATCTGGCGGCGGCGTGCGCGGTTCCGGCGGCGGCGCAGGTGCTGCTGCTGTCCTTGCGGCCGGGGGTGCTGGACCCGGCGGGTGCGGCGTTCTGGATGTCCACGGGGGTGCTGTTGGCGGGGTGTGCGGTGGGACTGCTGCTCGACAGGTTGGTCTGGACCTCTTGACAGCCTCTTTGGTCTGAACCATTTTCTTGTCATGTCCCCACACAGACGATCCCTGCGGTTCTGGTCGGGTGCCGTCACGGCTGCCCTGGCCCTCACTGTCACGACCGTCGGCCAGGCCAGCGCCGCCGACGTCAACAACGCCAGGAACGCCGGCTTCGAGTCGGGCCTGAGCGACTGGACCTGCTCGGCGGGCAGCGGCACGACGGTCTCCTCCCCCGTCCGCACCGGCACGGCCGCGCTGCGGGCGACCCCCTCGGGGCAGGACAACGCCCGGTGCGCCCAGACGGTCCGGGTGAAGCCCGGCTCGACGTACACGCTGGGCGCCTGGGTGCGGGGCGGGTACGCCTACCTGGGCGTGACGGGCACGGGCACGACGGACGTGTCCACCTGGACGCCCGACTCCTCCTCCTGGAAGCAGCTCTCGACCACCTTCACCACCGGCTCCTCGACCACCTCGGTGACGGTGTACACGCACGGCTGGTACGGGCAGGCGGCGTACTACGCGGACGACGTGTCGGTGTTCGGTCCCGACGGCGGCGGGGGGACGGACCCCGGCCCCACGGTCCCGTCCGCGCCGGGCGGCCTGAACGTCACCGGCACGACGCCCTCCTCGGTCTCCCTCGCCTGGAACACGGTCTCCGGGGCGACGGGTTACACGGTCTACCGCGACGGCACCAAGGTGACGGCGGTCTCCGGCACCTCGGCGACGGTGACCGGCCTCGCGGCCTCGACGTCGTACTCCTTCCAGGTCGCGGCGACGAACGGGGCCGGTGAGTCGCCGAAGTCGGCGGCCGTGACGGGCACCACGAACAAGCCGAACGGACCCGGCCCCGCGCTGCCCCGGCACGCGGTGACCGGCTACTGGCAGAACTTCAACAACGGGGCGACGGTCCAGCGCATCTCCGACGTGCCCGCCGCCTACGACATCATCGCGGTGGCCTTCGCCGACGCGACGGGCACGCCCGGGGCGGTGTCCTTCACCCTGGACTCGGCCGGGCTGAACGGCTACACGGCCGAGCAGTTCAAGGCGGACGTGAAGGCGAAGCAGGCCGCGGGCAAGAAGGTCATCATCTCGGTCGGCGGGGAGCGCGGCACGGTGTCGGTGAACGACGCCGCGTCGGCGGCCAACTTCGCGGACAGCGTGTACTCCGTGATGCGGACCTACGGCTTCGACGGCGTCGACATCGACCTGGAGAACGGCCTGAACGCGACGTACATGACGCAGGCGCTGCGCGCGCTGTCGGAGAAGGCGGGCCCCTCGCTCGTCCTCACGATGGCTCCGCAGACGATCGACATGCAGTCCACGTCCAACGGGTACTTCCGGACCGCGCTGAACGTGAAGGACATCCTCACGGTCGTCAACATGCAGTACTACAACAGCGGTTCCATGCTCGGCTGCGACGGCAAGGTCTACAGCCAGGGCTCGGTCGACTTCCTCACGGCCCTGGCCTGCATCCAGCTGGAGAACGGCCTCGCCCCCTCCCAGGTCGGCCTGGGCCTCCCGGCCTCCACCCGGGGAGCGGGAAGCGGCTACGTCTCACCGACCGTGGTGAACAACGCCCTGGACTGCCTGGCCAAGGGCACCGGCTGCGGCACCTTCAAGCCCCCGCGGACGTACCCCGACCTGCGCGGCGCGATGACGTGGTCGACCAACTGGGACGCCACCGCGGGCAACGCCTGGTCCAACGCGGTCGGGCCCCATGTGCACGGGCTGCCGTAGCCACCACTGACGTCGCCGGCGGGGCGGGGAGGTCCCTCACCCCGCCGGCCTGTAGTGGCCCAGCACCCACGCCAGCTGCGGGAACCACTCCTGGAGCCGCGACCGGGGCCGGGCCTCCACCACGCACTCGAAGAACCGGCCGTCCCTGTGGACCACGGCGACCATCAGTGCCTTGCCGTTGGGACTCGCCCGGTAGTGGACGCTGCGGATCTCGGGCCAGCGGAACTCGATCGAGAGACCGGACGACTCGAAGGCGACACCCGACGCGTCGACGACGACCGCGTTGCGCTTGTCGACGGCCAGGAAGTCCGGCCCGGCCGCCGGCTGCGGCGGAGCCTGGACGTACGGAGGCTGTGCGGGCGCGTACGGAGGCTGCGCGGCGGCGTACGGGGGTGGCGCCGGCGCGTACTGCGGCGGTGGCGGGCCGAAGCCGGGCCCGGGTGGCGGGGGCTGCTGGGTCATCCCGCCATTCTCCCGTCCTAGAAGAACTCCCCCCACGGCTGGTCCCAGATCTGCTTCACGCACAGGATCAGGAACAGCAGGCCGGCGACGGCGAGCATGACGTTGCTGAGCGGGCCGTTGCGCCACTCCCGCGGGGTCCGGCCGGAGTTGAGGAGCCAGATCAGGGTGCCGGCGAGGAACGGCAGGAAGGCCGCGCCGAGGACGCCGTAGATGATGATCAGACGGAAGGGCTGGCCCTCGAAGAGCAGGATCATCGGCGGGAAGGTCAGCCAGAGCAGATAGGCGCGGAACGGCCAGGAGCGTTCACGCGTCCCGGAGGCGACTTCCTCGCCCCTGGCCTGGCCCGTGCCCGACAGCCGGGCCACGAAGTCGGCGAACATCAGGCTCACACCGTGCCAGACGCCGATCAACGAGGTGAAGGACGTGGCGAAGAAGCCGATCAGGAAGAACTTCGCCGTCGCCGAGCCGTACTCCTCCTCCAGGATGTCACCCAGCTGGATCAGGCCCTTGTCACCGCTGGCGATGGCGACGTTCGCCGAGTGGAGCAGCTCCGCGCCGACGAACAGCATGGCGATGACGAAGATGCCGGTGGTGGCGTAGGCGACGCGATTGTCCAGCCGCATGATCTTCATCCAGCCCGTGTCGGTCCAGCCCTTGGCGTTGACCCAGTAGCCGTAGGCCGCGAGCGTGATCGTGCCGCCCACACCGCCGATCAGGCCCAGTGTGTTGAGGATCGAGTCCTTCTCGTCCGGCAGCACCGGCAGGAGACCGGCGAGGGCGTCGGGGATGTTCGGCGTGACCCGGATCGCCAGGTACACCGTCACCACGAACATGACGCCCACCAGGACCGTCATGACCTTCTCGAACACCGCGTACTTGTTGAACCAGACGAAGACCAGCCCGACCAGACCGCAGGCGATGCCCCACCACTTGAGGTCCATCACCTCCGGGAACAGCGCCTGCAGCGGCAGCGCGCTCGACGACATCGCCGCCGCGCCGTAGACGAAGCCCCAGACCACGACGTACACCGCGAAGAACCAGGTGGTCCAGCGGCCGAGGCTCGCCCAGCCGTCGAACAGGGTGCGGCCCGTGGACAGGTGCCAGCGGCCCGCCGCCTCGGCCAGGGAGATCTTCACCAGGCACCCGATGACGGCGGCCCACAGCAGGGTGTAGCCGAAGTTGCTGCCCGCGATCAGGGTGGCGACCAGGTCACCGGCGCCGACTCCGGTCGCCGCGACGACGATGCCCGGACCGATGTGTTTCCAACTCGCCTTCCGGGGTTGCGGTTGCTGCGTACCCGTGTGCTGCGTGGTGTCGGCCATACAGATCAAGAAACAGCAATGTGCCAGGACCGACAAGAGGGCAGGAGCGGACCGGCCTCAGGGGCGCGGGGCATGGTCGAGGTGCGGCTTCTCCGCAGCGGCGCGGTGGGATCGACCACGACGGGCCCGCAGCCCGAGGACGGGCCCAGGCGGGCAGAACGCACCGCCAGGGCCCACCCGGCGGTGCGTCACGGCTGTCGCCGACCACAGCCGTCCGCCCCGCACGTGCCGAGCTCGAACCACACGGTCTTGCCCGGCCCGTCCCGGTGGCAGCCCCAGCTCCGGGCCAGCGCGTCCACCAGGAACATCCCACGGCCGCTCTCCCCGGTGCCCGCGTCCAGCACCCGGGGGACCCGGCGTTCGGCGTCGGCGACCTCGCAGCGCAGCAGGCCGTGCGCGGCGAACAGCGTGAGCCGGAAGCGGCTCCCGGCGTGCACCAGGGCGTTGGTGGCCAGTTCACCGACGAGCAGCTCCGCCACGTCCGCGACGTCACCGCGTTCGCCGAGCCCCCAGCCCTCCAACTGCCTGCGCACCTCCGCGCGCGCCTCGCGGACTGCGGAGGGCAGGGGTGCGTACTCGACACTCAGGTGCCCTGCCCCCAGGGGTGGTTGCGGGAACGGGCCGTAGCGTGCGTCTGGGTCGGGGAGGTGCCGCCCGGAGAGTTGCAGCATGGGTCCAGGGTGGTCCCCACGAGCGGTCCGGCGCAGGGGGAGGACTACCCGATCCCCTACCTGCTTGCGCAGGTGGGAAGGCTATGCGTACTGGAGGCGGACCGTCGCTCCGTCGGCGTCGTCGCGGATGTCCACGTAGGCGCAGACCTGACGCGCGTACCACAGCCCCGGGCCCGGTTCCGGGTCGGCGGCCGGCGGGACGAAGCCGGCGAGCGGGTCGTCGATGCGGCGGGCCGAGCGCAGTTCGCAGACGCAGCCGGGGCCTTCCCCCCACAGCAGGACGTCACCGCCGAGGGGCGCGAGGGCCGCCGCGCTCTCCGCGACGGCGGCGGCGAACAGCTCGGCGTCCGCGGCGGGCAGCCCCCGCCCGACGGCCCAGCTCTGCACCGCCGCGGTGTCCGGCTGCGGGAGGCGGTGCGCGCCGTACGGCGGCAACGGCAGCGGTACGGCGTCGAGTTCGGCCGCGAGCCGCAGCGGGTCCTCGTAGACCTCGGTGCCGGGGTGGGTGCGGCGGGCCGCGGCGACGACGGCGGGTCCGGCGGTGCGGGTGTCGTACGCGCACAGGGCGGTCGTGGACATGGGGGCGAAGAGGAGGTTGGCGAGGGCCTCGTAGCGGATCCACTCGGTGGTCTCGCGGGCCGAGCGGCCGGCGCGGCCGCTCCAGACGGGTTCCATGACGAGGTGGAGGCGGCCGCCGGGTCCGGCGTGTGCCGCGAGATAGGTGGCGGCCCGGGCGACGGCGTTGGCGGCGGAGCCGGTGTACCAGTCGGTGTGCGGGATGCAGGTGACGTCCTTCGCGCCGGGGCCGAGGGCGTCGCGCAGGAGGTCGAGGTGGTGCGGGGCAGCGATGGCCACCGGCGGCGGCTCGCCGGAGGCGCCGAGTCCTTCGCCGAGGAAGGGCAGGGCGGCGGCCAGGAAGCCGTCGTCGGAGTCGAAGACGGCCATGCGGTGGTCGAACGGGCTGTGTTCGGCGGTGGTCATGTGGTCCCCTCGGGTGGGTGGGTGCGTGCGGGGGTGGAGCAGCGCCGCGCCGTCACCCAGGCCGCGATCTGACTGCGGTTGCTGAAGCCGAGCTTGCCGAGGATGCGTTCCACATGGCCTTCGGCGGTGCGGCGGGCGATCACCAGACGGTCGGCGATCTGCTGGTTGGCGAGGCCTTCGGCGACGAGCTGGGCGACCTCGGTCTCACGGCGGGTCAGACGGACCGTGCCGTCGTCGGTCGGGGGCGGGGCGGCGGGTTCCGCGGGGTGCGGGCGGCCCGGCCCCCGCGGCTCCCGGCCGGCGAGTTCCGCGAGCGTCAGGGCCCTGCCCCGCCGGTGGGCCCGCTCGAACGCCTCCGGGCCGAGGGCCCGGCCCGCCCGCTCCTCGGTGTCCCGGCGCACGGCGTTGAGGGTGTGGGAGCCCCAGCGGCCGGTGTCGATGTCGGCCCAGACGCGGTCGGCTCCGCCGAGGAGGACGGCGGCGTGCTCGTGGGAGCCGCGTGCGGCCGCGATCGACGCGAGCAGGTCGAGGGTGAGGGCGATGCCGATGACGTCGTGGACGGCGAGTTTGAGCCGCAGTGCCTCGAGGGCGTGCCGTTCGGCCCTGGGCCAGTCCGCGCGCACGGCGTGGGCGAGGGCGAGGATGCGCAGCACGTAGGAGCGGACCCACTGCTCGCCGTGCCGTTCGCACAGCGCGAGGGCCTCCTCGCAGACCTCGACGGCCCGCTCGGCCTCGCCCAGGTAGGCCAGCGCGCAGGCGAGTTCGACCTGGTCGAGGCCGGCGAGGCTGAGGTGCTGTCCGGGCACCGGGCCGCGGGCGACGGTGGTCTCGAAGTGCCGCAGCGCGCCGGGCAGGTCGTCACCGAACAGCCGGATGACGCCGATGACGTACTCGGCGTGCGCGGCTTCGGCGTCGTCGCCGAGGGTGCGGGCCAGGGCGAGGGCATCGGTGGCGTGGCGGCGGCCCCGGGGGAAGTCCCGGGTGGCGGCGGCCAGCAGCCCGGCGACCCACAGGCCGCGGGCCCGTTCCCGGGTCGGTCCGGGGGCGGCGGTCAGGGCCCGGTCGAGCCAGTACAGGCCCTCGCGGGAGGCGCCGCAGGCGTGCCAGTGGAACCAGAGCGTGCCGGCGAGACGCAGTCCGGCGAGGGCCTCGCCGGGGGCGGAGAGGCTGAAGTCGAGGGCGGCGCGGAGGTTGTCCCGGTCGGCGCGCAGCCGGGCGACCGTCTCCGGCTGGCCGGGGCCGAACCAGCCCCGCTCACACGCCTCGGCCCGCCGTGCCATCCAGTCGCGCTGCCGCCGCCGGGCGGTCTCCTCCTGCCCCGGGACCCGCCTCAACTGCTCCAGACCGTACTGCCGCAGGGTGTCGAGCAGCCGGTAGCGCACTCCGCCGGGCCCGGGCTCCCGGCAGAGCACGGACTTGTCCACGAGCCCGGCGACGGCTTCGAGCACGTCGTCCCTGCGCAGGCCCGGGACGGCGGAGAGCAGGACGACGGCCCCGGGGGGTGCGGCACCGGGCCGGGGGTGTGCGACCGAAGCGTCGAGGGTCCCGGGGTGTGCCGCGGCGGGCGGAGGGTGTGCGGCTGGGGCCTCCACGGTCCCGGGGAGTGCCGCGGCGGGCCGGGGGTGTACGGCTGGGGCCTCCACGGTCCCGGACGGTTCTGCGGCGGGCCGGAGGAGTGCGACCGAAGCGTCCACGGTCCCGGAGGGTGCCGCGGCGGGCCGGGGGTGTGTGGACGGGGCCTGCGTGTGAGGGGCCGGCCAGGCGGGTGGGGTCGTGTGCGGGAGTCGCCTCACCTTGTCCGTCGCGGGGCCGGTATCGCTCTCCGGGGGGTCGTCCGCGCAGACCGCCTCCGCCGTCTCCAGGTCGAAGCTGCCCGCCAGGACGGACAGCCGGGCCCACACCGTCTGCTCGGGGAGGGTGCACAGGTCGTGGCTCCAGGCGACCGCCGCGCGCAGGGTCTGGTGGCGGGGCAGGGCGGCGGGGCTGCCGGTCGTGAGGAAGCGGTAGCGGTCGTCGAGGCGGTCCAGGAGCTGGTCGACGTCGAGGACGCGCATGCGGACGGCGGCGAGTTCGATGGCGAGGGGCAGCCCGTCCAGGCGGTGGCACAGCCGGGCGACGGAGGCGCGGTTGGCGGGGGTGAGGCGGAAGCCGGGGACGACGGCGGCGGCCCGGTCGGCGAAGAGCGTCAGGGCCGGGTAGCCCTGGGCGGCGGACAGGTCGCCGTCCGGGTCGGGCACCGGCAGCGGCCGTACCTCCAGGAGATGCTCCTCGGTGAGGCCGAGCCGGTGCCGGCTGGTGGCGAGGATCCGGACGCCCTCGGTGCCGTGCAGCAGGGCCGCGGCCAGTTGCGCGCACGCGCCCGCCAGATGCTCGCAGTTGTCGACGACGAGGAGCAGCCGCCGGTCCCGTACCTGTTCGACGAGGGCTTCGAGGGGCGGCTGGGCGGAGCGGTCGTGGAGCTCGAGCGCGTCGGCGGCGGCGAGCGGGACGAGGGCCGGGTCGTGCAGTCCGGACAGGTGCACGTAGCGCACGCCGTCGGGGAAGGCGCGCCGCACCCGGTCCGCGATCCGCGCGGCGAGCCGGGTCTTGCCGACGCCGCCCGGCCCGGTCAACGTCACCAGACGTGCGCGGGCGAGCAGTTCGCGGCCCTGGGTCAGTTCGCCACGCCGGTCGACGAAGCTGGTCGTCTCGGCCGGCAGGTGGTGGTCCTGTCGTGGCGCTGATCCGCCCATGATCAGCCAGTCCTCTGAACGGGTGTGAGTCCGGGGATCCGGACACTCCGGCTCGGTGTGCGCGGCCCCTCACTGTGTCGGAGTCGCGTACATATATGCACGCCGGGGCCACACCTGCGGGTGCACTTCGGCTGTGACACCTCGACCGCGACACCACGCGCGTACACTGCGCGGCTGCTTTCAGTCTTGACCTGCTCATGCCATCAGCAGAACGATATGCGCCACCCGCACACGTACGTCGCACGGAACAACCCCACCTCCCACAAGGAGATTTCATGCGACTTCGCACACGAGGCCCCGGTGCCCGCACCGGTGGACGCACCGCCGCCCTCGCCGGGCTCCTCGCCCTCGCCCTCGCGGCCCCCCTGTCCGCGACCACGGACGATGCCGCCGCCGACAGCGCCCGCAAGCCGGCCGCCTCGGCCGACGACGTCCGGCAGTACGAGATCCACCTGCGCTCGACGGCCGCGGACCGTACGGCACTTCAGCGCGCAGGCGTGTCCGTGGACGAGGTCCACGGGCACGGCGTCGTGGTCTCCGGCCGCGCCGACCAGATCAGGAAGCTGCGCGCGCAGGGCTACGAGGTCACCCCGCTGGGCGCGGTGCCCGACCGGTCCGCCGGTGAGGACGACGTCCGGCTCCTCGACTTCCCGTCGGCGGACTCGAAGTACCACAACTACGCGGAGATGACGAGCGAGATCAACTCGATCGTCTCGGCCAACCCCTCCATCGCGAGCCAGCGCGTGATCGGCAAGTCCTACCAGGGGCGGAACATCGTCGCCATCAAGATCAGCGACAACGTGGGCACCGACGAGTCCGAGCCGGAGGTGCTGTTCACACACCACCAGCACGCCCGTGAGCACCTCACCGTCGAGATGGCGCTCTACCTGCTGCGCGAGCTGACCTCCGGCTACGGCTCCGACTCACGCGTGACCGGCATGGTGAACAACCGCGAGATCTGGATCGTCCCGGACATCAACCCGGACGGCGGCGAGTACGACATCGCCACCGGCTCCTACCGCTCCTGGCGCAAGAACCGGCAGCCCAACTCCGGTTCGTCGTACGTCGGCACCGACCTGAACCGCAACTGGAACTACCGCTGGGGCTGCTGCGGCGGCTCCTCCGGGTCGACGTCCTCGGAGACGTACCGGGGGTCGGCCGCGGAGTCGGCACCCGAGGTGAAGGTCGTCTCCGACTTCGTGCGCAGCCGGGTCGTCGGCGGCACGCAGCAGATCAAGGCGGGTGTCGACTTCCACACCTACAGCGAGCTGGTGCTGTGGCCGTTCGGCTACACGTACTCCGACACGACGACCGGCATGACCGCGGACGACAACGCGGCGTTCAAGGCGGTCGGGCGGAAGATGGCCGCGAGCAACGGGTACACGGCGGAGCAGTCCAGCGACCTGTACATCACGGACGGTTCGATCGACGACTACCTCTGGGGCACGCACAAGATCTTCGCGTACACCTTCGAGATGTACCCCCGGTCCGGTGGGGGAGGGTTCTACCCGCCCGACGAGGTGATCGAGCGGGAGACCTCCCGCAACCGGGACGCGGTGCTGCAACTGCTGGAGAACGCCGACTGCATGTACCGGTCGATCGGCAAGGAAGCGCAGTACTGCGGTTAGGTGCGGCCACGCGGCGGAGCCGCACTCCGGCAGAGCCTCGTGCCCCTTACTCCGCGCTCTCCTCGAAGTAGGCGTCGAGGACGGCGTCCAACTGCTCGTCCCACTCGGTGAAGCGGCTCCTGGCCGGCGCCTCGATCTCGATCGGGTACCAGCGCCGGTCGGGGGTGTGGACGGTGACGGTGTACCGCTTGCCGAAGCGGGCCGTCTCCGTCTCCACCGCGCCGATCTCGTCCCAGCGGAACTCACACTCCTGGTCGTCCAGGGACATGCGTACGCCTCTGTGGTCGGCGACCAGCCGGGCGCGGCGGTCGGACGCCTCGAAGACGGGGCCGTCGGCCGGGGCGCTCTCCTCCGGCTCGGTGTCCTCCTCCGGGCCGGAGGAGGACACCTCCTGCTCGGGGGCGGCCTCCTCGGCGACCTCGGCCTCGGCGACCTCGGGTTCCTTCTCCGGCCCGCCCTCCTTTGCCCGTTCGGACGCGGGTGAGGTGAGCCCGGGGATGAAGGCCGGGTCGAATCCGGCGCCTTCCAGGGGCTGGCTGCTCGAACCTATGCGCTGCTCCACAGCGCAGAAGTATGGTCGAGAAACCTGTGCGGCACACAGTCGGCCCCGACTTCGTTATCAGACGCCTACACGAACAGGCTCAATACCGCCGCCACCGCGAACCCCGCCACCGACAGCACGCTCTCCAGCACCGTCCAGGTCTTGAGGGTGTCCCGCTCGCTGATGCCGAAGTACTTCGCCACCATCCAGAAGCCGCCGTCGTTCACATGGGAGGCGAAGATGGATCCGGCCGAGATGGCCATGATGACCAGGGCGACGAACGCCTGGGAGTGGTCGCCCTCGGACAGGAGCGGGGCCACGATGCCCGCCGTCGTCACGATCGCCACCGTCGCCGAGCCCTGGGCCACGCGCAGGACCACGGAGATCAGGTAGGACAGGACGAGCACCGGCAGGCCCACGTCGTTGAAGGTGTCCGAGAGGGCCTGGGCGACGCCGCTGGCCTTGAGGACGGCGCCGAAGATGCCGCCCGCGCCGACCACCAGCAGGATGTTGCCGACCGGCTTGAGGGACGCCGTCGACACCGTCTCCAGGGACTTGCGGGACCAGCCGCGGCGGATGCCGAGCAGGTAGTAGGCGAGGAACAGGGCGATCGTCAGCGCCACGAACGGGTTGCCGAAGAACTCGATCACCGAGCGGAGGGTCGAGGGCTCCAGGGCGATGGAGGAGAAGGTCGCCGCGAGGATGAGGACCAGCGGGGTGCCGATGATGCCCAGGACCGTGCCCAGGGAGACCGGCTGCTCGCTGGGCGCGACCCCGGCGGCGCGCTGCTCGTCGACGACGGATTGCTTGGCCTCCTCGGCCGCCTCGACCATGTCCTGCGGCACGGGGACGAAGATGCGGCGGCCGACCCACGCCGAGTAGCCCCAGGCGGCGACCACGGCGGGCAGCCCGCAGACGATGCCCATGAGGATGACCCAGCCGAGGTCGACGTGCAGGAGACCGGCGGCGGCGACCGGGCCGGGGTGCGGCGGCAGGAACGCGTGGGTGACCGACAGGCCCGCGAGCAGCGGCAGACAGTAGAGCAGGATCGACTTGCCGGATCGCTTGGCGGCGGCGTAGACGATCGGGGCCAGGACGAAGATGCCGACGTCGAAGAAGACCGGGATGCCGAAGATCAGGCCCGTGAGGCCCATGGCGAGCGGGGCGCGCTTCTCGCCGAACAGTCCGAGCAGACGGCTCGCCAGCACCTCGGCGCCGCCGCTGACTTCGAGGATCGCGCCGAGCATGGTGCCCAGGCCGATGATGATGGCGACATGGCCGAGGATGCCGCCCATGCCGGACTCGATCGTGGAGACGGCGTCCGACTTCTGGACCGTGCCGAAGAGTTCGGTGACCGACAGACCGGCGGCGAGGCCGACGGCTATGGAGACCGCCAGCAGGGCGACGAACGGCTGGAGTCTCATCTTGATGATGAGGAACAGCAGCAGGGCGATGCCGAGCGCTGCGGTGAGCAGGAGTCCGGCCGTGCCGTCGACGAGGAGGAGCAGTCCTCCCGTGTGGGGTGGGGTCTCGGCAGGGGCGGACGCGGCGAGCGGAAGGGACATTCGGGGGTCCTCTGCGTAAAGGCATGCGGCTTCTGGGTAGGGGGGAGCGCGGCGCGGCGCATCGGTGGCGCCGCGCCTCGGTGAGGCGGGGTGGGGGTGGGGTCAGCCGAGGACGGCCAGGGCGTCGATCTCGACGAGGAGACCCGCGGGCAGACCGACGTAGACCGTCGTGCGCGCGGCGGGCGGCTGGGTCAGGCCCTGCTCCTCGAAGTACGCGTTGTAGATCGCGTTCATCTCGGCGAAGTGGTCGACGTCCGTCAGGTAGACGCGGATCATCATCACGTCGTCCCAGGAGGCGCCGCCCTCCTCCAGGATCGCCTTGACGTTGGCCACGGTCTGGAGCGTCTGCTCGCGCAGGGTCGGCCCGGCGGGCGTGGGCGCCTTGCCCTCCTCGGCGGGCAGGAAGCCGACCTGCCCGGCGACCTGGAGGATGTTGCCCTTCTTCACGCCGTGGGAGAACTTCGCCGGCGGGGTGGTGTGGGTCTGGGGGGTGAGTGCGATCTTGTCCGTCATACGGTGCCCTTCACTGGTGTTCTGCCGGAGTACTCCCCGCTGATGGCGTCCGCCGTACGGCGCACCAGCGGCAGGAGGGTGAGGAGTTCGTCGGCGGTGACGACGACGTTCGGCGCGGAGACCGACATCGCGGCGACGACCCGGCCGTCGGCGCCGCGGATGGGCGCCGCGACGCAGTTGATGGACTCCTCGTGGCCGCCGAGGTCGGTGGCCCAGCCCTGTTCGCGCACCTTCTCCAGCTCGCGCAGGAACGCGGTGGCGTTGGGGGTCGAACGGGACGTGTAACCGGGGTACTCGAGCTTCTCCGCGACCGCCCGCCGCTCCTGTTCGGGCAGGTCGGCCAGCAGCAGCTTGGCGACCGCGGCGACGGTGAGGGCGACGGGCTTGCCGATGCGGGAGTACATGCGCACCGGGTAGCGGCTCTCGACCTTGTCGATGTAGAGGACCTCGTTCTCCTCGTACACGGCGAGGTGCACGGTGTGTCCGCAGCTCTCGTTGAGGCGGACCAGGTGGGGGTGGGCGATCTCGCGGACGTCGAGGTTCTCCATCGCCTCCTGGGCGAGGGCGAAGAGCCGGGCGCCGAGGCGGTAGCGCTGGTCGGACTGGCGGTAGACCAGCCCGTGCTCGTGCAGGGTGCGCAGCAGCCGCAGGGCCGTGGACTTGTGGACGCCGAGGCGGTCGGCGACCTGCCCCAGGTCGGCGGGGCCCTCGGCGAGCAGCGGCAGGATGCTCAGCGCGCGGTCGACGGTCTGGCTCATGGCGTTCGTACCTCCTCGTCGGCCCGCTGGGGCTCCTCGGTCCAGCCCGGGCCGAGTCGCAGTCTCCCCCATGCCGCGTCGTCCAGGGCGGCGAGCCGGTCGGCGTGCTCCCGTGCGGGTGGTGTGGCGAGGTCGCCGGGCACGGTGAGCGCGGCGGCGGCCATCAGGTGCCCGTGCCGCAGCCGGTCCCGCGCGGGCAGTCCGCGCAGGGTGGCGGAGAGGAACCCGGCGGCGAAGGCGTCTCCGGCACCGACGGCGGCGACGACGTCGACCCGGGGTGCGGGCACGAAGGTGACGTCCCTCCGGTCGAAGACGGTGGCTCCGGCGGCGCCCTGCTTGACGACCAGCACCTCGGGTTCGGGGAGGGCAGCGCGGACGGCTTCGGCGCTGCGCAGCCCCCAGGCCTCGTCCTGTCCGACGAAGACGAGGTCCGCGCCCCGGGCCAGGTCGCGCAGGACCGTCGGGGCGTCCGTGTCGCGCCACAGGCCGGGGCGGTGGTTGACGTCGAAGGAGACCAGGGGGCGGCCGGGGCGGCGGGCGGTCAGGTCGCGCATCAGGTCCCGGCAGGTCCCGGACAGCGCGGCGGTGATGCCGGACAGGTGCAGCACGCGCCCGGCGCGTACCGCGGCCGGGTCGGGGTCGGTCGCGCTCATCGCGGAGGCCGCCGAACCGGCCCGGTAGTAGGCCACCTCGTGGGCGTCGCCGGCCCGGTCCCCGGCGGTGCGGAAGTAGATGCCGGTGGGGCGGCCCGGGTCGCGCCGGACGTGGGCCACGTCGACCCCGTAGGCGCCGACCGTCTCGACCAGGTGATCGCCGAAGGCGTCGTCCCCCACCCTGCTGATCCACCGCGCGGAGTGCCCGGCGGCGGCCAGCACGCAGGCCACGTTCGACTCCGCCCCGCCGATTCCCCGCTCGAAGGACGGCACGTCGGCGAGGCGTCCCGGCCGGGAGGGCAGGAACGTGACCATGGACTCGCCGAGCGCGACGACGTCCACGACGTCGGGGGCGTCACAGGGTCCGGTGGGGGTCACGATGTTCGTAGCTCCTCTGCGAGGTCGGTGGGCGGCGGTTTCATTGACCGGGGGTGGCCGAGATGTTAGACAGCGTTCAGCGACATACGCAATGAAGGTTGCAGATACTGCAACGCCGCAGATCAGGAGGCTCCATGACGGCCGACACAGCCCAGTCCCTCGCCCGGCTCGCCGCCGAGCGCGTCGACCACCGCTTCAAGGGCCTCCCGCCGGACGCCGACGGGCTGACCGTCGCCGAGCTGGCCGGCCAGCGCCGCAACCTGTTCACCGGCGGCTTCGCCACGCCCGTGCTCGCACTGTCCGCCGAGCGCCTGGAGCACAACCTGAAGCTCATGGAGACCTACGCGGCACGCCACGGCCTGGCTTTCGCGCCGCACGGCAAGACCTCCATGGCGCCGCAGCTGTTCCGGCGTCAGATCGAGCACGGGGCGTGGGGCATCACGCTGGCCGTCCCGCACCAGGTGCGGGTGGCGCGGGCGTTCGGGACCCGGCGCGTGTTCCTGGCGAACGAGCTGGTCGACGCGGCGGCCCTGCGCTGGATCGCGGCCGAGCTGGACGCCGACCCGGACTTCGAACTGGTCTGTTACGTCGACTCCGTGCGCGGCGTCGAGCTGATGGACGCCGCGCTGCGGGACGCCGCCGCCACCCGCCCCGTGGACGTCGTCGTCGAGCTCGCCGCCGGGGAGGGCGCCCGTACCGGCGTCCGGACGGAGACCGAGTGCGCGGCGGTCGCCGACGCGGTGGCGGGCACGCGGACGCTGCGGCTCGTCGGTGTCGCGGGCTACGAGGGCGAGGTGCCGAAGGCCGACACCGAGCGGGTGACCGCGTGGCTGCGGCGGCTGGTCGCGCTGGCCGCCGACTTCGACAAGGCCGGGCGGTTCGCCGGGCTGGACGAGATCGTGGTCAGCGCGGGCGGCAGCGCCTGGTTCGACGCGGTCGCCGAGGTCTTCGCGGACATCCCCGAACTCTCGCGTCCCGTGCTGAAGTTGCTGCGCTCGGGCGCCTATGTCTCGCACGACGACGGCCACTACCGCAAGCTCACCCCGTTCAACCGGGTCCCCGAGGAGGGCGCCCTGGAGCCCGCGTTCCGCCTGTGGACGCAGGTGGTGTCGCGGCCGTCGGCCGAGCAGGCCTTCGTCAACGCGGGCAAGCGGGACGCGGCCCACGACCTGGACCTGCCCTTCGCCCAGGTGATCCGACGGGACGGCGCCGAGCGCCCGGCCACGGGCGTGTCGGTGACGGCCCTGTCCGACCAGCACGCCTGGCTCGCCACCACTTCGGAGGCCGATCTGGAGGTCGGCGACTGGGTCGGGCTCGGGCTGTCCCACCCGTGCACGTCGTTCGACAAGTGGCAGCTGATCCCGGTCGCGGAGGCGGACGGCACGGTCGTCGACTACGTCCGCACCTTCTTCTAGGAGGCCGGGCGATGGAGGAACTCGTCATCCGGGACGCCGACGTCGTCGACGGCTCCGGCGCGGACGCCTACCGGGCCGATGTCGTGGTCGACGGCGGCCGGATCGTCGGCATCGTCAAGGAGGCCGCGGCGGCCGGCTGCCAGCGGCCGAAGGCCCGCCGGGAGCTGGACGCCGAGGGCCTGGTCCTGTCCCCCGGCTTCGTCGACATGCACGCGCACAGCGACCTGGCGCTGCTGCGCGACCCCGACCACAGCGCCAAGGCCGCGCAGGGCGTCACCCTGGAGGTCATCGGTCAGGACGGGCTGTCGTACGCGCCGGTCGACGACCGCACGCTGGGCGAGGTGCGGCGGGCGATCGCCGGGTGGAACGGCCCGGGTGACGACATCGACTTCGACTGGCGCACGGTCGGCGAGTACCTCGACCGGCTGGACCGCGGGATCGCCGTGAACGCGGCGTATCTGATCCCGCAGGGCACGGTCCGGGCGCTCGCGGTCGGCTGGGAGGACCGCGAGGCGACCCCGGACGAGCTGGACCGGATGCGCGGACTGGTCGCCGAGGGCATGGAGCAGGGCGCGGTCGGCATGTCCTCGGGGCTGACCTACACGCCGGGCATGTACGCGCCCGACGCCGAACTGACCGAGCTGTGCCGGGTGGTGGCCTCCTACGGCGGCTACTACTGCCCGCACCACCGCTCCTACGGGGCCGGGGCCCTCCAGGCCTACGCGGAGATGGTGGCGCTGACCCGGGAGGCGGGCTGCTCCCTGCACCTCGCCCACGCCACCATGAACTTCGGCGTGAACAAGGGCCGGGCCCCGGAGCTGCTGGACCTGCTGGACGAGGCGCTCGCGGCCGGATCCGACATCAGCCTCGACACCTACCCGTACACCCCGGGCTGTACGACGCTGGCGGCGGTGCTGCCGAGCTGGGCGAGCGAAGGCGGCCCGGAGGCGACGCTGAGGCGGCTGGCGGACGAGGAGACGGCGCAGCGCATCCGGCACCACCTGGAGGTCACCGGCTCGGACGGCTGCCACGGCGTGCCCGTCGAGTGGGACACGATCGAGATCTCGGGCGTGGGCGATCCGGCCCTGGCCGATTTCGTCGGCCGGACGATCCGGGAGTCGGCGGACCGGCGGCGCGAGGCGCCCTGGGTGACCGCACGCGGGCTGCTGCTGGCCGACCGGCTGGCCCCGACGATCCTCCAGCACGTCGGGCACGAGGAGAACGTCCGGGCGATCATGCGCCATCGGGTGCACACGGGCGGCTCGGACGGCATCCTCCAGGGCGCCAAGCCGCACCCGCGCGCCTACGGCACGTTCCCGCACTATCTCGGGCACTACGTGAGGGAGTTGGGGGTGCTGTCGCTGGAGGAGTGCGTCGCGCACCTCACCTCGCGCCCGGCGGCGCGGCTCCGGCTGCCCGACCGGGGTCTGGTCCGCGAGGGCTACAAGGCCGACCTGGTGCTGTTCGACCCGGTGACGGTGGCGGCGGGCTCCACGTTCGCCGAGCCGCGCACGCTCCCGACGGGCATCCCGTACGTCCTGGTCGACGGCCGGTTCGTGATCGAGGACGGTCGGCGCACGGACGTGCTGGCGGGCCGGGCGGTCCGCGGAACTCCTCCCGCGTGACCGCCCGGCCGGCACCCTGTCCGCCTTACGGCTTGGGCAGGGTGCAGCCGCTCGCGCTGAGGTCGAGCTTGTTGTCGATCCCGAAGCAGGCCGGAATCCCGTAGGTCTCCTGGGCGTAGTTGATGCCCTTGCGGACGGTCACGGTGCCGTTCTCGTCGACCTCGCACGGGTTGTTCACCGTGCAGCGCTCACCGTCCTCATTGCCGGTGTTGTTGATGGCGACGACCTTGTTGGTGGCCTGGTCGACGACGGGTGAGCCGGACGTGCCGCCGATGGTGTTGCAGGCGGAGGTGTAGCGGACCGAGTCCTTCCAGGTCCAGTCGCCCTCCTTCAGGCGGTACGCGAACCCGTCGATGGAGCAGCTGTAGATCCGCTTCCAGTAGCCGGAGGGGATGCTGATGGCGGTGCCGGCCACCGGGTGACTGTCGTTCAGCGTCAGCGGGTTGATGTTGTACGAGCTCTTGATCTGCGCGTACGTGGTGGTGAGCTGGTAGAGCGCGACGTCCGTGTCGGTCATCGTGCCGTATGCGAGCTTGGCGGCGCGAAGGGTGGCGACGCGCGAGCCGGAGGCGTTGAGAAGGCCGAAGGTGCGGCTGGAGGCCTTGTCGACGAGGACCTGGCCGGGGCCGGGGAAGCCGGACTCCAGGCAATGGCCGTTGGTCATCACGAGCGCCGGGTCGTCGGCCTCGGAGTCCGGCATGCGGACGACCGAGCCGGAGCAGTTGCTGAGCGCGACGGTGCCGGCGAAGTTCACGGCCTTGGCCTGGGGGCCGCGGAGCCCGGACAGCGTCTGCTCCACGGAATCGACCACGCCCGACACGGCGGACGTGACCTGACCCGTGTCCGCGGCCTTGCCGACGCCCGTGGGGGCGGCATCGGCAGCGGTCGCGGGAGCCGCGCCGGCCCCGGCCATCGCCAGGGCGCAGATCGCGGCGGCGAGAGGTTTTCTCATGGGGGGTCCCCTCTTGCGACGGAGGCGGCCGGAAATCCTCCGGCCGCCTGCACGATTGTCATGCACATTGTGATCGTCGCAAGGGGGTGGCACAAGAACCTGTTCCACAACCGGAACTTCAGGGTCCGGAATGACCCTACTCAACCACCCTTACCGGCCGCTCACTTGGGGCCCTTGGTGCCGCCGGGTCCGTGCCCGGGTTTCCCGTCCGGCCTGCCGGGCGCCGAGGCCGTGGCGGTGGGGACGGAGTCGGCGGGGGCGGTGGTCGTGGGACCGTCGGCCGGGGGCGGCGTGCTGTCCGTGGCGGACGGCGACGCGGACCGGGTCCGGCTCTCCGCCGGGGCCGGACTCGGGGACGCGGCCCCGGACGGACCGTCAGAGGTCGCCGGGCGATCCGCGAGCGGGGCGTCCGGACTCGCCGCCGGACCGCTGTCCCCGGGCGACGCCGCCGGGGAGCCCCCCGTCGCCGGATCCGTGCGGCCGCTCTCGCCGCCCCGCGTCCCGCCGGAGGGCGCGCCGGAGAAGGAGAATCCGGCGATGAGCACGGCCGCGGACACGGCACCCACGGCACCGGCCGCGACCGCCAGGCGACGCGACCGCGAGACAGGGGGCTTGCGCCGGGCCCGGCGCCCACCCCCGGCCCGACCACCCGGCACCGGCACCTCCCCCGGCACCACCGGCATCTCACGGGTCTCCCCGAGACCGCCCGAGCGACCGGGATGCGAGGGGCCTCCGGTGTCTCCGGTGCCACCGGTGTCTCCGGAATACCCGGGGCCGCCGGTGTCTCCGGGATACCCGGGGCCGCCGTGGGCATGGCCCGCACCGCCTTCGGCGGGTGCCGGGCCCGCCGGGTCGTACGGGTCCTGCCATCCGTGCGCCGCCGCCGGGTCCGCGTAGGCGTCGTACACCGGCGGGGCGACCCCCTGCGGCAGGTACACGGGCGGCGGCCCCTGGGGCTGCTCACCGCCCGTCGCTCCGTCGGCGTAATCGAATGGCTTGGACATGGCGGGAAATTGTAGGGACCGAAGGGGCTGGTGGGACAGCGTGTGGCGATATCGCCCCAAATCCCCGCGTCTCACGTGGCGGAAAACACGACCCGGGAGGCATTACCGGGCCGTAAGCTCCCAGACATGCAGGTGATCCAGTCGACCAAGCTCGCCAACGTCTGTTACGAGATCCGGGGCCCGGTGCTCGAGGAGGCGATGCGACTGGAAGCTGCCGGTCATCGCATCCTCAAGCTGAACACCGGCAACCCGGCCGCGTTCGGCTTCGAGTGCCCGCCGGAGATCCTGGAGGACATCCTCCGCAACGTGTCGTCGGCGCACGGCTACGGCGACGCCAAGGGCCTGCTGGCCGCACGCCGGGCGGTCGTCATGCACAACCAGACCCTCGGCATCGAGACCGACGTCGAGCACGTCTTCATCGGAAACGGCGTCTCCGAGCTGATCGTGATGGCGATGCAGGGCCTGCTGGACGACGGCGACGAGGTCCTCGTCCCCGCGCCCGACTACCCACTGTGGACCGCCGCCGTCTCCCTGTCCGGCGGCACCGCCGTGCACTACCGCTGCGACGAGCAGGCCGACTGGATGCCGGACCTCGCCGACATCGAGCGCAAGGTCACCGACCGCACCAAGGCGCTCGTGATCATCAACCCCAACAACCCGACCGGGGCCGTCTACGACGAGGCGATGATCAAGGGCCTGACCGACATCGCCCGCCGGCACAACCTGCTCGTCTGCTCCGACGAGATCTACGACAAGATCCTCTACGACGGTGCCACGCACACCCCTACCGCCTCCGTCGCCCCGGACCTGCTCACCCTGACCTTCAACGGCATGTCGAAGGCCTACCGGGTCGCCGGCTACCGGGTCGGCTGGATGTCGATCTCCGGGCCGCGCGCCCACGCCGACTCCTACATCGAGGGCCTGACGATCCTGGCGAACATGCGCCTGTGCGCGAACATGCCGGGGCAGCACGGAGTCGTCGCGGCACTCAGTGGACGGCAGACGATCAACGACCTGGTACTGCCGGGCGGACGGCTGCGCGAGCAGCGGGACACGGCGTACGAGCTGCTGACCCAGATCCCCGGTGTGACCTGTGTGAAGCCCAAGGGCGCGCTGTATCTCTTCCCGCGCCTGGACCCCAAGGTCTTCAAGATCAAGGACGACCGCCGCATGGTCCTGGACCTGCTCCGGCGCGAGAAGATCATGGTTGTCCAGGGCACGGGCTTCAACTGGCCGGAGCCGGACCACTTCCGGGTGGTGACCCTGCCGACGGTCGGGGACCTGACCGACGCGGTGGGGCGGATCGGTCACTTCCTGGACGGCTACAGCCAGCCCTGACCGCGCCCGAACGACCTTGACTGCCTGCTCACGCTTTGTGTGCAGGCAGTCCTGTTTTGTGAACGGATCAACTTTAGACGAAATCTAAGCTAGGATGGCTTCCTGTAAGAACTCAGGAGGCCCTCCCATGTACGAACCGATCCGCACCAAGTCGGTCCACAGCACGGTGGACGGCCCCGACTCCGACTTCCCGCACCGTTCCCGCGAGGAGGAGCTGGACATCCAGCTCGCGGGCCACCTGGCCGCGCTGCTCGCCGTCACGGACGAACTGCGTGCACTGGAGGGCTCGGCCGACCTGGACGCCGCGGCGGAACGGCTCGCGGAGCAGGTGGGCCGGCTGCGCGGCGGGCGCACTCCGGTGCGCGCCCCGATGAGCGGCCGGCGCGATCGCGGAACGGCTGCCCTGCACCGGCGGGCGCACACCCTGGCGGGCCGTGCGCTGGTCGTCGCCGCCTCCCGCGCGGACACGGCGGCCGCGATCCTGGCCGCCGAGCGGATGGACGCCCACACCGCGGCCCTGGAGCCCCGCGAACTCGCGTCCCGCTGAGCTCTTCAGAGGCTCCCCCTTTACGGCCCCGGTCCGCGCGCACCCGCAGCGACGCGCGGACCGGGCGCCACACATCCCCCGTCGACGTCTCTCCCGGGACCGCGCGGCGTGCCGGGATGTCAGGAACCGTGGTACAGCCGTTGCAGGTCGACGAGGACCACCTCGCCTCGGCTCTCGGCCGCCCGCAGTTCCGGGTCGAAGCCGGTGCCGCTGTAGCAGGCGGGTCTGGCGTGACGGATGTCGACGCCCTTCGCCTCCAGCAACTGCAGGATGCGCCGCAGGCGTTGCAGGTGCCCAAGGTGCATGACCTTGTGCCATTTCGCCTCTCCCACGGACAGCAGGATGCCCTGACCCTGGCCGATGGCTCCGTGCACCACGACGTCGGCCTCGAGTGAGGTCCGGTTCACCGGGTCGGCCACGGTCCCGGAGGCGACCTGGATCGGCATGCCCCCGAACGTCGCGGGGTCCGCGTGCCACTCGACCCACTCACGGCACAAGCGCTCGAAGTGGGGACCGACGACCTTGCTGAGGAACGTGGACCTGCTGTGTTCCCACATCATGGCCGCACCTCGGCGGCGACTCAGCAGAGCCGTCTCGGGGCGGACGACGGCATGGTGAAAGGTGATCAGTGGCTCGGCGACGTGATAGGTCGTCCGGTTGGTGCGGAAGGCGTCGGGCTCGGCGGTGAGCAGGCCGCAGCTCTTCAGGACGGACAGCGGCAGCGAGATGTCGGTGGCCTTGCGGCCCACCGCGCTCGCGATGCCACCGCTGGTGCGATTGCCGCCGGCCACCGCGGCCAGGACCGAGTGGTACAGCGACCGGTTGCGCAGATCCGGTTCGGCGGCCAGCAGGTACGGCGCCTCGCCATGGATGGGACGGGCCGGGTTGAGTACGGTCCGGCAGACCCAGGCGTCGAAGTCGTCGGGCCCGTCCGGCACGTCGTCGTCGACGAACTCCCGTCGGTACGCCGGGGTACCGCCGACGATCGCGTGGACGAGCACCGCCAGCCGCGGGTCACGGATGCCCCAGAACTCGGCGGCCTCGCGGAAGCCGAGGGAGTGGACCACGAGATCGAGGCCCGCCCGGCCGTAGAGCGGGGAAGCCCCGGAGAGGAGTCCGCCCATGAAGGACATCGCGCTGCCGCACAGCAGGATCCGAGGCCGCTCCTTGCGGTTGCGTTCGGAGCGGACCCCGATGGCGGCCTGCAACTGGGAAGGGAGGGCTGGGGCGTTCCGTACCAGGTAGGGAAACTCATCGATCACCACGGGCAGCGGTCTGTCCTTCGCCAGCCCGAAGAGCAGTTCCAGCGCCTGTTCCCAGTTGGCCGGCGCAGGTGGGACGACGGCACCGGTGAAGCGTGCGACCGCGTCACCCAAGAGGTGCAGGGACTCGGTGGCCGATGCCTCGACCGCCGCGTAGTAGAAGCCGTCGGTGGCGTCCGCCAGCGCCTGAAGAAGAAAACTCTTGCCCTGCCGACGGCGGCCGGACACCACGCCGAGCCGAGGACCGGCCCCCTCGGCGGTTGCGAAGGCGGTCAGCTCACTCCACTCCCACTCCCTGTCGAACATGTCCGCGGGTCTCGGCAGATTGCGCGCTGCGGGGCGGGCCATGACGCTCCACTCTTTAGAGACGTACCTCTTAGAAGTACACCGGTAAGAACGAGCGGGCTCGGAATCCGTTACACGGTGCGCACGAGGCAGGCGTCTCTCACAGAATTCGGTCAACGTCCCCCTCGCAATCGAGGCAGAACCGCGCATTCCGCCCGCGCTCTACGGCAGCTGCAGTGACATCGCCCCGGTTTGACGCGGAGAAACGGCAGGGCTGATTCCGGCCCGAATGCAAGGGACGTTCCGGGGCACGCCGCGCCCAGTTGTGTGCTTCTTATGACAGCTTGTGCGTCTCCGGTGACCAGCGTGATCACCGGTTCTGACTGTCTGTCTTCCGTGGGGGAAGCTCATGCATGCACGTACAAGAGGCACGTCTCTTCGGCGTGCCCGAAGAACACACAGAACCGCTGTCCTGTCCGCGATCACGACTGCCGCTGTGGTGCTCTCGGCGGCACCGGGGCTGGCGGCGGGCCCGAAGCCGGAGTTACCGGAGCCGGAGAGTCCGTGGACCCGGCCGACGAAGGTGGAGGCTCCCGCGACTCCGGCCGGATCGATCAAGGCACCGGTATCGCAGGCGGAGGCCGAGCCGTCGGCCGAGGTCGCCGCTTGGCGGGCGGCGCAGCGGGCCCGTACTGCGGGCGGCAAGGCCGGGGCCGAGCGTGCGGGGGCCGCCGCCGAGGCTATCCCGTTCGTGCCCGAGGGGCAGGGCCAGGTGCCCTGGCACCGGATCATCGACACCCGCCTGAACGACGCACTCGTGGCGCGGGTGAACTTCTCCAACGGCAATCTGATGCTGGCGGCCACCGACTTCGACATCGCCGGCGTCGGTCGGAAGCTGCAGCTGACGCGGACGTACAACTCCCTTGAAGCGCCCTGGGGGAAGGTGTCGCAGCGTTGGTGGCAGGCCTACGAGCGCTATCTCCAGTTCGGTGACGGGGAAGTGATCGTCTACGACGCCACCGGCGACGCCCTGCGGTTCAAGCAGACATCCACCGGCGGCTACACCACGCCGACGGGCTACTCCAAGGACCTGAAGAAGAACGCGGACGGCACCTACACGCTGACCGACCGCAAGTCGGGCTCGAAGGACACCTACGACGAGCACGGCACGCTGACCAAGGTCACGGACAGGAACGACGGCACGATCACGGTCGATCAGCACGACGAGGGCGGCGAGCACAAGGGCTTCAAGCTGACGGAGACCCGCTCGGGCCGTTGGATCGACCTGGTGAAGACGAACGCCAGTCAGTGGCAGGCCAAGGATCACACGGGCCGCACGGCCGTGTTCGATCTCGACCCGGCGGGCAACCTGGCGAAGGTCACCGACACCGACGGCAAGGCCACGGCCTACGCGTACGACTCCTCGCGCCGCCTGACCAAGGTGACCACCCCCGAGGGCACCGTCACCCTGTTCACCTACGACGACCACAACCGCGTCACCTCCATGCAGCGCGCCACCGAGTCCTCCGGCGGCGGCCACACGGGTCCGACCTGGCGCTACGACTACACGGCCGCCACCCCGTCGGACGCGGGCACGACGACGGTCACCGACCCCGACGGCGACGAGACGCAGTACGCCCACAACACGGACGGCGAGGTCACCAAGGTCACCGACCCCCTGAACCACTCCCGCCACGCCAAGTACACCAACCACCTTCTCCAGAGTGCGATCGACGCGATGGGCACGGGAGCGGACGGCACGGGCGGCAACACCACCACCTACGGCTGGGACGGCCGCAACAACGCCGTCTCCCAGAAGCTCCCGCTCGGGGCGACGGCGTCCGTGACGGCGTATCAAACGGTCGCCGGGACCGATCTGCCCAACGACTTCACCACGGCGGACGGCCGCAAGGACACCTTCAAGTACGACACCAACGGCAACACCATGTCGGTGACCACCTCGGGCACCGCCGGCGGCACCCGCGAGTACACCTACAACAAGGACACCCCGACCTGCGGCGGCTTCGAGGGCCAGCGCTGCACCGCCAAAGACGGCAACGGCAAGGTCACCTCGTTCGCGTACGACGCCAAGGGCAACCTCAAGACGGTCACCCCGCCGGCGCCGCTGGGCAAGACGGACTACACCTACGACGCACTCGGCCGGGTGGAGACCGTCACCGACGGACGCGGCATCAAGACGGTCTACGTCTACGACAACCGCGACCGCGTGACGAAGGTGTCCTCCACCAACGCCACGGTCACCTACGCATACGACGGCGACGGCAACGTCAGGACCCGCACGGACGCCTCCGGCACCACGGGCTGGACCTACGACAAGCTCAACCGCGAGAGCGTCCGCACCCTGCAGAACGGCGCCCAGACGGCGCTGGCCTACACCCCGGGCGGTGAGGTCGACCACTACACCGACCCGACCGGCAAGACCGACTACACCTGGGACAAGGCCGGCCGCCTCGACTACCTGGTCGCCCCGGACGGCAAGAAGACCGACTTCGACCACAACAACAACGACAAGCGCACCAAGACCGTCTACCCCGGCGGTACGACACAGTCGGTGACGATCGACAAGAACGGCCGCCCCGAGGCCATCAAGACCACCTCGGGCTCGACCACACTCATCGACCTGACCTACAGCTACAAGAACACCGCGGGCAAGGACACGACCAAGATCCGCACCCGCACCGACAACCTCACCAAGTACAAGACCACCTACGACTACGACTCCCAGGACCGCCTGCGCTACGCCCTGGAAGCCGACTCCGCGGGTGCCCGCAAGGCGTCGTGGCTCTACTGCTGGGACAAGGCCGGCAACCTCACCAGCCAGGACGGCACCAAGAACGCCTGCCCCGGCGGCAGCACCTACACCTACGACGACGCGAGCGAACTGACCGGCAAGAACGGCTCCGCCACGGGCTGGTCCTACGACAAGCTCGGCAACGAGACGGCGGGCGCGAGCGCCACGGCTCGCACGAACGAGACGTGGACGGACCACAGCCAGCTCTCCGGGATCACGGCGGACGGCAAGAGCTACGACCTGGTCCACGCGGGCACGGACAACTCCGAGCGCACCAAGCTGGGTTCGACGTGGTTCCACCACACCGCGCTCGGTCTGGCGTCCACGACGACGAACGGCGTCGACACCGGATTCATCCGCGAACCGGCGGGCACCTTGAACTCCATGACGACTGGGGGGAAGTCCTACTACTACCTCACCGACGCCACGGGCAACGTCCTCGGCTTGGCCGACGACACGGGCAAGCGCACCCACACCTACGCCTACGGCCCCACCGGCCTGCCCCGCGGCACCACCACCGAGGCAGCCCCCCAGCCCCACCGCTACGCGGGCACGTACCTCGACCCGACCGGCCTCTACAAGATGGGCCACCGCTACTACGACCCGTCCCTCGGCCGCTTCACCCAACCGGACCCGTCGGGGCAGGAGGCGAACCCCTACCTGTACGCCGCTGGCGACTTCATCAACTTCACCGATCCGGCCGGGCTTGGATTCTTGGACGCTGTCAAGAGGGTCGGCAAGAAGTCCATGGCAACCGCCGTCGGTGGAGGCGTAACCGGCTGCATCGCGGCCTTGGCCACCGGTTGTGTCGCGGGCGCAACAGTCGGAGGTTTCGCCGGTGCTGTAGGCGGAGCTGTGCAAGGGACCTACGAGGAGCTGCAATGACGCGCAGCCGTGAGGAGTGAAGCGGTGCTGGACAGCAAGGCCCAGACCAGACTGGTAGTCGGCCTCATTCTCCTGATCCTTACAGGGCCCTTCGTACTACCTCGGGTGGACTGGGGCGCGGCAGGGATGCTCTGGCTCGTCGTATGGGGAGGAGTTGTCGGGCTGCTTGCTTACCCCGTCGCGGCGCTGTGGCATCGCCGCGCCGCCAACCGACGAGGACCGACCAGCTGACACCAGCAACTGTGAGCGGCGGCGGCAGCGTCGGGTGGTGGTCTCAGCTCCGAGCTGTCACCCGGCGATGCTCCGGCGCATTACGCGTACCGACACGCTCATAGTGATCGGTAGCGGCTAAACCTCGGCCGCTTTACCCGGCCCGACTCGTCGGGGCAGGAGACCAACCCCTACCTCTACGCCGTAGGCGGCGCTGCCGGTGAGAGTGTGACCGGTGGTTCGCTCACTGACTCCGCAAAGTCGTGTTGGTTCCCTCTGATGAACTCGGGAGCGAGCTAGTGACCATGCGTGGCCCCTGGCAGGGAAGAGGTCGAGCGCGCGGAGCCGCAGTGGCTCTTGCAGTGTGCGGTATCACTTTGGTGATCACTGTCTTGTGGGTGGAGTACCGGACGCTTCTGCTCTGGGTCCTCCTGGGTGTGGCCGTCCTGGCCGCTCAGCAGCTGTTTCAGGGTTTGCGAGAGGCTGAGCGCGCACCCAACGACGGCAGGGAATAGACCAAAAGTGATGATGAGCAACGTCTCTTCATACGGACGCACGAACAGAGCTCTGATCCAACGGTGACTAAGGGTGGCGCTCGGCTGGGGTGTCCCAGCCGAGCGTCACTGCGCCACGTGGCGGTCAGGCGACACGTACCGACTTGAGGGACGTGACGAAGGACGTCCAGGCCGGGGCCGTGATGGTGAGGACCGGGCCGTGGGGGACCTTGGAGTCACGGACGGGGACAACGGCGGTGTGGGCGTCGCAGACTTCGACGCAGTTGCCGCCGTCGCCGTTGCTGTAGGTGCTCTTGCGCCAGCGGGGGGAGCCCGGGAAGGCTTCGGCTATCTCCAGGCAGTTGCCGCCATCCCCGTTGCTGTAGCTGCTCCTGCGCCAGATGGCCGTGCTCAAGTCAGTTGCTTGGTTTGCCATTTCGGTCATCCTCAGCCGCTTGCTCGATCAGGGCGAGGGACGCCTCCGGGGGCAGTGCGGCGGCCCTGAGCCGATCGTATGCCTTGCGGTACTGCCTCACGAGGGCCGGGTCGTCGATGGTGTCTCCGCTGTACTGCGCCTCCGTGTACACCAGAGGCGGCGCGTCCGGGAAGGTCATGACCATGGCCGAGCCCAGCATCAGCGGGTGCGCCCCGCAGTTCCACGGAAGGATCTGGGGAACGATCCTGCGGCGCCGCGCCAATTCCGTGATGCGAGCCCACTGTTCGGCGTTCCGCTCCGGCGGCAGGATCGGCTGCCGCAGCAGTGACTCGGGCAGGATCACCCAGTACTCCGGCGTCTTGTGGTCGTCCTCGAACAGCCTGGCCCGCGCCAGCCTGGCTGTCACCTTCTCCTCCACATCCTCGTCCGGCGCCAGGGGATGCGCGGAGCGGGTGACCGCCCGCGCATACGCCTCCGTCTGCAACAACCCCGGCACCAGCGTCGGACACCACTCCTCGATTGTCTCGGCGTGCTGCTCCGCCTCCAGCACCCGCTCGAAGTAGCTCGCGTGGCCCCGCCGTTTCGCCCGGCGCACGTCCTCGCACCGCCGCCTGAAGAAGCCGTCCGTGCCCAGCACCCTGTCCACGTGCTCGGCGAGTTCCGCCGGCATCCGGCGCGTCCCCCGCTCGATCTCGCTGAGGTGGCTCGGGCCGTAGAAGCTGCCCTCCACCAACTGCTGGAGCGTCAGGCCCGCCTCCTCCCGCTTCCAGCGCAACTCACTGCCGTAGAAGGTCGGGACGCCCGTCGAACCGTCGATGTCCTTGCGCTGACCCATCGTTCACCGTCCTTGGTGTGCCGTTACCGCCCGCTACCAGCCCCTTCACCACGCAGCCGCGGTTCAGGAGCGGGAGAGCGATGGGCTGTCACGCTACGGCGGTCGGCGCCACAGTGTGAGGAGTTGGTCACTCAGCGCACTGGAAGGTGTGAACCCCATGCACAGCCCCGTCGAAGCCGACGCCTGCGTCGAGGAGTTGCGAGCCGCGCTCGCCGCGCACGGCATCACCCTGCCGTCCCTCGGGCTCGATCTCCCGGCCTTCGCCTCCCGCTGCCCCACGCGGCCGCTGATCGCGCTCGGCAACTGCAACCTCCTCACCGTCGAAGCGCTGACGGCCGCCCTCCGCAGGGGTGTCGCCTGATGCGGCCCGTGCTGACCCTGGAGCTGCTCGCCACCCCCGCCGAGGTGTCCGGCGTGCGGCGTGCCCTGCGCCCGCACGGGACCGACGTGCAGCTCTGCGCGAGTGAACTCGTCACGAACGTGATCCGGCATGTCGGGGAGGGCGTCCCCGTCACGGTGCGGGTGTGGCGAGACGGACAGCGCGTCAGGCTCGGGACCACCGATCCCGACCCCCGGGCCCTGCCCGTCCTGGTCGCGGCGGCCGGCGCCGACGCGGAGTCGGGCCGGGGTCTGGCGCTGCTGGACGCGCTGGCCGTGCGGTGGGGTGTGGAGCAGGAGGCCGGCCGCAAGACGGTGTGGTGCGAACTGTTCAGCGACGCCGAGACCATCGCCGTCACCGCCGCCGGCGCCCCGAAAACGCCCGAGCGCCCCGGTCGACGTAGGCAGTCGGCCGGAGCGCTCGGTCAGTCATCGGCACGTTCGTGAGCCCGCCTGGGGGCCGTGCCGAAGCGGGCGGGAGGGGGCCGGTCGCCGCTGGGTTTCCGTCGGGGCGGACGGAGGGCGCGGTGACCGGCCCCGAACCCCGCACGCCGTTGTACGGGTCCCGCCAGTCGGTTCCGCGGCCGACCGTGACGATGTTGCTGGTCAGGGCACTCTCGGTTCGAGTCGGCCGCGGAGTTTCAGGGGTGGGGCTCAGCCCAGGCGCTGCACCAGCGCGCGGTACTGGTCCCACAGCTCCTTCGGCGTGTGGTCGCCGAAGGTGTTGAGGTGCTCGGGGACCAGGGCGGCCTCCTCGCGCCAGACCTCCTTGTCGACCGTGAGCAGGAAGTCCAGGTCGGAGTCGGCCAGCTCCAGGCCGTCGGTGTCGAGGGCCTCCTTGGTCGGCAGCACGCCGATCGGGGTCTCGACGCCCTCGGCGGTGCCGTCCAGGCGCTCCACGATCCACTTCAGGACGCGGCTGTTCTCACCGAAGCCGGGCCAGACGAACTTGCCCTCGTCGTTCTTGCGGAACCAGTTGACGTAGTAGATCTTCGGCAGCTTGGACTGGTCCTTGTCCTTGGCCACGTCGACCCAGTGGGCCATGTAGTCGCCCATGTTGTAGCCGCAGAACGGCAGCATCGCGAACGGGTCGCGGCGCAGTTCGCCGACCTTGCCCTCGGCGGCGGCGGTCTTCTCGGAGGCCACGTTGGCGCCGAGGAAGACACCGTGGTTCCAGTCGAAGGACTCCGTCACCAGCGGTACGGCGGTGGCACGGCGGCCGCCGAAGAGGATCGCCGAGATCGGCACGCCCTTGGGGTCCTCCCACTCCGGCGCGATGATCGGGCACTGCGAGGCCGGCACGGTGAACCGGGCGTTGGGGTGCGCGGCCGGGACGCCGGACTCGGGGGTCCAGTCGTTGCCCTTCCAGTCCGTCAGGTGGGCCGGGGTCTCCTCCGTCATGCCCTCCCACCAGATGTCGTTGTCGTCGGTGAGGGCGACGTTGGTGAAGACCGAGTTGCCCCAGAGCGTCTTCATCGCGTTGGCGTTGGTGTGCTCGCCGGTGCCGGGGGCGACGCCGAAGAAGCCGGCCTCGGGGTTGATGGCGTAGAGGCGGCCGTCCTCGCCGAAGCGCATCCAGGCGATGTCGTCGCCGATGGTCTCGACGGTCCAGCCGGGGACGGTCGGCTCCAGCATGGCGAGGTTGGTCTTGCCGCAGGCGCTCGGGAAGGCCGCGGCGACGTACTTGGCCTCGCCGCGCGGCGGGGTCAGCTTGAGGACGAGCATGTGCTCGGCCAGCCAGCCCTCGTCACGGGCCATGACGGAGGCGATGCGCAGGGCGTAGCACTTCTTGCCGAGCAGGGCGTTGCCGCCGTAGCCCGAGCCGTAGGACCAGATCTCGCGGTCCTCGGGGAAGTGCGAGATGTACTTGGTCTGGTTGCAGGGCCAGGGCACGTCCGCCTGGCCGGGCTCCAGCGGGGCGCCCAGGGTGTGCACGGCCTTGACGAAGAAGCCGTCGGAGCCGAGCTCGTCCAGGACGGCCTGGCCCATGCGGGTCATGGTGCGCATCGAGACGGCGACGTAGGCCGAGTCGGTGATCTCGACGCCGAGTGCGGACAGCGGCGAGCCGAGCGGGCCCATGCAGAAGGGCACGACGTACATGGTGCGGCCGCGCATCGAGCCGCGGAACAGACCGCCCTCACCCCCGGAGCCCTGGAAGATCTCCCGCATCTCGGAGGGGGCCTTCCAGTGGTTGGTCGGGCCCGCGTCCGCCTCCTTCTCGGAGCAGATGAACGTCCGGTCCTCGACGCGCGCGACGTCGGTGGGGTCGGAGGCGGCGTAGTAGGAGTGGGGGCGCTTGATCGGGTCGAGTTTGCGGAAGGTGCCCTTCTCTACGAGCTCCTCGCACAGCCGCTCGTACTCGGCCTCGGATCCGTCACACCAGACCACGTTGTCCGGCTGCGTCAGCTCGGCGATCTCGTTGACCCACGAGATCAGCCCCTGATGGGTGGTGGGGACGGTGGGAGCCGCGATGTCGCGCGCCACGATTGCTCCTAAATGAGGGATTTTTTGTGATGTGGAGGCCCCGTGGGGGCTGCGACCCGGATGCTTCTGGGTGGATCTTGGCGCTCATCCGGTGCCGACCGCACTCATTTGATCATCCGACGTATGCGCCCATCTGTCCAGAGGAGCGCACAGGTGAGCAACGTGAGGCTCGCCACGGTTTCCCGCGGCGGCTTTGCGTGCACGTTGCGTTCACCTGGGAGTCCGTTTGCGTGACCGTCGCAGGACCGCAGTGAGAGCATGGCCACTCTTCGCCCGCCAAGCAGCGGCACTGATACGTGACTTACGGTTCCGTAGCTACCATTCGCCCATGACTGCGTTCGTCCCCGACGCGCCCACGGACTCGGCGGCCGACGGCCACGGTCCGAAGGCGCTCTCCCTGCCGCACCCGGTGAAGCCGATGCTGCGCGGCTGGCTGCACCTCGGCATGTTCCCCGCCGTGCTGATCGCCGGCCTGGTGCTGACCGCCCTCGCCGACTCCTCCAGAGGACGCATCGCCTGCGGCATCTTCGCTCTGACCGCATGCCTGCTGTTCGGCGTGAGCGCGCTGTACCACCGGGGCAATTGGAGCCCGCGCATGGACGGCGTCCTGCGTCGGCTGGACCATGCCAACATCTTCCTGATCATCGCGGGCACGTACACCCCGCTGACCATGCTGCTCCTGCCGGGCGCCAAGGGTCAGTGGCTGCTGTGGGGCATCTGGGCCGCGGCCGTGGCCGGCATCCTCTTCCGCGTCTTCTGGGTCGGCGCCCCGCGCTGGCTGTACACGCCCTGCTACATCGCGATGGGCTGGGCGGCCGTCTTCTACCTGCCCGACTTCATGCGGACCGGCGGCATCGCCGTCCTCGTCCTGGTCATCGTCGGCGGTGTGCTCTACAGCGCGGGCGGCGTGGTCTACGGGATCAAGCGGCCGAACCCGTCCCCGCGCTGGTTCGGCTTCCACGAGGTGTTCCACTCCCTCACCCTGGCGGCCTTCATCGCGCACTACGTAGGGATCTCGCTGGTGGCGTACCAGCACGGGTAGAGCCCCCTCCCCCGTCGGGCCACGGCTGCCGGCCGTGGCCCTTCGCATGCCCGGCCCCTTGCGATGGCCGACAATGGCCTGCATGACGGCTCCGAGCACCACCCACGCCGACCCGCCCCGGCCGGGACTCCGGGAGCGGAAGAAGATCAAGACCCGCGGGGCGATCCGCGCCGCCGCCTACGCGCTCATCGAGGAGCAGGGTTACGACGCCACGACGATCGAGCAGATCGCCGACCGCGCCGAGGTGTCGCCGTCGACCGTCTCCCGCTACTTCCCGGCCAAGGAGGACATCGTCGTCACCGACGAGTGGGACCCGGCGCTCGCGGCGGAGCTGCGGTCCCGGCCGGCGGACGAGCCGTGGGCCGACAGCCTCCGGCACGTGCTGCGCACGGCCCTCGGCCCGGGCCTCGCCGAAGAGCCCGAGGTGACCCGGCTGCGGGCACGGCTCGGGGTCGAGGTGCCCGCTGTCCGGGCCCGCATGTTGCAGAGCACCGCGGCCACCGGCCGGCTGCTCCGCCAGGCCCTGGCGGAGCGCTCCGGGCTCGACCCCGAGGGTCTGGAGCTGCGGGTCTTCGCCATGGCCGTGATGAGCGGGCTGACGGAGGTCTCCCACTACTGGGCCGAGACCGGGCACCGCCACGACATCCGGGATCTCGTCGACCGCGCCCTGGTCGTCCTGGAACACGGCCTGCCGACCGGAAAACCCTGAGGCCGGCGCCGTTTCGCCATGGCATCCTGACCGGGTGAACGGTCCCGAGATCCAGGTCGAGTTCCCCCCTGAGCTGCACGTCTTCGTGCCGCGGGCCCGGCAGGCGGACGCCGTGCGGGCCGCCACCGACGGCGTCTCCAGCCTGGGGCACGTCGTCGAGTCCCTCGGAGTGCCGCTGACCGAGGTCGGCGCGCTGCTCGTGGACGGCCGTGAGGTGCCCTTCGCGCACGTCCCGGCGGCCGGAGAGACGGTGACGGTCCGGGCCGTCGCCCGCCCCCAGCAGGTCCTGGGCGCTCCCCTGCGCTTCCTCCTGGACGTGCACCTCGGCACGCTGGCCCGGCGGCTGCGCCTGCTCGGCGTGGACACCGCGTACGAGTCGACCGACATCGGCGACCCGGCGCTGGCGGCGCGTTCGGCGGCCGAGCGGCGGGTGATGCTGAGCCGCGACCGGGGGCTGCTGCGGCGCCGGGAGCTGTGGGCGGGGGCGTTCGTCTACAGCACGCGGCCCGAGGAGCAGCTGCGGGACGTGCTGGACCGGTTCCGGCCCGAGTTGCGGCCCTGGTCGCGGTGCACGGCCTGTAACGGGGTGCTGTGTGAGGCGACGAAGGACGAGGTCGCCGACCAGCTGAAACACGGTACGCATGCGACGTACGACGTGTTCGCGCGATGCACTGCGTGTGGCCGGGCCTACTGGCGGGGTGCGCATCACGAGCAGTTGGAGGCCATCGTGGAGCGGGCGGTCGCTTTCGCCCGGAGCACTGTCGAGGGCTGAGCGCCGTTGAGGGCCGAGCGCCGTTGACCGCGGCCGGCCGCCGCTCCCCGTCGGACCGGCGGCTGTCCGGGCCGGGGGCGACGTCACGCAGGGGCGCCGAGCGGGGGGTGCTCGAGCACGCGGGGCCTGTACTCGACCAGCTGGATGCGGCCGTCGAAGGTGCGGTGCGTGATCATCTCGAGGGCGACGTCCGGATAGCCGTCGTAGATGCGTTCCGCGCCCGTCGCCCCGGTGATCACCGGGAACATCACCACCCGGAAGCGGTCGACGAGTCCGGCTCGCAGCAGGGACCGGCACAGACTGAGGCTGCCGATCGTGCTGAGGAGCCCTGAGCCGCTCGACTTCATCGCGCGGACCGCCTCGACGGCGTCGTCGCGGACGAGCGTGGAGTTGGCCCAGGTCAGTGGCTCCTCCAGGGAGGAGAAGAACACCACCTTGGGCGCTTGCGTGAGCTCGTCGACGGATGCCTCCTCCTCGGGCCTGAACTCGTCTTGCCCCTTCGGGACCTCGCCCGCGGCGAAGCCCGACATCAGGCGGTACGTGTTCGTCCCCATCAGGTAGGTGACCTCGGGCTGCTCACCGAGCCATGCGAGGTACTCCGGGCCCTCCAGGCCCCAGAACCCGGGCCACCCCTCTCCCGACGCGTAGCCGTCGAGGGACGTGATGAAGTCGACGAGAAGCTCCGACATGGCGGTGTCCTTTCCTGGAGTGTCACGAGCTTGGACCGGCCAGGAGCCACAAACTCATCGGCCGCGCCGCGGAGCCACGTGAAAGGCGCCCAGCTCCCGGCGGGCCTTCGGCCGCTGGCAGCCGGCCGCCGCGGCCTCCCAGGTCGCCGCAGTCGGTCGGGGCGGCCGGCCACCTCGACTGTCGCGAACCGCCGCACACCGCCTGGAGCGCCGTTGACGGTTGAGCGCCGTGGGGAACCGCGCGGCCGTTGTGGTCGGTCGCGCAGTTCCCCGCCCCTGAAAGGGGCGTGCCGCCCCTGGGCCGCGTCACCAACCTGTCCGGACGGCACACCTAGCGCCTGGTCATGTCTGCCTTGCCGCAGGCGATTCCGTCCCTGTTGCGGTCCAGGCCGAGCGGGTCGTCCTTGCCGTTGATCCTCAGGCGGCCGTAGTCGTTGGTCCTGAGCCACTCACAGCGCGCCGCCGTCGTCTTCTTCACCTCCGCCGGGAAGTCCGTCGGCACGCAGACGTTGATCGAGCCGTAGTGGCGGTCGCAGCCGGAGATCGTCGGGCTGACCTTCTGGGACACCCGCTTCTTGCCGGGCTTGATCACCTTGCCCGTCGGCCGGTCCGCGAAGTCGTGGACATGGGCCGAGGCGTCCGTCGCCCTGAGGGCCTGCGGCCCCTGGAGGTGCACCCACTTCGCCACCGAGGGAACCCCGTTGGCGTCGACCGCGAAGAGCATGTACCAGCCGGGCGGGGCCAGGTTGGGGTTGCTCGTCACGTTGAGGTCGACGTTGTTGCCGTCGACGGACAGCGGCAGGTCCACGAACCGCTGGTTGGGGTCGGAGGAATGCGTGACGGCCGCCGGGCGGATCAGCTCGGCCTTGGCGATGGGCCGGTCGACGGTGATCCGCTGGGTGTCGCCGTAGTTCCACTCGGTGTCGATGACGGAGGTGATCGCGGGACGCGGGCCCTTGAAGAGGTACGGCGGGCTGTACACCGACACGTCGTGGTTCCAGGTGCCGTTGCCCGGGTTGTCGCCGGTCGTCATCACCCGGCCGTCGGGGAGCAGGAACGCCGACGAGTGGTAGCCGCGCGCCTCGGGGTCGGCGGCCACCGGGTCGAAGGTCTCCGACTCGGGGTCGAAGATCGACGTCTCGTGGACGGGGTTGGCGCGGTTGTGCAGCGCGCCGCCCGTCTCCAGCACCTTGCCGTCGGGCATCAGCACGGCGGAGACGTACATCTTGCCCTGGTTCCCGGTCTGCGGGACCGGGCCGTTGCCGAGGTCGACGGTGCCCTGCGGGATCGGCGGACCGGCGACGTACGAGGGGTTGGGCTGCTTGAGGTCGATGATGTCGGTCAGGCGGTTCGCCTCCGGGTTGGAGTCGATGTTGCCGCCGCCGAGGGTGAGGACCTTCTGGTCCTGCGCCGGGGGCAGCAGCACGCTCGCCGACTGGTCGCGCTCGTCCTTGTCGCGCAGGCCCGGGACCTGGGTGGTGGTGTTGGCGCCGTAGTCGTAGATCGCCGAGCCCGTCCCCGGGATGTTGTTGCCGAAGACGTGGCTGCCCGAGTAGAAGAGGCGGCCGTCCTGCATGAGGATCATCGACGGGTACAGACCCCAGTACGACCAGGTCTGGTTGACCTTCCACAGCGGCTGCCAGCGTTGCTCGGCCTCGGAGAACAGCTCGGCGGTGACCGAGCCGGTGGAGTCCTCGCGCAGGCCGCCGAAGGAGATGACGTCACCGTTGCCGAGGATCGTCGCCGACGGGTACCAGTGGCCGTCGTTCATGTCGTTGGTCTTGGCGTAGGTCTCGGTCCGCGGATCGAAGACGTACGAGTCCTTGAAGCCCTCGTAGCCGTGGCCGCCCGGCACCGGGTACGCCTTGTTGCCGCTCATCACTAGCACGCGCCCGTCCTGGAGCTGCACATGGCCGGCGCAGAACATGTCCTTCGGGGTGGGGATGACCTTGTAGGTGCCCTTCTGCGGGTCGTACACCGCCGAGGTGAAGGTGCCGGCCTCGAACATCGACTCGTCGTTGCCGGAGCCCGCGATCAGCAACACCTTGCCGTTGTGGAGGACGACCGAGTGCATGGAGCGGACCGGGTTCTGCGTGGGCAGCACCTCCCACTTGCCGTCGGCGCACTGCGCGGCGGTGCCGGTGCACTCCGGGGGCAGGACCGGGTCGGGGACCTGGTCCATCGTGTAGTCGTCGGTGGTGGCGGAGCCCGTGCCGTAGACGGAGACGCCCCAGGAGATGCGGTCGGTGCCGGCCGGGACCTCGGGTGTGCGGACGGTGGCCTCGGTCCAGTTGCCGGCCATGTCCAGCGTCTTGAGGTCGGTCCAGTACTGCCAGCCGGCCGTCGTGTCGTGCCGGAACAGGGTGATCGCCGCGTCCGGGGTCGTCGTCTTGTACCAGAGGCCGAGGTCGTACTGCTTGCCCGGCGTCACCACCGGCGCACACGCGGCGGACTCGGTGATCAGCGCCTTGCGGTCGCCGTCGACGCGGCGGGTCAGCTCGACCTTCATGGCCTTGGAGCCGGTGTGCGCGTCGGCCGTGGTGGTGAAGGTGAAGTCGTTGTCGCCCCAGCCGGACTTCTCCCAGCAGTACGGCATGCCGTCGCCGCCCGCGGTCTCGAAGCCGGGGTTCTTGATGAGGTTGGCGGCGGAGGCGGACTGGGGTGCGGTCAGGAGCAGGCCCGAGGTGAGGGCTGCCACGGACAGGAGTGCGGTCGTTCTGCGGCGGGGTTTCACACGGCTCTCCTTGCTGTACGGCCGTCACGCGCGGGCTTCTCACGGCCCCGGCGCGGCAGGTAGACCAGCGCTTCGGTCCCGGCGAAGCGCAGGACGAACGTCGTCACCAGCGCGAGCGCGGTGGCCGACAGCACGCCCAGGTGGAACTGGTGCACGAACAGGGCGATCAGCGGGATGCGCAGCACCAGGTCGGCGTTGGCGAGCAGCGCGAACCGTCCGGCCCGGTCCCACCAGCGGCGGTGCCGGCGCCGCTCGCGGAACAGCAGGTGCTCGATGAGCAGGAAGTTCCAGGCGACGCCGAGCTGGTTGGCGAGGATCTCCGCCGGTACGTAGTGCATGCCGAGCGCGGTGAGGGCCCACAGGCCGACCAGGTTCGGCAGGAAGCCGGTCAGTCCGATCAGGCCGAACCCGATCATGCGGGCCACCGGGGAGGCGGTGCGCAGTCCGGCCAGGTGGCGCAGGAAGCGCAGGCCTTCCTGCGCGGTCGACTTGGACTCCCCGGCGAACCGGTCCTGGAAGACGAAGGGCACCTCGGTGACCGTGCGCGGGCGGCTGCGTACGGCGAGTTCGAGGAGGATCTTGTAGCCGAGCGGCTGGAGGACCTCCGCGGTGACCGCGCTGCGGCGGATCGCGAAGAAGCCGCTCATCGGGTCGCTGATGCCGTGCAGGCGGCGCGGGAAGAGCGCCTTGGTCAGCCAGGTCGCGCCACGCGAGACGGCGATGCGGTAGCTGCCCGCGAGCCCGGCCCGGCTGCCGCCCTTGATGTAGCGGGAGGCCACGACGAGCCCGGCGCCCGCCCGTTCGCCGGTGGCGACCAGGTCGGGCACGAGGGACGGCGGGTGCTGGCAGTCGCCGTCCATGACGACGATCCAGTCCGAGGTGGCCGCCTTCAGGCCCTCGACGACCGCGCCGCCGAGCCCGCCCACCGGCTCCTCGCGGTGCAGCACGGTCACCGGGAACGGGCAGTCCTGCGCCGCCTTCTCGATGACCTCGGGCGTGTCGTCCGTGGAGTCGTCCACGAAGACGACCTCGCAGGGCAGCCGGGCCGGGACGGCCTCGGTGATCTGGTGCAGCAACTGCCGTACGTTCGCAGACTCGTTGAAGGTCGGTACGACGATGGTGACCGCGCCCGGCTCGGGGATCTCGGTGGGCTCGGTCTCGACGACCTCACCGGGGACGGTGTGCTCCTGGCTCATCGCCTGCCTCCGGCGGTCGTCTGGATCTGACGGATCTCGATGCGGTCCTCGCCGGTGCCGAAGGTGGCGACCGGCTCGGAGTGCTCCATGGCGGCCTTGACGTTGGGCAGGTCGGCCGCGTCCCGCCGCACGGTCGGCGAGGCGACGACGTAGTCGAGGTCCTTCCAGCCGCGCGGCATCGTCTTGGTCACCGCCGGGTCGAGGTCGGCCTTGTAGAACCAGATGACGCCGAGGCCGGGCCGGTAGCCCTGGTGCACTAGGTCCAGCCAGAGCGCGTCGTCGACCAGCACCCGGGTGCGCCCGGGGTCGTCGACCTCCGTGGCCAGCCACTTCGACGCGGCCTTGTAGGGGGCGTTGGCGTCGGTGGTGACGGCCGTGCGGGCGCCGTCGTACCAGTGCGGGACGACGTAGGCGCCGGCGGCCAGGGCCAGGACGGCGGCGAGCGCGTACCGGCCCGCGCTGACGTACCGTTTCTCCGCCTCGGAGCGCCAGCGGCTCAGCACGGCATGGGCGACGGAGGCGGTGCCTCCGGCGAGGACCAGCGCGAGGAACGGCAGGGCCTGGATGACGTACATCGCGGGGAGGTAGCCGTTGGGGCGCAGGGCCAGCGCGGCGAAGATCGCGACGGCCAGGGCGGGTCCGGCGAGCGCGCGGGCGGTGACCGACCAGCGCCAGGTGAGGAGCAGCAGCAGGGCGCCCGCGAGGCCGCCGAGCGGCAGGATCCGGTCGTAGTAGAGCCACGACTGGAGCACGCCCCAGGAGCCGGAGCCCTGGTCCAGGATGAAGCCCGAACCGGGTCTGGTCATCTGGTACTTGACGCCGTCCCAGAGGGACACGTGGCCTGCGCCCGGCATCAGCTCGCCCTTGAGCAGGGCGAACAGCGGGTACGAGAAGCCGATCAGGGCGCAGGCCGTGACGGCTCCGGTGAGGGCGAACTTGCGGGTGTCGCGGTGGCTGTGGCGCCACATGGTGAGGAACAGGGCGGGCAGGACGACGAGCATCGTCTCCTTGGTGAGTACGGCTGTGGCGGCCGCGATGCCCGCGCCGAAGTGGTGCCAGAGGTGCCGGCTCGGGGAGGCGGCCAGGGTGAAGGCCAGCAGCGTCCACATCACCGCGAGGTTGTCGAGGAAGATCTCCCGCTGAAGCACGATCGACAGCGGCGAGAGCCCGAAGAACACCATGCCGAGCGCGGCCGCCCAGCGGGGCAGCGCCAGGCGCCGGCCCAGCACGAAGACCAGGACCGCGCTGATGCCGCTGATCACCAGCATCGCGGCGCGCATGGTGCCCACCGTCATCGACTCGGGGCTGATCAGCGCGGGGATCCAGGTCAGCAGGGCGATCTGGATCCAGCCGAGGGGCGGATGGTCGTACCAGTAGGTGTAGTGGGCGAGTCCGTCGCCCTGCTGGACCGACCAGGCCTGGGCGAGATAGGTGCCCTCGTCGTCGCTGAGGGCCGGGTAGTCGGCGATGTTCCAGCCCTGCACGACGAGGATCGCCGCCAGGAGGACTCCGCACAGGATCAGGTCGGGCCGGGAGGAGCGCAGCCGGCTCGGCGGCTCGACTCGCCGGTGCGCACCGGTGCGGGGGGCGGGCCCGCGCTGCGCGGGGACCTTCGCGGCGGTCACCGCGGGAAGGGTGGAGGTCACGCGGGAACGTCCTCTCGGGTCGCGTCCTGCCGGTTCACGGCCGGCTCGTCGAGGTGCGCGCCGACGTGGGTCGTCAGCTCCCAGTCGTTGCGGCCGCGCTGCTCACGCCAGACGGCCCGCACGGCCGCGCCGGCGAGGAGGACCTGGTAGAAGGGGCCGCCCACGATCAGTTTCAGGTAGTGCGCGAGGCGGACGCGCAGCCCGTACTGCTTGCCGAAGTCGTGCAGTCCGACGACCTCGAAGACGAAGGTGACCAGGGCGGTGACGGCCGGCAGGAAGGTGATGAAGGCGATGCCGACGGGCACGTCCAGGAACAGGGCGATCGCCACGTTGAGCGGGATGATCAGGCCGGTGAAGGCCTGCATGAACGGGGTCATCAGGGTGTAGCGGGCGAGGAGGCGCTGCCCCAGGGTGGGCAGTTGCTTCCAGTCCTTCTTCCGGTACACCTGGAGGAACCCCTGGTTCCAGCGGGTGCGCTGCTTCAGCAGGGACATCAGCGAGCCCGGGGTCTCCTCGCGGGTCACCATGTCGGAGTCGTAGGCGACGACGACCTTCTTGCCCACGCTGGACAGGCGCACGCCCAGATCGCAGTCCTCGGCGAGGCAGTTCGGGTCCCAGCCGCCGGCTTCCCTGAGGACGTCCGTGCGGACGAAGACGGTGTTGCCGCCGAGCGGAATGAAACCTTTCTGCGCGTGCAGATGGAGCCGCGAGCGGAACCAGAAGAAGTACTCAAGGCAGTTGCGCAGGCTGTACCAGCTGGAGTGGAAGTTGATCAGCTGCACCCCGCCCTGGACGACGTCCGCGCCGGTGGTGAGGAAGGCGTGGTCGACGTGGGCGAGGAGCTCGGGGTGGACCTGGTCCTCCGCGTCGAAGACCCCGACGACGTCACCGCGGCAGTGCGGCAGGGCCGTGTTCATGGCCTTCGGCTTGTTCTTCTTCTCGTGCGTGTCGACGACGACCCGGACCCGTGGGTCACGTGCGGCGGCCTGCTCGGCGACCGCGGTGGTCTCCGGGTCGTCGTGCCCGACGATCACGATGATCTCGAAGTCGGTGTGGCTCGACTCCAGCAGCCGCTGGATCGTGTGGTCCAGCACCGCCTGTTCGTGCCGGGCGGGCAACAGCAGCGAGAAGGAGACGTGTTCGTCCCCGTCCGGGCTGCTGAACCGGGTGGAGGCGAGCACTTCCGGCGTACGCCAGGCGTGCATCTGCCACCACAGGGTGAACGCCGCCATCCAGAACAGGGCAAGCGAAACAGCAGCGATGAAGACAGACGTCAGCAAACAGATCCCCCCAGATCCCAGAACCCCCTGTCGTGACGGTGGGCCGGTGCGGCCTCGTCCGCCACGTCACTGTGCAGAGATTAGGGGGGAACTGTGAAGCCCGGGGGCTGTTCAGATAAAGACCATGTTTCCGTTGATACGTGACTTCAGCCACTCAAGACCGTACTCAGCCGGTCAGGCTCGGTCGTCGGGGCGTCGCATGTGAAGTTACGGCAGACGTACGCGGCCGGTTCACCGCCGACCAGCGGACGGTCCGCGAGCAGGGGGAACTCCTCGCTCTCCGGGACGCCCACGGCGACCACCGCACCGGGCGCGGTGCCCAGAAGTGCCGTACGGTGCAGGGCCCTTGTGCCCTCGTCGTCCAGCGCCGGACCCACGACCGCGACCTCGCGCGGGCCGTCCAGCACGGCCTCGGCCGCGGCCAGTCCCCAGCCGATGAAGCGGGGCACCCGCGGTCCCAGCGCCTTCACGACGCCCAACGCCCTTTCGGCGGCGGTGCGGTGAGGCTCGGAGCCGGTGTGCGCGGCGTAACTCAGCAACGCGTTCGCGGCAGCCGTCCAGCCTGACGGGGCCGCGTTGTCGGTCGGGTCCTGCGGACGGCGGATCAACTGCTCGGCATCGGCCGCGGTGTCGTACAGCGCACCCGACTCGGGGTCGGTGAAACGGGCCAGGACGTGGTCGAGGAGGAACCCGGCGAACTCCAGCCAGACGCCCTCCCCCGTGACGGACGCCAGCGCGAGGAAGCCCTCCGCCACATCCGCGTAGTCCTCCAGCACGCCCGGGTTGGCACCGGCGTGCCCGTCCTTGCTGGTGCGGGTCAGCCGGGCCTGCTCGTCCAGGTGCAGCCTGACGAGGAGATCGGCCGCGGCGACGGCGGCCTCGACCAGGTCGGGCCGGTCGAAGTAGGCACCGGTCTCGGCGAGCGCGGCGATCGCGAGGCCGTTCCAGGCGGCGACGACCTTGTCGTCCCGGCCGGGCGCGGGCCGCTCGGCCCTGGCCGCGAGCAGCCGCTCATGGATCGAGGCGACCTTTCCGGCGTCGAACAGACCGTCCTGAGACGGCAGTTGGAGAACGGACGCGCCCTCCTCGAAGGTGCCCTCCTCGGTCACACCGAAGTGCCGGGCCGCGAGCTCCGCGTCCTCGTCGCCGAGCACCTCCCGCAGCTGCTCGGGCGTCCACACGTAGTACGCGCCCTCGACGTGACGGCCCGTCCCGTCGTCGCTGTCGGCGTCCAGCGCGGAGGCGAACCCGCCCTCGTTCGTGCGCAGTTCACGCACCATGAAGTCGGCGGTCTCCAGCGCGACGCGCCGTGCGAGCTCCGACCCAGTGGAGCGCCAGAGGTGGGCGTACACCCGGCACAGCAGGGCGTTGTCGTACAGCATCTTCTCGAAGTGCGGCACGACCCAGTCGCGGTCGACGGAGTAGCGGGCGAAGCCGCCCCCGAGCTGGTCGTACATCCCGCCCCGGGCCATCCGCTCGCAGGTGTCGCTCGCCATCTGGAGCGCGCCCTCGGCGCCGGTCCGCGCATGGTGCCGCAGCAGGAACTCCAGCACCATGGACGGCGGGAACTTCGGCGCCCCGCCGAAACCGCCGCGCTGCGGGTCGTACTCCCGGGTGAGCCCGAGCAGCGCCTGCGCCAGCTCCTCCTCACCGGGGGTCTGCGCGTCGCCGTAGGAGATCTCCCGCCCGGCCAGGTCCCGGACGATCTTCCCGGCGACCTCGGTCACCTCGTCCCGCCGCTCGTCCCACGCCTGGTGCACCCCCTGGAGCACCTGCCGGAACGAGGGCATGCCCTGGCGGGGAGCGGGCGGGAAGTACGTACCGAAGTAGAACGGCTCGGCGTCCGGGGTGAGGAAGACGGTCATGGGCCAGCCGCCCTGGCCGGTGGCCGCCTGCACGGCCTCCATGTAGACGGCGTCCACGTCGGGGCGTTCTTCGCGGTCGACCTTCACGCTCACGTAGTGCGCGTTGAGGTACTCGGCGGTCTCCTGGTCCTCGAAGGACTCGTGCGCCATGACGTGACACCAGTGACAGCTGCTGTAGCCGACGCTGAGCAGAACGGGCACGTTCCGCTTCCGGGCCTCTTCGAAAGCCTCCTCCGACCAGGGCCACCAGTCGACGGGGTTGTCGGCGTGCTGAAGGAGGTACGGGGACGTTTCGTGGGCCAGTCGGTTCGGCATGGTGTCCATCCTGCCGCAGTACCCGGCCCCGCACGCGTCAGGCGTCGCGCGGCGACCGCCCCGACCGCTCCACCCCGCCGGTGCGCGGGATCCGCCCGGTAGTGATCCGGTACCGGGCCGGGAGCGCCGGATCGCAGGCTGGGGCGTGACCGCACCGGTCACCGCGCTCACCAGCCGGCACGGCCGGCGCACACCGCTCGCCCCCGGAGGCCGGGCGTCGTGCGGCAGCACGCCGTCGAAAGGCGCCAGGACCTATCGAAGGAGCACGTTGACCAGCGACGTTCTGCACCGTGGACCTGTACTGACGAAGTACTGACGCCTACCGGACCGGCCTCAGCGACCCGGGTCTGCTGCGTCGCACCGGAGTGGTGTCGATCCAGAACGATGTCCGGCATGGACAGCTCCCTCGTTGAGCTGGACTCGCCCTCCCCAAGGCAGGTGGTCATCCCCCCGGTGAGGAGCCACGCGCTGCGGTACCGCCGGTCGCCGACGCCGGAAGACGTCGGGCGCAGCGCGTCGGAGCTCGGTGGAAGTGTGGCCGGTGTCGTGCGGTGTGTGCCTCGGCCACCGTCGGGGGGCGGCTTCCCGTCCCGTTCCCGCCGCGTTCCCGCCCCGGGTGAGCGGCCGGAGGTCACCGGACGCAAACGTTGATCGTCGCCCCCTCGCGCTCACGCCTCCCACCAAGGACACTCATACGCACAGGAGTTGCCGCCGGAGGGGGACCTTGACATGCGGGACAGTCATCGGGCGGAGGCCGAGCGGCTGTTGGGACGGGCCGTGGAGGAGGAGGTGCGCCGCTCGGGCGGCCGCACCGACGGGAAGGTGTTGCTGGCCCGGGCGCGCGGCGCGCTCGACGTGATGGCGGGGAGCGCGTCCGAGGAGTACGAGGCCTACACCCGTGCCCTGGACGAGGCGGCGGCCGGTCAGCTCACCTTCGGGCAGCGCTACGCCCGGGAGGGCGCCGGAACGCCGCTGCTGGTGGCCGTCGTGGCGGCGGTCGCGGCCGTCGTCGCCGACATGGCCCTGGGCACGGGGACCGGGACCGCTGTCGGGGCCGGTGTCACGGTGGGCGTCGTGGGGGCCGCGGCGACGGTGGTGAAGGTGGTCGGCTCGCATCTGCCGGCCGCGCACCGCCGCGCCGGGGCCGTGAGCCAGCCGGGCGGGCCCGAGCAGTTGCGGCTGCAGTGGCTGACGGCGCTTGAGGTGCGGGGCATCCGGCCGTTCCTGGACCAGCAGCGGGTGCTCGCGGCCTCGACCGGGCCGACGAGGACGGGCCCGCGGCTGCGGGGCGCGGACAAGAGCGCGGCGGCTCGCGGGCGCAACGTGCTGGAGCAGTCCTTCGGGCAGCTCCCCGGGCCGGCGCAGCCCTTCGCGGGGCGGCGGGCCGAGCTGGCGCAGATCCGGCAGTGGGTGCAAGCGGCCCGGGCCGGCACGGAGACCCAGCCGACCGTGGTCGTGCTGCACGGCGAGCCCGGCAGCGGCCGCACCACGCTCGCGGTGCACGCCACGCACGACCTGAGGGACTACTTCCGCGGCGCCTGCGTCGTCGACCTGCGGGCCGAGGGGCCGGGCGGGTCCCCGCTGTCCACCCGTGACGCCCTGCTCCATCTGCTGAACCGGCTCGGCGCGCCCCGCGAGCAGTTGCTGTTCCGCGAGCGCTCCTCCCCCGACCAGCAGGTCAAGCGGCTGAGCGAGCTGTACCACCAGCATCTGACCGGCCTGCCCGTCACGGTCGTCCTCGACGACGCCTCGGACGGGGAGCAGATCCGTGCGCTGGTCCCGGAGCGGTCCGACAGCCTGGTACTGGTGACGGCGCGGGGTCCGCTGGAGCTGGACGGTCTGCCCGCGCGGGTGCACCGGCTGGCGGTGCAGCCGCTGGACGCCGCCGGTGCGGAGGAACTGCTGGGCGCGGCCGCCCAGGACCACTCCGGGCCGTACGACGCGGAGTCCGCGGACCGGGTCCGGGAGCTGTGTGGCGGGCTGCCGCTGGCGCTGCGCATCGCGGGCTCGTGCCTCGGCCCGCGCTCCCCGCGCGCGCTGGCCACGGACCTCGACGCCTACGGCCCGGTCGAGCCGGTCGAACGCGCCCTGTGGCTGCGCTACACCGACCAGTCGGAGACGGTGCGGCGGTTGCTGCGCCGGCTGGCCCTGGCCGGGCGGGCGTCGCTGGGTGCCGCGGCGGCCGCCGCGCTGCTGGCCACCGACGAGGCGGAGGCCAAACGCCATCTGGAGGTCCTGACCCGGGCCGGCCTGATCGACCACGTCCGCGGCGACCGCTACCGGCTGCACGACCTGGTCCGCTCCTTCGCCCGGGCCCGCCTCCTCGACGAGGAGGAGCCGGCGGAGCGCACGGCGGCGCAGGAGCGGCTGATCGTGAACTACGCCGAGTTGGCCGACTCGGTGCTGCGCATGGTCGACGGCAACATGTCGACGCGCACCAACCGCTTCAGCCCGTACGGCTTCACCTCCCTCGACGAGGCGCTGCGCTGGCTGGACGACGAGTCGAGCTTCATCACGGCGGCCCTGCGGCACGCCGAGGGCGTGAATCAGGCGGCGGTGCTGAACCTGCTGGGCGCCCTGTGCGACTACTGCCTGCTGCGCGGGGACCTGTACCGGCTGGGCGAGATCAGTGAGCTGGCCCAGGCGGTCGACGAGGGCCTGCTGGTCCGCTCGGTGCAGTGGCGCACGGGTATCGCGGCACGGCAGCTGGGCGAACTGGACAAGGCCCGTACGACCCTCGCGTCGGTCGTGGACCTCTACCGGGAGGCCCACCACGACGCCGGTGCGGCCCGCGCCCTGTGCTCCCTCGGCATCACCCTGCACCACCAGGGCAATCTGACGGAGGCGTCGGCAAAGCTCCGCGAGGCCCTGGCGCTCCAGGCCTCCGCCGAGCTGGCCACGGACCGTGCCTGGACGATGCACGCCCTGGCGGCCGTCGAGCGGGACCGCGCGCGGGTGGGCGAGGCCCTGGACCTGCTGACCGAGTCACTCGTCCTGCACCGCGCGGGCGAGTCCGTGCACGGCCAGGCGTGGGCGCACTTCCAGCTCGGCCAGCTGGGGCTGCGCATGGGCGACGTCCCGCGCGCCGAGGCCGAGCTGCGGGCGGCCCTGGACCTGTACGGCCGCACCCGTGACGCCCGTGGTGAGGCCTGGGCCCTGACCCAGCTGGCCCGGGCGCTGCTGGTCGCGGGTGACGCGTCGCCGGCGGTGGAGGAGCTGCGCGGGGCGGCCGCGCGCCACCGCGACAACGAGGACGCGCGCGGCGAGGCCTGGACGCTGTACTACCTGGGCCAGGCCCTGGAGGAGACGGGCGACCTCGACCCGGCGGTCCGCGAACTGGAACGCGCCCGCACCATGTTCTCCCGCATGCGGGACGTCTACGGACTGGCCTGCGCACGCCACCACTCGGCCCGCGTCACCCGTGACCAGCGGGCGGCTCAGACTGGCTCGCTGCGCAACTCCGGCTTCGCCCGCCAGCTGCTGGTCGACGCCCGGGCCGACTTCCAGCGCATCGGCGTCGCCCACGGGGAGGCGTGGACGTGTTTGGAGCTGGCGGTCGTGGACGCGGGCAACGCCCGCACCCAGCAGGCCCTGGCCCTGTGCGACGAGGCGGTGGAGCTCTTCACGTCCTACGGCGACCGCCGGGGCGAGGACTGGGCCCGCTTCCTGCGCTGCACCCTCCTCCCCTACGCGGCCCCGGGCGGCATCGAGGTGGGCACGGCGGTGGCGCAGGAGGAGCTGGCGCAGCTGTCCTGCGCGGGGCACCCGCTGCGCGATCCGAAGCTGGACGACTACCTCGACGCGTACGGGCTCCTGCTGGAGCGCGGCGTGACCCTGGAGGCGGGCTGGCAGGCCTGGCGACTCGGCATGGTGCCGAACCGGCATGCGCGGGAGGTGATGGGGGTGGCGGTGGCCTCGAAGGGGTAGCCCTGGGGCTGGGCGGGCCCCCGGGCGGTGCAGCCCAGTGGCGTCGGCCCGGCGATGCACCGCGGCGCGGCCCCCGATGCGACGCGCGCGGCGTATGCACCGCGCCGCGGAGCATGATGCGGTGCGCGCGAGGTGTGCACCGCGGCGATGCCGAACGCGTGAGTCATCCGCGATGCCGGACGCGTGAGTCACCCGTCGGCGGCGCTTCGTGCCGGGCCGCCGACGGGTGGTGTGCCCTCGGGTGGGGCGTCAGCCCTGCTTCTTGCCGGTCCCGCCGGACGGCTCGGCTTCCGGGGTCGCCGCGGACGTCTCCGTCGCGGACTCTTCCCGCTGCTCGGCCTCGGGGTCGGGGACCTGGGTGAAGTCGACCCGGTTCATGTGCCGGCTCATGGACTTCATCAGGGCCCACACCGCCAGGGCCATCGCCGCGAAGACGATGAAGCCGAGGACTCCGGGGGTGACCTTGTCCTCGTCGACCTCCTTGGCGAAGGAGACGAGGTGCGTCATTGCCAGGCTTGCGCTTGCGCTCATGTCAGGCATTGTCGCGGATGCCCGCAAAGAGGTCGTCCTCGGGGAGGGAGGTATCGACGAGGGCCTTCGCCAGCTCGTACTCCTCCGTCGGCCAGACCTCCTTCTGGATCTCCATAGGCACCTTGAACCAGCCCCCGTCGGGGTCGATCTGCGTGGCGTGAGCGATCAGCGCCTTGTCGCGGATCTCGAAGAACTCGGCGCACGGGATGTGCGTGGTGAGTGTGCGCTGCTTCATGCCGAACTCATCCCAGCGCTTGAGCCAGTCCCCGTAGGGGGACTCCAGGCCGCGGTCGAGCATCGCCTGGTGCAATGCCTCGGTGCGCGGGCGGTTGAAGCCCTGGTTGTAGTAGAGCTTCTGCGGCTGGTAGGCGGGGCCGTACTCGGCCTCCGGGTACTTCTCGGTGTCGGCGGCCGACTCGAACGCCACCATGGAGATCTTGTGGGTCATGATGTGGTCGGGGTGCGGGTACCCGCCGTTCTCGTCGTAGGTGGTGATCACCTGGGGGCGGAAGGCGCGGATCTTGCGCACCAGCTCACCGGCCGCGTGGTCCACGTCCTCGAGGGCGAAGCAGCCCTCCGGCAGCGGCGGCAGCGGGTCGCCCTCGGGCAGCCCGGAGTCGACGAAGCCGAGCCATTCCTGCTTGACGCCCAGGATCTCCCGGGCCTCGTCCATCTCCTTCTTGCGCACCTCGTGGATGTGCTCCTCGATGTACGCGTCGCCCTGGAGCTTCGGATTGAGGATGGAGCCGCGTTCCCCGCCCGTGCAGGTCACGACCAGCACGTCCACCCCCTCGGACACGTACTTCGCCATGGTCGCGGCGCCCTTGCTCGACTCGTCGTCGGGGTGGGCGTGAACGGCCATCAGTCGCAACTGGTCAGTCAAGACTCAATCCTCAGTAAGTCGGCGCCCTGTGTGCGTCGGCGCAATCAGCGGCTTCTATAGTGACCGAATCGGGGGGCGAATAATTCCGGGGCCCGGTCCTGGAGCCCCTTCCGGGACCGGGCGTCCCGGCCCTGCCAGGAGGACGATCATGAGTACGGCGAGCACGCGACCGCCCGAGGGCCGTTACGGCCGTTCCTCGGACGAGCGCGCCGACCGCACGCTCAAGGTCGTGGGCGTCGTCCTCGCGGCGGCACTGCTGGGACTCGTCGGCTGGTTCGGCTACCACTACGTCGCCCAGAACGAGATCAGCGCCGAGGTGATCAGCTTCGAGCCGGGCGAGAAATCCGTCCAGGTGCATCTGGAGGTCCGCAAGGACGCCGGCACGGACGGCTACTGCACCGTGCGCTCCCAGGCCGAGAACGGCGCCGAGGTGGGCCGGGCCGACTTCCGCTTCGACGGGGACGGCACCCGCATCGACAAGGTCGTCACCCTCCGTACGACCTCCCCGGGAACGACGGCCGAGCTGCTGGGCTGCCACACCGGCTGACGACCGCTTGACGTCACCTGGAATACGTAGAGCCTGACCTGCATTGACGTGATTGTCGTCGCATATGTCCTCCCCCTCGGGCCCCTGAATTGTTAGGCTCGTGGTTTCGCCCTTCCGTGAAGGAACATTCTTCTGGGTAGGGCGATGCTTTGTATTCCCAGTACCTACGAGGAGCACCTGTGACCCAGACCAGCGAGAACGTCACCTGGCTGACCCAGGAGGCGTACAACAAGCTCAAGGCTGAGCTTGAGTACCTTACTGGTCCCGCGCGGGCGGAGATCTCCGCGAAGATCGCCGCGGCGCGCGAGGAGGGCGACCTGCGTGAGAACGGCGGGTACCACGCGGCCAAGGAGGAACAGGGCAAGCAGGAGCTCCGCGTGCGCCAGCTCACCCAGCTCCTGGAGAGCGCCAAGGTCGGTGAGGCGCCCGCGGCGGACGGTGCGGTGGCGCCGGGCATGGTCGTCACGATCGCGTTCGACGGCGACGAGGACGACACGCTGACGTTCCTGCTCGCCTCCCGGGAGTACGCCAGCTCCGACATCGAGACGTACTCGCCGCAGTCCCCGCTGGGCAGCGGCGTGATCGGCCACAAGGTCGGCGAGGACGCCGAGTACGAGCTGCCGAACGGCAAGAAGGCCCTGGTGAAGATCCTCAAGGCCGAGCCGTACGAGGGCTGACCGGCCTTCCCTTCCCTGGAGTGCCCCCGGCGCCGCAGCGGTGCCGGGGGCCTTGTCATGCGGTCGCCGAGCGGTACTTGCGCACCGCCAGGGTCCGGAAGATCACCAGGATCAGGATCGAGTAGATCAGCGAGGCCCACACCGGGTGCTGCATGGGCCAGGCGTCCGACGGGGACTGGCCCGGGTTGGCGAACAGCACACGGCAGGCCTGGACCGTGGCGCTGAAGGGGTTCCACTCGGCGATATGGCGCAGCCACGGGGTCATGTGGCTGGTGTCCACGAAGGCGTTGGAGATGAATGTGACCGGGAAGAGCCAGATCAGGCCGCTGGAGGTGGCCGCCTCGGGGGTCTTCACCGACATGCCGATCAGGGCGCCGATCCAGGTGAACGCGTAGCCGAGCAGGAGCAGCAGGCCGAAGGCCGCGAGGACCTTGGCGGCGTTGGTGCTGCCGTCCGACCCGACGCGCCAGCCGACGAGCAGGGCGACCACGGCGAGGACGACCAGGGTGAGGGCCGTCTGCACGGAGTCGGCGAGGGTGCGGCCGGTGAGCACCGCGCCGCGGGCCATCGGCAGGGAGCGGAAGCGGTCGATGAGGCCCTTGTGCATGTCGTCGGCGATGCCGGCTCCGGAGCTGGCGGTGGCGAACGTGACGGTCTGCGCGAAGATGCCCGCCATCAGGAAGTTCTTGTAGTCGGCGGCACTGGTGCTGTTGCCGATCTGCATGGAGCCGCCGAAGACGTAGGTGAACAGCACCACGAACATGATCGGCTGGATCAGCCCATAGATGATCATCTCGGGGATCCGGGACATGCGGATCAGGTTGCGCTTGGCGACGACCATCGAGTCCCGGATCGACTGGCTGACCGGGTTCGCGGCCGGTGCGACCCGCACGGTGTCGGTGACGGCGCTCACTGGGCGGCCTCCTTGTCCTTCTCCTGGTCCTCGGTCTCTGCCACGTGTCCCGTCAGGGAGAGGAAGACGTCGTCGAGGGTCGGCCGGCGCAGGCCGATGTCGTCGATCTCGATGCCCCGGGTGTCCAGCTCGCGGATGACCTCGGCGAGCAGCTTGGCACCGCCGGTCACCGGGGCGGTGAGCTTGCGCATGTGATCCTCGACGGTGGTCTCGCCCTTGCCGAAGCCGGTCAGGACGTCGGCTGCGGCCTGGATGTGCTCGCGCTGGTGCACCACGACCTCGACGCGCTCGCCGCCGGTGCGGGCCTTGAGCTGGTCGGAGGTGCCCTTGGCGATGACCTTGCCGTGGTCGACCACCGCGATGTCGTGGGCCAGGTGATCGGCCTCCTCCAGGTACTGCGTGGTGAGCAGCAGGGTGGTGCCGCCGGAGACCAGTTGTTTGATGACCTCCCACAGCTGCTGACGGTTGCGCGGGTCGAGGCCGGTAGTCGGCTCGTCCATGAACATCACGGGTGGCGAGACGACCAGGGCCGCCGCGAGGTCGAGACGGCGGCGCATGCCGCCCGAGTAGGTCTTGGTGGGTCGGTCGGCGGCGTCCGCGAGGTGGAACTGCTCCAGCAGCTCGGCCGCCCGCTCCTTCGCCGCCTTCGCCCGCATCTGGTAGAGCAGGCCGACCATCTGGAGGTTCTCCCGGCCGGTGAGGTATTCGTCGACGGCCGCGAACTGGCCCGACAGCCCGATGGAGCGGCGGACCGCATCCGGCTGTTTGAGCACGTCGATGCCCGCGACGACCGCTCGCCCGCTGTCGGGCCGCAGCAGGGTGGTCAGACAGCGGACGGTGGTGGTCTTTCCCGCGCCGTTCGGCCCGAGGAGGCCGAGGACGGTGCCTTCGGGCACGTCGAGGTCGACGCCGTCCAAGGCCCTTACGTCACCGAAGGTCTTGACCAGACCCTCGGCGTAGATGGCGCCTGGCATATGAGTCTCCACGTCTTCGGGGATGACCGGACGGATGTCCGGCGAAGCTTCTTCTCACCAACACACCATAACGCGATGTATCGCGTCTCACAATGAGTTTTTCCGCGTCGCTCTCCGTGAGACGAATGGATCTTGACCGGGCCGGGGGAAGGATCCCCACCGGGTCCGGGCGGTAGCCCGACCGGGTCGGGCCCGCTCAGCCGATGACCGTGTAGCCCGCCTCGCGCAGCGCCTGACCCACCTCGACGCAGTGCGCCGGGCCCTTCGTCTCCAGGTGCAGCTCGACCTCCGCCTCCGTGAGCCCGAGCCGTGGGTCGGTTCGCACGTGGCTCACATCGAGGACGTTAGCGTCGACCACTGACAACACGCCCAGAAGAGTGGCAAGGGCACCGGGCCGGTCCGTCAGCCGCAGCCGTACCGCCAGGTAGCGGCCCTGCGCGGCCATACCGTGCCGCAGCACCCGCTCCATCAGCACCGGATCGACGTTGCCGCCGGACAGCACCGCGACGACCGGGCCCTCGAAGGCGCCGGCATCGCTCAGCAGCGCAGCGACCGTGCTCGCCCCGGCCGGCTCGACGACCAGCTTGGCCCGCTCCAGGCAGAGCAGCAGCGCGGCCGACAGCTCGTCCTCGCTGACCGTGCGCACCTCGTCGACCAGCTCGTCGATGATCCTGAACGGCACGTCGCCGGGCCGCCCGACCTTGATGCCGTCGGCCATGGTCGCCGGATTCTCCACCGACACCGGCCGGCCCGCCGCCAGCGAGGGCGGGTAGGCCGCCGCGCCCGCCGCCTGCACACCCACGACCCGGACCTCGGGTCGCAGCGCCTTCACCGCCACCGCGATGCCGGCGGCCAGCCCGCCGCCGCCGATGCCGACCAGGACCGTGCGCACCTCGGGGCACTGCTCCAGGATCTCCAGGCCCACCGTGCCCTGGCCCGCGATGATGTCGGGATGGTCGAAGGGGTGGATGAACACGGCGCCCGTCTCGGCCGCGTACTCCTGCGCGGCGGCCAGCGTCTCGTCGACCACCTGGCCGTGCAGCCGGACCTCCGCCCCGTAGTCCCGGGTCGCGCTCACCTTGGGCAGCGGAGCACCCTTCGGCATGAACACCGTGGAGCGCACGCCCAGCAGGGAGGACGCGAGGGCCACGCCCTGCGCGTGGTTGCCGGCGCTCGCGGCGACGACACCGGCGGCACGTTCCTCCGGCAGCAGGCCCGCGATCCGGACGTACGCGCCGCGCAGCTTGAACGAGCCCGTCCGCTGGAGGTTCTCGCACTTGAGGTGCACCGGCGCACCGACCATCTGGGACAGGTGCCTGCTGCCCTCCATCGCGGTCACCCGCGCCACACCCGACAGCATCTTCTGCGCGCCGCGCACGTCGTCGAGGGTGACGGTCCGAAAGGAGTCAGCCGTGCTGTAGCTCATGACTCCAGCATCGCAGTTCACAGGCGGGAACGGCCGTTGTGACCAACCTCCGAGACCCGCTTTGCGCAGCGCCGGTACGGCCCGCCTTCCGGCCGCGTACCCTGTCCCCCAATCTGCCAGCCCTCCACGAAGTGAGCCCCCGGCCATGCCCACAACACCTGAAATGTCGATGGACATGACGACCGTCGGTGACACCGGTCTCCTCGACACGCTGCAGCACGAGGTGGCGCTGTTCGCCCGCCGTGCCGAACAGACCCGGCTCGGCGGGGTCGGGCAGGTGCGCAACTCCATGGACCGCGCCGCCTATCTGCTCCTCAACCGCCTCGACAAGGAAGGCCCCATGGGCGTCAAGGCACTCGCCGCGAGCATGGGGATCGACTCCTCGACGGTCACCCGTCAGGTGGCTCCGCTCGTCGACACCGGTCTGGTGAAGCGCACCTCGCACCCCGAGGACGGGCGCGCGGTGGTGCTGCAGCTGTCCCCGCGCGGCCAGGCCCGGCTGGAGGAAGTGCGTTCCTCCCGGCGCCAGTTGATGGCCGAACTGACGCACGACTGGGAGCCCGGGGAGCGGGAGGCGTTCTGCGACCTCCTCACGCGCTTCAACACCGCGCTGTCCTCCCGGATGAGCGCGCAGGGGGTGCCGGGACCGGAGGCTCAGTCGACGTCCTGAGCCCCCTGCCGCCCGGCTTCCGACCGTGTCCCGAACGTCCCCCGGCATGGTCCGCACCGCGTCCGGAACACCCCGCGGCCCGGCTCACGACCGCGTCCGGAACGCCCCGCGGCACGGCTCACGGCCACGCCCTGAACACCCCGGGAGCCGGCTCCCGGCCGTCCCCGGAACGTCCCGCGGCACGGTCCGGACCGCGTCCGGGACGCCCCGCGACACGGTTCCCGACCACGCCCTGAAGCGCCCGCCGCCCCGTTCCCCACGCCCTCGGGCACGGCGACCGGCGCCGCACGCGCGCGTGGCACCGACCGAGCCGTGCGCGGCTCTTGACCTCGGGGCCGTGTCTGGCCTGATATGAGACCGGGCCCCGTCGCGCGCGGCCGGGGCCCGCATCCTCAGGGTCGCCGTCAGGCGGGAGGCGCGGTGCTGGAGCGGCATGCGTCCCGGGCAACCCGTCGCGCCCGGGAGTTCGAGGCGTTCGTCGCGGGCGCGGCCGGGCGGCTGCTGCACGCCGCCACGCTGCTCACCGCCGAGTCCCCCGACGACAACCCCCGCGCGCGGCGCCTGCTGACCCTGTCGCTGGCCCACACGTACGCCTGCTGGGACGGGCTGCACGGCGAGGATCCCTACGACCACACCCGCCGGCAACTGGCCACCCGCTTCGCGCGCGGCGCCTGGCACCACCACGGCGTGCTCGGCCGCTCCCGCCCGCACCCCGCGAGCCCCTTGGCGCCGCTCACCCCGCAGGAGCGGCTCGTCCTGGTGCTCAGGCTCCACGAAGGTGTCGCCGAGGAGCAGACGGCGGCCCTGCTCGGACTGTCCCCGGAGCGCGTCCGGGCGATCTCGCACCGGGCGACGTCGGCCCTGCTGCACCGCTCGCGGGGCCAGGCACCCGCGGCGACGGCCGCGAAGGCGACGCCGTGAGCCCGGCCGGCGACCGGAGGTCGGCATGAGCGGGAACGACCGCGAGGCGGCCGTACGGAGGCTTCTTCAGGGCCCGTCGCGGCCGGTGCCGCCCGAGATCCACGCGGAGGCGGTGCGCCGCGGCGGCCGCATGCTGCGGCGCAGGACGCTCGCCCGCCGCGTCATGTGGCTGCTGCTGTGCGCGGCGGCCGTGGCGTTCACGGTGTGGGCGCTGACGGCCCGCCCGTGGGTGGAGCCGCCGTCCGACACGACCCCACCCCTCACCGGCTGGTGACCCCGCGAGGGAGCCGGTCCGGGCCGGACCGGCTCCGCTAGCCGAGTGCCTGCTGCAGGTCCTCGAGCAGGTCGTCGGCGTTCTCGATGCCGACGGACAGCCGCACCAGGTCGCCGGGGACCTCCAGGGCCGAGCCGGCCACGGAGGCGTGCGTCATGCGGCCGGGGTGCTCGATCAGCGACTCGACGCCGCCCAGGGACTCGCCCAGCGTGAAGATCTTCGCGCGGTTGCAGACCTCGACGGCCGCCTCCTCGCCGCCCTCGACACGGAAGGAGACCATGCCGCCGAACGACTTCATCTGCTTGGCGGCGACCTCGTGCCCGGGGTGCTCGGGCAGGCCCGGGTACAGCACGCTCGACACGCGCGCGTGCCGCGTGAGCATGTCGGCGACCTTGGCCGCGTTCTCGCTGTGCCGGTCCATGCGGACCGAAAGGGTCTTCGTGCCGCGCAGCACCAGCCACGAGTCGAAGGGCCCGGCGACCGCGCCCATCGCGTTCTGGTGGAAGGCCAGTTCCTCGCCCAGGGCGGCGTCACCGGTGACCAGGGCACCGCCGACGACGTCGGAGTGACCGCCCATGTACTTGGTCAGCGAGTGCACGACGACGTCCGCGCCCAGCGACAGCGGCTGCTGGAGGTAGGGCGTGGCGAAGGTGTTGTCGACGACGAGGCGGGCGCCGGCGTCCCGGGCGACCTGCGCGACGGCGGCGACGTCGGTGATGCCGAGCAGCGGGTTGGAGGGCGTCTCCACCCAGACGACCTTGGTCTTCGGCGTGATGGCGGCCCGCACGGCGGCCGGGTCGCTGGTGTCGGCGACCGACCACTCCACGCCCCAGCGGGCGACGACCTTGGCGAACAGCCGGAAGGTGCCGCCGTAGGCGTCGTTGGGGATGACCACGTGGTCGCCGGGGGCGAGCAGCGTGCGCAGCAGGCAGTCCTCGGCCGCCAGCCCGGACGCGAACGCGAGACCGCGGCGGCCGCCCTCCAGGGCGGCCAGGTTCTCCTCCAGCGCGGTCCTGGTGGGATTGGCGCTGCGGCTGTACTCGTAGCCGCCGCGCAGCCCGCCGACGCCGTCCTGCTTGTAGGTCGAGACCTGGTAGATCGGCGGGACGACCGCGCCCGTCAAGGGGTCGGCGGTGTTGCCCGCGTGGATCGCGAGCGTCTCGAAGTGCTGACTGATGTGCCTGTCGCTCATGGGCACCGAGGGTAATGCGCCGAAGCGCAGCGCGCCGGGGGACGGGGACGACGCGGGGTTTTCCACAGGTTCCGGGAGCAGGTTGGCCAATTGTCGGCGCGGTCTGGTTCGCTTGTCGCATGGAGATTCTCTGGGTCCTGATCGCGCTGGTCATGCTGGGGTTCGTGCTGCTCCCCTTCCTGCGGCGCAAGCGCGGCGGTGCGATAGGGCTGGTCTCGCCCGACCACCCGGACGCCGCGGACCCGGCGAACTACGGCTTCGTCCTGGAGGAGGAGCTCGACATCCGCATGCCCGGCCCCGACCAGGACCTGCTGGACGTCCTGGACGTGGTGCAGCGCACGCAGGACCATCGCGCGGCGCAGCAGCTCCTGGCGGGCACGGAGTCGGAGGGCGAGCGGCGCTGGCAGCGCGTACAGGCCTTCGCGGGCGCGGCCTCGCTGGAGCTGTCACGGCGGCCGGGCGGGGTGAGCGAGGCGCCGGGCGGGCAGTGGCTGCGCGTGTGGCGGGCCGAGGCGCCCAAGGACGCGGGCGGTGCGGCGGTGCACGCCGAGTTCCTGGTGCAGCAGGCGTGGCGTACGGCGACACCCGGGACGGACGAGTTCCGGATCATCATGGAAGAGGCACGGACGGCGTGCGGCGAGGCGGCGCTGCTCGCCCCCGGTGACCCGATCCCGTACATCGTCGAGCTGTCGGTGGCCCGCGGCCTCGGCTACTCGCAGAAGGACTTCGAGCAGCTCTGGCTGAAGATCCTGGACCGCGCCCCGGCCCACATGGGGGCGCATCTGGCGGCGCTGCACTACTGGTGCGAGAAGTGGCACGGCTCGCGTGCGGAGGCGTACGCGTTCGCCGAGGCCGCCGCGGCCCGGGCGCCCCAGGGCTCCCTCCTCTCGGCGATGCCGCTCTTCGCGGTGTTCGAGCACCTCCCCGAGGTGACCCTCGTCGCGAGCTTCTGGCAGAGCGAGGTCGTCACGAAGGCGGTCCACGGCGCGCTGCACGCGGTGCACTCGGCCCGCCCCGACGACCCGATGCTCGCGCACGTCCGGCACATGCTGGTGTTCTTCCTGGTCCGCGGCGAGCGCTGGTCGGAGGCCATGAACCAGCTGGTGCACGTCGACGGCCATGTGGGCGCCCTGCCCTGGACCCTGTCCGCGGATCCGGCGGCGGAGTTCGCGGTGTACCGGGCCCTGGCCGTGGCGGGCTACGAAGCGAACGGCGGCAGCCCGGCGAGCCTGCCGCACTGAGCCCCGCGCGAGGGCCGGGACCGGCCGGAATTCCAGCCGCCACCGACATGTTGACGTGGGCGTCGCCCCGATTGGAGCCCGCATGTTCCTGTACAGCCGTACGCCCCAGCTGCCGACTCCCGAGCAGGCGCTGCGCGGCCGCCCCGAGCCGGTGTTCACGGTCCCCGACCGCCACACCGTCCTGGGCAACCCGCTGCTCGGCCCCTACCCCGAGGGTCTGGAGACCGCCGACTTCGGCCTGGGCTGCTTCTGGGGCGCCGAGCGCGTGTTCTGGCGGCTGCCGGCCGGTGTCTGGACGACCCTCGTCGGCTACCAGGGCGGCCACACCGAGAACCCCACGTACGAGGAGGTCTGCTCGGGCCTGACCGGCCACACCGAGGTGGTACGCGTGGTCTTCGACCCGGAGCAGATCTCGTACGAGCGCCTGCTGAAGACGTTCTGGGAGTCCCACGACCCCACGCAGGGCTTCCGCCAGGGCAACGACGTGGGCACGCAGTACCGTTCGGCGGTCTACACCCACACCCCCGAGCAGGAGGCCACCGCCAAGTCCTCCCGGGAGGCGTACCGGAAGATCCTCAGGTCCTCCGGCCACGGCGACATCACCACGGAGATCGTCACGGCGCAGGACCGCCCCTTCTACCCGGCGGAGGGATACCACCAGCAGTACCTCGACAAGAACCCCGGGGGTTACTGCGGCATCGGCGGTACAGGGGTTGCCTGCCCGGTCGGTGTGGCGAGGGCCGATGGCTGACCCCGCCGACTCCGCGGATTCCGCGGACTCCGCGGACTCCGCCTTGAGCTTCGGCGGGGGCTGGATCTTCGAGGAGGGTCTGCGGCCGTTCTGCGAGACCATCGCGGAGTTCTCGGGCTACGAGTTCGACGACTTGGACTGGCAGGCCGTGGGCAACGCCCTGCCCGGCACCGACGTCGACAAGCCCGACGGCTGGTACGGCTACCCGCTCTCGGGCCGGGTGCCGCTGACGCTGCTGGTCGCGGACGACCCCGGCTCGTCCGTGGTCTTCGTCCGGATCACGGGTAACCCCGACGACCACACGCGAGCGCAGATCGAAGCGGCCGTGCACATCTTCAGCATGTACACCGTCCGCTGACGGCCCGCTTCCGGGACACGGGGCTCTGCGGGCGCGCGCTCAGCCCGTAAGGTGCCTGCGTGACTGCGCCTCTGAGTTCCGACAGATCCCGTGCCGCGCTGCGGATATCCGCACGGGTTTCCACCGAGTTGCTGCTGGTGTTCGCCGGGTCGGCCGTGGCGTTGTGGTTGCTGGGCCGGATGTGGTCGGTGGTGTGGCCGCTCGTGGTCGGACTGCTGCTGACCACGCTGACCTGGCCCGCGGCCCGGCTCCTGCGCCGGCGCGGATGGCCGCCCGCGCTGGCCGCGTCGGTCGTGACCGTGCTGTTCCTGCTGGTCGCTGCCGGTGTGGTGGCGCTGATCGCGGTACCCGTGGCGTCCCAGTCCGGGGAGTTGACCGACGGGGTCGTCAAGGGCATCCAGCAGCTGCGCGAGTGGGCGGCCGGGCCGCCGCTGAACATCGGGGACGCGCAGATCAACCAGGCCTTCGACAGCGCGGTCTCCCGCGCCCAGGAGGGCGTCGGCAGCATGGTGGGCGCGGTCGTGACCGGGGTGAGCACCGTGGTGAACGGTGTCGTCACCGCGGTCCTCGCGCTCTTCCTGATGTTCTTCTTCCTCAAGGACGGCCCGCGGTTCCTGCCGTGGCTGTCCCGCCAGCTGCCCGGCCGGCTCGCCACCGACGTCCCGACCGTGTGCGCACGCGGCTGGGACACCCTGGGCGCCTTCGTACGGTCCCAGGCGGCCGTCGGTCTGCTCGACGCCGTCCTGATCGGGATCGGCCTGTGGGTCCTGGGCGTGCCGCTGGTGCTGCCGCTGGCGGTGCTGACCTTCGTCTCGGCGTTCGTGCCGATCGTCGGCGCCCTGTTCGCCGGCTTCGTCGCGGTGCTCATCGCGCTCGTCTCCAACGGTGTGACGGACGCGCTGATGGTGCTGGTCATCATCGTCGTGGTGCAGCAACTGGAGGGCAACGTCTTCCAGCCCATGCTGCAGAGCCGCGGGCTGGGCCTGCACGCGGCCGTCGTCCTGCTGGCGGTGACCCTGGGCGGCAACCTGGCCGGCATCGTGGGCAGCCTGCTCGCCGTGCCCGTGGCCGCGCTGATCGCGGTGGTGTGGAACTACGTGCGCGAGCAGCTCGTCGAGCCGGAAGCCGAAGCGGGCACGGAGGAGCCGGACACCGGGGCCGCCGTCCCGTCCTAGAGGCGCGACCGGAGCGGCACCCGAAGCCGTGACGGGAGTGGCAGCCGGAGCGGGCGAAGCGGGAGCCGACAGCCGGGAGGCCGGGAGGCCGGGAACGCGAACGGCCCCGTCCAGGTCGCGGGGCGGCCCCCCGCTTGCGAATCTGCAGGCGAGAGGAGTGCCGCCTCATGATTCCTGCCGCCGCGTCACCCGTACGACTGGAAGCGTCCGTCGATCCCCGCCTGTCCCGGTGGATGTGGCTGGTGAAGTGGCTGCTCGCCATCCCGCACTACATCGTGCTGTTCTTCCTGTGGATCGCGTTCGTCGTCGTGACGGTGATCGCCTTCTTCGCCATCCTGTTCACCGCCCGCTACCCGCGCCCCCTGTTCGACTTCAGCGTCGGAGTACTGCGCTGGAACTGGCGGGTCGGCTATTACGCCCACACCGTGCTCGGCACCGACCGGTACCCGCCGTTCACCCTCGCCGACGTGCCCGACTACCCGGCGCGCTTCGACGTCGTCTACCCGGAGCGGCTGTCCCGCGGGCTGGTGCTGGTCAAGTGGTGGCTGCTGGCCATCCCGCAGTACATCGTCGTCGCGATGATCGTCGGGGGCGGCTGGGGCGACGAGGACGACTGGCGGGGCGCCGGGCTGCTGCCCTTCCTCTCCCTGGTCGCCGTGGTCATCCTGCTCTTCACCGCCCGCTACCCGCGGCCGCTCTTCGACTTCCTGACCGGCCTCGCGCGCTGGGCGGCCCGCGTGGCGGCCTACGCCGCGCTGCTGACGGACAAGTACCCGCCGTTCCGGCTCGACCAGGGCGGGCAGGACTCCTCGGCGGCGGCACCGCCACCGGCCGACCCGCTGGCCAAGGCCTAGCCGGCGAAGGGCGAAATCCGCAGCGGAAGCGTTTCCTCCCGCCCTACGCTCCCTCGCATGGTTCTCAGACGAGCGTTACAGCTGGTCATGGTCATCGCCCTGGCCCTCGCGGGGGCGGTCCAGGGCGGAGCGGTCACGGCACGGGCGGAGGAGAACGGGGCGGCGGCCGGGCGCCTGCTGTTCTACAACCACGCCTACGGTGTGCTCGACCGGGTGACCGCCGACGCCATCGAGCACTCCGCCCATCTGCGGGACTTCGCCGACTTCCAGGTCCGCACCACGACCGGCGCGGGCGGGCAGACCTGGACCGGCCGCTATCTGCGGGGACGCGAGACGTACGTGGAGCTGTTCGGGGTGGGCGATGTGCCCGGCAAGGACGGCACCCTCGGCTCCGCCGGCCTGGGCGTGTCCACCGAGCGCGCCGGTGACCTGCCCGTGGTGGTCGACCGGCTGCGGAAGGCCGGGGTCAGCGAGCCGGTCGAGTTCCAGCAGACGCGCGACTTCGGCGACGGCGTCCCCGTGCCGTGGTTCGACGCCGTCCTCACCACCGGCGAGTACGACCTCTTCGGCGCCTGGGGGATGGAGTACCGGCCGGAGTACTTCGCCGACCCGCGCAGCGGCACCGAGCCCGCCTCCCACCCTGGTGACGTGGGCCGGGAACGGTACCTGCCCGACACCTACCGGGACCGCCGGATGCGGGACGTGACCGGGATCAGGATCGCGGTGACCGCCCGGGATCTCGCGTCCACGGTGCCCCTGCTGAAGGCCGGCGGGCTCACGGTCCGGTCCCTGCCGGGTGGCGGTGTCGTCGCCGAGGACGGCGGCACCACGATCCGGTTCGACGCCGTGCCCCTGGACCAGGTGGGTCTCAAGCGGGTCGAGATGTCGCTGAACCGGCCGGTGTCGGACCGGCACGTGGAGCGGATCGGCCACTCGGCCCTCGTGGTCGGCCCGGGAGCCCGCGCGGTGTGGACCTTCGAGGAGCAGGACCGGCCCGGGGAGACCGGATCAGGGACCCAGCCGCAGGCGCGGGCGGCTCAGCCGCCGCTGCCGTAGGGCCTCGTGATGATCTCCAGGCGGTGGCCGTCGGGGTCGTCGAAGTAGGTCCCGCGGCCGCCGTCGTTGTGGTTGATCTCCCCCGGGCGGCTGTGGAACGGGTCCGCCCAGTAAGTCAGCCCCGCTTCCCGGATGCGGCCGAAGATCTCGTCGAACTCCTCCTCCGAGACGAGGAAGGCGTAGTGCTGCGGCGTGATGGCGCCGGGGCTGTCCATGAAGTCGAGCGTCACGCCGTTGGGGATCTCGACCGGGAGGAAGGGGCCGTACGGCGGGCTCACGTCGAGTCCCAGGAGGTCGGCGAGGAACCGGGCCGAGGCGCGTTTGTCGTGGGAGACGACGATGGTGTGGTTCAGCTGCACGGTCATGATGGGCCTCCCCTGACGTACCCGGCGAACCCCTCTGGTGCACTCCCCCACGAGTACCCCGGCTGCGGCCGGCCGTGCATCACGAAAGCCCCGAGGGCCCCGGCGCGCGGCCGGGGCCCTCGGGGCTGCTGCACAGGGGGGCGTCGTCAGATCGTCGCCGTGTCGATCACGAACCGGTAGCGCACGTCGCTGGACTGGACCCGCTCGTACGCCTCGTTGATCTGGTCGGCGCGGATCAGCTCGATCTCGGCGCCGAGACCGTGCTCGGCGCAGAAGTCCAGCATCTCCTGGGTCTCGGCGATGCCACCGATCATGGAGCCGGCGAGGGTCTTGCCGCCGCCGATCACCGAGAAGAGGTTGAGGGAGACCGGCTCCTCGGGGGCGCCGACGTTGGCCAGCGTGCCCTCGGTCCTCAGCAGCGACAGGTAGGCGTTGAAGTCCAGCGGGGCGGACACCGTGGACACGATCAGGTCGAACGTGCCGGCCAGCTCCTCGAAGGTCTTCGGGTCGCTGGTGGCGTAGTAGTGGTCCGCGCCCAGCCGCAGGCCGTCCTCCTGCTTGCGCAGGGACTGCGAGAGCACGGTCACCTCGGCGCCGAGCGCGTGGGCGATCTTGACGCCCATGTGGCCGAGGCCGCCCAGGCCGACGATCGCGATCTTCTTGCCGGGGCCGGCACCGAAGCGCCGGAGCGGGGAGTAGAGGGTGATGCCGGCGCACAGCAGCGGGGCCGCGACGTCGAGCGAGAGGCCGTCGGGGATGCGGACGACGAAGTTCTCGTCGACGACGACGTTCTGCGCGTAGCCGCCGTAGGTGGGCTCGCCGTCCTTGCCGATGCCGTTGTACGTCGGGACGTTGCCCTGCACGCAGTACTGCTCCCGGCCGGCCTTGCAGTTCTCGCACTCGCGGCAGGAGTCGACCATGCAGCCGACGCCCACGCGGTCGCCGACGGCGAACTTCGTGACGCCCGGGCCGACCGCGGAGACGACACCGGCTATCTCGTGGCCGGGGACCATCGGGAAGATCGCCTCGCCCCAGCCCTCCTGGGCCTGGTGGATGTCGGAGTGACAGATACCGGCGAACTTGATGTCGATCAGGACGTCGTGCGCGCCGACCTCGCGGCGCTCGATGGTGGTGCGCTCCAGCGGAGCCTTGGGGGCGGGAGCGGCGTACGCAGCAGCAGTGGTCATGCCGGGGTTCTCCTAGCGGGGGTCGTGTGCCCGGCTGCCTTCTGGATCTTCGGACCGGGCACGAACTCCAGCGTGCCCGGTCCTGGAGGACTCACCCAGGCCACGGTTTTGCGTACGCACACGGTGCGTACCACTGGCGGGGTCAGGCTCGTGTGCGTACGACCGTGAATACTGGACGGCATGGACGAACTGCCCGAACCCGCGCGGACGGCCGGTGGCGGCCTGGACCGGCGTGCCGAGCTCAGTGAGTTCCTGCGCACCCGGCGGGCCCGGCTGAAGCCGGAGGACGTGGGGCTGCCCGACTTCGGGCGGCGGCGCGTGCCCGGGCTGCGCCGCGAGGAGCTGGCGCAGCTTGCGGGGGTGTCCGTGGCGTACTACACACGGCTGGAGCAGGGCAACGGCCGCAACGTCTCGGCGGAGGTGCTGGACGCGATCGCGCGTGCCCTGCGGCTGAGCGACGCCGAGCATGCGCATCTGACGCATCTGGCGAAGCCGAAGCAGCACAAGAAGAAGCCGGTGGCGCGCAGCCAGCAGGTGCGGCCGGCGCTGCGGCATCTGCTGGACTCGATCGAGTCCGTCCCGGCGTACATCGTCGGGCGCCGCTCGGACGTCCTGGCCTGGAACCGGATGGCGTCGGCCCTCTTCGGCGACTGGGCGGAGATGCCGGCCCAGGAGCGGAACTGGGCGCGCTTGGTGTTCCTCAGGCCCGAGTACCGCGAGCTGTTCGTGGAGTGGGAGCAGAAGGCGTCCGACATCGTCGGCTATCTGCGCATGGACGCGGGCTGCCACCCGGACGACCCGCGGCTGTCGGCCCTGGTGGGCGAGCTCTCGGTGAAGAGCGAGGACTTCCGCCGCCTGTGGGCCGCCCACAACGTCAAGGAGAAGAGCTACGGCGTCAAGCGCGTGCACCACCCGCTGGTCGGCGACCTGACCCTGTCCTTCGAGACGTTCCGCCTGGTCGACGACGGCGAGCAGTCCCTGATCACCTATCACGCGGAACCGGGCACCCCTTCGGCGGAGGCCCTGCGCCTCCTGGCGAGCTGGGGCGCGGACGCGACCCGCTCCGGGACCAGGGCTTCGACACCGTCGGACTGAGAGGCCGGGGCCCCCTCGTCCCGGTGTCGTGCCCAGGGGTGGGCGGGGCACCCGTGACGCGACGGGCCCGCCGGAAGCCGAGGCTTCCGACGGGCCGTCAACGTGCTTGCGCTACGGCTTACTTGCCGTAGTAGGCGTTGTAGATCGAGATCGTCGACTTGTTGCCCTTCTTGTCGGCGATCTTGGCGTGGAAGGAGATGCCCTTCCCCTTCGCCGGGTTCTTGACGCTGACCTTGCCGTCCTTGACGGTGAGCTTCTTCCAGGTCTTGCCGTAGTCGTACGACACGTAGACCGACAGCGACTTCAGGTTGCTGCCCTTGGCCGCGCCCTCGACGGTGACCGGGACCTTGACGGACTTGTCGGCGGGTGCCTTGCTGCCCAGGTCCGTGGCCGCGAGGAAGCGGGCCGTGGAGACGGGCAGCTTCGTGATGCCGTTGGTCTTCTTCGAGCGGAACGTCCAGCTCGCGTCGACGCGGGTGGAGGCCGAGGCGACCTTGACGCTGCGCTTGACCGACGTCGTCAGCTTGTACTCGGCGTCGGCGGCCGGGACCTTGAACTGCTTGTCGCCGAACAGCGGGTCGTCGTTGCTGCCGACCTTGGTGCCGTTGCGGTAGAGGGTCGTGTCGACCGCGGAGAACTTCGAGTAGCCCACGTTGCCCTTGCCGTCGGCGAACAGCGGCAGGGAACCGTAGATCTGGTTGCCCTCGCGGATGACACCGAAGTCGCCGGTCAGACGCGGCCCGAAGACGGCGGTGTTCACGGTCTTGGAGTAGCTCTTGCCCGCAGCGTACTTCTGCGTGCCCAGGGCGTAGGCCGCCTCGTCGACCGGGAACCCGTCCTGGTCCACACCTCCGGACTGGTTGAACTCCAGCTGCCACTTCACGCCGCCCTGGGCCGACAGGTGCAGGGTCCGGGTGCCGGGCAGGGTCTGCAGGATGCCGATCGAGGAGGCGCTGCTGCTCCACGGCATCCAGCCCACCGCGTTGATCGCGCCCTTCTTGCCGCCCGCCGAGGCGCCGAGGCCGGCCTTCACCGTGGCGAGTTCGCTCGCCTTGTAGTGCTTGGTGAACCCGGTGGCGAGCTGCTTGACCGGGCCGCCGGCGATGACGTCGTACTCCTCCTTGCCGCCCTTGGACCAGTGGCCGTCCCACTGCTGGGTCAGCGAACCGTCGGTGATCTGCGGGCCGACGTGGGCGCTGCGGAAGTTGTCGTAGGAGTCCAGCCACCAGCCGAAGCCGTAGCTGCTGTCGCCGCTCTCCACCGTGTAGTCGGCCGAGGCGAACTCCGACTTGACGCCGGTGGCCGGGACGGTGATGTCCACCGGCTTGGCCTTGCGGGCGTCCAGCGTGATCGTCGTGTTCTTGGTGAGGTTCAGCTTGGGCTGCGCGAGCCAGTCGACGCCCTCGAACTTCTCCGGGTCGTCGCCCACGTAGATGTTCGTGTTGAGGACGTAGGTGCCCTTGGGGACACGGGTGGTGACGGTGCCGTCCTCGTCGTACGGCATGGCCCCCTTGCCCTGGCCCAGGCCCGCGATGCCGGTCAGGTCGGCGCTGTAGTTCTTCGCCGCCTTGCCGTCGCGGTCGAGGAACTTCAGCGTCACGTCGTACGACTCGACCTCGCGCTGCACCGCCGCCGCCGTGCGGACGGTCTGGCCACCGCCCGTCGCCGTGACGTACGACGAGTACGCGCCGTCGACCGTGCCGCCGAGCTTGGTGTTGACGGTGAACGGCACGGAGGCCTTGCCGCCGGCCGGGACCGTCACCGAGGTGGCGCCGAGCTTGAAGAAGCCGGACGGAACCGCCTGGCCCTTGGGGTTGGTGGCCGTCGACGCCAGCTTCAGCGTGACGTCCTTCGTACCGAGGTTGCGGTACGTCAGCTCCTTGGTGACCGGCTTGTCGTCGGTGTGCGGCCACTGCTGCACCCCGAAGCTCACCGAGACCGGCTCGGCGATCACGGACTGCTTGATGGCCTTGTCGACCTGGATCCGGCCCGAACCCTGCTCGAACGGGGTGTACTTGCCGCCCTTGGTGGAGCCGGTGAGGGCGCCCTTCAGCTCGGCGTACTTCCAGTCCGGGTGCTGCTGCTTGAGGATCGCCGCCGCGCCCGCGACGTGCGGGGTCGCCATCGACGTACCGGAGATCGTCATGTAGCCGGCCGGCTTCTCGCCGACCTCCTGGGCTATCTGGTTGCCCGGGGCGGAGGCCGCGGTGATGTCCACGCCGGGCGCGGTCACGTCGGGCTTGAGGGCGCCGTCCATGCCGGGGCCGCGGCTGGAGAAGTCGGCGAGCTTGTCCTTGTCGTCGACCGCGCCGACGGTGAGGGCCGCGGCGGCGCTGCCCGGGGAGCCGATGGTCTGCTCGCCGAAGTCGCCCTCGTTGCCGGCCGCGATGGCGAACAGGACGCCCTTCTCGGCGGACAGCTTGTTCACCGCCGCTTCCAGCGGGTCGATGGCGGGCGTGTCACCGCCGCCCAGGCTCATGTTGATGACGTCGGCGCCCTCGGCGGCCGCCCACTCCATACCGGCGAGGATCTCGGAGTCGCTGCCGAAGCCGCCGTCGTCGAGGACCTTGCCGTTGAGGATCTTCGCGCCCGGAGCGACGCCCTTGTACTTGCCGCCGGACTTCTTGCCGGTGCCGGCCACGATGGAGGCGACGTGCGTGCCGTGGCCGACCTTGTCGGACGCGTCGGGCGAGGTGGTGAAGTTCTTGGCGCCGGCCACCTGACCCTTGAGGTCGTCGTGGGTGGCGTCGACACCGGTGTCCAGGACGGCGATCCTGGTGCCCTTGCCGTCGAAGCCGGCCGACCACGCCTTGGGCGCGCCGATCTGCGGGACGGACTTGTCGAGGCTGGCCTTGCGGACGCCGTCGAGCCAGACGTGCGCGATCCCGGCGGCGGTCTTCTCCCCGTTGGTGACCGCGTCCCAGAGCTCGGGCGTGTCCTGCTGCGGCGTCTGCACCGCGTCCGCGTTCACGGACTTCAGCGCGTGGCGCAGGGTGCCGGCCTCGCGGACGTCGGCCCTGGTGGCCGCGGCGCTGCCCTGGTAGCCGACGATGACCTTCAGGCCCTTCTTCTGGGCCTTGCGGGTCGCGGACTTGTTCAACTCGGTGACGTCGAAGAGCCGCTGGTCGAGCTTGCCGGTGGCGACCAGGCGGGCCGCGTCGGCCGGGATGACGAGGGTGTGACCGTCGACCTTGCGGATCTGGGCGGGTACGTTCTCACGGCCCTTGGCGTGCTCCAGGCCGATGACACGGCCCTTGGCGTCCAGGACGACCCGGTCTCCGGTGATCAGTGTGATGCGGTGCTTGGCGGTCAGGGATGCCGGCTTGGCGGACGCCGCCGCCCGCTCGCCGTCGGCCGACGCCGGGCTGGTCATGCCCGCCGCCAGAGCCACGGCCGCCGCTGTGGCGACCGTGGCCGCGCACGCCCTGTTCACTTGTCTGCGCAAGTTTCCCCCTTGCAGAAGAACCGGGTGAATTCCCCGTTCACCCGGCCGGGGGTGGTCTCGTACGCACGCACGTACACCCCCCGGAATACGCAGTATGCCGACGGGTGATCAGGTGCTCAATAGATGAGATGACGGTAAGAAATCCGTCGGCCGACTGTTACACAGCCGTCGGAACTCCGTTACAGGGCCGCATGGTTACGCACCCGCGTTCTCCTTGACAGAGATTCGGCCGTTGCGGATCGTCGCCATACGTGGGTGAAGAACATGGCCGCAGGCCAGGGACGGCCCGTGATGGGGGCTTGAGCGACGCATAAGAGAGGGATGAGAACAGGAAAAAGGCCGCCGCCCACCCCTCGTGCGGGATGGGCGGCGGCCTTTCGTCCGGTGCAGCCCTGATGCGTGGAACCGGCGGACCGTCAGACCGCCGAGCCGGCCTTCCAGTCGGCCCAGCTCATGTTCCAGCCGTTGAGGCCGTTGTCCGGGGCGACGGTCTTGTCGCCGGTGTTCTGGACGACCACCACGTCACCGAGCATCGAGTTCTTGAAGAACCACGCGCCCGGGGTGTTCGGGTCGTTGGCGCCCTTGGCGTCCTGGAGGCCGACGCAGCCGTGGCTGGTGTTCACGCTGCCGAAGATGGACTTCGCACCCCAGTAGTTGCCGTGGATGAACGTGCCCGAGCTGGAGAGGCGGATGGCGTGCGGCACGTCCTTGATGTCGTACTCGCCCTTGCCGTCGTCGTCCGTGAAGCCCACGGTCGCGCCGTTCATGCGCGTCTCCTTGAACTTCTCGGACATCACCATGATGCCCTCGTAGGTCTTGTTCTCGGGCGAGCCGGCGGAGATCGGGATCGTGCGGACGGTCTTGCCGTCCTGCGTGATCTTCATCTGCTTGGTCTTCGCGTCGACGTACGAGACCTGGTTGCGGCCGATCTTGAAGGTGACCGTCTTCTGCTGGACGCCGAAGACGCCCTTGGCTCCCTCGACGCCGTCGAGCGCGAGCTTCAGCGTGACGGTGGAGCCTTCCTTCCAGTAGTCCTCGGGCCGGCAGTCCATGCGGTTGGCGTTGAACCAGTGGCAGGCGACCTCCTGGCCGCCGGTCGTGCTGACCTTGATGCCCTTCTGGACCGCGGCCTTGTTGGTGATCGCCTTGTCGAAGTTGATCGAGACCGGCATACCGACACCGACGGTGGTGCCGTCGTCGGGCGTGAAGTTGCCGATGAAGCTGTTGGCCGGCGAGACCGTGGTGAACGAGGCGTTCTCGTGGGCCACGCGGCCGTCGGAGTCCTTGGCCTCGGCCGCCAGCTTGTAGGTGGTGGACCGCTCCAGCTGGGCGGTCGGCTTCCAGCTGGTCTTGTCCGCGGATATCTGGCCGCTCACCTCGGTGCCCTCGGACGTCGTCATCTTGACGTCCGTGAGCGTGCCCTTGCTCACCGTGACGGCGGCGGAGTTGTTGATGGAGGCGTTGTCGGAGCCGTCCTCGGGCGTGATCTTGATCTGGGCCTCGGAGGTCTTCTTCGCCGCGGCCTCGTCGACCTTCGACTGCGAGCTGTCGCCGCCGCCACCGGAGGCGTCGTCGTCACCACCGGAACAGGCCGAGAGCACCAGGACCCCGCCGAGCAGTGCGGACGCGACCGTCAGGCCTTTGCGCCGCTTACTGACCGTCATCACACGCTTCTCCATCGTTGCCGATTTCCCCAAAACCCCGAGTGTCCCCGTCACCACTGAGTGCCCCCGCCGGGACTCGTGAGTCCTCATCCGGAACGTTCAACGCTACGACCGATGCGCCCGGTTCCCCAGGTGGCGCAGATGTGGGGATCAACACGTCCGTGACGGACGGTGCGGTCGTTACGGGTGCGGTCTGTGCGCCACTTGAGACGCGAAGACCCCGGGCGGCGGTTGCCGCCCGGGGTCACGAGTTTCCGGACAGCTCAGCCGTCACTGTCCTCGCCATCATCCTCGTCGAGGTCCCAGTCCGGCGAGTCGGGGTCGTACTCGATCCGTTCGCTGCTCCAGGAGGCCTGCTGGAGCTCCACCCCGGGTACCTGGCTGACCAGGTCGAACGGGTCCACGAGGTAGGCGAGGGCCTCCGCGGTGTCTTCCGTCACAGCGCTCTCGGCGTGGGCCCGCTCCGCCGCCGGCATCTCCGGCTCGTCGGCGATGCGGCGCAGCGCGGACTTGGTGACCGCGTCCGAGTCGTCGACCTCGAGAACGAGTTCCACCCGAAGCCGTACAAAACGTGATGTCTCAGGAGTGCTCATGGCGGGAGCGTACGTCCAGGCCCTCCCGTGACTTTCCCGTGACCCGCGACTTTCACTAACATCGCCCCACACGGCCAATTCGCCAGCGCCACAAGGGGATCGATATTCCGTGTCATCCGCTCGCCGTCCGTTGCTGACCGCCACCGCCGCGGCGTCCCTGCTGGGCGCCCTGTGGTTCGTCCCGTCCGCGAACGCGACGTCGGACTCCCCGGTGAGAGACGCGGTCTCGACGAGTCCGTCGCCGCAGGTCACGGAGCAGGCGCGGATCGCGGCCACGACCGCGGACGCCTCGGTCGGCGGCACCCGCCTCGCCGACACGGGAAGCTTCGACAGCACGCCGTACGTGATCGGCGGGACCTTCTGCCTGACGCTGGGCGCCGGGTTCGTCGTGTACTCGGTACGCCGGGAACGGCTCGGTCTCTGACGGCGGTTGCCGCGGGGACCCGCCGGACCACACCCCCCGCCGCCCCGGCCTGCCGAGGAGGGCCCCGCCGCCCTGTGCCGACGACAGGGGTGCATCGCGCTGTGCCGACGACGGGGCCCCGCCGCCTTGTCGACGACAGGGCCCCGTCGGCCTACTGCAGCGGCCCGGTGACCTTCTCGACCGCGGCCAGCAGCCGCCCGTCGCGCACGAACGCGTCCGCCGCCGCGAGGTCGGGCGCGAGGAACCGGTCCGGTCCCGCACCCTCGACGCCCGCCTCCCGGGCGGCGTCGATGACCGCTCGCGACGCGGGCGCCGGGGTCAGGCCCTCGCGCAACTCCACCGCGCGCGCGGCGGCGTAGAGCTCGATCGCGATCACGCGCGTGAGATTGTCGACCGCCGTACGCAGTTTGCGCGCCGCCGACCAGCCCATCGAGACGTGGTCCTCCTGCATGGCGGAGGACGGGATGGAGTCGGCGGACGCCGGTACGGCGAGCCGCTTCAGCTCGCTCACCAGCGCGGCCTGCGTGTACTGAGCGATCATCAGGCCCGAGTCCACACCGGCGTCGTCGGCGAGGAAGGGCGGCAGGCCGTGGCTGCGGTTCTTGTCGAGCAGCCGGTCGGTGCGCCGCTCGGCGATCGAGCCGAGGTCGGCGGCGGCGATGGCCAGGAAGTCCAGGACGTAGGCGACGGGTGCCCCGTGGAAGTTGCCGTTGGACTCCACCCGGCCGTCGGGGAGCACGACGGGGTTGTCCACGGCCGCGGCCAGCTCGCGGTCGGCGACCAGCCGGGCGTGGGCCATGGTGTCGCGCCCGGCGCCGGCGACCTGCGGGGCGCAGCGCACCGAGTAGGCGTCCTGGACGCGCGGGGCGTCGTCCTGGTGGTGGCCGGTCAGGCCGGAGCCCTTCAGTACGGCCAGCATGTTGGCGGCGCTGGCGGCCTGCCCCGGGTGGGGCCGGATGGCGTGCAGCTCGGGCGCGAGGACCTTGTCGGTACCGAGCAGGGCCTCCAGGGACAGGGCGGCGGTGACGTCGGCCGACCGGTAGAGCGTCTCCAGGTCGGCCAGGGCCATCACCAGCATGCCGAGCATGCCGTCGGTGCCGTTGAGGAGGGCGAGCCCCTCCTTCTCGCGCAGTTCGACCGGCTGGATGCCGTGCGCGGCGAGCAGTTCCGCGGCCGGGCGCACGACACCGTCGGGGCCCTCGGCGTCGCCCTCGCCCATGAGCGCGAGCGCGCAGTGGGACAGCGGCGCGAGGTCACCGGAGCAGCCGAGGGAGCCGTACTCGTGCACGACCGGGGTGATCCCGGCGTTGAGGAGGTCGGCCATGGTCTGCGCGACCTCGGGCCGGACGCCGGTGTGCCCGGAGCAGACGGTCTTCAGCCGCAGGAACATCAGCGCGCGGACGACTTCCCGCTCCACGGCGGGGCCCATCCCGGCGGCGTGCGAGCGGACGATGTTGCGCTGCAGCTGGGCGCGCAGCTCGGGGCTGATGTGCCGGGTCGCCAGGGCGCCGAAGCCGGTGCTCACGCCGTACACGGGGTCCGGCTTGGCCGCCAGCGCGTCCACGATCTCGCGGGCCGCGGCGAGGGCGGCCACGGCCTCCTCGGAGAGCTCGACGCGGGCGCCGCCGCGCGCCACGGCGAGCACGTCGGACGCGGTCACCCCGGACGTCCCCACCACCACAGTGTGCATATCCATATTCAGGAGCGTACGCAGTGAATTCGATGATGTCACCACTGGGGAACGCGTTCACCCCTTACCGAATACGTCACACCCCGCCGGATACCGGTCACACCGCCGGGCCGGAGTCAGGGCGCGTGCCGGCCGCGGAACCGCCGGCGCTCCCCGCCCTCCTCCTGGGAGGGCTCGTCGGCGAGCTTGACGACGGGATCGTCGGGCCCGGCCCGCCCCGCCACCACCGGCCGGTCCGCCCGCTCGGCCTTGGCCCGGTACTGGGCCGCGTCGGCGAGCCGGAACAGCCGCCGGGCCGAGCGCACCGGCCCGATCGGGTCCTCGGTGGACGCGACCCCGCAGGCCACCCCGTCCCCGAGGTCCAACTCGGCTGCCCTGCGGCACAGTTCCGTGGCCGCCTTCACGACCTGGTCGGCGGGCGACCCGACCGCGAGCAGGCAGAACTCGTCCCCGCCGAGCCGCGCGGCCAGCGCCCCCGGCAGCATGGCCCCGCAGAGCGACAGCACCGACCCGAACCGCTCCAGGAGCCGGTCCCCCGCGGCGTGCCCGTGGGTGTCGTTGACCCGCTTGAGCCCGTTCAGGTCGCAGACGACGAGGCTCACGACGGCGTCGTCCCGGCGGTGCCGTTCGATCGCCTGCTCCAGGCGTACGTCCACGGCACGGCGGTTGGCCAGCCCGGTGAGGGAGTCGGTGAAGGCGAGCCGCCGGGCCTCCTCCAGCCGCTCCGTCTGGGCGATGCCCGCGGCAACGACGGAGGCCAGGACGGTGGCGAAGTCGGCGTCGCCCCGCCCGAAGACGGCCTCACCGGCCGGCCGGGCCACGTACAGCTCGCCCCACGCCCGGCCGTGCAGCACGATCGGCGCGACCACGCAGCAGCCGCGGCCCCGGCGCCGCAGGGCGGCGACCCGCTGGTGGCTGTAGCCGGGCCGCCCGGCGGCGGGCCCCTCGGCGGTCTCCACCCACGCGTCGGGCTCCCCGCCACCGGCCCACTGCTCGTGCAGGAACTCGGTGATCTCCGCGAACTGGTGCACCGGGTAGGCCTCGTCGTCCGGGAACTCCTCCTCCCCCTCGGCGAGCTCCCCGACGTTCACCAGGACCCGCAGCCGCCCGAGCTCGCGCTCCCAGACCGACAGGGCGGCGAAGCTCCCGCCCAGTGCCAGGCACGCCCCGGCGGCCGCGGCGCGCCACGCCTCACGCGACCCGTGTGCGGCCGCCATCCCCTGAGCCAACGCGACGACGGCCGCGAGCCGTCTGTCCTCACCCATCACTCCAGGCTAGGGAGTTTCCAGCCAGACTGACCTGTTTACGACGCGAACGGGGACGACCGGTATCGCCCGGCTCCGCTGCGGCCCCTACTCCCCCGGCCACTGCGGCGTACGCCGCTCGTTGAAGGCCGCGACACCCTCCGCCCGGTCGCCCGAGAACGCCGTGGCCCGCCACGCCGCGTCCTCGACCTCAAGCCCGGCCCGCAGGTCCAGGCCCTGCCCGAGCCGCAGCGCCCGCTTGGCCGCGCGCAGACCCACCGGCGAGTTCCCGGCGATCCGCGTCGCCAGCGCCAGCGCCTCCTCCCGGTCCCGGCCCTCCTCGACCAGCCGGTCGACCAGCCCCAACTCGCCCGCCTCCACGGCCTCCACCCGCCGCGCTGAGAAGATCAGCTCGGCCGCCCGGGCCGCCCCGACACGGCGCGGCAGCAGCTGCGTGCCGCCGCCTCCGGGGATCACCCCGACGGACACCTCCGGCAGGCCCACCACGGCCGTCCGGTCCGCCACGATCACGTCGCACGCCAACGCCAGCTCGAAACCGCCGCCGAGCGCGAACCCGTGCACCGCCGCCACCGTCGGCACCGGCAGCTCCAGCACGCCGGTGTACGCCGCCCTCGTCACCGGCCGCTGCCGCAGCAGATCCGCGTCGGTGAACGAGTTGCGCTCCTTCAGATCCGCCCCTACGCAGAAGGCCCGCTCATGCGTCGAGGTCAGTACGACCGCCCGTACGTCCCGGTCCTCGCCGAGGGCCGTGCACGCCCCGGCGACGGACCGCGCCATCTCCGTCGACACCGCGTTCATGGCCTTGGGCCGGTCGAGGGCGAGCTCCGCGACATGCCCCTGCTCGTGCCGCCGCACCAGCACGAACTCCCCGAACCGTTCCTCACTCATGACACCCTCCGGTTAACGCGGGTTAACAAGGTCGACGCTTCGATCATCGCAGCCGCGTTCCGCCCGCGAAAGGGCGGACGCGCCCGGGTCCGCCACCACCCCCGCCCACCCGTTCGAGTGACATCACCCCAACTCCGGCCCAACCGCCCATGGGAGCGCATAGCGTGCGTCCCTCACGGCGCACAGGGGGCGCATGTGCATCGGGGAGGGACGCCTCGGGGAGGGACCGCGATGACGACGGAAACGACGGCGAAGCCACAAGGGGCCACCGGGCCCGCCACCGCACGGCCCCGCCACGAACCCGCACCCCACCAGGACTCCACGACACGAGGCTTCACGGCACGAGGCTCCAAGGCACCACACCGACGCGAGTCCCCACCCCAGGGCTCGACAGCACCCCACCGGCGCGAGCCTCCCGCACCCCAGGACCCCACCGCACCCCACCGGCGCGAGCCTCCCGCACCCCGGGCGCCTGCGCCGGACACGACCGGCCCGTTCGCTCCCCGGGCCCGGGGCCGGCACCGCAAACCCCGGCCCCGCAAGGTCCTGCTCGCCACCGGCGGCCTCGCCCTCGTCGCCGGCACCTTGAGCACCTTGAGCCTCTTGCGCCTGACCTCCGGCCCCGGCACCGGGACCGGCACGCTCGAAGCGGAGCCCCGCCCGGACCCGGCCGCCACCGCCACAAACGGCGCCACCCGGACCGCCGTCACCTTCCCGGCCGTCCCCGATGCGAGTCCCTCGTCCCCGACGGCCCTGGGGGACCTGACGCCGTCACCGGTCACCAAGGGCGCCCGGCCGTCCCCGTCCACCACGGCCCGTGTCCCGGTGACGGCCACCGCCGCCGCCCCCGCGCCCACGACCATCCCCGACGCGCCGAACGCCCAGGCCCCGGCCCCGTCACCCACGGCCTCGCGCAAAGGCGACGCCCCGCGCCCGGCCTCCACTCCCCCCGCACCACCGAGCCGGAGCACAACTGCCCCGGCACCACCCGCACCACCCGAGGAGAAGAAGCCACCGCACGACCCGGGGCTGTGCGTGCCGGTCGTCGGGCTGTGCGTGGACTCACCGGTCGGCCGCCATTGACGAGCGGCGGCGACGCGCTACGACAGGGGGACCCGACGAGCGGCTACGGGGCCCCGTCGCGCCGCGTGAGCAGCCACGGCTCCACCACGCCCAGTCCGCGCACGGGCCGCTGCCACATCGGCTGCAGCCCGAACCGGTACACCGGGGGCTCCTCGCCCTCCTTCTCCGCCGCCGCGGCCTCCTCGGCCGCCTCCGCCTCCGAGGCCGGGGCGTCCTGCGTACGGATCAGCTCCTCGGCGAAGGCGGTGTCGACGAGCACGGCGTCCTTCGGCGCTATCGACGTGAGGCGGGAGGCCAGGTTCACGGTCGTACCGAACACATCGCCCATTCGGGTGGTCACGGTGCCGAACGCCATGCCGACGCGCAGCTCCGGCATCGTCTGGTCGTGCGCCATGGTCTCGATCAGGCGCAGGGCGATCTCGGCGGCCGTGCCCGCGTCGTCGGCGGCGTAGAGCACCTCGTCGCCGAGCGTCTTGATCAGCCGACCGCCGTTCGCCGCCACCAGGTCGGCCGCCGTGGTCTCGAAGGCCTCGACCAGCTCGCCGAGCTCCTCCTCCTCCATGCGCCGGGTCAGCCGAGTGAAGCCGACCAGGTCGGCGAAGCCGACGGCCAGCCGCCGGTCGACCATCTCCTCGTCGTCGGCCGCCTGCACGACCCGTCCGGCCGAGGCGGCGAGCTGCCGGCGCCAGACGTAGACCAGGAACTCCTGGAGCTCGGGCAGGAGCAGCTCGACGATCGGGTACGTCACCTCGGTGCGGGTCATGCCCGGCTCGGGCGGCTCGGTCAGCCCCTCCAGGAAGGAGTCGATCTGCCATTCGGCGAGCCGCGCCGTGGTCTGCCCCGTGGACCGGGCCACCTGCACGGCCATCGCCTCGCTCAGCAGCCCCGCCTCCACCAGACCGGCCAGGCGTCGCAGCGCGAGGACATCGGCCTCCGTGAGCGCCTTGGCCTGGCCTATGTCGGCGAAACCCATGGCCCGCCAGAAGCGGGAGGCCAGTTCCATGGAGACACCGGCGCTGCGGGCCGCCTGAAACGGGGTGTAGCGGCGCTCGGCGCCCAGGATGAGCCCTTCGAGGCGCAGGGCGAGCGGATCCTCGCCGGAGTCGGCGCCCTGCGCGTCCTCGCCGGAACCCGAGTCGTCGACGGTCACGCGTGTTGCCCTTCCGATCTGTCACGGTCATGTATCGACCGGCCTCAACTCTACGGCAGGTGTGCGCCAGCTCACTCCGTCAGGTTCAGCCGACGGGGGTGAGGCCCCCCAGCTGCGGGCATGCGTGCCGCCAAGGGCGGCACGGGTGGGCGCAGCGGCACCCCGCTACGCCGGGCTGCTGACCCACCCCGCCTCAGCTCCGCACCCCTACGCCGGGCCGCGGGCCCACCTCGCCTCAGCTCCGCGCCCCGCTGCGCCGGGCCGCGGACCCACCCGGCCCCGCTCAAGCCGGCCGCAGATGCACGATGTCCCCGGCCCCCACCGGCTCCTGCACCCCCGCCTCCGTCGCCAGCACCAGCCGTCCGTCCCCGTCCACCGCGACGGCCTCCCCCACGATCGCCCGGTCCCCCGGCAGCTCCGCCCGCACTTCCCGCCCGAGCGTCGCGCACCCCGCCGCATATGCCTCGTGCAACCCGCACGCGCCGGCGTCGCCCCCGGCCGTGCGCCATCTGCCGTACCAGTCCTCGAGGGAACGCAGCATCCCTCGCAGCAGCGGATCCCGGTCCGTGCTCACCGCACCGGCCAGTGCCAGCGATCCCGCCGTCGGTACGGGCAGCTCGTCGTCCCTCAGCGAGACATTGACGCCGACCCCGATGACGACCCCGCCGTCACCGGCCCGCTCTGCCAGGATCCCGCCGGCCTTGCGCTCGTCCCGGCCCACCGTGACCAGCAGGTCGTTCGGCCACTTCAGGGCCGTGTCCACGCCCGCCGCCCGGGACAGCCCCGTCGCCACCGCGACCCCCGTGAGCAGCGGCAGCCAGCCCCATCGCGCCACCGGCACCTCGCCCGGCGTGAGCAGCACGGAGAAGAAGAGGCCGGAGCGGGGCGGTGCCGTCCACTGACGGTCCAGGCGGCCGCGGCCCGCGGTCTGCTCCTCGGCGACCAGCACCGCGCCCTCGACGGCCTCGCCCTTCGCGGCCCGGGCCACCAGATCGGAGTTCGTGGAGCCGGTGCGCTGCACCACGTCCACCGCGGACCACAGCCCTCCCGGCCGCACCAGACCCCGGCGCAGGGCGGTGATGTTGAGGGGCGGACGGTCCAGGTCGGACCACCGGCTTCCGTTGGGCTCTGATGCATCTCGCGGCGTCATGCAAGCCACCCTAGGTGTGGTAAACGCCGCACTGCCGATGTGGAGGCACCCCACTAGTCTACGGATGAGTAACCGTCCCCCCTTTTGAGCAGGCAGGGAGCCGCATCCCGATGTCCGAGCCGGAAGAGCAGCAGCCCGACATTCACACGACCGCGGGCAAGCTCGCGGATCTGAAGCGACGGATCGAGGAAGCGACACACGCCGGCTCCGCTCGTGCCGTCGAAAAGCAGCACGCCAAGGGCAAGCTGACGGCCCGTGAGCGGATCGAGCTCCTGCTCGACGAGGGTTCCTTCGTCGAGCTCGACGAGTTCGCCCGGCACCGCTCCACGAACTTCGGCCTCGACAAGAACCGCCCGTACGGTGACGGGGTCGTCACCGGGTACGGCACCGTCGACGGCCGCCCGGTCGCCGTTTTCTCGCAGGACTTCACCGTCTTCGGCGGTGCCCTCGGCGAGGTCTACGGCCAGAAGATCGTCAAGGTCATGGACTTCGCGCTGAAGACCGGCTGCCCGGTCATCGGCATCAACGACTCCGGCGGCGCCCGCATCCAGGAGGGCGTCGCCTCGCTCGGCGCCTACGGCGAGATCTTCCGCCGCAACACCCACGCCTCCGGCGTCATCCCGCAGATCAGCCTGGTCGTCGGGCCGTGCGCGGGCGGTGCGGTGTACTCCCCGGCCATCACCGACTTCACGGTCATGGTCGACCAGACCTCGCACATGTTCATCACCGGCCCCGACGTCATCAAGACCGTCACCGGCGAGGACGTCGGCTTCGAGGAGCTGGGCGGCGCCCGGACCCACAACGCGACCTCCGGCGTGGCCCACCACATGGCGGGCGACGAGAAGGACGCCATCGAGTACATCAAGCAGCTGCTGTCCTATCTGCCGTCCAACAACCTCTCCGAGGCACCGGTCTTCCCCGAGGAGGCCGACCTGGAGGTCAGCGACGAGGACCGCGAGCTGGACGTGATCGTCCCGGACAGCGCGAACCAGCCGTACGACATGCACGCGGTGATCGAGCACGTCCTGGACGACGCCGAGTTCTTCGAGACGCAGCCGCTGTACGCGCCGAACATCGTCACCGGCTTCGGCAGGGTCGAGGGCCACCCGGTCGGCATCATCGCCAACCAGCCGACGCAGCTCGCCGGGTGCCTGGACATCAAGGCCAGCGAGAAGGCCGCCCGCTTCGTGCGCACCTGCGACGCCTTCAACGTCCCGGTGATCACGTTCGTCGACGTCCCCGGCTTCCTGCCCGGCGTCGGCCAGGAGCACGACGGCATCATCCGCCGCGGCGCCAAGCTGATCTACGCCTACGCCGAGGCGACCGTCCCGCTGATCACGATCATCACCCGCAAGGCCTTCGGCGGCGCCTACGACGTCATGGGCTCCAAGCACCTGGGGGCCGACCTCAACCTCGCCTGGCCCACCGCCCAGATCGCCGTGATGGGCGCCCAGGGCGCGGTCAACATCCTGCACCGCCGCACGCTCGCGGAGGCCGAGGCGAACGGCGAGGATCTGGAGGCGGTCCGGGCCCGGCTGATCCAGGAGTACGAGGACGCCCTCCTCAACCCCTACGTCGCGGCCGAACGCGGTTACATCGACGCCGTGATCCTGCCGTCCGAGACCCGCCGGCAGGTCGTACGGGGTCTGCGTCAACTGCGTACGAAGCGGGAATCCCTGCCTCCGAAGAAGCACGGCAACATCCCCCTCTAGCCCGCAGCGAGCCCAGGAGGCCCACATGACGATCAAGGTCGTACGGGGCAACCCGACCCCGGAGGAGCTCGCCGCCGCCCTGGCGGTGGTCAGGGCCCGCGCCGCGGCGGCGGCAGCCGTCCCGCCCGGCGCGCCGACCTCCCGCGATTCCTGGTCCGACCCGTCCCGCATCGCGGCCCACCGCCTGCCCCAGCCGGGGCCGTCGGCCTGGGGCCGCACCTACTGGCCGGGCTAGAACTCCCGTCCCGAGGGCGCGGGGAGGCCCGCACAGTGCAACGACGCGGGGCGCCGATTTGAGTACCGCTACTCAGGCGCCCCGCTCTGCCAGGCCGCACGCTGGTGACATGCTGTGGTCCGACCCCGAGAACGAACCGCCCGAAGAACTGCGTGACATGCAGGACATGCTGCGGCGGCTGAGCGTTCTCCTGGCCCTGGCCATGGTGCTGGTGATGCTCGTGATCGGCGTGAGGTGAGACGCGCCGGGTGACGCCGATACGCTGAACGCATGACAGATCAGCCGCGCCGCCGACTCGTCCTCGCCTCCCAGTCCCCCGCCCGGCTCGGACTGCTCCGTCAGGCCGGTCTCACCCCCGAGGTGATCGTGAGCGGCGTCGACGAGGACGCCGTCACCGCCCCCACCCCCGCCGAGCTGGCGCTGGCCCTGGCCGAGGCGAAGGCCTCCGTCGTGGCGGCCCGGCCGGACGCCAAGGGCGCGCTCGTGATCGGCTGCGACTCGGTGCTCGACCTGGACGGCCAGGCCCTCGGCAAGCCGGCGGACGCCGAGGAGGCCACCGCCCGCTGGAAGTCGATGCGCGGCCGCGCCGGCACCCTCCAGACCGGCCACTGCGTCTACGACACGCTCACCGGCCGGTACGTCTCCGCCACCGCGTCCACGGTCGTCCACTTCGGGAACCCCACCGACGAGGAGATCGCCGCCTACGTGGCCTCCGGCGAACCCCTCTATGTCGCCGGGGCGTTCACCCTGGACGGCCGTTCGGCCCCGTTCATCGACGGCATCGACGGCGACCACGGCAACGTCATCGGCCTCAGCCTCCCGCTCCTGCGGCGGCTGCTGGCCGAGCTGGGCGTCGGCATCACGGAGTTGTGGGCGCCGGCGGAGCGCTGACCGGGGACCCGTCGCCGCTCTCCCCACCCCCGGGCGCGGCGACGGCGGGCTCCGCCGGACGGTCGTACGTCATCAGCAGCAGCACGATCAGGGCGAGCACCAGCACCATGAACAGGAACGCCGGCCAGCCGACGAGCCCCCAGGTGAGCGCGCCCAGCACGCCGTGCACGACCGCGGCGCTGATCAGCAGCACGCGCCCGAAGCCGGCCGGGGGCCGGTCCCGCAGCGCCACCAGCAGGGCGACCAGGCCGCACAGGGCGAAGTAGAGGCCGAAGGCGATCCCGCCGATCTTCGACGACACCGACATCATGTGCGGGTCCAGGCCGGCCAGCGACATGTCCTGCCGGTCGACGACGATGCCCAGGAACCAGTTGAGCGCCGCGACGCCGAACGCCTCCGCGAACAGCAGCACCGCCACGACCCACGCCACCGGCCTGCGTATCACCGGGCCCACCCTCTTCCCTCCGAAGACACCGTGAACGCTACTAACCGGTAAACCGGGGGACAAGGGTCCGGCAGCCGGCAAAGAATCATTGGGCCATTCGTAGGGACTCGACAAAGAAACAGAGTGGCCCGCAGCACGTGATGACAGAGACCTTGACCACAGGGGAGGGCTAGGGTTCTCCGAAGGAGTACTGCGTACCGCGGTGCGACAAGGGATTTCGCGGGTCGAGCGAGCCACGCATCACGCTCCGTGTGGGCAAGCTCACCACTGTGGACGGGTCGAAGTGTCGTGTCGGCTGTCCCTAAACTCGGCTTGTTTCAAGGAGGGAGCCTCAATCGTGCGCAAGGTGCTCATCGCCAACCGTGGCGAAATCGCTGTCCGCGTGGCCCGGGCCTGCCGGGATGCCGGTATCGCGAGCGTGGCCGTCTACGCCGACCCGGACCGGGACGCTCTGCATGTCCGCGCCGCGGATGAGGCGTTCGCCCTGGGCGGTGACACGCCGGGCACCAGCTACCTCGACATCGAGAAGGTGCTGGGCGCCGCCCGGGAGTCAGGTGCGGACGCCATCCACCCCGGCTACGGCTTCCTCTCCGAGAACGCCGAGTTCGCGCAGGCGGTCCTGGACGCGGGCCTGATCTGGATCGGCCCGCCCCCGCAGGCGATCCGCGACCTCGGCGACAAGGTCGCCGCCCGGCACATCGCGCAGCGCGCGGGTGCCCCGCTGGTGGCCGGCACGCCCGACCCGGTGTCCGGTGCCGACGAGGTCGTCGCGTTCGCCGAGGAGCACGGCCTGCCGATCGCCATCAAGGCCGCCTTCGGCGGTGGCGGTCGTGGTCTGAAGGTCGCCCGCACCCTCGAAGAGGTGCCGGAGCTGTACGACTCGGCGGTCCGTGAGGCCGTCGCAGCCTTCGGCCGGGGCGAGTGCTTCGTCGAGCGCTACCTGGACAAGCCGCGGCACGTGGAGACCCAGTGCCTGGCCGACCAGCACGGCAACGTGGTCGTCGTCTCCACCCGTGACTGCTCGCTGCAGCGCCGCCACCAGAAGCTCGTGGAGGAGGCCCCCGCGCCGTTCCTCTCCGACGCGCAGATGGAGGAGCTGTACTCCGCCTCCAAGGCGATCCTCAAGGAGGCCGGCTACGTCGGCGCCGGCACGGTCGAGTTCCTCGTGGGCCTCGACGGCACGATCTCCTTCCTCGAGGTCAACACCCGTCTCCAGGTGGAGCACCCGGTCACCGAGGAGGTCGCCGGCATCGACCTCGTGCGGGAGATGTTCCGCATCGCCGACGGCGAGGAGCTCGGATACGGCGACCCGGAGCTGCGCGGTCACTCGTTCGAGTTCCGTATCAACGGCGAGGACCCGGGCCGCAACTTCCTCCCGGCCCCCGGGACGGTCACGGCGTTCGCGCCGCCGTCCGGCCCGGGTGTCCGTCTGGACGCGGGCGTGGAGTCCGGCTCGGTCATCGGCCCGGCGTGGGACTCCCTGCTGGCCAAGCTGATCGTCACCGGCCGCACCCGCAAGGAGGCGCTGCAGCGTGCCGCCCGTGCACTGGAGGAGTTCCAGGTCGAGGGCATGGCGACGGCGATCCCGTTCCATCGTGCCGTGGTGAGGGACCCGGCGTTCGCGCCGGAGCTCACGGACTCGTCCGACCCGTTCACGGTGCACACGCGGTGGATCGAGACGGAGTTCGTCAACGAGATCAAGCCGTTCGCGGCGCCGGCGGACGGCGCGGACGCGGACGAGGAGCCGGGCCGCGAGACGGTCGTCGTCGAGGTCGGCGGCAAGCGCCTCGAGGTCTCCCTGCCGTCGTCGCTGGGCATGTCCCTGGCCCGTACGGGTCTCGCGGCGGGCGCCAAGCCGAAGCGCCGCGCGGCGAAGAAGTCGGGTCCGGTGGCGTCCGGTGACACCCTCGCGTCCCCGATGCAGGGCACCATCGTCAAGGTCGCCGTCGAGGAGGGCCAGGAGGTCAAGGAGGGCGACCTGGTCGTCGTCCTTGAGGCCATGAAGATGGAACAGCCGCTGAACGCGCACCGCTCGGGCACGATCAAGGGCCTGAGCGCGGAGATCGGCGCGTCGGTGACGTCGGGCGCGGCCATCTGCGAGATCAAGGACTGACGTCCCCCTGGCGCGGCGCCTGTTCCCCCTGGCGCGGTGCCTGTCCCCGTGGGGTCAGGGCCGCGCCGGGTGGGTGAACGAGCGCCCATCCGGCGCGGCCCTGAGCGGGTGGACCAGCGCCTGCGTGCCGTCCTGGGTCGGGGCCGCGCCGGGGGGTGTCCGTCCTCGGAACGGCGCGATGAGGTCGGACGCCGACTGACTCCCCGTTGACGCGCCAACCGCTGCGGGTGGACACCCCCCGACACGACCCCTTACGTACGACGGCGGGTGCGGGAGCGTCGTGGCTCGCCGCCCAGCTGCGGGCACGCGCCGCCCAGTTGCGGGCAGGCGTGCCGCTAGGGGCGGCACGGGTGGGCGCAGCGGAACCCCGCTACGCCGGGCTGCGGACCCACCCGGCCTCAGCACCAGCGCCGGGTGCGCGACACGCGGACAGCGACGAAACTCCCCGCCGGAGGTGCCGTCGGCGTCAACGCCGCCGTAGATCAGCCACCCGAGCCCGCTCCGCCCCCGGCCCCTGCTCACCCAGCATCGAGGCGGAGGCGGACCTCAACTGCCCCCCGGCCCCCGGCACCTGCCGTCGAGGCCCGGGCACCGGCACGTCCCGCCGCTGCTGACGCGCCGGGACGGAATCACCCCCCGGGCCTCCCGCTCCCGGCCCGGCGGCACCCCCCTGCCCCCCGGCCACGGCGATCTGCACGCCCTGGTCGGCGAGTGCCTGGAGTTCCGTGGCCGCACGGTCGTCATGGGCGGGTGGCTCGTCCGTGACGAGGCGCGTGATGAGATCCGTCGGCACGGTCTGGAACATGGTGTCGGTGCCGAGCTTGGTGTGGTCGGCGAGCACCACCACCTCCGCCGCGGCCTGCACCAACGCCCGGTCGACGGACGCCGACAGCATGTTGGACGTGGACAGCCCGCGTTCGGCGGTCAGCCCGGCCCCGGACAGGAACGCGCGCGACACCCGCAGCCCGTGCAGGGACTGCTCCGCGCCGCTCCCGACCAGCGCGTAGTTCGAACCGCGGAGCGTACCGCCGGTCATCACGACCTCGACCCGGTTGGCATGGGCCAGCGCCTGGGCGACGAGGAGTGAGTTGGTGACGACGGTGAGACCCGGCACCCGGGCGAGCCGGCGGGCCAGCTCCTGGGTGGTCGTACCCGCCCCGACCACGATCGCCTCGCCCTCTTCCACGAAGTTCGCGGCGAGGTCGGCGATGGCGGTCTTCTCGGCGGTCGCGAGATGAGACTTCTGCGGAAAGCCGGACTCCCGCGTGAAACCGCCCGGCAGTACCGCACCGCCGTGCCGGCGGTCGAGGAGTCCTTCTGCCTCCAGCGCGCGCACGTCCCGCCGTACGGTCACTTCGGAGGTCTGGACGACGCGGGCGAGCTCACGGAGCGACACGGCCCCGTTCGCTCGCACCATTTCGAGGATCAATTGGCGACGTTCTGCAGCGAACACGAAACTGACAGTAACGCCAGCGACCGTCTGCTTTCAGCAGTTTGCGCTGAATAGCAGAAGATGTTCGCAGCAGGCAGCGGGAAGTGGTATAGGGCCTAGTCCCGCCGCCTATGCCGTACGAATGGTCGAACACTCCCCGTGACCAGGGAGGAGTCGAATTCGGCCTCAGCCCTCGGCCGTCTCCTTGCGGTTGTGCAACTGCCGTGCCACCTCGGCGATCGAGCCCGACAGGGAGGGGTAGACCGTGAAGGCGTTCGCGATCTGCTCGACGGTCAGATTGTTGTCGACCGCGATCGAGATGGGGTGGATCAGTTCCGAGGCGCGCGGCGACACGACGACACCGCCGACCACGATCCCCGTGCCCGGACGGCAGAAGATCTTGACGAAGCCGTCGCGGATGCCCTGCATCTTCGCGCGCGGGTTGCGCAGCAGCGGCAGCTTCACGACCCGTGCGTCGATCTTCCCGGCGTCGACGTCGGCCTGGGTGTAGCCGACGGTCGCGATCTCCGGGTCGGTGAAGACGTTCGAGGAGACCGTCTTCAGGTTCAGCGGGGCCACCGCGTCGCCCAGGAAGTGGTACATGGCGATACGACCCTGCATGGCGGCCACGGACGCGAGGGCGAACACACCGGTCACGTCACCGGCCGCGTACACGCCGGGAGCGGTCGTACGGGACACCTTGTCGGTCCAGATGTGGCCGGACTCGCGCAGCCTGACGCCGGCCTCCTCCAGCCCCATCCCCGCGCTGTTGGGCACGGCGCCGACGGCCATGAGGCAGTGCGAGCCGGTGATGACACGCCCGTCGGCGAGCGTCACCTCGACCCGGTCCCCCACCCGCTTGGCGGACTGCGCGCGGGAGCGCCCCATGACGTTCATGCCGCGCCGCCGGAAGACGTCCTCCAGCACGGCCGCCGCGTCCGGGTCCTCACCGGGCAGCACGCGGTCCCGCGACGACACGAGCGTCACGCGGGACCCCAGCGCCTGGTAGGCACCGGCGAACTCGGCACCGGTCACGCCGGATCCGACCACGATCAGTTCCTCGGGGAGCTCGTCGAGGTCGTACACCTGGGTCCAGTTCAGGATCCGCTCGCCGTCCGGCTGGGCGTCGGGCAGCTCGCGCGGATGTCCACCGGTCGCGATGAGCACGGCGTCCGCCGTCAGGGTCTCCTCGCTGCCGTCGGCGGCGCGCACCACCACCTTGCGCGACCCGTCGAGCGCCTGCATGCCCTCCAGCCGCCCGCGCCCGCGCATGACACGCGCCCCGGCACGCGTCACGGAGGCCGCGATGTCGTGCGACTGGGCGAGCGCGAGCCGCTTCACACGCCGGTTGACCTTGCCGAGGTCGACACCGACGACGCGCGCGGGCGTGTCGATGTGCGGGGTGTCGTCGGCGACGATGATCCCCAGCGCCTCGTACGAGGAGTCGAAGGTGGTCATCACCTCGGCCGTGGCGATCAGGGTCTTCGACGGTACGCAGTCGGTGAGCACCGACGCCCCGCCCAGACCGTCGGAGTCGACGACGGTCACCTCCGCGCCGAGTTGAGCGGCCACCAGCGCCGCTTCGTATCCGCCGGGTCCGCCACCGATGATCACGATCCGAGTCACGTACTCCATTGTCCCGCACGCAACAACGTGGCACCGCCCGGGGGCCCGCCCGTGCGCCTGTCGTTACACGAGTGACGCCGGACCACCTGCCGTACCCTTCCCCCATGTCGCTCTACGCCGCGTACGCCGGCAACCTCGACGCGCGGCTGATGTCCCGCCGCGCCCCGCACTCGCCGCTGCGCGCCACCGGCTGGCTGAACGGATGGCGACTGACCTTCGGCGGGGAGCACATGGGCTGGGAGGGCGCCCTGCCGACGATCGTGGAGGACCCGCTCTCGCAGGTCTTCGTCTCCCTCTACGACATCGCCCCCATGGACGAGGAGTCGCTCGACCGCTGGGAGGGCGTGGGCCTCGACATCTACCGCCGTACGCGCGTACGGGTGCACACCCTCGACGGTGAGGACACCGCCTGGGCCTTCGCCCTGAACGCCTACGAGGGCGGCCTGCCCTCCGCCCGCTACCTGGGCGAGATCGCCGACGCGGCGGAGTCGGCCGGCGCTCCCCACGACTACGTGATGGAGCTCCGCAAGCGCCCCTGCTGACGTCGGTCCGCCCGAGGCCTCTCGTCGGAAACGACAAGACAACGATCGCCACCCCGTGAGCTCCGCCATCTACGCGCGTAGGCTTTCACCGGCTACCCTCGTCGGCGTGAACGCATCTCTTCTTCCGGACGACATCCAGGGCGACCCCCACGCGGCCGCCGACGCCGCCGCGGCCCGCCTGCGCGAACTGACGGGCGCCGAGACCCACGACGTCGCCCTCGTGATGGGCTCCGGCTGGGCCCCGGCCGTGGACGCCCTGGGCGCCCCCGAGGCCGAGTTCCAGGTCACCGAGCTCCCCGGTTTCCCGCCCCCGGCGGTGGAGGGCCACGGCGGCAAGATCCGCTCATACCGGATCGGCAACAAGCGCGCCCTGGTCTTCCTGGGCCGTACGCACTACTACGAGGGCCGCGGGGTGGCCGCGGTCGCCCACGGCGTCCGCACCGCGGTCTCGGCCGGCTGCAAGACGGTCGTCCTCACCAACGGCTGCGGCGGCCTGCGCGAGGGCATGCGCCCCGGCCAGCCTGTCCTCATCAGCGACCACATCAACCTCACCGCCACCTCCCCCATCATCGGCGCGAACTTCGTCGACCTCACCGACCTGTACTCCCCGCGCCTGCGGGCCCTGTGCAAGGAGGTCGACGCCACGCTGGAGGAGGGCGTCTACGCCCAGTTCCCCGGCCCGCACTACGAGACCCCGGCCGAGATCCGCATGGCCCGGGTCATCGGTGCGGACCTGGTGGGCATGTCGACGGTCCTCGAGGCGATCGCCGCGCGCGAGGCGGGTGCGGAGGTCCTCGGCATCTCCCTCGTCACCAACCTGGCGGCGGGCATGACGGGCGAGCCCCTGAACCACGAGGAAGTCCTTCAGGCGGGCCGCGACTCCGCGACGCGCATGGGTTCCCTCCTCGCGCAGGTACTCGGCCGCCTCTGAGAGAGGCCCGGGAGGCGTTCCGGCGGCTGCGTCGCGCAGCCCCCCTGGGGTTGCAGCCCCGGCCGCCCGCACGGCCACGGGGACGCTCCCGCACCCGCGTACGGCGAGAAGGGGACGTGCCGGGGGTGTCCGCCCGCAGCGGTTGGCGCGTCAACGGGAAGTCGGTCGGTACCCGACCCCGTCGCGCCGTTCCGAGGACGGACACCCCCCGGCGCAGCCCCGGCCCACCTCCACCGCGAAGGCGAAGCACACGCGCACCCCCACCGGCGTGAAGGCAAGCCCCCGCCCCACCGCCGGAGGCACCCGCACCGATCAGAGACAAGCGAGAGGCTGACCCCGACCGTGCACGACGAACTCATCGCACAGGCCCAGGCGTGGCTCACCGAGGACCCCGACCCGGAGACCCGCACCGAGCTCGCCCGCCTGATCGACACCAAGGACCACGCCGAACTCGCCGCCCGGTTCAGCGGCACCCTCCAGTTCGGCACCGCCGGCCTCCGCGGCGAACTCGGCGCCGGCCCCATGCGCATGAACCGCTCGGTCGTCATCCGCGCCGCCGCCGGCCTCGCCGCGTACCTCAGGAAGCAGGGCCACGGCGACGGCCTCGTCGTCATCGGCTACGACGCCCGCCACAAGTCCCTCGACTTCGCCCAGGACACCGCCGCCGTCATGATCGGCGCGGGCCTGCGCGCGGCCGTCCTCCCCCGCCCCCTCCCGACCCCCGTGCTCGCCTTCGCGATAAGGCACCTCGGCGCGGTCGCGGGCGTGGAGGTCACCGCCAGCCACAACCCGCCCCGCGACAACGGCTACAAGGTGTACCTCGGCGACGGCTCGCAGATCGTCCCCCCGGCGGACATCGACATCGCGGCGGAGATCGCAGCCGTCCCGTCCCTCACCACCGTCCGGCGCCCCACCGAAGGCTGGGACGTCCTCGACGACAGCGTCCTGGACGCCTACCTCGCCCGCACGGACGCCGTCCTGGCCGAGGGTTCCCCCCGCACTGCCCGCACCGTGTACACGGCGATGCACGGCGTCGGCAAGGACGTCCTCCTGGCCGCCTTCGCCCGCGCCGGCTTCCCGGAGCCGGTCCTCGTCGCGGAGCAGGCGGAACCCGACCCGGAGTTCCCGACCGTCGCGTTCCCCAACCCGGAGGAACCCGGTGCGATGGACCTGGCCTTCGCGACCGCACGCGCCGGCGAAACCGCCCCGGACCTGATCATCGCCAACGACCCGGACGCGGACCGCTGCGCCGTCGCCGTACGGGACGGCGGCGACTGGCGCATGCTGCGCGGTGACGAGGTCGGCGCGCTGCTCGCCGCGCACCTGGTCCGCCGTGGGGCGACGGGCACCTTCGCGGAGTCGATCGTCTCCTCGTCCCTCCTCGGCCGGATCGCCGGGAAGGCGGGCCTCCCCCATGTCGAGACCCTCACGGGCTTCAAGTGGATCGCCCGCGCCGAGGGTCTGCGCTTCGGCTACGAGGAGGCTCTCGGCTACTGCGTGGACCCCGACGGCGTGCGCGACAAGGACGGCATCACGGCCGCGCTGCTGATCACGGAACTGGCCTCCGGACTCAAGGAGGAGGGCCGCACGCTCCTCGACCTGCTGGACGACCTGGCGGTGGAGCACGGCCTGCACGCGACGGACCAGCTCTCGGTGCGCGTCGAGGACCTGTCCCTCATCGCCGCCGCGATGCGCCGCCTGCGCGAACAGCCCCCGACGGAGCTGGCCGGCCTGCCGATCACCCGTACCGACGACCTCACCAAGGGCACGGCCGAACTCCCGCCCACGGACGGTCTGCGGTACACCCTCGACGGCGCCCGCGTGATCGTCCGCCCGAGCGGTACGGAGCCGAAGCTGAAGTGCTACCTGGAGGTGGTGATCCCGGTCGGGTCGCACGACGATCTCCCGGCGGCCCGGGCGAAGGCGACGGCACTGCTGGAGTCGATCAAGCGCGACCTGTCGACGGCTGCGGGCATCTGAGGCGAAGGAGCACCCCCCACCACCCGGCCCCGCCGACGAACCGGGACCCCTTCCGGGCGGAGGCGGTCATCACACCGAGCGGAGCCGCCGGCACACCCGGCCGGGGCCGGGGCAGCACTCGCGCGGGCGGCCCCGCCGGCACACCCGGCGGGCCGCTGCCCCCTCAGCCCACCGCCACCAGAATCAGCACCAGGACGGCCCCCGCCACCGCAGGTGCCAGCACCTCGTAGGCCCACCGCACGGTGACCTCGCCCTGCGCCGGCTCCGCCCGGTGCCGCGCCTCGTGCAGCCCGCGCAGCTCGTCCATGATCCGGTCGGTCTCGGCCCGCACGGGCCCCTCGGAGACGGAGTCCCCGCCGAGGCCGCCGAGACCGGCCCGCATCCCGAGCGCACTGCCGCGGCCCTCGTCCCGGCCCATCGCCCGACGGGCCTGCGCCGTCGCCCGCGTCTCGCGCCGCGCGGCCTTCTTGCGGGCCCGCAGCGACACGGGCACGGCCCACAGCTGGTACTTCGCACCGGCCTCGGTGAGGACCTCGTTGGAGTAGGAGGAGCGCAGCGAGGCGACCTGCCCCCAGGGCACGACGACGAGCCGGAAGGGGTTGCGGATCCGCAGCCGGTCGTCGCCCGCGTACACGGCGGGCCGCAGGGTGAAGGCGACGACCAGCGGCACGACGAGGAGCAGCACGGCGAGCGCGAGCCACGGCGTGCGTCCCTCCCCGGAGAGGACCGCGTCGATGCCGAGCCACCCGGCGATGGCGAGCAGCAGCACACCACCGGCGATGGCCGGGACCGACCGGTACACCCGGTCCTTGGACTCGGGATCCGAGGGCTGCGGTGCCGGTGACTGGGGTTCGGGGCTGGTCATGTCTAGATTCTGCCGGACCCTTCCGCCGGCCCTTCATCCGCCCGAGGAGTATCCGCGGATCCGCTTCGGAAGGACCGGGGGCTGTACAGCCGCTACGCGCGTAGATATGCTCGTCTGGTGACCATGCCCAGTTCTGCACTCACCGCAGCTCACCCCCTCAAGGACGTCGCCGCGTCCGACAGCTCGCTGCGCCGCTTCCTCCACGGGCTCCCCGGCGTCGACGCGGTCGGACTCGAGGGCCGTGCGGCCTCCCTCGGCACCCGTTCGATCAAGACGACCGCGAAGGCGTACGCCATCGACCTCGCCATCTCGATGGTCGATCTGACGACGCTGGAAGGCGCGGACACCCCGGGCAAGGTCCGGGCGCTCGGCGCGAAGGCGGTCAAGCCGGACCCGACCGACCGTACGACGCCCGCCACGGCGGCGGTCTGCGTCTACCCCGACATGGTGGCCGTGGCCAAGGAGGCCGTCGCCGGCTCCGGCGTGAAGGTCGCCTCGGTGGCCACGGCGTTCCCGGCCGGACGCGCGGCGCTCGACGTCAAGCTGGCCGACGTGCGTGACGCCGTCGCCGCCGGCGCGGACGAGATCGACATGGTCATCGACCGCGGGGCGTTCCTCGCGGGTCGATACTTGAAGGTGTACGACGAGATCACCGCCGTGAAGGAGGCCTGCGGCACCTCGGCGCGCCTGAAGGTCATCTTCGAGACCGGCGAGCTCTCGACGTACGACAACATCCGCCGCGCGAGCTGGCTCGGCATGCTGGCGGGCGCGGACTTCATCAAGACCTCCACCGGAAAGGTCGCGGTCAACGCGACCCCGGCGAACACGCTGCTCATGCTGGAGGCGGTGCGCGACTTCCGGGCGCAGACCGGCATCCAGGTCGGCGTGAAGCCGGCCGGCGGCATCCGCACCTCCAAGGACGCCGTCAAGTTCCTCGTGCTGGTCAACGAGACCGCGGGCGAGGACTGGCTGGACAACCACTGGTTCCGCTTCGGCGCCTCCTCGCTGCTGAACGACCTGCTGATGCAGCGGCAGAAGCTGGCCACCGGCCGCTACTCCGGTCCCGACTACGTGACGGTGGACTGATCACCATGGCTTCCGTATTCGAATACGCCCCGGCTCCCGAGTCGCGCGCGATCGCCGACATCGCTCCCTCCTACGGCCTGTTCATCGACGGCGAGTTCGTCGAAGCGGCGGACGGCAGGGTCTTCAAGACCGTCTCCCCGTCGACCGAGGAGGTTCTCTCCGAGATCGCCCAGGCCGGTTCGGAGGACGTCGACCGCGCGGTGAAGGCCGCGCGCAAGGCGTTCGAGAAGTGGTCGGCGCTGCCCGGCTCGGAGCGCGCGAAGTACCTGTTCCGCATCGCGCGGATCATCCAGGAGCGTTCGCGCGAGCTCGCCGTCCTCGAAACCCTCGACAACGGCAAGCCGATCAAGGAGACCCGCGACGCGGACCTCCCCCTGGTCGCCGCGCACTTCTTCTACTACGCGGGCTGGGCCGACAAGCTCGGCCACGCCGGCTTCGGCGCGAACCCGAGGCCCCTGGGCGTCGCCGGCCAGGTCATCCCCTGGAACTTCCCGCTGCTGATGCTGGCATGGAAGATCGCCCCGGCGCTCGCGACGGGCAACACGGTCGTCCTGAAGCCGGCCGAGACGACCCCCCTGTCCGCCCTGTTCTTCGCGGACATCTGCCGTCAGGCGGGCCTGCCCAAGGGCGTCGTCAACATCCTCCCGGGCTACGGCGACGCCGGCGCGGCGCTGGTCGCCCACCCGGACGTGAACAAGGTGGCCTTCACCGGCTCCACGGCCGTCGGCAAGGAGATCGCCCGCACGGTCGCCGGGACCAAGAAGAAGGTCACGCTCGAACTGGGCGGCAAGGGCGCGAACATCGTCTTCGACGACGCCCCCATCGACCAGGCCGTCGAGGGCATCGTCAACGGCATCTTCTTCAACCAGGGCCAGGTCTGCTGCGCGGGCTCCCGCCTGCTGGTGCAGGAATCGATCCAGGAGGAGCTCCTGGAGTCGCTGAAGCGCCGCCTGTCCACGCTGCGCCTCGGCGACCCGCTGGACAAGAACACGGACATCGGCGCGATCAACTCCGAGGAGCAGCTCACCCGCATCACCTCGCTCGTCGAGCAGGGCGAGGCGGAGGGCGCCGAGCGCTGGTCACCGGCGTGCGAGCTGCCGGAGAGCGGCTACTGGTTCGCCCCGACGCTGTTCACGAACGTCACCCAGGCGCACCGGATCGCCCGCGACGAGATCTTCGGGCCGGTGCTGTCGGTGCTGACGTTCCGCACGCCGGACGAGGCGGTCGCCAAGGCCAACAACACGCCGTACGGCCTGTCCGCCGGCATCTGGACGGAGAAGGGCTCGCGCATCCTGGCGGTCGCGAACAAGCTCCGCGCGGGTGTCGTCTGGTCCAACACGTTCAACAAGTTCGACCCGACGTCGCCGTTCGGCGGCTACAAGGAGTCGGGCTTCGGCCGCGAGGGCGGCCGCCACGGCCTGGAGGCGTACCTCGCCCCGTCGAGCCCGGAGGGCGAGCGTTAAATGAATGCAGTTGATCGGCTCAGCGTCCTGAAGACCTACAAGCTGTACGTCGGCGGGAAGTTCCCGCGTTCCGAGAGCGGCCGGGTGTACGAGGTGACGGACTCGAAGGGCAAGTGGCTGGCGAACGCACCGCTGTCCTCCCGCAAGGACGCCCGGGACGCGGTCGTCGCGGCGCGCAAGGCGTTCGGCGGCTGGTCCGGGGCGACGGCCTACAACCGGGGCCAGGTCCTCTACCGCGTCGCCGAGATGCTGGAGGGCCGCCGCGACCAGTTCACCCGTGAGGTGGCCGACGCGGAGGGCCTGTCGAAGTCCAAGGCGGCCGCGGTCGTGGACGCCACCATCGACCGCTGGGTCTGGTACGCGGGCTGGACCGACAAGATCGCCCAGGTGGTCGGCGGCGGCAACCCGGTCGCGGGCCCGTTCTTCAACCTGTCCTCCCCCGAACCGACCGGCGTGGTCGCGGTGCTGGCGCCGCAGGAGTCGTCGTTCCTGGGCCTGGTGTCGGTGCTGGCCCCGGTGATCGCGACGGGCAACACGGCGGTCGTGGTGGCGAGCGAGAGGGCACCGCTTCCCGCCCTGTCCCTGGCCGAGGTACTGGCCACCTCGGACGTCCCGGGCGGCGTGGTCAACGTCCTGTCGGGCCGCACGGCGGAGATCGCGACCCCGCTGGCGTCCCACCAGGACGTCAACGCGATCGACCTCGCGGGCGCCGACGAGGTGCTGGCGAAGGAGCTGGAGATCGCCGCCGCCGACAACCTCAAGCGCGTGCTGCGTCCACAGCCTGTGGATTACGCGGAGACGCCCGGGATCGACCGTCTGACGGCGTTCCTGGAGACCAAGACGGTCTGGCACCCCACGGGATCACTGGGCGCGTCGGGCTCCTCGTACTAGCCGTCCCGGCCGCCGCACAGCCGAAGCCCCGGCCCGCCTCCGTCCGGGAGGGCCGGGGCTTCTCCGTGGCGTGTGCGGGGCCACCGCTGCGACAGCGTCCCGGCCGCCTCCCGGCCACCGGGACGCTCGCCATCGACCGGGCCTGCGCGAGCGGCTGCTCGGGGCAGTCCTGACGGGCCTTGGGCGCCACCCACCGATGCGCTGGGTAATCGTGTGCGAACTGAGGGTGGTTGAGGTGTGATGCGCGCATCAAAGCCGACCCGCGGGGTCGTACGGCCCCCACCGGATGCCTCACACTGGTGTCCCGTGAGTTCCCCATCGCCCATACCGACGCGAGTCGTGCTGCTCTGCGGCCCTTCCGGCTCCGGCAAGTCCCTCCTCGCGGCCCGCTCCGGCCTTCCGGTGCTGCGGCTCGACGACTTCTACAAGGAGGGTGACGACCCGACACTGCCCCTGGTGGCGGAGAGCTCCGACATCGACTGGGACCACCCGGACTCGTGGGACGCGGACGCCGCCGTCGCCGCGATCGCCGGTCTGTGCCGCACGGGCCGTACGGAAGTCCCCGTCTACGACATCTCGCTCAGCGCCCGTACGGGTGGTGAGACGGTCGACATCGGACGGACCCCGCTGTTCATCGCGGAGGGCATCTTCGCCGCGGAGATCGTCACGCGCTGCCGCGAACTCGGCGTCCTGGCCGACGCGCTGTGCCTGAGCCGGGGGCCGGTGAAGACGTTCCGCCGCCGCTTCCTGCGGGACCTCAAGGAGGGCCGCAAGTCGGTGCCGTTCCTGCTGCGCCGCGGCTGGCGCCTGATGCGGCTGGAGCGCACGATCGTCGCCCGTCAGACGGCGCTGGGCGCGTACGCCTGCGACCGCGACGAGGCGATGGGGCGCCTGGCGGCAGCGGCGGCCGGCCGGTGCGAGAGCCTGCGCACGGCCGCCTGACCGGTCAGGCGGCCCCTCCGGGCACAAGGAAAGCGGGACTGGACGGACCCCCCGGCCCTCCAGTCCCGCTTCCGTACTCCCCCGTTGTCCTCCCCCGAGTCCCCACTCTCCCGCGTTGACGCCCCCAGCGTCCCCTCGGTTCCCCCGTGGGCCCCCTTGTGGTGCTCCCCCCCGACCTTCAGGCGACGAGCTCGCCGAAGGCGTCCTCCTCGTCACGGCCGAAGCTGAGGACCTCGTCCTCGCGCAGCCGGCGGAGCGACCGCCAGATGCTGGACTTCACCGTGCCGACACTGATGTCGAGGATGTCCGCGATCTCCGGGTCCGTGCGGCCCTCGTAGTAGCGCAGGACCAGCATGGTGCGCTGGAGTTCGGGCAGCCGGGCCAGCGCCTGCCACAGGACCGCGCGCAGCTCGGTGCCGCGCATCGCGTCCGTGTCGCCGGGCGTCTCCGGCAGTTCCTCGGTCGGGTACTCGTTGAGCTTGCGGCGCCGCCAGGCACTGATGTGCAGGTTGGTCATGGTGCGGCGGAGGTACCCGCCGACCGCAGCCTTGTCGCTGATCCGGTCCCACGCCCGGTAGGTCGAGAACAGCGCGCTCTGCAGCAGGTCCTCGGCCTCGAAGCGGTCGCCGGTCAGGTGGTAGGCGGTTGCGTACAGGGAGGCGCGACGCTCCTGGACGTAGGCGGTGAACTCCGCCTCCGTCAGCGAGCGGCGCTCCCCCGAGCCCTCCCCGTACGCGGCTCCCCCGTGAGCCGCCCCCGTCCCCTTGTTCTCCCCCGTGTGTGCGTCGACCACCGTCATGAACCCGGTGTGCTGACGCCCGGCACCGTGAGCGCACCCCCGCATGCTCACCGCACCGGACTTCTCGGAACCCCGCTTCACGTCGTGCAGACGCGTGACAACTGCGCTGGTGCTGATGCCGTGCAGCGTGTTCATCTCGCGCCCCCCGTCGTGGACTTCCGATGTGCGGCCCGCCGGTTGGGCGGGCTTCCTTGCCTGTGCCGAAAAGCTTGCCGCGGCACTTTCATGGCCGTGTCCGCCGACTGTCACAGACCTGTCACAGGGGTCGGCCACAGGTCGTCCACAGGTCGTCCACACGCGGCGGCGGTACCGGTCGGGACCGACTGGGCCCCACCGGTCGTACCCCGGCCCCTCCATGGGCCAGAATGAGCGCGTGCCTTCCCTGTTGCTGATCGAGGACGACGACGCCATCCGGACGGCCCTGGAGCTCTCACTGACGCGCCAGGGCCACCGCGTGGCGACCGCTGCCAGCGGTGAGGACGGTCTGAAGCTGCTCCGCGAGCAGCGGCCGGATCTGATCGTGCTGGACGTGATGCTGCCCGGCATCGACGGGTTCGAGGTGTGCCGGCGCATCCGGCGCACGGACCAGTTGCCGATCATCCTGCTGACCGCGCGCAGCGACGACATCGACGTGGTGGTCGGGCTGGAGTCCGGCGCCGACGACTATGTGGTCAAACCGGTGCAGGGGCGGGTGCTGGACGCCCGGATCCGGGCCGTGCTGCGGCGCGGCGAGCGGGAGTCGAACGACGCGGCGAGCTTCGGCAGCCTCGTCATCGACCGCTCGGCGATGACCGTGACGAAGAACGGCGAGGACCTCCAGCTCACGCCGACCGAGCTGCGGCTGCTGCTGGAGCTGAGCCGCCGGCCGGGCCAGGCGCTGTCCCGGCAGCAACTGCTGCGGCTGGTGTGGGAGCACGACTACCTGGGCGACTCGCGTCTCGTGGACGCGTGTGTCCAGCGGCTGCGCGCCAAGGTCGAGGACGTGCCGTCGTCCCCGACGCTGATCCGTACCGTGCGGGGTGTCGGCTACCGGCTGGACGCGCCTCAGTGACACAGGCGCACCAAGGGGGGGCCCGCGGCTGGACCGGGGCGCGCAAGGGAGCTCTGTCGCGGCTGCGCTTCACGAGTCTGCGGCTGCGGCTGGTCGTCGTGTTCGGTCTGGTGGCCCTGACGGCCGCCGTGTCCGCGTCCGCCATCGCGTACTGGCTCAACCGCGAGGCCGTGCTCACCCGCACCCAGGACGCCGTGCTGCGCGACTTCGAGCAGGAGATGCAGAACCGGGCGGGCGCGCTGCCCGAGCGTCCGACCCAGGACGAGCTGCAGCACACCGCGGGCCAGATGGCCGGCAGCGACCAGCGTTTCAGCGTGCTGCTGGTCGGCCGCGACGCCGAGGGCAGGACCGTCTACGGCAGCTCCGGCGGGCTGAACGGCTTCTCGCTGCGTGACGTGCCGAAGTCGCTGCGCACGGCGGTGAACAGGACACAAGCGGTCGACGAGGCCAACAAGTACCCCCACCACCTGTACTGGCAGCGGATAGTCGACCACGACACCCCGTACCTGGTGGCCGGGACGCGGGTGATCGGCGGCGGCCCGACCGGTTACATGCTCAAGTCGCTGGAGCCGGAGGCCAAGGACCTCAATTCGCTGGCCTGGTCGCTGGGCATCGCGACGGGGCTGGCGCTGATCGGCTCGGCACTGCTGGCGCAGGCCGCGGCGACGACCGTGCTGAAGCCGGTGCAGCGGCTCGGGACGGCCGCGCGGCGGCTCGGCGAGGGCAGGCTGGACACCCGGCTCAGGGTGTCCGGGACCGATGAACTCGCCGATCTGTCCCGGACGTTCAACAACGCGGCGGAGGCGCTGGAGAAGCGGGTCGCCGAGATGGCCGCGCGGGACGAGGCGTCCCGGCGGTTCGTCGCGGACATGAGCCATGAGCTGCGGACGCCGCTCACCGCGATCACCGCCGTGACGGAGGTGCTGGAGGAGGAGCTGGAGGCGGAGACCGGGAGCATGGACCCGATGATCGAGCCCGCCGTCCGGCTGGTCGTCAGCGAGACGCGGCGGCTGAACGACCTGGTGGAGAACCTGATGGAGGTCACCCGCTTCGACGCGGGCACCGCCCGGCTGGTCCTGGACGACGTCGACATCGCCGACCAGATCACCGCCTGCATCGACGCCCGCGCCTGGCTGGACGCGGTCGAGCTGGACGCCGAGCGCGGCCTGCACGCCCGCCTGGATCCGCGTCGCCTGGACGTCATCCTGGCCAACCTCATCGGCAACGCGCTCAAGCACGGCGGCTCGCCGGTGCGGGTGTCCGTGCGGGAGGCGGACGACTCGATCGTCATCGAGGTGCAGGACCACGGGCCCGGCATCCCGGAGGACGTCCTGCCGCACGTGTTCGACCGCTTCTACAAGGCCAGCGCCTCACGGCCGCGGTCCGAGGGCAGCGGCCTGGGACTGTCCATCGCGCTGGAGAACGCCCACATCCACGGCGGCGAGATCACCGCGGCCAACTCGCCCGACTCGGGCGCGGTGTTCACCCTGCGGCTCCCGCGCGGCACGTCGCCCGCGGAGGAGCAGCCCGCCGAGGACGAGCTGCGGCCCGGGAGCGGTGGCGACCGGCCCCGGGACGAGGACGCGAAGGGGGACGCATGAGGACCGCGCGTGGGGCGGCCGTGTCCCGGCTGCTCGCCGTTCCGGCGCTCGCCGTGCTGCTGGCCGGCTGCGGGATCCGGGCCACGGAGGTGCCGACGAACTTCGGGCCGGCGCCGTCGCGGGTGCAGTGCTCCCTCTCCGAGGCGGACGTCTCCGCCCGGGCCGCGCGGGGGCTGCCGGTGCAGGTGTTCCTGCTGTGCGGGTCCTCGCTGGTGACGGTCGACCGGACCGTGCGGGTGCCGGACGGCGCGGCCGACTCCGAGCGGCGCATGCTCGTCGCGCAGGGTCTGCTGGACCAGCTCGCCGCACCGCCGTCGACCGCCGAGAAGGAAGCCGGGTACAGCACGGACGTCCGCGGCGGCATCACGGTCGGCGAGCCGCGCCCCGGCGACCCGGACGACACGCTGCGGCTGAGCACGGCTCCGGCCGGCCTCACCTCGTACGCCCTCGCGCAGATCGTGTGCACCTTCTCCGACTCGGCGGCGGCCGAGGGCGACGGTTCGGTGGTGCTGGGCGGCCCCGGTGCCGAGAGCCCGCGCCGCTACGAGTGCACCGACGAGGTGCGGGCCCGGCCGGGCAGCACGGAGCCACCGTCCAAGGACGTGGCCGGGGAGTGACCCGACCGGGGCGGTGGCTCATGGCCGTGGCCGGGGAGTGACCCGACCGGGGCGGTGGCTCATGGCCGTGGCCGGGGAGTGGGCGGACCGGTGCTGTGGCGCATGCCTCACGGGGCCGACGGGGCCCATCCCGGAACCGAAGTCGCCGGAGGCGGCGTCTTGGGGGGCGTGCAGCGTCAAGGCTCCATCGGCGGCAGCGCCGCGTTCCGCATCCGTGTGACAGGAGGTGTCCTCCTCGTCGCACACCTGGCGTTCGTCGCCTGGCTCACGCTGCGGCCGCTGGACGTGCCCTGGGTGATGCCGGCAAACCTCAGGCCATTCGCGGGTATCCGGGCCGATCTCGCCCTGGGCTGGCCCGAGGCGGCCCGCCGGATCGGAGAGGGGCTGGCCCTGCTCGCGCCCCTGGGTGTGCTGCTGCCGCTGGCCGGCGGCAGACTGGACGTCTCACCGCTGGCATCCCTGCTGCGCACCGTCGCGGCCGGTGCCCTGCTCTCCTGGGGCATCGAACTGCTGCAGACCGGCGTGCCCGGTCAGGTCGTCGACGTGGACTCGCTGTTCCTCAACACCACGGGGGTCGCCCTCGCGCATCTCGCGCTGGTCCCGGCGGGCCGCTCCTGGCTGCGCCGCCGCACGACCGCCCGGCTGCCGCGCACGCCCCTGTTTCAGGAGGAGCCGGCTCAGGGTCGGACCCCGACGATTCCCAGGGTCGGGATCGCCCCGTGGAGCGACGCTTTGCCCCCTTCGTCTCCGTAGCGTGGAGTGCAGATGGGGTACTCGGACGAGAGGCCTCACACACCCTCACGAAGGAGTCGCACATGTCCCGCCTCGCCCGCCCCACCCACGGCCGCATGATCGGCGGAGTGTGCGCCGCACTGGCTCGGCGCTTCGGCACCTCGGCCACGACGATGCGAGTGATCTTCCTGGTCTCGTGTCTGCTGCCCGGCCCGCAGTTCCTGCTGTACATCGCGCTGTGGATCCTGCTGCCCGCGGAGGACAAGACACACGGCAAGGCACAGACGGCCTGGTAACGCCCGTATGCGAGAACGCCGATGGGGCGCACCCTGTGCGGGGTGCGCCCCATCGGCATGTGTGTCCCCGGGGGCGGGAGGTCAGGCGACCGGAACGCCGTTCACCGGCAGACCCTGCGTGGGCAGGCCCTGGGTGGGCAGCCCCTGCACCGGGAGCCCGCCCAGCAGCTGGGCGTCCGGGCCCGTCGGGCCGTTGGCGAGGATCTGCTCGGCGGCGGGCTGGGCCGCGTGACCGGCACCGGCCAGCTCCTGCCCCTGGCCCAGCGCCTCACCCGAGCCCGGCAGCTTCTGGGAGAGCTGCTCCGCCGGGAGCGCCGTGGTGACGGTGTCCACGGTCTGGGCGGTGTCCGGGACGGCGGCGTTGGCGGCGCCCGCACCGGAGGCGGCGAAGGCGGCACCGAGAGCGACGACACCGAGAGACTTGGCAGCGGACTGCTTCATGAAATACGTCCTCGTAACGGGATGACGGAGTGGGTGAGCGGTCGAACGACCGTAAACACCCCGCACCACCGACCGCAAACATCGAAATGCGGACGGATTGTGAAAACTGCCGGCGTCCCCGTGTGCCGAATACCCCTGATTCAGTCTCCCGAAGAGACAGAACCGCTGGTGGAGGCGGTTTGACGGAACAGCCATTCGGATTTCAGCTCGGCATATCCGGGCTTGATGACGTCATTGATCATGGCCAGTCGTTCATCGAAAGGAATGAAAGCTGATTTCATCGCATTGACAGAGAACCACTGCATGTCGTCGAGCGTGTATCCGAATGCCTCGACGAGGTGCTCGAATTCCCGGCTCATGCTGGTGTGGGACATCAGCCGGTTGTCCGTGTTGACCGTGGCCCGGAAGTGCAGCCGGCGCAGCAGACCGATGGGGTGCTCGGCGTACGAGGACGCGGCCCCGGTCTGGAGGTTGGAGCTCGGGCACAGCTCCAACGGGATGCGTTTGTCCCGGACGTAGGAGGCGAGCCGCCCGAGTTCGACGCGGCCGTCCTCGTGGACCCGGATGTCGTCGATGATCCGCACGCCGTGCCCGAGCCGGTCGGCGCCGCACCACTGGAGGGCCTGCCAGATGGAGGGCAGCCCGAAGGCCTCCCCGGCGTGGATGGTGAAGTGGTTGTTCTCGCGCTTGAGGTACTCGAAGGCGTCGAGGTGCCGGGTGGGCGGGTAGCCGGCCTCGGCGCCCGCGATGTCGAAGCCGACGACGCCCAGGTCCCGGTACCGGTTGGCGAGTTCGGCGATCTCCAGAGCACGGGCCGCGTGCCGCATGGCGGTGAGCAGTGCGCCCATACGGATGCGCTGCCCGTTCTCCCGGGCGCGCCGCTCGCCTTCCCGGAAGCCCTCGTTGACGGCCTCGACGACCTCTTCGAGGCCGAGGCCGCCCTCCAGGTGCTGCTCGGGGGCGTAGCGCACCTCGGCGTAGACGACGCCGTCCGCGGCCAGGTCCTCGGCGCACTCGGCGGCGACCCGGACCAGGGCCTCACGGGTCTGCATGACGCCGACGGTGTGGGAGAACGTCTCCAAGTACCGTTCCAGGGAACCGGAGTCGGCGGCCTCGCGGAACCAGACGCCGAGCTTCTCGGGATCGGTCTCGGGGAGCCGGGTGATGGGGGCACCTCCCACGCCATCAGGGCCGTGGGGGACGTTATCGCGGGCGAGTTCGACGATCGTGCCGGGGCGCAGACCGCCGTCGAGGTGGTCGTGCAGCAGAACCTTGGGCGCCCGGCGGATCTGGTCCGGTGTCGGGGTGTTCGCAATGGTCTGGCTCGTCATTTCCGCACTCTAACTCCTACGCGCGTAGACGGCGCGTTGCCGGATGCCGTGCGTTTTCGTCGATACGCAACGGTGACCCCGGCGACGGGTCGCGTACACCCGCGCTTCTGACACTGTTCTGTCATGGCACACCAAGCGACGCCGGTTCGCAGGGCACGGCTGGGCAGGACACTCGGTCCGGAACCGACGGCGGTGAGCGGCGCGGTGCTGCTGCTCCCCGGTGGCGACGAGGTCTCGGGCCGTAGACCGTCTCCCCTGCTGGCGACCGCCTCGGTGCGCGCGGTCGGGCGCCGTCTGGCCCGCGCGGGCCGGGACGAGGGTCTCGCCACGCACGTGGTGCACTACCGCTGCCGCGGCTGGAACGGCAGCGAGGCCAATCTCGCGCAGGACGCGACGTGGGCGGCCGACGAGGTCGTACGGCGGTACGGGGACGTCCCGGTCTGTCTGGTCGGTCTCGGGATGGGGGGCCGGGCAGGGCTGCGGGCCGGCGGCCACGACGCCGTCAACTCCGTGCTGGCGCTCGCCCCTTGGCTGCCTGAGGAGGACGTCACGGCGCCACCCGAACCGGTGAAGCAGTTGGTCGGGCGCCAGGTGCTGATCGTGCACGGCACGAACGACGGGCGGACGGATCCGGAGCTGTCGTTCCGGCTGGCGGCGCGGGCGAAGAAGGCGAACCGGGACGTGTGCCGGTTCGAAGTGCACGCCGACGGGCACGGGTTGCACCAGTACCGGGACGAAGTGCTGGCGCTGGCCGAGGACTTCGTGATGGGGGCGTTGTTCGGGCGGGCGGTTTCGCGGCCGGTGCGGGATGCGTTCGCCGCGCCGCCGCCGCTGGGGTTGCGGATGCCGTTGGCTGCCGGGTTCAGTCCTTCGAGGCGGTAGCGCCGCTGGGTGTCCGTTCGTGGGCCTGCGCGGGTTGCATGTGGCTTGTCGCGCAGTTCCCCGCGCCCCTCAAGTCGGCAACAAGCTGCCCCGTCTCGAGAGCAGGAACCTCTTGAAGGCCGCGACCGGGGGTGTGTCCGGGTGGCCTTCCAGCCAGGCCACGCCGATCTCTCGGACCGCTCGGGGGGCCGTGACCGTCAGTTCCACAACTCCCGGGCGTGGGACCGCCGGTGGGGGCAGGAGGGCGACTCCCAGACCCGCCGCCACCAAACCCCTCAGCGTCTCCGCCTCCTCCCCCTCGAAGGCGATGCGGGGTTTGAAGCCGGCCTCCTTGCAGAGGTCGTCGGTGATGCGACGCAGGCCGTAGCCGGGTTCCAGGGTGACGAAGGTTTCGTCGGCGGCCTCGGCGAGGCGGATGCGGCGGCGTCCGGCGAGGGAGTGGTCGGCGGGCACGACCAGGCGCAGCTTCTGCTCGTCGAGGCGGCGGGCCACCAGGTCGGGGGCGTCCGGCACCGGGGACGTCAGACACAGGTCGAGTTCGCCGGCGCGCAGGCGTTCCAGCATGGCCTCGCCGTAGTTCTGGACGAGGCTGAAGCGGACGCGCGGGTGGTCGGCGCGGAAGGCGTGCAGGAGGCCCGGGACGGTCTCCGCGCCCATGGTGTGCAGGAAGCCGAAGGCGACCTTTCCGGTGGTGGGGTCGGCGTCGGCGCGCACCTCCTCGGCGGCACGCTCGACCTCGGCCAGGGCACGCTCCACGGAGGCGAGGAAGGTGCGGCCGGCCGGGGTGAGGGAGACGGTGCGGCCGTGCCGGGCGAACAGATCGACGCCCAGGTCCTGCTCCAGGCGGGCCATGGAGCGGGAGAGGGTCGACTGGGGGACGTTCATCTCCTGGGCGGCGCGCGTGACGTGCTCGGTACGGGCGACGCCGGCGAAGTACGCGAGGCGCGGAGCCAGCAGCTTCGACATCTCTGCCATGTCTTCTGTGTCACTACTCGGTGACAGGCGGGACTGTGAGCTCGGTTGATGCGCCATGGGAACGATTATGACCGTTCCATGCATTGGACGGATGAGTGTGGCCGTCCGTAGGTTCGAGGCATGTCTCCCGCCAGTACCGGGGCGTCCACCGTCGTGGGCGCCGACGTCTCTGTCCCCACTGCCGACTCGCGCGTGTCCCCGGGCGGCCCCGGCTACCGCCGGATGAGCTTCGCCCTCTTCCTCGCGGGTGTCGCGACCTTCGCGCTGCTGTACTCCACCCAGGCCCTTCTCCCGCTGATCTCCGGCGAGTTCGGGGTGGCGGCGAGCGACGCGAGCTGGACGGTGGCCGCCGCGACGGGCGGGCTGGCGCTGTTCGTGCTGCCGATGAGCGCCCTGTCGGAGCGCTTCGGACGCCGCGCGGTCATGACCGCTTCGCTGGCCGTGGCCGTCACGCTCGGGCTGCTGGTGCCCCTCGCCCCCTCCCTCGGTGTACTGATCGCGTTGCGGGCGCTGCAGGGCGCCGCCCTGGCCGGGCTGCCCGCGTCGGCGACCGCGTACCTCGCGGAGGAGGTCAGCCCCAAGGCACTGGTCACCGCGATCGGTCTGTTCGTCGCGGGCAACAGCGTGGGCGGGATGAGCGGCCGGGTCATCACCGGCTGGGTCGCGCAGGAGTGGGGCTGGCGCGTCGCCGTCGGGGTCATCGGGGTGATCGCGGTGGCGTGCGCGGTGGCCTTCCGGCTGCTGCTGCCCGCCCCGAAGCACTTCAAGGCCGGTTCGCTGCGGCCGCGGGTGCTGGCCCGGACGGTCCGCGACCACCTGTCCAACCCGCTGCTGTGCCGGCTGTACGCGATCGGCGCGTTGTTCATGACGGTGTTCGGCGGTGTGTACACGGTCATCGGCTACCGGCTGACCGAGGCCCCGTTCTCGCTGCCGCAGGGCATCATCGGCTCGATCTTCCTGGTGTACCTGGTGGGCACGGTGTCGGCGTCGACCGCGGGCCGGCTGGTCGGCCGGCTGGGCCGCCGGGGCGCGCTGTACGCGGGCGGCGGTACGACGGCGGCGGGTCTGCTGCTGTCCCTGGCGGGTTCGCTCCCGCTGGTCCTGCTCGGCCTTGTCCTGATCACGGCGGGCTTCTTCGCGGGCCACGCGGTCGCCTCCTCGGCGGTCAGCAAGACGGCCGCGCACGGCAGGGCCCAGGCTTCGGCGCTGTACCAGTCGGCGTACTACATCGGCTCCAGCGCGGGCAGCACGGTCGGCGCGATCGCCTTCCACGCGAGCGGCTGGGCCGGGACCGTCGGAGTCGGACTGCTGGCGGTCCTGGGCGTCGTGACGATCACCGTCTTCGGCACCAGGGCGGCCCGCCTGCAACGCCGCCACCTGGCCGCCGCCGCCTGAGCACCGACGAGGCCCCCGGCCGGGGCCGGTCGTCAGCGAGTGCGGACACGTCCGCGCCGACTGATCACCGGACCGGACCGGGGGCTTTCCCGTGCGGTGACGACGGGACCGACGGCCGCTGCCCCGCGGGAGGCGGGGAGCACCGGCATCCGGCCAGGCGGGTCGAGCAGCTCCCGTGAAGGCCTGCGGGACGGTCGCCGGCTCTCCGGGCCACACGCCCCGACCTGCTCTTTCGTTCGCTCGGCGGGCCGTTGTCAGTGGGCTGCGGTAGCTTCCGAAGTGCTGGGGCGCGACGGCGCGTGAACAGAACGTCCACAGGGGTGGGTGGAGATGGCGAACGGCACGGCGGCACCGACGGATCTGGACACCAGGCTCGAGGCGCACCGCACGGAGCTGACGGGGTACTGCTACCGGATGCTCGGCTCCTCCTTCGAGGCCGAGGACGCGGTGCAGGACACGATGGTCCGCGCCTGGCGCAGCTACGACAAGTTCGAGGGCCGTTCCAGCCTGCGCTCCTGGCTCTACCGGATCGCGACCAACGTGTGCCTGGACATGCTGAACGCGGGCAACAAGCGCGCCCGGCCCATGGACCTGACCGAGTCCACCCCGCTCGCCCGGGCCGCCCTCTCCCCCCGCCCGGACAACACCTGGCTGGAGCCCATGCCGGACGCCCGTGTGCTGCCCACGACCGGCGACCCGGCGGAGGCGGCGGTCGCCAAGGAGTCCGTGCGGCTCGCCTTCATGGCCGCTCTGCAGAAGCTCCCGGCCAAGCAGCGCGCCGTGCTGATCCTGCGCGAGGTCCTGGCCTGGAAGGCCAGTGAGGTCGCCGAGCTGCTGGAGACCTCGGTGGCGTCGGTGAACAGCGCCCTCCAGCGGGCCCGCGCCACCCTGGCCGAGCGGCAGGAGCCGGGCGCCGACGCGGCCGTCTCCGACCCGCTGGACGAGGACCAGAAGAAGCTGCTGGACCGCTATGTGGCGGCCTTCGAGGGCTACGACATGACAGCGCTGACGGCCCTGCTGCACGAGGACGCGGTCATGACGATGCCGCCGTTCGATCTGTGGCTGACCGGTACGCGCGACATCACCGGCTTCATGACCACCCTCGGCGCTCCGTGCGCCGGTTCCCGGCTGGTGCCCGTCCAGGTCAACGGCCTGCCGGGGTTCGCCCAGTACAAGCCGGACCCGGAGCGCGGCGGCTTCATGCCGTGGGCGGTCCAGGTGCTGGAGATCTCAGACGGCCGGATCACCGGGTTCCACTGCTTCCTCGACACCCAGCGCTGGTTCCCGCTCTTCGACCTCCCCCTCCACCTCGAAGCGGAGACCGACCAGGTCGAGCAGGGCGCGTAGGGCCGGGTCGGGATCGCGCAGCCGGACCCGTCCCCCGGCGCGTCGGGCGGCCAGCTGGAGTTTCGCCAGCAGGTCGACGGCGGCCAGGCCCGGCGGCCCCAGTCCCCCGACGTCGCACACCACGACCCGGACACCGCTGCCGTGCAGCAGTGCCCGCACATCGTCGCTGAGCCCCCTCACCTCGTCCCGGGTGGCGGGGCCGGGCAGTACGAGCACGGGCGGTGTCATGGCGTCCACGATCGGTAGACCGGGCGGGCGGCCGTAACTCATCGCGGTGTTCCGTCCTCCCGAGGGCGCGGTCACGGCCGGTCGGCACCGTGAGGATCACATTGACCCGGGCGGCGCCTTCCCCGGAGGGTTGGGTGTATGCCCCAACCATCCGCTCCCGCCGCGCTGCCCGATGCCTTCCTCACCGGTGAGGAGACGCCGTGCAGGGCGTGTTGAGCGGGTTCGCGGTCATCGCCGTCGTCATCGGTGTCGGCTATCTGATCGGGCGCCGGGGGTATCTGGGGGACGGAGGCCGCGAGGTCCTCACCAAGCTGGCCTTCCACGTGGCGTCCCCGGCGCTGCTCTTCACCACCCTCGCGCAGGCCGACCTGTCGGTGATCTTCTCCGACCGGCTGCTGGTCACGGCGATGAGCACGGCAGCGGCGGCCGGTGTCTTCGTGGCGGTGGGCGCGGCGCGCGGGTGGGGCGTGGGCCGGACCACGATCGGCGCGCTGTGCTCCAGCTACGTCAACTCCGGGAACCTGGGCATCCCGATCGCCGTGTACGTGCTGGGCGACGCCTCACTGGTCGCGCCGGTGCTGCTGTTCCAGCTGGTCGGTGTGACACCGGTGGCGCTGACGGTCCTGGACCTGGCGAGCGGCGGGAGGAAGCGGCCTCTGTGGCAGCGGTTGCTGACGCCGTTGCGCAATCCGATAGCGCTGGGCTCCCTGGCCGGGGTGGCGGTCTCGGGGTCGGGCCTCGCGGTGCCGGGGCCCCTGATGGACCCCCTGACCCTGATCGGCAACATGTCGGTCCCGGCGGTCCTGCTGGCCTTCGGCATCTCCCTGCGCGGCAGCACCCTCCCCCTGCGCGGCGCGGAGCGGGCCCCGGTGCTCCTCGCCGTGGCCCTGAAGTCCGTGTTCCAGCCTCTGGTCGCCTGGGCCCTGGCGGCGGGCGTCTTCGGCCTGCGCGGTGCCCTGCTGCTCGACGTGGTGGTGACGTCGGCGCTGCCGGCGGCGCAGAATCTCTTCACGTACGCGAGCAGCTACCGGGTGGGCGAGGTGCTGGCGAGGGAGGCGATCCTGCTGTCGACGGTGCTGGCGGTGCCGGTGCTGGTGGGGGTGGCGGCGGTTTTGGGATGACGGTCAGTCGACCGGAAACTCACTGGTGTCGATCGTCACGTCGAACGGGTCCGGCAGCTTGATGGGATCACCGAACTTCACGGCGCTCAGGACTCGGTAGACATCAGCCTTCGACTCTCCTAGAGCGTCACGGTGGGGCCTCCGGGGGCCCAGCGATCGACGAGGAGGTGGAGCGGGATCCCGGCGGCAGCGCAGGCGGCGGGCTTGCTGACGCGGTCGTGACGGGCGTTGGACTTGGAGGTCACCTCGACGACGAGTTCGGCCGGGCTGTCGGGATGTGGGAGTCCGCTTCCGCGCACTCCTGCACAGGCGCCACGAGCAGGTCTGGGGTCGGGGTCCTGGCTCACGGTGAGTGCGCTCATGGCGGTCTCCTATCGGTGCGTCACCGGGCCCAGCATGCCGAACGGGACCGGCGGGGGTCCACCGGTCCCGTTCACCCGAAGGAGAAAGCGCCTGGTCAGGCGATACGTTCCAGCACCACCGGGGACGCCGTGAAGTTCGTGCCGGGCGCTGCGACGTCGTAGGAACCCTCGATCGACTGGAGGGCGTACTCGAAGCGCTCGGGGGTGTCCGTGTGGAGGGTCAGCAGGGGCTGGCCCTCGGTGACCGTGTCGCCGGGCTTGGCGTGCAGCTCGACGCCGGCACCCGCCTGCACCGGGTCCTCCTTGCGGGCGCGGCCCGCGCCGAGACGCCAGGCGGCGACGCCGATGTCGTAGGCGTCGAGGCGGGTCAGGACGCCCGAGGCCGGGGCCTTGATCACGTGCTGCTCGCGGGCCACCGGCAGCGTCGCGTCCGGGTCGCCGCCCTGGGCCGCGATCATTCGGCGCCACACGTCCATCGCCGAGCCGTCGGCCAGGGCCTTCGCCGGGTCGGCGTCCTTGACGCCGGCCGCGTCCAGCATTTCGCGGGCCAGGGCGACCGTCAGCTCGACCACGTCCGCGGGGCCGCCGCCGGCCAGGACCTCGACCGACTCGCGGACCTCCAGGGCGTTGCCCGCGGTGAGGCCGAGCGGGGTGGACATGTCGGTGAGGAGCGCGACCGTCTTCACGCCGTGGTCCGTGCCCAGGCCGACCATGGTGGAGGCCAGTTCGCGGGCGTCCTCGATGGTCTTCATGAAGGCGCCGGTGCCGACCTTCACGTCCAGCACGAGCGAACCGGTGCCCTCGGCGATCTTCTTGGACATGATCGAGGAGGCGATCAGCGGGATCGCCTCGACCGTGCCGGTGACGTCCCGCAGGGCGTAGAGCTTCTTGTCGGCGGGGGCCAGGCCGTCGCCGGCCGCGCAGATCACCGCGCCGGTGGTGTCGAGGACGTTCAGCATCTCCTCGTTGGACAGCAGCGCGCGCCAGCCGGGGATGGACTCCAGCTTGTCGAGGGTGCCGCCGGTGTGGCCGAGGCCGCGGCCGGAGAGCTGCGGGACGGCCGCGCCACAGGCAGCCACCAGGGGCGCCAGGGGCAGCGTGATCTTGTCGCCGACACCGCCCGTGGAGTGCTTGTCGGCCGTCGGGCGGGACAGGGACGAGAAGTCCATGCGCTCGCCGGAGGCGATCATCGCGGCCGTCCAGCGGGCGATCTCGCGGCGGTTCATGCCGTTCAGCAGGATCGCCATGGCGAGAGCGGACATCTGCTCGTCGGCGACCTCCCCGCGGGTGTACGCGTCGATGACCCAGTCGATCTGTGCGTCGCTGAGCTCACCGCGGTCCCGCTTGGTGCGGATGACGGAGATGACGTCCATGGCCATGGCTTGGCTTCCTTCCGAGGTTTCCAGAAGCCGTACGGCCCCCCTGAGCCGGTCGCGTGAGCAACTCAGAGGGGCCGCACGGAAGTTACTTGCTGAGGTGCTCCGGGCCGAAGGCCTGGGGGAGCATCTCCGAGAGCGGCAGGATCCCCGCCGGGGTCTCCAGCAGGAGCTCCGGGCCGAACTCGTGGAGCAGCTGGCGGCAGCGGCCGCACGGGACGAGTGTGTCGCCGTTGCGGTCGACGCAGGTGAAGTGCGTCAGCCGGCCGCCGCCGGTGTTGTGCAGCTCCGACACCAGACCGCACTCGGCGCACAGTCCGAGTCCGTACGAGGCGTTCTCGACGTTGCAGCCGGAGATGATCCGGCCGTCGTCCACCCGGGCCGCCACGCCGACCGGGTAGCCGGAGTAGGGGGCGTACGCCCGGGACATGGCGTCCCGGGCCGCCGCGCGCAGCTGCTCCCAGTCGACGGCGGGACCGGTGTCGGTCACTTGCCCTGCCCCTTCCGGTACGGCAGCCCGTCGGCCTTCGGCATCCTCAGCCGCTGGGCGGACATGGCGAGGACGACGAGGGTGATGACGTACGGCGTGGCGGAGACGACCTGGTTCGGGACCTCGTCGGTGGTGGCGTACCAGGCGAACACCAGGGCGGCGACGACCGCGGTGATCATCGACGGGGCGTACTTCTTGCGGACCACCAGGAAGATCGCCCCGATGATCAGCAGCAGCGCACCGAGCAGCAGCAGGGCGTGGACGTTGGCGGAGCCGCCGCGCAGGTTGAGACTGTCGGTGTAGCCGAACAGGCCGGCGCCGAGGGCGAGGCCGCCCGGCATCCAGTTGCCGAAGATCATCGCCGCGAGGCCGATGAAGCCGCGTCCGCTGACCTGGCCCTCCAGGTAGAAGGGGTTGGCCACGATGGACAGGAAGACACCACCGAGGCCGGCCAGGCCGCCGGAGATGACGACGGCGATGTACTTGTACTTGTAGACGTTGACGCCGAGGGACTCGGCGGCCACCGGGTTCTCACCACAGGAGCGCAGCCGCAGGCCGAAGGCGGTGCGCCACAGGATCCACCAGGTGGCGGGGATCAGCGCGATGGCGATCAGGGTCAGCCAGGACACGTTGGTGACCAGGCCGCCGAGCAGGCCGGCGATGTCCGAGACGAAGAACCAGCCCTGGTTGTTCAGGTCGCGCAGCGCGTCGGACAGCCCCGGCACCGTGAAGTGGCCGAGGGTGTCGACCGCCGGGGACTGCTTGGCGGAACCGCCCGTGTGGCCCTCGAACGCGAGGGGCGCGAGGTAGCGGGTGGCGCCGAGGGCGAGGATGTTGATGGCCACACCGGAGACGATGTGGTTGACGTTGAAGGTGACGGTCACGAAGGCGTGCAGCAGGCCGCCGATCGCGCCGCCGAGGATGCCGACCAGGACACCGGTCCACGGGCCCCACTGGAAGCCGGCCCAGGCGCCGAACCAGGTGCCGAGGATCATCATGCCCTCGAGGCCGATGTTGACCACGCCCGCGCGCTCGGCCCACAGACCGCCCAGACCCGCGAGGCCGATCGGCACGGCGAGCTGGAGCGCGGTGGACATCTGGCTGACGTTGGTGATGCCGTCGGCGCCCGTGATGAGGCGGACGATCGAGGTGAGCGCCAGGCCTCCGGCGATGACGAGCAGCAGGACGGGCCACGACAGGCGGCGGCCGGTCGGCGCCGCGGGCTGCAGCGTGGGCTGGTTGACGTCGGTCGCGGTGGTCATCGGCCAGCCACCTCCTTCGTGTTCTGAGCGCCGAGGACGTGTCCGGCGGCGAGTTCGGCGCCGACGCGACGCTGCTGGCGGCGCAGACCCCATTCACGGACGGCCTCGTAGGAGACGACGACCGAGAGCACGATCAGGCCCTGCATGATGACCGCGATCTCCTTGTCGTAGCCGTGGAAGTCCAGCTCGGGCGAGGCCTTGTCGAGCCAGGCCCACAGCAGGGCGGCGAAGGCGATGCCGACCGGGCTGTTGCGGCCGAGCAGGGCGATGCCGATGCCGAGGAATCCGATGCCGGTGGGGAAGTTGAGACTGTAGGTGTGGGTGTCGCCGAGCAGGATCGGCAGGCCGGCCAGGCCCGCGATGGCGCCGGAGATCAGCATGGCGGTCAGCACCATGCGCTTGGGGTCGACACCACTGGCCGCGGCGGCGCTCGTCGAGGCGCCGGAGGCGCGCAGGTCGAAGCCGAAGCGGGTGCGGTTGAGGACGATCCAGTAGCCGATGCCGAGCAGGACGGCCAGCAGCACCAGGCCGTAGATCTCACCGGCGTCGCCCAGGCTGATGCCGGGGATCCAGCCGGACTCGTACATCTCGCCGGTGGTGTTGTTGTTGCCGACCTTGACGCCGAAGACGTTCGGCAGCCACAGGTAGGCGATCACGGAGGTGGCGATCGCGTTGAGCATGATCGTGGCGACGACCTCGCTGACCCCGCGGGTGACCTTGAGGACACCTGCGATGCCGGCCCAGAAGGCACCGGTGAGGACGGCCGTCAGGAGCAGCAGCGGGACCTGCAGCGCGGACGGCAGGTTCACGTGGGCGCCGACGACGGCGGCCATCATGGCGCCGAGCTGGTACTGGCCGTCGACGCCGATGTTGAACAGGTTCATCCGGAAGCCGATGGCCACCGCGAGGGCCGCGATGTAGTACATCGAGGCCTGGTTGATGATCAGGACCTGGATGTCGGAGAAGCTCAGCTGCTCGAACATCAGGGCGAACGGCTCGAAGGGGCTCTTGCCCGAGGCGAGCAGCACGATCGCGCTCAGGACGAAGGCCACGGCCAGCGCGATGACCGGCCCGGCCACCGCGAGGAGCAGGCGCTCCTTGTCGAACTTCTTCATCAGCGGGCCTCGTCTTCCGGAGACTCGGGGGCGTCGGCCTTCGAGATCTCGGGGGTGTCGTCGTGCGCGAGGTGCCCGGTGGCGGCACCGGTCATGGCCGAGCCGAGCTCCTCGGGGGTGATGGTGGCCGGGTCGGCGTCCGCGACCAGCTTGCCGTTGTAGATCACGCGCAGCGTGTCGGACAGGCCGATCAGCTCGTCCAGGTCGGCGGAGATCAGCAGCACGGCGAGACCCTCGCGGCGCGCCTCGCGGATGTGGTCCCAGATGGCGGCCTGGGCTCCGACGTCCACGCCCCGGGTGGGGTGCGCGGCGATGAGGAAGCGCGGCTTGTGGCTCATCTCGCGGCCGACGATCAGCTTCTGCTGGTTGCCGCCGGACAGGGAGGCGGCGGTGACGTCGATGCCGGGGGTGCGGACGTCGTACTCCGTGACGATCCGGCGGGTGTCCTCCTGGGCCGCCTTCGGGTCCAGCCAGAATCCCTTGGCGAGGGGCTTCTCGGTGACGTGGCCGAGGATGCGGTTCTCCCAGAGGGGTGCCTCCAGGAGGAGACCGTGGCGGTGCCGGTCCTCGGGGATGTAGCCGATGCCCTGCTCGCGGCGCCTGCGGGTGGGCCAGGCGGTGATCTCCTCGTCGGCGAGCCGGATGGTGCCGCTGTCGGGGGACCGCAGGCCGATGAGCGCGTCGACCAGTTCGGTCTGGCCGTTGCCCTCGACACCGGCGATGCCGAGGACCTCGCCCGCGTGGATGGTGAAGCTGATGTCGTCGAGGAGGGCCTTGCCGCCGGGGGCCGCGAGGCGCACCTGGTCGACGGTGATGACCGGGCGGTCGGTGACCGTGGACTCGGCCGTCTCGGGCGTGGGCAGCTCGCTGCCGACCATCATCTCGGCGAGCTGACGGGGCGTCGTCTCGGCGGGGACGGCGGTGCCGACGGTGGTGCCGCGGCGGATGACCGTGATCTCGTCGGCGACGGAGAGGACCTCGCCGAGCTTGTGCGAGATGAAGATGACCGACAGGCCCTCGGCCTTCAGTTCGCGCAGGTTCGCGAAGAGGGCGTCGACCTCCTGCGGGACGAGGACCGCGGTCGGCTCGTCGAGGATGAGGGTGGTCGCGCCGCGGTACAGGACCTTGAGGATCTCCACGCGCTGACGGGCGGCGACACCGAGCTCCTCGACCATCAGGTCGGGCTCCACGCCGAGGCCGTAGCGGTCGGAGAGCTCCTTGATCCGGCGGCGGGCCTTGGCGCCGATGCCGTAGAGCTTCTCGCTGCCGAGCGCCACGTTCTCCAGGACCGTGAGGTTGTCGGCGAGCATGAAGTGCTGGTGGACCATGCCGATGCCGCGGGCGATGGCGTCGGCCGGCGACGAGAAGGTGACCTGCTCGCCGTCGACGGCGATGGTGCCCTCGTCCGGCTTCTGCATGCCGTAGAGGATCTTCATGAGCGTCGACTTGCCGGCGCCGTTCTCGCCGACGAGGGCGTGCACGGTGCCCTTGCGGACACTGAGGTGGATGTCGTGGTTGGCCACGACTCCGGGGAAACGCTTGGTGATCCCGGCGAGTTCGACGGCGGTCACCGATTCGTTGACCGCCGCTCCGGCCGGAGGGCTGCTGGACGCGTTGATGGCGCACTCTCCTGGGGACGGGGGCCGTCTACGCGCGTAGCGCCCCTAGGGCATACAAAGGGGCCTACGCCCCGCGGTAACGGGGCACGGGGAGCGACCCCCGTACCCCGTCGAGCGGACGTGACCCCGGGGGTCACCGCCTGCTTCGAGGCAGTCGCTCGTCAGCTGCTCTTGACCTTGATCTCGCCGCTGATGATCTTCTCCTTGGCCGTCTTCAGGGCTGCCTGAAGCTCGGCGTCGTCCGCGAACTTCGGGTTGGAGTTCGACAGGCTCACCTCGCCGGTCTTCAGATCGCCTCGAACGATACCGGTCTCGGGCTTGCCGTCCTCGACCGACTTCGCCAGGTTGTACACCGCCTTGGCGACGTCCTTCATCGCCGAGGTCAGGATGGAGTCCTTGTACTTGGCAAGGGCCTCCTGCTGGTACTGGTCGGAGTCCACACCGATGGCCCACACCTTCTCGGCGGCGGCGGCCTCGATGACACCCTGGCCGGACAGACCGGCGGCCGCGTAGACGACGTCGGCCTTCTTCTCGATCTGGCCCTCGGCAGCCGTCTTGCCCTTGTCGGGGCTGGCGAAACCGCCCTCCTCGGCCGTCTGGGTGAGGTACTGCGAGAGCACCTTGACCTTCGGGTCGGTGTCCTTGACGCCCTGCGCGAAGCCCGCCTGGAACTTGTGGATCAGCGGGATGTCCACGCCGCCGACGAAGCCGACGACCTTGCTCTTGCTGGTCTTGGCGGCGGCGACGCCGGCCAGGTACGAGGCCTGCTCCTCGTTGAAGACCAGGTCGGCCACGTTCTTGGTGTTGATCGTGGCGTCGTCGACGATGCCGAAGGTGGTCTTCGGGAACTTCTCCGCGGCGCCCTTGACGGCGGCGGCGTAGGCGTAGCCGACACCGACGACCGGGTTGTAGCCCTGCTTGGCCAGCGAGACCAGGCGCTGCTCCTTGTCGGCGTCCGTCTCGCCCTCGGTGGGCTCCACGTCGGCCGTCTGGTACCCGAACTCCTTCTTCGCCTGCTCCAGGCCCGCGAACGCGGCGTCGTTGAAGGACTGGTCGCCCTTGCCGCCGACGTCGTAGGCGATGGCGAGGCCCTTGTCGCCCTTCGAGTCCGACGACCCGGCGGAGGTCGAGGTGCCGCCGCAGGCGGAGAGCGCGAGGGCCAGGGAGGCGGTCGCTGCGCCTGCGACCGTGATCCGGGAAATCCGGCGCATGTGTGGGTGCTCCTGTCGTACAACCGAGGTGCACAGCGCCGGACGGTTCAGCTTCAGCGCTGGCTTCGCCGCAGATTAACGCGCGTAGACCTGCCTGAAAACCCCTTCTGTCCACCTTGTTATGCGCCCGTGGCCAAGCCATCACCGGTCCTTGGCCGGGCCGTTGCCGACCGCGAACGGGGTGTGGCGCTGGGTGATCCGCTTCCCGGGGTGGGGGCCGGGGAACGCGGAGCGGGCGGACACCCCAGGGGGTGCCCGCCCGCTCCGGCCGGTCAGACCGGTCGGATCACTCGGTGTTGACCTTGATCTTGCCGTCGATGATCTCCTGCTTGGCCTTGTTCACCGCGTCCTCGAGACCCGCGACCTTCGCGTACTGCGGGTTGGACTCGGACAGGCCCACGCCGTTGACCTTCAGGTCGAACGTCTGGGTGCCCGTCAGCGGCTTGTCGTCGTGGACCGACTTGGACAGTGTGTAGACGGCGCCGCCGACGTCCTTGAGCGCGGAGGTGAGGATGTAGTTCTTGTACGGCGCGAGGGCGGCCTGCTTGTACTGGTCGGAGTCGACGCCGATCGCCCAGACCTTCGCCTTGGCGGCGGCCTCGATGACGCCCTGACCGGACAGACCGGCGGCCGCGTAGAGCACGTCCGCCTTCTTCTCGATCTGACCCTCGGCGGCGGCCTTGCCCTTGTCGGGGCTGGAGAAGCCGCCCTCCTCGGCCGTCTGCGTCAGGTACTGGGACAGGACCTTCACCTTGGGGTTGGTGTCCTGCACGCCCTGCTTGTAGCCGGCTTCGAACTTGTGGATCAGCGGCACGTCGACACCGCCGACGAAGCCGACGACGTCGGTCTTCGTGGCCTTGGCGGCCGCGACACCGGCGAGGTACGAGGCCTGCTCCTCGGCGAAGACGAGGGAGGCGACGTTCTTGCCCTCGACGACCGAGTCCACGATGCCGAAGGTGGTCTTCGGGTACTTGGCGGCGACGGCCTTCATCGCCGGGCCGTAGGCGAACCCGACGCCGATGACCGGGTTGTAGCCCTGCTTGGCCAGCGACGCCAGGCGCTGCTCCTTGTCGGCGTCCGTCTCGCCCTCAGTGGGCTCGATGTCGGCCGTCTTGTAGCCGAACTCGTCCTTGGCCTTGGTCAGGCCGGCGTAGGCGGCGTCGTTGAAGGACTGGTCGCCCTTGCCGCCGACGTCGTACGCGATGGCGAGGCCCTTGTCGTTGCTGTCGCTGTCGCCGCTGTCACTGCTGGTGCCGCCGCAGGCCGTGGCGACGAGCCCGAGCGACGCGACCCCCACCGCGACACGGGTCAGTTTGGAAATCCGACGCATCTGAAGTTCCCCATTCTCCAAAGCCCCGCGATGGGTGCTCGGTTCGGCGCACATTAACGCGCGTAGACACTCCTGGGAACGGTTCGCCGGGGGGCCGTTATCCATTCGTGCCGATGGCCGGTTACGCCCTTGTGAACCACGGGAGTGAACGGGGTCGAAAGGTGTAGTCGGGAACACGGCGCGTGCCTACCTCGTGACGCGCACCAGGCTGCCGTGCGGCTGCGCCGCTCGCAACCGGAGGCTCCGCCGGGGTGAACGGGGTGGGGGCTCGGGGTTTTCGCCCTTGTGCGGCGGCGTCGCGGCCCGGGCGCGCGGTGCCCCCCGCGTACCTGAGAACGAGCGTGCGGCGCCGTTCGCGGGATGCGCAGTTCCCCGCGCCCCCCATGCGTTCGTGCGGCACCGTCGTGACTGGTCGCGCAGTTCCCCGCGCCCATCCGTTCGTGCGGCGCCGTCGTGGCTGGTCGCGCGGTTTCGCGCGCCCCGAGAGGGGACGCTCAGCGGAGGCCGTTGACCAGGGCCGCTGCCGTGAAGAGTTCCACTCCTACCGTGATGGCCGACTCGTCCACGTCGAAGTCGCCCTGGTGGAGGTCGCGGATCTGGCGTTCGCCGGGGGTGCGGACGCCCAGGCGGGCCATCGCGCCGGGGACCTGCTCCAGGTACCAGGAGAAGTCCTCGCCGCCGAGGCTCTGCTCGGTGCCCTCGACGGACTCGACCCCGCGCCGGGCGATCATCGCCTCGCGCAGCAGCTCGGTGACGCCGGGTTCGTTGACCACGGGCGGGACGCCGCGCACGTAGTTGATCTCCGACTTGGCGCGGTGCAGGTTGGCGATCTCGTCGATGGCCGCGACCACCACGTCGGGCGCCTGCCGCCACGCCTCGAGGTCGAGGCAGCGCACGGTGCCGGAGAGCTCGGCGTGCTGCGGGATCACGTTCGGCGCGTGGCCCGACTCGACGCGGCCCCAGGTGATGGCGAGCCCGCTGCGGCTGTCGAAACGCCGGCTGACCAGCGCCGGCACGTCGGTGACGACGCGGGCGGCGGCGGTGACCAGGTCGGTCGTGAGGTGGGGGCGGGCGGTGTGGCCGCCCGGGCCGTCGAGGCCGATCTCCAGCCGGTCGCAGGCGGAGGTGATGGGTCCCTCGCGGAGCCCGATCTTGCCGGCGTCCACCCGGGGATCGCAGTGCACGGCGATGATCGCACCGACGCCCTCCAGCGCCCCGCACTTGATGGCGTCGGCGGCGCCGCCGGGCAGCACCTCCTCGGCGGGCTGGAAGATCAGCCGGACGGGGCGGGGCAGCGCGCCCTGGCGGTGCAGCTCGGCGAGGACGAGTCCGGCGCCGAGGACGACGGTGGTGTGCACGTCGTGACCACAGGCGTGCGCGCGGTCGGGCACGGTCGAGCGGTACGGGCACTCCGTCTTGGTGTCCGGGATGGGCAGGCCGTCGATGTCGGCCCGCAGGGCGAGCATGCTGGGACCGCCGTCCCACTGCTCGCCCTCCACGCCGATGTCACAGACGAGTCCGGTCCCCACGGCGAGGACGCGCGGCTTGAGGCCGGCCCGCTCGAGCCGCTCCTTGATCGCGGCGGTCGTGCGGAACTCCTGATTGCCGAGCTCGGGGTGCATGTGGAGGTCGCGCCGGAACGCGATGAGCTCGGCCCGCAGGGCGTCGGGCAGTGCACCGGGAAGGACTGCTCCGCCGGGAAGATCGACCTCGGACTCCAGTGACATCAGTGGCTTCACCCTCTGAAGGGTAGGGCGCCCGGGCGGTCGACCGACCCTGGATCAACAAAACTTCAACCCGATAGGGGAGAAAATATGACCGCCTGACGCATGGCTATCAAGTGGGATGGGTAAACTCGCCCGCCTTTTTGGGGCCGACCGGGCCATCCACCCCCCGGAGTGTGACTTCGATCACATCGACGTCGGGACTCCGGTATCCATCCATCCTCTCCACGGATACCACGCCCTGCTCGGCGAACACGGGCGTGTTCATCTGCCGGACGTCCGCCCCCGCTAGTGTGCGGCCCGTGCGCGCCCCCGAATTCCTGGAGTCCACGCGAGCCTCGTACGACGCCGTCGCCGAGGCCTATGCCGCCGAGCACCCGGACAGCCTGGCCGGGAGACCGCTGGAGCGGGCGCTGCTGTCGGCCTTCGTGGAGCTGACCGGGGCGCCGGGGGTGCCCGGGCGGCCACCGGTCGCGGACCTCGGCAGCGGACCGGGGCACGTGACGGCACGGCTGCGCGACGCGGGGCTGCCGGTGTTCGGGGTCGACATCTCGCCCCGCATGGTTGCCCTGGCCCGCAGGGCGCACCCGGAGCTCCGTTTCCACGTGGGGTCGATGACAGCCCTGGACCTGCCGGACGAGACGCTCGGCGGCATCGTCGCGCTCCACTCGATCATCCACGTGCCGGACGAGCACCTGCCGTCCGTGTTCGCCGAGTTCCACCGCGTCCTGCTGCCGGGCACGCCGGTGCTGCTCGGTTTCCCGTGCGGGGCACAGGACGGGCACCGGCGCCTGACCGAGCGCTTCGGGCAGGAGATCGCGCTCGACTGCTACTGGCGCACCCCGGACACCGTCATCGGGCACCTCGCGAAGGCCGGCCTCGACCTGCGCGCCCGCGTGCTGCGCGAGCCGGAGGCCGGGGAGGAACTGCCCCGCGCGTTCCTGCTGGCGCGCAGGCCCGGGCCGGGGCCGCGGGAGGAATGAGCGGGACGCGTCACGACGCCGCCGGACCGACCAGTCCGGCGGACGGTGGCGTGGCGGTGAAGGGCGCCCGCGCGGAAGGTCCGGCCGAAGACTGCGTGGCATGGAGGGGCGCCGGGGCGGGCGGATCGGCGGGGGGCTGCGTCGCGGTGAAGGGCGCCGGGGTGGGCGGGCTCGACGGTTTCGGGGTGGCCGCCGGGTCCGTCGGCGACAGGCGGTGGACGTCGCGGGCCGTTCCGGTGACCCCGGACAGGAAGCCCTGGGCGCGCGGGGAGGCGTTCTCGGTCAGCCAGGCGGGGTCGATGCCGCAGACGGCGACGCGTACCTCCGTGCCGGACAGGGCGAGCGGGAGGGTGTGGACGACCGTGGAGGGGAAGCTGAGGATCGTCCGGCCGATGGGGCCGCGGCGGGCGATCAGTTCGAGGGGGAGTTCGGGGCGGACGATCTCCAGGCCCGTCTCGACCGCGAGACGGTGGAGCTTGTCCGTGCTCTCGCGGCGGTGGGCGAAGTAGCGGGTGGCCCCGTGCGCCGCGGCCAGGGCCTGGACCGCCTCCAGGTAGCGGCCGTCGTCCACCACGCCGGTCTCCACCAGGGACGTGCCGACCAGGTCGGCGCCCTTGGTGATCCGGGGCGGGCCGAAGCGGGCCCGGGTCCAGGCGAAGTCGTTGGCGCTCACCGTGACACCCGCCGGGGTCTCCTCCATGGGCATGGAGGAGAAGATCTCGATGCGGCGGCGGTCGCCGGGGGTCAGCCGGCGGCGGGCCGAGGCGGACACCGGTGCGAAGATCACGTCCCGCGGGCCGGGGCGGCCGCCCTTGCGGTGCCAGCGCACCAGCCGTTCGCCGCGGGCCAGCTGCCCGACGAACTCCATCGTCGCCGTGCCGTCGTCGACGACGACCAGGTCACGGGCGCGGGTGATCGTCAGCAGCAGCTGGACGTAGCGGGAGAAGGGATCCCCCAGCACGACGCGGCGCGCCCTGCGGAGCAGGGCGGTCAGCCCGCCGATGGTCTGGAAGGGCGCCAGCGGGCCGCCCCTGGCCTCCTCCCAGCGGACCTCGTGCCCCTCGTCGCGGGCCAGGTCGGACATCCGCCGCAGCTGGCCGCGCGTCATCGGGTCGACGGGTGACAGCACCACGAGGGTGAGCCCCACGCCGGGCGCATGCGCGTGCGCCCACTCCAGCACGTTCAGCAGCTGTACCGGGCTCTCGACGAAGGCGAGAGTGCGGGGGCCGGTGTTCCCGGCGCGGGGGCTCATCGACGTACGACCGTCCCGTCGTCAGGGGGGTGGTGGGAGTGGGGCGTTCAGACGCCGACCGGCTCGCCCGCGGCCGTGGCGATCTCCGCCTCGGCGACCACGCCGGCGACGCGGCGCAGCTTCTTCATCGGGCCGAGCTCGGACTCGTAGACCTTCTTGACGCCGTCACCGAGGGAGGCCTCGATGGTGCGGATGTCGCGGACGAGGCGGGACAGGCCCTGCGGCTCGACGGAGGCGGCCTGGTCCGAGCCCCACATGGCGCGGTCGAGGGTGATGTGGCGCTCGACGAAGGTGGCGCCGAGGGCGACCGCGGCGAGGGTGGTCTGCAGGCCGGTCTCGTGGCCGGAGTAGCCGATCGGGACGTTCGGGTACTCGGCCTGGAGGGTGTTGATGACGCGGAGGTTGAGCTCCTCGGCCTTCGCCGGGTACGTCGAGGTGGCGTGGCAGAGCAGGATGTTCTCGCTGCCCAGGACCTCCACCGCGTGGCGGATCTGCTTCGGCGTCGACATGCCGGTGGAGAGGATGATCGTGCGGCCGGTGGCGCGCAGGGCGCGCAGCAGCTCGTCGTCGGTGAGGGAGGCGGAGGCGACCTTGTGGGCGGGGACGTCGAACTTCTCCAGGAAGGCGACGGCTTCGGTGTCCCACGGGGAGGCGAACCAGTCGATGCCCTTCTTCTTGCAATAGGCGTCGATCTGGCCGTACTCCTCCTCGCCGAACTCCACGCGGTGGCGGTAGTCGATGTACGTCATCCGGCCCCAGGGGGTGTCGCGCTCGATGTCCCACTGGTCGCGCGGGGTGCAGATCTCCGGGGTGCGCTTCTGGAACTTGACCGCGTCGCAGCCGGCCTCGGCGGCGGCGTCGATGAGCTTGAAGGCGTTCTCGATGTCGCCGTTGTGGTTGATGCCGATCTCGCCGGTGACGTAGACGGGGCGGCCGGGACCGGCCTCGCGGGTACCGAAGGTGCGGATGCGGGAGTTGTTGCTCATGGCGTTGCGTTCCTTACTTGGTGAGGGAATCGAGAGAGGGGCCGAGGATCCAGCTGGCGATCTCCCGGATCGCGCCGTCGCCGCCGGGGACGGTGGTGACCGCGCGTGCGGCGCCGCGCACGACGTCGTGGGCGCTCGCGACCGCCACGGGCCAGCCCACGAGGGCGAAGCACGGGAGGTCATTGACGTCGTTGCCGACGTAGAGCACGCGCTCCGGCGCGATGCCCTGCTCCTCGCACCACTGCTTGAGGGCGAGGTCCTTGCGGTCGATGCCGTGCAGCACCGGGAGCTTGAGCTTCCGGGCCCGGGCGGCGACCACGGGGTTCTGTTCCGTGGAGAGGATCAGCATCTTCAGGCCGCTTCTGCGCAGCGCTGCGATGCCGAGTCCGTCCCCGCGGTGCACGGAGACGAACTCCCGTCCGTCGGAGTCGACCAGCACCCGGTCGTCGGTCTGGGTGCCGTCGAAGTCGAGGACGACCGCGTCGATGTCGTCGGCGGTCGGGAGGGCGCCGGGGCGGTCCGCGTCGAAGAGCGGCGCGAGGGCCCGGGCGCGTTCGAGGTCGTGCGGGTCGTCGATCTCCAGCACGCGCGCGGGGTCGGTGCGGACCAGTTCGGTGCGGCCGAAGAACCGGTGCCGGTGCTTGCGGAAGCCGGTCGCCTCCATGGCGTAGGCGGCCCCGGTCTCCAGCAGGTCCTGGGGGCGGTCCTGGCGGCGGGGCCGGAAGGACTTGTCGTGGTTGACGCCGTAGCCGCCACCGACGGCGGCGTCGGTGTCGGTGTCGGTTTCGGTGTCCGCGACGGAGCCCGCCGCTGTCTCGTCCTCCGCGTCGCGCCAGACGAATCCGTGGAAGGGCGCCACGGTCACCGCGGTGTCGGCGCCGTTCTCGGCGATCGCGCCCGCCACCCCGTCGATGTCCTCGCGGACGATGAACGGGCTGGTGCACTGCACGAGCAGAACGACGTCGACCGGCGCCCCGTGCAGGGCCTCGTGGGCGTCCATGGCGTGCAGGACGGCGGCCTCGGAGGTGGCGGTGTCACCGGCGATGGCTGCGGGGCGCAGCACGACCTCGGCCCCGGCCTCGCGGGCGGCCGCCGCGATGGCCCGGTCGTCGGTGGAGACGACGACGTCCGTCACGAGCCGCGTGGCGCGGCACTCCCGCACCGCCCGCGCCACCAGCGGGACTCCGCCGACGGGCAGGAGGTTCTTCGCGGGCACGCCCTTGGAGCCGCCGCGCGCGGGGATCACCGCGAGCACGCGGCGCACCGAGGCGCCGCAGCCCGCTTCCGGGTGGGACATGGGATCTACTCCTTGGGCAGGGGTCTCGGTGCGGCTCACAGCTCCCCCATCCGCCGGATGACGGGCGCCACGCGCTGCACGCCGTGCCGGTAGGCGCCGCGCGCGGCCCGGCGCACGATCTGGCGGAGCGGTCCGGGGTCCTTGTCGGCGGCGGGGGCGCCGGGCAGCGGGGTGCCGTCCGGGGCGAGGTGGTGGCGGGCGAGGATCCCGGGCAGGTAGCCGGGCGCGGTGACGGGGGTGTAGTACGGGGCCAGCGGGGGCAGGCCGCCGGGCCGGCCGAGCAGCTCGGCGATGCGCTTGCGTGCCGCGTCGAAGGCGGAGTCGTACGAACCGTCCGCCGCGACGCCCTGCCGGGCGACCCACTCCTCGTCGGGCACGGGCCGGTGCCCGGCGTCGAGCTGGTCCCAGGAGGCGAGGCAGCCGGAGCCGACGAAGTGGTGGTTGCCGAGCGACTCCCGGACGCCGAGGTCGGTCAGCACGACCGTCGGGATGCGGCGGTGCAGCGACTCCAGGGCGGCGGTGGAGCTGACGGTCACCAGCAGATCGGTCCGGTCGAGGACCTCGCCCATGTTCCCGTACACCAGGCGGAAGTTGGCCGGCGGATCGAGGCGCTGCACCAGCTTCTGGTACGGCAACTCCTCGATGTGGGTGGTGTGTTCGCCGGGCCTGGAGCGCAGCTTCAGCAGCACCTCGCGCTCGGGGTGCCTGCGGGCGTGCTGGACCAGCCGGTTCAGCAGGTAGGTACGGTCCTTGCGACTGTCCGGGACGGAGGGCTGGGCGGCGAAGACGACCGTGCAGGGGTCGTGCTCACCCTCGTACGGCGCACCGCCGAGGAACGGCAGGGCCACCTCGGTCACTGCGGAGGCGTCGGCGCCGACCCCTTCGTAGACGGCCCGGAAACGGTCCGCGTCCTGGCGGGAGTTGGCGAGGACCAGGTCCGCGCCGTGCCGCAGCAGCAGGCCGTCGGCGAGCTTCTCGTAGACGACTCCGACGTAGCCGGTGACGACGACGGGCCGCTGCGTGCGGTGCTCCCAGACGCGTGCCAGGCCGTGCAGCATGGCCTGCACACCGCCGCCGACCAGGGAGAGGACCACGACGTCGTAGGACCCCTCGGCCATGGCGTTCAGGAACTCCACGGCGGTGACCTCGCGCAGCGAGTCGGCACGCACGCCCACTTCCCTCAGCTGGCGCGGGGTGGGTGTGGCCCGGCCGCGCAGCAGGAAGCCGTCGAGGAGGGGGCCGGCTTGCGCGGCTTCGCGCAATGCGGCTTCCATGGACGGTTCCGGGGCGATGCGGTCGGCGGTCAGCGCACCCCATTTCCAGCGGGTGTCTGAGTCCGCGAGGACGGCGATTCGCGGGCGCTTCGGTGTACTTACTGGCACGTCGAAGACGCTAGGAAGCGAATCCTAGGTATGGCGGAACCGCGATTCAACGAGAAGTTAACAACAGCCCACTGAGAGCCGAACTGGCCTGCTGGAAGGCGGGAAGTACACGGGGTGCACCGTTCTGACACATCGAGTTCACCCGGTGTACCTTCATCGTAAAGTTCCGCTGCCGGGCGGCCTCCTAACGTTTTGCGGGTGCCTAAGCTTTCCGTGATCGTGCCGTTCTACAACGTGCAGCAATATGCCCCGGACACCCTCAGAAGCCTTCGGTTGAACGCCGACCGAGATTTCGAGTTCATCCTGGTCGACGACCATTCGAAGGATGAAACTCCGGCCATTCTCGAACGAGCGGCCGAGGAGCTTTCGGATGTCGCCCAGGTGCGGTACATCCGCCATGAGCGCAACGGTGGGCTCGCCACCGCCCGCAACACCGGTCTGGACGCGGCGCAGGGCGAGTACCTGACGTTCCTGGACGGCGACGACTGGCTGGCCCCCGGCTACCTCGGCGAACTGGTGTCCGCGATGGACGACTTGGGGTGCGACTTCGTGCGCACCGACCATGTCCAGGCCACCGCGCGCGCCCGTTCGGTGCACCGGGTCCCGGTCGGCCGGCGCTGGGAGGCGTGCGACCCGCGGGAGGCGATCCTGCCGGCCCACCGTTCGACCTCCGTGGACTACGCCTACGCCTGGGCCGGCGCGTACCACCGCCGGCTCGCCGACAAGGGCGTGCTCCACTTCACCCACGGACTGCGCACGGCGGAGGACCGGCCGTGGATCTGGAAGCTGCACCGTGAGGCGGAATCGTTCGCCGTGGTGAGCCTGCTGGGCGTGTTCTACCGGCGCGGGGTCGCCTCGTCCCTGACGCAGATCGGCGATGTCCGCCAGCTCGACTTCATCCGCGCCTTCGACCAGGTGATCGAGGAGACGGCCGCGGACCGCGACGCCGACCGGCTGCTGCCAAAGGCGGTGCGCACCTACTGCGCGATCATCGCCCACCACCTGTCCAACGAGGACAGGTTCGAACCGGCCGTGGCCAGGCAGCTGCGGTCGATGAGCGCGGCGGCCATCAGGCGCATGCCGCAGGACGCACTCGCCGACGCACTGGAGGCCATGGACATGGACCGCTCGTCCAAGCTGCGGCGGCTGCGGCGCCGGGTGACCACGACGGGAGCGGCCGCCTGATGCCCGGGACCACTCAGATCTTCTGCGCCTCGACGCTGTACGGCGTCGCCACCCTGGCCGCCGCGATCGACTCCGGCCTCTTCGAGGAGCCGGACCGCCGGGTGCTGCTGGTGTTCAACAACTCCGCGACGCCGGAGACCACTCCGGCCCTCGACGAGATGCCCGGGTTCGCGCCGCTGCGGGAGCACTTCGACGAGGTGCTGTCCTGGAACGAGGCCATCCGGCCCTTCCACCCGGGGGCCTGGACGCCGCGCCCCGACGACATCCCGCTCTTCGAGCGCTATCTGCGGCTGCTGTGGGGCCTCGGCGACGACCGGGTCGGCCTGGTCCTGGAGTCCATCCAGGTGGCGCCCGCCCTGACGGTGGCCCAGTTGTTCACCGACGCGCCCGTCGACGTCTACGCCGACGGGCTGATGAGCTACGGCCCCACCCGCAACAAGCTCGACCCGCTGGTCGGCACCCGTGTGCGGCGGCTGCTGCACCTGGACCTGGTACCGGGGCTCACGCCGATGCTGCTCACCGAGTTCGGCGTGCCGGCGCACCTGGTGCCGACGCCCGCGTTCCTGAAGGTGCTCGGCGAGGTCACCGAGACGGTGCCCGAACTGCCCGGCCTGCCCGGCGACTCGGCGCTGCTGCTCGGCCAGTACCTCTCGGCGCTGAACATCCTCTCCCCCGAGGAGGAAGAGGACCTGCACGTGCGGATGATGCGTGGCGCCGTCGCCCGCGGGCACCGCACGGTCGTCTTCAAGCCCCATCCCACCGCCCCCGCCCGCTACAGCCGGGCGCTGGAGACGGAGGCAGGGAAGCTCGGCGTGGACCTCACGGTGCTGGACACGCCGGTGCTCGCCGAGGTGCTGTTCGACCGGGCCCGGCCGGCGCTGGTCGTCGGCTGCTTCTCGACCGCGCTGTTCACCGCCTCGGCGTTCTACGACCTGCCGGTCGCGCGCATCGGAACGGAGCTGCTGCTGGAGCGGCTGACGCCGTACCAGAACAGCAACCGGGTCCCGACCGCACTGGCGGACGCGCTGCTGCCCTGCCTGGAGAGCGGAGCGGACGGCGACCTCCTGCCGGCCGAGCAGCTGTCCGGCCTGCTCACGGCCCTCGGGTTCACCATGCAGCCGCAGATCTACCCGGATCTGCGCCCACAGGCCGAGCAGTTCCTCGCCCGGCACCTCGGGCCGCGCACCCGGCGCTACTTCAAGAAGCGCCGCCTCACCGCGCTCGGGCTGCCCGGCGGCATTCCGCAGCGACTGGCGTTCCTGCCGCGCAACTCGACGGCACGCCGGGTGGTCCGGCGGGCCCGGGCCCTGCGCAAGGCCGTGGGCCGCTGAGCCGGTCCCGCCCGGCGGCCCACCGGCCCCGGCGACATCCAGATGAACCCATGGGGACCGGCAGGCGAAGCCTGTCGCCGTCGAACGTGATTCCGTCAACTCTCGTCCTAGGGTGACAGGCGCCCGCCCACCGGCGGCTCAGGCAAAGGACATACGAGCCACACAGAGGTTTCCAGCGTGACCGAGACGGTCGTCAGCACCCGCAAGCCCCAGCCCGGCGTCGCCGTGCTGGTCGAACCACCGGGCGCCACGACCGTCCCACGGCGCGCAGCGGACTCCGCCGGGCGGCTGCGCGCCCTGGACGGACTGCGGCTGGTGGCCGCGCTGATGGTGGCGCTGTACCACTACGGCGGGCGCGGCGGTGAGGTCGCCCGGGCCTGGGGCACCTCTCCCCGGGACCAGTTCCCCACCCTGCACTCGCTGTTCGCCTACGGTTGCCTGGGTGTCCAGGTGTTCTTCGTGATCAGCGGGTTCGTGATCTGCATGAGCGGCTGGGGCCGTTCCCTGAAGTCGTTCTTCGCCTCCCGGGCCTCCCGGCTGCTGCCCGCCTACTGGGCGGCCGTCCTGCTGGTGACCGCCGTCTTCGCGCTGCCGGTGGTCGCCTACGAGGCCGTGTCGCCGAGCGACGCCCTGGTGAACCTGACGATGCTCCAGATGCCCCTGGGCGTCGACCGGGTGCTCGGGGTGTGCTGGACCCTGTGGGCGGAGGTCCGCTTCTACGCCCTGTTCGCGCTGTGCGTCGTGCTGCCCGGGGCGAACCGGCGCCGGGTGGTCATGTTCTGCGCGGGCTGGATGCTGGCGGCGGTGATCGCTCAGAACGCGGACATGCCGCTGCTCGACATCGTGCTGATGCCCGAGTACGCGCCCTTCTTCATCGGCGGTGTCGGCCTCTACCTCGTGCACCGTGACCGGCGGGACGTCCACGGCTGGGGGATCGTGGCCGTGAGCTGGCTGATCGGCCAGCACTACGCGGTGCAGTCGCTGTGGCACGCCCCGGACCCGGAGGCGTTCTCCTACCGCTCGTCGTTCGGGATCATCGCCGTCGTCACGTTCGGCTTCGTGGCGGTCGCCGCGATCGCGCTGGGCATGCCGGACCGGGTGAACTGGCGGTGGCTGACGGTCGCGGGCGCGCTGACATACCCCTTCTACCTGGTCCACGAGCATCTCGGCTGGGTGGTGATCCAGGCCCTGCACCGCGGTCTGGGGCTGGCGTCCGGTATGACCTTCGCGCTCACGGTGGCGTCAATGCTGCTGCTGGCGTGGCTGCTGCACAAGTATGTGGAGAAGCCGCTGACGCCCCGGCTGCGGGCGGCCCTGTCGAAGACCCGCTGACCCTGTTCACGGGACGTTCAACCGGCCGTCGACCGGGGCAATGCTCCGAGAGAAGGCTCGTCTCATGACCCACGCACAAGTGATCGACAAGCACCCCGGCGAACTCGCCGACGTACCGGGCTGGTTCCCGGCCCTGGACCAGACGCTGTTCACCTGGTTCCTCGAACAGCAGACGAAGGCCGGCCTCGAGGGAGACCTGCTGGAACTCGGCGTCTACCTGGGCAAGAGCGCGATCCTCCTCGGCCACCATCTCCAGGACGGCGAGCGGTTCACGGTCTGCGACCTGTTCGAGGGCGACGCTCCCGACGACGCCAACCAGGCGGAGTCGGCACAGTCGTACGCCTCGCTGACCCAGCAGGCGTTCGAGCGGAACTACCTCTCCTTCCACGACTCGCTGCCGACGGTGATCACCGGCCCCAGTTCCCTGGTGGACGAGAAGGTCGCCCCGGACTCCTGCCGCTTCATCCACATCGACGCCTCGCACCTGTACGAGCACGTGTACGGGGACATCGGCGCGGCCCACGACATCCTGCTGCCCGAGGGCGTCGTGGTCCTGGACGACTTCCGGTCCGAGCACACCCCGGGTGTCTCGGTCGCCGCCTGGGAGGCCGTCCTCAACCGCGGACTGCGCCCGATCTGCCTCAGCACGCAGAAGATGTACGCGACCTGGGGCGATCCCGAGCCGCTCCAGGAGGAACTGCTCGCCATGCTCCGGCTGCGCACGGACGTCGGGCTGAGTGTGCAGGAGGCGGCCGGGCACCGGCTGATCCGGACCCGTTCCCGGGGCATGAAGCCGCCGCCCTTCCCGTTCTCGCGGCACTACGAGGAGCCCGCACCCGCTCCGGTCCCCATCCCCGAGGCCCGCGCGTCGAGTGCGGCGCGCCCGGCCCGGCCCGGCCCGTCCCGGGCCCGCAGGCTGGCCAAGGACCTGCTGCCGCCGGTGGTCACCCGGGCCGTACGGCGGGCCCGCGCGAAACGCTCATGACGCGCCGGGCCGCGTCATGAGACCCCGTAGCGCGCCCCGATCCCCCCGATCACGAGGGCAAGTCCCTCCTCGAAGTGCCGGTCGTAGTCCTCGAAGATCTCCGCGCCCGCCTGGGCCGACAAGGGAAAGTCGGCCATCAGGCGGGCGCGTTCGTCGATGTCGTAGCCCTCGCGGCGCTCGCCCGGCAGCGGCTGCACGCCCTGCTCCTCGGTGACGAAGCCCAGCGTGTACAGGTAGGCCGTGGTGAGCGCGCGGGCCGCCCGGGCAAGGGTGAACCCGGCGGCCGTGAACAGCCGCAGGTTGTCCTCCATCTGCCCGGCGTGCTCGATGCCGGTGAAGCGTGAGCCGCTGAACACCTTCGCGCCGTCCCGGTAGCCGAGCAGGGCCGCGCGCAGGCCCCGGTTGGCCTTGAGCAGCCGCTCCTGCCAGGTGTCGGCCGGGTCGAGTGCGGCCCCGGCGACCATCCGGCGGTACATCTCGGTCGCCATCTCGTCGAGCAGCGCCTGCTTGTCCTTGAAGTGCCAGTAGAGGGCAGGCGCCTTCACGTCCAGCTCCCGGGCGATGGCCCGCAGCGTCAGGCCGTCCAGGCCGGTCTCGTTCAGCAGCCGCAGCGCGGTGTCCGCCACCCGGCGGCGGTCCAGGGGTTCGCGTCGGTCCGTACTCACGCTTGACAACTTAACACCGTTAAGGCGACCCTCGGAATCGAGACTACTTAACAGCGTTAAGGAGAGGGGTGGCGTGATGGACACGGACGTGCTGGTGGTGGGTGCGGGCCCGACGGGCCTGGCGCTCGGCATCGACCTCGCCCGGCGGGGCGTGGCAGCGCTGGTCGTCGAGCGGGCGGAAGCGCTGTTCCCCGGTTCGCGCGGCAAGGGGATCCAGCCGCGCACGATGGAGGTCTTCGACGACCTGGGCGTGCTCGACGCGATCCACGCGGCGGGCGGCCCCTACCCGGTGGGGCTGATCTGGCGGGACGGCAGACCGGCGGGCGAGCACCGGATGTTCGACGCGGCCGAGCCGAGCGAGGACGCGCCCTACAACGAGCCGTGGATGGTGCCGCAGTGGCGCACGCAGCAGATCCTGCGGGCGCGGCTGGAGGAGCTCGGCGGGGAGGTCTCCTTCGGCCGGGAGGTCGTCGGGCTGAGCCAGGACGAGGAGGGGGTGCGCGCGGAGTTCACCTCCGGCGAGGCCGTCACCGCCCGGTACGCCGTGGCGGCGGACGGTGGCCGCTCGACCGTGCGCAGACTGCTCGGCATCGGCATGACGGGCGAGACCGTCGACCCGCACCCGACCCTGGTCGCGGACGTCCGGATCGACGGCCTGGACCGGGACAACTGGCACGTCTTCCCGCCCGGTGCGGGCGACGGCTTCCTGGCGGTCTGCCCGCTGGCCGGCACCGAGGACTTCCAGCTGGTGGCGCAGTTCCCGGAGGGCACGGCACCGGACCTCTCCCTGGAAGGCGTCCGCAAGGTCGTCGCCGCACGGTCGCACCTCGCGCCGGAGTCCGTGACGGAGCTGCGGTGGGCCTCGGACTTCCGCCCCCGGGCGGCGCTCGCGGACCGCTTCCGCTCCGCGCGGGTCTTCCTCGCCGGTGACGCGGCGCACGTCCACTCCCCCGCCGGCGGCCAGGGCCTCAACACCAGCGTCCAGGACGCCTACAACCTGGGCTGGAAGCTGGGTGCGGTGCTGCGCGACGGCGCGGACGCGGCCCTGCTCGACTCCTACGAACAGGAGCGCCGGCCCATAGCCGCCGAGGTGCTCGGGCTGTCCACCCGTGTGCACCGCGGCGAGACCAGGCGCGGCGGGGCGACCCGTCAACTCGGCATCGGCTACCGGCGGTCACCGCTCACCGTCGAGACCCGGACCGCTCCCGGCCCCCTGCGGGCGGGTGACCGCGCACCCGACGGGTCCGTGGCCGGCGTCCGGCTCTTCGACGCGTTCCGCGGCCCGCACTGGACCCTGCTGGCCCTCGGGGACGCCCAGGCGCCGGACCTCGGCCCGCGGATCCCGGTCGTACGAGGTCCCGCACCCGGGTTGTACGGGCCCGGGCTGTTCCTCGTCCGCCCCGACGGCCATGTCGGCTGGGCAGGGGACACTGCGGCCGGACTCGCCGACCACCTGACCCGCTTCGGCCAGGGCTAGGAGCGCCCGGTTCGGCCAGGGCCAGGAGTGCCCGGTTCGGCCAGGGCCAGGAGTGCCCTACGAGCTCGTCACGGACAGCTTCACCGCGAACCCGAGGAACAGCGCACCCGCCGCCGAGGTCGCCCCCGCCGACAGGCGCCTGCGGCGGCGGAAGGCGGCGGCCAGCCGGGTGCCGCCGAAGATCAGCGCGCTGAGATAGAGCACACTGGCGAGCTGGGCGAGAGACCCGAGGACGACGAAGGACAGGGCCGGATACGCGTACCCCGGGTCCACGAACTGCACGAAGAAGGCGACGAAGAAGAGGATCGCCTTGGGGTTGAACAGGCTGACGACGAAGGCGCGGCGGAAGGGCCGCTCCCCGGCGGGCGCGGGCGCCCCGTCACCGGCGGACCGGCTCGCCCGCGTCCGCCACATGCCCCACGCGGCCCGCAGCATGCCGACGGCCAGCCACGTCAGATATCCGGCTCCCGCGTACTTGACGACGGCGAACAGCACGGGGTTCGCCTGGAGCAGCGAGGCGACGCCGGCGGCGGACAGCGTCATCAGCACCGCGTCCCCGCACCAGACCCCGGCCGAGGCGGTGTATCCGGCGCGCACACCACGGCGGGCGGCCACGGACAGCACGTACAGCGAGTTGGGACCTGGCAGCAGGACGATCAGGACGAGGCCCGCCAGATAGGTGGGCAGATCGACGACACCGAACATGCGCATGAGTCTCGCACGCGGGTCCGACACCCCTGCCCCGGACCTCGGTCAGATACGGCAAGATGCGGTCAGAGACGCTCAGAAGGCGTCGGTCGGGACGTACGCCCCCCACACCTCGCGCAGGGTGTCGCACACCTCGCCGACGGTGGCCCTCGCCCTGAGTGCGTCCTTCATCGGGTAGAGGACGTTGTCCTCGCCCCCGGCGGCCTTCTTCAGCGCGGCCAGGGCCGCGTCGACGGCGGGCTGGTCCCGCCGGGCCCGCAGTTCCGCCAGCCGCCGGGCCTGCCGCGCCTCGATGGCCGGGTCGACGCGCAGCGGCTCGTAGGGCTCCTCCTCGTCGAGCTGGAAACGGTTGACGCCGACCACGACCCGCTCGCCGGAGTCGGTCTCCTGGGCGATGCGGTAGGCGTTGCGCTCGATCTCGTTCTTCTGGAAGCCGTGTTCGATGGCGCCGACGGCGCCGCCCAGCTCCTCGACCCTTGCCATCAGCCCCACGGCGGCGGCCTCGACGTCGTCGGTCATCCTCTCGATGACGTAGGACCCGGCGAAGGGGTCGACGGTCGCGGTCACGTCGGTCTCGTGGGCGAGGACCTGCTGGGTGCGCAGGGCGAGGCGGGCGGACTTGTCGGTGGGCAGGGCGATGGCCTCGTCGAAGGAGTTGGTGTGCAGCGACTGCGTTCCGCCCAGCACCGCGGCCAGCGCCTGCACGGCGACCCGGACCAGGTTGACCTCGGGCTGCTGGGCCGTCAGCTGCACCCCGGCCGTCTGGGTGTGGAAGCGCAGCATCATGGACTTGGGGTCGCGCGCGCCGAACTCCTCGCGCATGACCCGGGCCCAGATCCGGCGCGCGGCACGGAACTTGGCGACCTCCTCCAGGAGCGTGGTGCGGGCCACGAAGAAGAACGACAGACGGGGGGCGAAGTCGTCGACGTCCATCCCGGCCGCGACCGCGGTGCGCACGTACTCGATGCCGTCGGCCAGGGTGAAGGCGATCTCCTGCACGGGCGAGGCACCCGCCTCGGCCATGTGGTAGCCGGAGATCGAGATGGTGTTCCACCTCGGGATCTCGGCCCGGCAGTACCGGAAGATGTCGGCGGTCAGCCGCAGGGACGGCTTGGGCGGGAAGATGTAGGTGCCCCGGGCGATGTACTCCTTCAGCACGTCGTTCTGGATCGTGCCCGTCAGCCGGTCCGCCGGGATCCCCTGCTCCTCGGCCACCAGCTGGTACAGGAGCAGCAGCAGGGCCGCCGGGGCGTTGATCGTCATCGACGTCGAGACCTGGTCGAGCGGGATCCCGTCGAACAGCACCCGCATGTCCTCGATCGAGTCGACGGCCACCCCGACCTTGCCGACCTCGCCGTGGGCGATCGGCGCGTCGGAGTCGTGGCCCATCTGGGTGGGCAGGTCGAAGGCGACCGACAGCCCGGTCGTGCCGTGGGCGATCAGCTGCCGGTAGCGGGCGTTGGACTCCGCGGCCGTGCCGAAACCGGCGTACTGGCGCATGGTCCAGGGGCGGCCCGTGTACATCGACGGGTACACACCCCGGGTGTAGGGGAACGCCCCCGGCTCCCCCAGCTTCTGCACCGGATCCCAGCCCTGGAGGTCCTGCGGCCCGTAGAGCGGCTCGATGGGCAGTCCGGACTCCGACTCACGCGCCATGGTGGGTGCCTCCCGCAGAGCAGTGACCTCGCTCACCACCATGCCCCCTGGTTCGCCGCGGGTCACGCCCGGGGAACATCTCAGGTGACATCCGGGGGTGCCGGTGAGACGAGCGGGGGGCCGTGTGCGTACTACGGGCATGGGGAGAGCGTTCGTGGCGGGACTCGCCGTGGTGGCCGCGCTGGCCGGCTGCACGGTGCAGGCCCCCGACGGTGAGGGCAAGCGCCGCTCGCCGGTGCACATCGAGCTGCCCGGCGACACCCCGTCCCCGGGCCGCACGCCCGCCGGTGGCGGCGACGGGCCGCGCTCCGCGCCACCCTCCGCCGACGACCGGCCCCGTACCGCTCCCACCGCCGACGACCGGCGCCGTACCGCTCCCACCCCGTCCCGCGTGCTGTGGTCCCGCGGCGACACCGGCCGGGACGTCCGGGAGCTCCAGGCCCGGCTGCGCCAGGTCGCCTGGCTCTTCGAGGGGCCGACCGGGACCTACGACGAACCGACGCAGCGGGCGGTCAGCGGCTTCCAGGGCAAGCGCGGGCTGCCGCGCACCGGGAGGACCGACGCCGTCACCTGGCAGCGGCTGCTGGGCATGACGCGCGAGCCGGGCCGCTGGGACCTGTACCTGATGGGCGGCCAGCCGGCCGACCCGCCGGACCCGCGCTGCCGCAGCGGCCGGGTGCTGTGCATCGACAAGACCAGCAGGACACTGCGCTGGATGATCGACGGGCGGACCGTGTCGACGACGGCGGTCCGCTTCGGCTCGCAGGGCACGCCGACCCGGGAGGGCGTCTTCTCCGTCTACTGGAAGTCACGCGACCACGTCTCGACGCTCTACGACTCGCCCATGCCCTACGCGATGTTCTTCAGCGGCGGCCAGGCCGTGCACTTCTCGGCGGACTTCGCCGCCCGGGGCTACGCGGGCGCATCGCACGGCTGCGTCAACGTCCGGGACGAGGCGGCGATCGCGGAGCTCTACGCGCAGGTCCGCAACGGCGACAAGGTCGTCGTGTCCTGGTGACGGCGCGGAGAGGAAGTTGGGGCGCGGGCGGGACCGGGGGAACGTGTCCCGCCCGCGCTCAGGTGCACGAGCCGTAGGTACGGGGGGAACCCCGGCTCTGTGCGACGGCCGATGACCAGTCGGCTCACTCATTACTGCGCCGGGGCGGCCGAAAACGTCACACCCTCGGCCCGTCTCTTTTCACGGAGTACGAAACCGCAGGTCGCAGCGGTGCGAGCGAGGTCCGGAACCGGCCACGGTCCGCGCCAGCCCCGTCCCTGTCCTCGTCCTGCTGCGCGGCCTGCTTCCCGGCCTTCCGCTCCGCCTTCCGGTCGGTCTTCCGCTCGCCCTTCCGGTCGGCCTTGTCCTGCTGTCCGTCCTGGCCGCCGTCCTGCTTCCGGTCGTGCTTCCCGTCGTGCTTCCCGTCGTGCTTCCGGCCGTGGTCGCGGTCCTGCTCGTGGTGCCGGTCCGCGCCCTTCCCCTGGTGTCGCCCCTGGTCCGCGCGCTTGTCCTGCCCGCGCTCGCCCGCACGGAGGCCTGCGGAGGACAGGACGCCCTTGCAGTACTTCCACACCCGCGGGCCGCCCGCCGCGTCCCGCAGGGCACGTCTGCGGTCGGGATCCGGCCGTCGTCCGTCACGGAGGTCGCGGCATGCGGAGACGATCTCGTCGCGGTCGCCGCCGGAGCGTGCCTTGGGACCGTCCTGCCCCGCGGCGGCGTCGTCGCGCTGCTCGTCCCGGCCCCGCCCGGGGCCGTCGTCCGGGGTGGAACCGCCCTGGACGGCGTCGCTCGGCGACGGCGACGCCAGCGGGCGTTCCGGATGCGTCACGGAGGCCGAGACGGAGGCACCGGGGTGGGGCTCGTCCTCGCCGAAGGGCGCCCTCAGCGCTCCGGTTCCGGCCGCGAGGGCGACCCCGCCGGCCATGCCGACAGCCAGCGCGGCGGCCAGGACGAGGCGTACCGGACGGGCCCGGCGCGGCGGCCGGACGGTACGGGTGCCGCGGTCACCGGGGGTTCCGATGCGGACCAGCCCGGCGTCGGCGACCTCGGCCGCGCCGTGGCCGCCCAGGTCCGCACGGGCCGCGGCCGCGTCGGCGCGTTCCGCCCGGGCCTTGCGGAAAGCGGCCACCGCGGCGGCCTCGCCGGGGAGTTCATCGCTGGTCAGCGGGGGTGTGGCGGACAGCGCGCCGAGGGTCTCGGCGAGGTGTTCGGCCTGTTCCCGGCCGGCGCCTTCGACAGCTCCGAGTGGCTCTCCGCTCAGCAAACGCTCCGCTGTTTCGCGGTCCAGCCACCTGTACTGCTCGTCGGCCATCACACATCCTTCTGCGTCCGCGCAACGCTACGCGTCACACCTGCGGACGTCACGGCACCGCCGCGCGGTTCTCGCTGGGGCGGCAGGGCATCGAGCACTCCGGCCGATTCCGGATCGGCCTGCGGGTCGTCGCCGAGCAGTTCGGCGAGCCGCTTCAGGCCCCGGTGCGCCGCCGTACGGACGGCGCCCGGTCGCTTGCCGAGCGTCTCGGCTGCCGTCTTCGCGTCGAGCCCCACCACCACGCGCAGCACGACCGCTTCGGCCTGGTCCTGCGGCAGCCGGGATATCAGGGAGAACGCGCCGTCGGTGGCCAGCGCCTCGATGGCCTCACCCGCGGTGTCCGACTCGGCGGCCCGGCCGGTCAGCTCGGTCTCGTCACCGCCGATCGCGGGGCGTCGCCCGCGCATGCGTATGTGGTCCAGCGCACGGTTGCGAGCGATCCGGGCGGCCCAGCCGCGGAACCGGTCCGCGTCTCCGGTGAACCGCTCCATGTCGCGGGCTATCTGGAGCCAGGCCTCGGACGTCACGTCCTCGGCGTCGGGGTCGCCGACCAGCGTCCGTACGTACCCGAGCAGCCGCGGGTGCACGGTGCGGTACACGGTCCGGAACGCGTCCTCGTCCCCGGACTGTGCCGCGCGCACCGCGGCGGTCAGCTCCGCGTCGTCCCCCAGCACCGCGCGCCCTTCTGCGCCTGAACCGGCGCCGCTCTCGCGGACCGGGTTATCGCCGTCGTGGTTGCCCAATTGGTGGTTGCGGTAACAAGACCGCAGGTGGTTGCGGTGGTCGTACCGCCTTCGCCTTGGCGCGAATGGCACGTTACGACCTGAAACCACTCCCCGTCCATGTCCGTCCAGGATGCAACTAAGCCGTGACGCCGTGGGGTGTGACAGAAAACGCAGACCGGGCGCTGTAGAGAGTACGGGCCGCCGCGCGGCCCGTGCCGCGCGACGGCCGGGGCCTCTCCTGTGGGGGGTGGCGGCCTCGGCCGTTGCCAAGGCGAGGACCGGCGGGTGCGCGCAGTCGCCCCGCGGTGACAGCGGGCGCTCGTGGAATCCCTTACGGGTGACGGCCGTTGGGCTGGGAGCGCTTGCCCTCGCTGCTGTTCTCGCCCGCGCCGTTGTCCGCGTTCCTGCCCGAGTCGTCACCCGGCTCGTTGCCCCCGCCCGGGTCCGCGCCGGGTGTGGCGTCGTTCTGCGCGGAGTCGCCGTTCCCGGAGCCGGCGCTGTCGCCGTTCGGGTCTTCCAGCCGCTTGGCGCAGTACGCCGTGACGTTGCTCTCACCGCCCGCGACGGCCACGAGACGCCGCCAGGCCGTCGCCTCCATCGCCTTGCCGTGCTGCCGGGCCCCCTCGAAGGCGCGGCAGTGGGCTTCGGTGTCCTGAGCGGGAGCCGGGCGTTCCGGGTGCGCCGGGGCCGAGCCGGTGTCCGGGCCCGGGCTCGGGCTGTGGCTGCCGGGGGCAGGCTGTCCCGCCGGGTCGCGCGGGGCGCTGCTCGGGGCGGGCCGGCGCTCGGGGGCGTCGCCGGTGCCCTCCTCCGGCGATCCCGCGACGCCGATCGCCGCCACGGCGACACCGCCCAGCGTGAGACTGGCGAGCAGCACGGAGAGCGTCGTCCTCAGGGACCGCCCCACGTACCGCCGCTCGCGGGCCCGCCAGTCGTCCCGGCGGCGGGTGCGCGTGCGCACGGCCCCGGCGTCCCGGGCGGCCAGGAAGGCGGCCACGGCCCGCTGTTCGGCCCCGGCGTCGACACCGTCCCGGACGAGGGACGCGACGATCAGCGCCTCCACGTCGGAGTCGAGGAGGGCATGACGGGAACCACGGCCGGAGAGCCCGCCGTCGTTCGGCCGTTCACCCATGTCTGTTTCCGTCCCTGCTCGATCCGATCGATCCTTCTGCCACACCGGCGCCGGCCGGCTCGCCGGGCCCCAGTACGTCCCGCCGGTCCGCCCTGTTCAGGGCGCCCGGCCCACGCCGTGCCTGCGGGCCCGTCCGCGAAACCATCGGTTCCGCTACGTCGACTCACCCAGCGTCCGGGGAGCCTCATCCGTCACACTCTCCGCGCCCAGCCGCGTGGCGAGGCGCTTCAGACCCCGGTGGGCGGCCGTGCGTACGGCGCCCGGCCGCTTGCCCAGGACCCGCGCGGCGGCCGGGCCGTCGAGGCCGACCACCACCCGCAGCAGCACGGCCTCGGCCTGGTCCCGCGGCAGGCCCCGGACCAGTTCCAGGGCGTGCGCGGTGGAGATGGCCTCCAGCGCCTGGTCGTGCGTGCTGTGCGGTCCGGGCAGTTCCAGTACGTCCTGCTCCAGCGCGGACGACCGGGGCCGTACCCGCTGCCGGCGCAGGTGGTCCAGCGCCCGGTGCCGGGCGATGGTCGCCGTCCAGCCGCGGAAGCCGGCCCCGTCGCCCCGGAACCTGCCGAGGTCCCGGGCGATCTCCAGCCAGGCGTCGGACGCCACGTCCTCCGCGTCGTCCCCGACCAGGCCGCGCAGGTAGCCGAGCAGTCCGGGCTGTACGAACCGGTAGGCGACCGCGAAGGCAGCCTCGTCGCCCTGCTGGGCCCGCGCGACGGCCGTGCCCAGTTCCCCGTCGTACGCCTGCCCGCGCCGGGGTGCCGCTCCCTGACCCAAGTACCGTCCTCGTCCGTGTCGCGTGCGCGCCCTGCCACGGTGATCAGCGCCGATCCGCTCGGAAGTGTCACAGCGCGTCAGACGCCGGGGCCCGACGACCGTTCGGGTCGCCCCGGCCCGACGCCCTTCGGGTCCTCCCGGACCGACGACCGTTCGGGTCATCCCGGCCCGCCGTCCTCGGGACCCCGCCCCCGTGGACGTTTCGGTCAAGTGACGTACCGGGGACCTCTGCCGGCGATGCCACCGCCCACGAAAGGCGAGCGCCGTATGACATCCCGCCTCCTGCGCACCACCGTCGCCACCGCCCTCGCGCTCGGTGCCCTGGGCCTGACCCAGCCCGCCGGGGCCACTCCCTCGGGCGGTGTGCACACCGCCCGGGCCACTCCCCCGGACGGTGTGCACACCGTCCGGGTGCCGGACGACGACCCCCACGACCGGTCCCTCGCCCCGCGCACCACCGAGCAGTTCAGCATGATCGGCATCACCTGGGACGACCCGCACGCGACCCTGTACGGCATCGCGCAGGTGCGCACCCGCTCCCTGGAGAGCGGGGCGTGGACCGCCTGGCGCCCCCTGGAGACCGACGGCCGTGCGCCCGAGACCGGACCCGACCGCGACCGGACCGGCGTGCGCGGCAGCACCCAGCCGCTGTGGACCGGGCCCTCGGACGGTGTCCAGGTACGCGTGACGGGCTGGCGCCTTCCGGAGGGGCTGCGCGTCGAACTGGTCGATCCCGCGGCCGGATCGGACGGGGTGCACACCGCCGCCGTCGGACCGGGCGCGGCCGGGCCGGCAGCCGGGCCGCTCGCGGCCCCGCGTCCCACCGTGACGTCGCGCTCCGCCTGGGGTGCCGACGAGTCCCTGGTGGAGGACCCGCCCACCTACACGGGCGCCACCAAGGCCATGTTCGTCCACCACACGGCGGGCACCAACGCCTACGCCTGCTCCCAGTCGGCGTCGATCGTGCGCGGCGTGTTCCTCTACCACGTGCAGAGCAACGGCTGGAACGACATCGGCTACCACTTCCTCGTCGACAAGTGCGGCACCGTCTTCGAGGGGCGTGCGGGCGGCATCGACAAGCCCGTCCTCGGCGCGCACACCTACGGGTTCAACACCGCCACCAGCAGTGTCTCCGTGCTCGGCGACTACTCCACGGCGGCCACCAACGCGGCGGTGCGCGCGTCGGTCGCGAAGGTCGCCGCGTGGAAGCTCGGCCTCTACGGCATCGACCCGACCGGGACGGTCGTGCTGACCTCGGGTGCCGACAACGGCAAGTACAAGCTGGGCCAGAAGGTGACGTTCCGCCGCATCTCGGGCCACCGCGACGGCTACCCGACCGAGTGCCCCGGGCAGAACCTCTACAACGACCTGCCCGCGATCCGCGCCCTGGCCGCGAACGCCGGCACGACCGGCACGAGCGACACGACCGGCACGACCGGTACGAGCGACCCGACCGGCACCGAGCCACCCGGGCCCTGGTACGAGGGCCTGGCCGAGGACCGCGACGAGGAGGTCCTGCCGCGCTGACGCTAACGCCGGGGCGCGGTGCTCATCGCGTCCCGGCACAGCAGCCGCAGCGAGCCATGGCCGCCGTAGCAGCGACGGGCCTCGTCGATGGGGTCCCACAGGCGCCCGTCGGGGGTGCGGATCCAGTGGTCTCCGCCGGTCGCCCACCACTCGGCACCGGTCTGACGCGCCATCACCTCACCGGCGTACGCGCCGAAGCCGCGCAGTACCTGCTGGACGGCGGCGTCGGGCGCCCCCTCCCGCCGTATCCCCTCGATCATCCGGTCGACACTCCACAGGCTCTGCGCCGAGTAGTCGAGGTGCAGCCGTGCTCCCTCGCGCATCGTCGCCACCGTGTCCGCCGCCCATCGCAGCGGCTTCGCAGCCGCCGATGGCCTGGTCTCCGCTTGAGTCGTCACACCCGTGAAAGCGCTGGGGCGATGCGTTTCGTCACCCGGAATCGGCGACTTCCCCGAAGCGGCGCAGGACCGCCCCACCTCGCCCAAGGGACAGTCACAGGACTTGCCCAGGAACCGGGTTTAGGCCGGTCGGGGCTCCTGGGGCCCGCTTCCCTCAGCCCTGTTGCCGACTGCGGCGGGAGACCACCGCGCGCAGGACCCGTCGCCCCTCGACCGACACCTCCAGGGCCCGGCGCAGCCCGGCCGGACCGTGTCCGGCCAGGACCTCCAGCACGGTGACCTGGCGGCGCAGTTCGGCGGCGACGAGGGGCGACATGCCGTCCGTACGCCCTTCGCGGCGGGAGTCCACGGACGCGGCCTCGTCCTCGGCGGTGTCGAGGAGCCGGTGGATCTGGAGGGAGGCCACGGAGCAGGCGTCGGCCCACACCCGGACCGCGGCGGCGGACCGCTCGGCGGGGGCGGCCTCGAGCATCCGGTGGGCGAGCGCGACCGCCTCGTCCCCGGTGCCGGCCGCGTCAAGCTTGCCGCGCGCCTGCTCCAGCCGCTCGCCCCACTCCTCGGCACCGGCGCCGTCGCTGAGACTCGCCCACACCGGCCTGAGGATCTCGTCGTCGCCGCCCAGCAGGGGCACGCACCGATCCAGACAAGCCAGCCCGCTCGCGGCCAGCCCGCGCTCGTCGGCCTGTGCGATCAACTCCACCAGGCTCATCCACGTCTCCCTCCGCGGGTCTTCTCCGGGGCCCGGCCAGGCCGCTGCCAGCCGTAAGCCCTCACGGAACCCGCACTTCCCCTTACTGCGCGCAACGGCCCCGGAGTGTCACAGGGGCACCACGCCCAGCCTGTCGAGGAAGCGGAACAAGAGGTTTTCGGCCAGGGGATCAGGGTCTGAAGTCAGTACGTCCACCAGTGCGTTGGCGTTCACCTCGCACCCGGCCTCCGCGGCCCAGCGCACCGCCCGCTCGGCGGCGTCGCCAGGCTCCAGGAAGTAGTCCTCCAGCGCGAGGCCCTCCCGGTCCGAACCCAGGTACCCGGCCATCGCGGAGCGGGCGAGACAGGTCGTCCACGCCCCGCTCCGCGGGGCCGCGGCCTCCAGCACCACACACTCGCTGTTCATGACGTAACCGAAGAGCGCGGGCGCCCCGGTCTCCCGGGCGAGGGCGTTCATGTTGCCGATGTCGCCGTCACTGCTCGGGTACTCCCACACCTGCCATCCGCCCGGCGCCGAAGCGCGCTGCGTGAGGCCCTCCCCGGCCCCCGCCAGCGCGTCCAGCTCCGCCAGCGGCCGCTCCCCGCGGCCCACGACGAAATATCCCCAGTAGCCCATGTCCCGGTTCCCCCCGGCATATTCGATGCTGCTCGCGAGAAGACCACCACAGTCGTACGGGAGTTCGCAGGCGTATGGGCCAATTCGTGCCGGTCAGCCGAGCCTGTCCGCCAGCGCCCGGAACTGCGCCCAGGACAGCTCGGGCTCACCCGGGTCCCACAGCTTCTGGACGGTCGCCCGCAGCGGCATCCGGATCCCGGCCGCCACCTGCTCCTGCGTCTGGGAGTCCGCGAGGTCGCACCACACCGCGAAGGACCCGCCGAGGATCTGGCCGTCGTAGCGCGCGGGCACGGCCGTGGTGCCGCGCAGCACCCGTGGCGTCCACTGCTCGTAGATCCGCTCCCCCGTCGGGTAGACAAAGGTCTGCGGCTCGCCGAGGACGTAGTACAGGAACTCGTCGTTGTAGTTGATCACCTTGCGGCCGGCCTGGAGGTACTCCAGGGGCTCCCGGGCGCCGATCTCCTTGCCGGTCCAGTAGGCGACCTGGATGTCCTTGGCCGGCTCGACGGACGTGCCGCGGAAGAAACCGTCGTTCCACGCGCGCGGGGTGCGCCCGTTCTCGCGGACGGTGGCGGCCCGGTCGTTGAGCCATCCGGTGGTGAGGTCGGCGACCGTGGCGCCGGAACCGTACTTCTGCTGCGCGGCCGCCGCCAGCTGCGGGAACGTCGCCTCCGGGTCGGAGCGGACCAGCGCCTGGTACTCGTCGGCCCCGAGGTGCCAGGGCTTGCCGGGGAAGAGATCCGCGTACTCGTTCAGCAGCTCGTCGACGATCTCGGCGCTCTCGGGCTTGGAGATGTCGATGGCGCCCTGCACCGCCGACCCCTGCGCGGTGCGCAGCTGCAGGTCGGGGTGGGCGCGGAGGACCGCGCCCAGGTGCCCGGGTGAGTCGATCTCGGGCACGACGGTGATGTGCCGGCTCTCCGCGAGGTCGATGATCTTCCGCACCTGCGCCTTGGTCAGATGCGGCTGGGACACGATGTCCGGCTGCGTGTCGGACTCGATCCGGAAGCCCTGGTCGTCGGAGAAGTGCAGCCCCAGCTGGTTGTACTTCAGGTCGCCCAGCTCCCGGACCCGGTCCTCGATCCAGTCGGCCGTGAAGTACTTGCGGGCGATGTCCAGCATGAACCCGCGCTGCGCCTTGGCCGGTGCGTCCTTCACGACGCCCTCGGGCGCCGTGCCGCCGTCGTGGGTCTCCTGCTTGAGCGTGCGGGTGCCGTAGAACACCCCCGCGTCGGTGGGCCCGTCGATCTCCACCCGCCCGTCGCGCACGGTCATCGTGTACGACTCCGGGTTCGCGCCCTTGTCGCCGTTCAGCGCCAGCCGCAGATCACCGGCCTTCTTGTCACCCTTCTCGCCCGCGTACGTCATCCCCAGCTCGCCGGCGACCAGCCGTCCCTCGTCGGCCAGTGCCGGGTCGTCCACGACCACCCGGTTGCCCTTCTCGGGCTTCCAGCCCGGGCCGCGGGCCGGCTCGTGGTCCCGCACGGCGGGGATGGTCCGGGGCGCCTCGGACAGGGGGTAGGAGCGGGTCGGGCTGGGGGTGGGGGCCGCTTCCGGGGTCCCGTCCGGTGGCGCCGCCGCGCTGGCCCCCCGCGAGGATCTGGCCTGCGAGCCGGTGGACCCGCCGTCGCCACCCGAGGCCGCCCAGAGCCCGAGACTCACCCCGGCCGCGACCACGACCAGGGCTACCGCCATGGCCACGACCAGCACCTGCCGCTGTTTCCCCTGCTTCGCCGAAGTCCGGCGCCTGTGCTGACTCACCCAGCCAACCTAAAACCCGGCGCGGAATGGCGCGCGTCCACCACGCGCGCCGAAACTCTCCCTCCCGGGTGAAATTGCGGCATCCTTCGGACACGTCATGGTCGTACTCGGTAGCGTGACGTCACATCTCTCACAACCTGCCCTGCCGACACACGTGACGCCCACGAGGATCCACGCTGCCCGCGCACCGTCTCCCAGATCTCCCCGGCCGACTCGTCATACCGGTGGAGGACTTCAATGCAGCCCCCGAGGAGGACCTGGAACAGGCCCTCCTCTCCTGCCTGCGCAGCCTCCGCTGGTCCCGGCGCGTCGCGGCGCACCGCCCCTACCCGGACCTGGACTCCCTGCTGGCCGCGGCGGACGAGGCGGCCTACGACCTGACCTGGCCGGAGCTCACGGATGCGCTGGCGGCCGAGCACCTGCCCACGCTCCCGCCCGACACCTACTCCGCGGCCCATACCGCCCTGAGCGCGGCCCACGCCGCCTACGAGGCCCGCTTCGGGCACGTGTTCGTCATCTGCCTGGACGGCGTGTCCCCCGCGGAGACCCTGGACCGGCTCCTGGAAGCCATCCGGTCACGATTGACGAACGATCCGGAGGAGGAGCGGGCCGTGACGGCGGACGAACTCCGGCGGCTCGCGAGGGAACGGCTGATCAGCGCCTTGAGGGGCGCGGGGAACTGCGCGATCAACCACTGACGGCCCGCGCCCCGGCGGCCCCGGGCACTCCCACCCCCCCCCTTGGCCGCACTAGCCCACCAGTACCCCTTTGCGTGCCAGTTTGATCACACCCCGGGACCCCGGCGCAGCCCGGCCGCAGCGCCTCGCTACGATGCTGGGGGCCGGTGGACCGTACCCGGCCGGGCCCGACCGACACACCAAGCCGGCGCGGCCCCAATCCCCGCTCCCGGAGGAAACTTCCGTGCCGGCTGGAACGCTGTACCGCGGCCGGGAAGGAATGTGGTCCTGGGTGGCTCACCGAGTCACCGGCGTCCTCATCTTCTTCTTCCTGTTCGTTCACGTGCTGGACACCGCCCTCGTCCGCGTGTCCCCTGAGGCCTACGACAACGTCGTGGCCACGTACAAGACGCCGATCGTCGCGCTGCTGGAGTACGGCCTCGTCGCCGCCATCCTCTTCCACGCGCTCAACGGCCTGCGCGTCATCGCCGTCGACTTCTGGATCAAGGGCGCCCGGTACCAGAAGCAGATGCTCTGGACCGTCGTAGCCCTGTGGGTCGTGCTGATGCTCGGGGCGATCTACCCCGTCCTCGGCCACGCCGCTCGTGAACTCTTCGGGAGCTGACGCCAATGTCCACGACTGAGAAGTCCGCCGCCGGCGTCGGCCCCGTCGAGGGCGGCGCCGTCTACACCGTCGACAACCCGGCGCCCTTCATCGAGGCCCCGCGCAAGCGCACCAAGAAGACCCCGAAGAGCACCCGGGGCAACTTCGAGCTGGCCGCCTGGCTCTTCATGCGTCTGTCCGGCGTCGTGCTGGTCGTCCTCGTCCTCGGCCACCTGCTGATCCAGCTCGTGCTGGACGGCGGCGTCTCCAAGATCGGCTTCGCCTTCGTGGCCGGCCGCTGGGCGTCCCCGTTCTGGCAGGTCTGGGACCTGCTGATGCTGTGGCTCGCCATGCTGCACGGCGCCAACGGCCTGCGCACGGTCATCAACGACTACGCGGAGCGCGCGAACACCCGGCTGTGGCTCAAGGGCCTGCTCTACACCGCCACGGTGTTCACCATCCTGCTGGGCACGCTGGTGATCTTCACCTTCGACCCGAACATCCGCTAGGCACGGGGCTGCGAGAATCATGAAGATCCACAAGTACGACACCGTCATCGTCGGCGCCGGTGGCGCGGGCATGCGCGCGGCCATCGAGTCCACGAAGCGCAGCCGCACCGCCGTGCTGACCAAGCTGTACCCCACCCGCTCCCACACGGGCGCCGCGCAGGGCGGCATGGCCGCCGCGCTGGCGAACGTGGAGGAGGACAACTGGGAGTGGCACACCTTCGACACGGTCAAGGGCGGTGACTACCTGGTCGACCAGGACGCCGCCGAGATCCTGGCGAAGGAGGCCATCGACTCGGTCCTCGACCTGGAGAAGATGGGCCTGCCGTTCAACCGGACGCCCAACGGCACGATCGACCAGCGCCGCTTCGGCGGTCACAGCCGGAACCACGGCGAGGCCCCGGTCCGCCGCTCCTGCTACGCGGCCGACCGCACCGGCCACATGATCCTCCAGACGCTGTACCAGAACTGTGTCAAGGAGGGCGTGGAGTTCTTCAACGAGTTCTACGTCCTGGACCAGCTGATCACCGAGGTCGACGGCGTCAAGAAGTCGGCCGGTGTCGTCGCCTACGAGCTGGCGACCGGTGAGATCCACGTCTTCCAGGCGAAGTCCGTGGTCTACGCGTCCGGCGGTTGCGGCAAGTTCTTCAAGGTGACGTCCAACGCGCACACGCTGACCGGTGACGGCCAGGCGGCCGTCTACCGTCGCGGGCTGCCGCTGGAGGACATGGAGTTCTTCCAGTTCCACCCGACCGGCATCTGGCGCATGGGCATCCTGCTGACGGAGGGCGCCCGCGGTGAGGGCGGCATCCTCCGCAACAAGGACGGCGAGCGCTTCATGGAGAAGTACGCGCCGGTCATGAAGGACCTCGCGTCCCGTGACGTCGTCTCCCGCTCCATCTACACGGAGATCCGTGAGGGCCGCGGCTGCGGTCCCGAGGGCGACCACGTCTACCTCGACCTCACGCACCTCCCGCCGGAGCAGCTGGACGCCAAGCTCCCGGACATCACGGAGTTCGCGCGCACCTACCTCGGCATCGAGCCCTACACGGACCCGATCCCGATCCAGCCGACGGCGCACTACGCGATGGGCGGCATCCCGACGAACGTCGAGGGTGAGGTCCTGGCGGACAACACCACGGTCGTTCCCGGTCTGTACGCCGCGGGCGAGGTCGCCTGCGTCTCCGTGCACGGCGCCAACCGCCTCGGCACGAACTCGCTGCTGGACATCAACGTCTTCGGCAAGCGCGCGGGCATCGCCGCCGCCGAGTACGCGCAGAAGGCGGAGTTCGTCGAGCTGCCGGAGAACCCGGCCGAGCTCGTGATCGAGCAGGTGGAGCGGCTGCGCGACGCCACCGGCAACGAGCGGGTGGCGGAGCTGCGGCGCGAGCTGCAGGAGACCATGGACGCCAACGTCATGGTGTTCCGCACCGAGCAGACCATCAAGACGGCGGTCGAGAAGATCGCGGAGCTGCGCGAGCGCTACAAGAACGTGGCGATCCAGGACAAGGGCAAGCGGTTCAACACGGACCTGCTGGAGGCCATCGAGCTGGGCAACCTGCTCGACCTCGCCGAGGTCATGGCGGTCTCCGCGCTCGCCCGCAAGGAGTCCCGCGGCGGTCACTACCGCGAGGACTACCCGAACCGCGACGACGTCAACTTCATGCGGCACACCATGGCGTACCGCGAGGTCGGCGCCGACGGCTCCGAAACCGTCCGTCTCGACTACAAGCCGGTCGTCCAGACCCGCTACCAGCCGATGGAGCGTAAGTACTGATGGCTACCCCCGTTCTGGACAAGGAAGACGCAGCCGGCAAGCCCGAGCCCGGTTTCGCCGACTCCCCCTACATCACGGTCACCTTCCGCATCCGCCGCTTCAACCCGGAGGTCGCGGCCGAGGCGGTCTGGGAAGACTTCCAGCTGGAGATCGACCCCAAGGAGCGTGTCCTCGACGGTCTCCACAAGATCAAGTGGGACCTCGACGGCACGCTGACGTTCCGCCGCTCCTGCGCGCACGGCATCTGCGGCTCGGACGCGATGCGGATCAACGGCAAGAACCGTCTCGCCTGCAAGACGCTGATCAAGGACATCAACCCCGAGAAGCCGATCACGGTGGAGCCCATCAAGGGCCTCACGGTCCTGAAGGACCTCGTGGTCGACATGGAGCCGTTCTTCCAGGCGTACCGCGACGTCATGCCCTTCCTCATCACGAAGGACACGAACGAGCCGACGCGTGAGCGTTTCCAGACGGCCGAGGACCGCGAGCGCTTCGACGACACGACGAAGTGCATCCTCTGCGCCGCCTGCACCAGCTCGTGCCCGGTCTTCTGGAACGACGGCCAGTACTTCGGCCCGGCCGCCATCGTCAACGCGCACCGCTTCATCTTCGACTCGCGTGACGAGGCGGGCGAGCAGCGCCTGGAGATCCTGAACGACCGCGACGGCGTGTGGCGCTGCCGCACGACGTTCAACTGCACGGACGCCTGCCCGCGCGGCATCGAGGTGACGAAGGCGATCGCCGAGGTGAAGCGTGCGCTGATCACGCGCCGCTACTGAGGCTCGCCGGTTGCTGACGAGGGCCCTGTTTCCGCTGGAAACGGGGCCCTCTGGCATATGCCACACCATCGGGTGAACGCAGCGGAGCGGCCCGCACGGACGTCGTCCGGCCTACGATGATGCTCTCGACACCAGTTCCCAGGAGGCACCTGATGTCCGCAGCTTCCGTCGAGCAGCCCTTCCACGAAGAAGAGCCGGTCACCCTCACGACCATCGCCGACGAGATCATGGAGCGCCATCCGGGCTACCGCGTCGAGATCATCGGAGGCCATCTCCTCGTGACCCCGTCCCCGGATGCACCTCATGCTCGCGCCCTGACCAAACTCATGCGGCCGTTCATCGCGGCCGGGTTGGACGACGGCGAGACCGAAGTCCTCCAGAACGTCGGCCTCTGGCTCCCCACCGGCACCGAGGACTACGCCATCCCCGACCTCGTGGTGGTGGACGCCGACATCGACGACCACTTCGTCGAGAACAACGCGTACGACCCGGCGTGTTTCCGACTCGTCCTCGAGGTCACCTCCGGCAACTGGAAGGACGACCTCCAGACCAAGGTCGCCGCCTACGCCGAGGCCAAGGTGCCCGTCTACGTCGTCGTCGACCGCAAGCACCAGCGCCTGCATGTCCTCACCGACCCGGTGGGAAGCGGCTACGAGAACCACCGCCCGCACGCCCCCGGCGAGCTCGTCACCCTCCCGGACTCCATCGGGGCGAAGGTGACTCTCGATGTGGCCGAGGTCCTCAGGGCGGGCCGGCCGAAGACGAGCGACTGACACTCACAACTGGCTCAGGATCGACGGATCCGTGATCTTCGTGTCCGCCGCCAGCATCATCGCCTTGCTGAGGATGACCGACAGCATGCGGTCGCCCTCGTAGGGGAGGTAGCCCGTCCCGGGGTTCGTCGGGGCGGACTTCGGGACGATGCAGAGGTACTGGTCGTTCGGGGTCATGAGGATGTTGCCCGAGCCCAGGTGGATCTTGTACGTGTGGCGGTCGCCCTTGACGTGGAGGAAGCGGCCCTCCAGCGTGCAGCGGTCGGCTATCGCCAGGCGCGGGACCAGGCGTTCGAGCAGGAGCCTGCGGGTCTCGGCGCTCGCGTTCAGCTCGCCGAAGCCGTACGACGTCCAGTACTCCCGGAAGCGGCCGCCGGGGCCGCCGTCCTGCCAGGTCGGGTCGTTGCCGACGCTGGCCACGCCGACGAACAGGTCGACGTCGCGCAGGACTTCGGAGAGAACCAGGGGCGGGACGTCCTCCAGGGGCACCGGGGCGACGGTGTCCTGGCCGGGGGCGAGCCACATGGTGTACGCGCCGCCGGAGCAGTGTGCCGAGTTCTGCGGGGCGTCGAGCGGGTAGAAGCGGACCTGGTCGGTGCGCAGGCGCAGATAGCTGCCGGATTCGGTGGTGTCGACGCCGTACTCCTCGCCGTCGCCCTCGATCCAGTACTCCGCGCGCAGGCCCCACCGGGGCAGTTCGCGCGTGGCGGGCGGAGCCGAGTCGTCGACGCACAGGCGGAGTTTGTTGTGCCAGCCGCGGAGCGCCGCCAGGGAGTGGAACTGGTGCTGGCGCAGGACGTGGGCCGCGAAGCGGTTGGAGTAGGTGCCGGTGGCCCGCTCGGCGTCCGTGAGCAGGTAGACCTCGCGGTGGGCCTGCTTGAACGGCTGGGTGACGCCGTGCCGCTCCAGCCAGTCGCGCCAGGCGACGATCTCGGCGGGTTCGTGGCCGACCGGATGCCAGAGTTCGACCCGGTCTCCCTTCGTCAGGGGTTCGTCGGCCAGCGTGCGCAGCTCGCCGCCCGCGAATCCGGCCGTCCTGCCGTCGATCGTCCACAGCAGGCGGCGGGCCAGGGTGCCGACCAGCGGGTGGTCGAGGTAGCGCTCGCGCCACACGGCGTACGGCCAGCTGCGGCGGGCCAGGAACTGGCGGTCCAGGCGCTCGCTCTGCGCCGAGAGCATCTTGTCGATGTCCTTGACCGCCGTCTTGAGGTCCTTCAGTTCCTCCGGGTGGTCGCGCTTCACGGCCGCCGGCACGGTCCTGACCGGCTTGCCCGCTGCGTTGCGCCAGCTCAGCACGGCTCGGGGGCCGCGGACTTCGAGGAGTGCCGTCGACTCGCCCAGGCGGTGTTCGGCGGTGCCGACGTCCGTCAGGCCGTACGCAGGCACCGCCAGTTCCTCGATCTCGTCGCGGGCGAGGCCGAGCGCGGTGGCGCGATTCTCCAGGGCTGTGTCGAGGAGCTTGGCCGTGCTCTTGTACGTCACCCGGGTGGCCAGCCGGGCGAGTTCGGCGAGGGCCGCCTCGGAGTCGATGCGGGCCAGTGCGACGACACCGGCGTTGGCGACCTTCGGGTTGCGGGGGCCGAGGCCCGCGACCTTCTTCAGTGACGTCTCGACCAGAGCGCCCAGAGCCCGGGCCGTGCCGGGGTGGGGCGGCAGCAGGGAGAGAAGCCAGGCCAGGCCGCGCAGGGCCGTGGCGTTGTACGGGTCGTAGGCGTTGTCGACATCCGGCTCCCACTCCCGGCGTTCCAGCGGAAGCGTGCGGGGGCGGCCGACGAGGGCGAGCCAGGACAGGACGGTTTCGCGGACGCGGTCGGCGCCGAGGGTGTCCAGCAGGGCGCGCGCCCCCTTGTCCCACTTGGCCGTGGGCTTCGAGGCGGTGGCGGTGAGGACGTGGGCCAGCAGGGCCTGCCAGTCGGGGCCGGTGGCGTCGCTCAGGGCCTGTTCCGCCCAGGCCTCGCCGACGTTGAGGACGGGGTCGGTGAGCTGCCGGGCCAGCGCGACGAGGTCGGCCGCGCGGTAGGCGTCCAGGGCCGCGCGGCGCACGACGGCCACGACGGGGGCCGGGAGGGGCCGGCCCGCGGCCAGTTCGGCCCGGCACAGGACCTCGAAACGGGCCACGTACCAGAAGGAGTGGTGGCGGGCGAGGTCGTCCAGGGCCTTGCGGCGCTCGGCGGCCAGCGGATCGTCGGCGAGCCGCTCCGAGCCGTCGAGGCCCTCGGCGATCAGGGTGCACAGGGCGAGATGGCGGCAGCGGGCCTCGGTGTCGTCACCGGCCTGGTGGAAGCGGTCGGCCAGGGCGTGCAGCAGCGCGCGGCGGTACTCGGCCGACAGGGAGCGGAGCTGGTCCAGCACCTTCTCCCAGCCCGCGCCCCAGGCGCCGCGGCTGGAGTCCATGACGCGCAGCGCCTCGTCGGCGACCCGGTCGATGTCGCCGTCGGCGATCCTGGTGCGCAGCCGGTCGGCGTGCGACCGGGGTGTGCGGAAGGAGTTCATCAGCCACCTACCAGGGGGACGAGCTTCAGGAACGTGACTTCGGTGCCGAGGGCGAGGTCGATCTCCTCGTCCGGGTCGGTGACCTGACGGTCCCCCACCAGCACCAGGAAGCCGTTGCCCGCGAAGGCCCGCTCGGCCAGGGCCGTCTGCCGCTCGGGGTCGATCCGGCGGGGCGTGCGCACCGCGTAGCCGTTCAGCACGCGCTCGGTGTCCTCGGGCTGCACGAGCCCCTGGAAGACCTCCGGCGTACGGGCGTTGTACTCCGCGACCTCCTGGAACACCCGGCGCCGGATCAGTTCCCGTACGGTCAGCCGTTCTTCGGCGATCTCCAGCCCCCAGGCCGTGCGCCGCTCCCCCGCCGTCGTCTCGTCGACGAACGTCACGATTCCCATGCGGACGACAGTACGAGGCACCACTGACAATCTCCCCCTGGCCTTGTGTTGAACATGTTCAAAAGTAGGTCTAGAGTCATCCCCGACAGCGTTTTGAACGTGTTCAAGAAGGGTGGGGCAATGGACCGCACGGTCATCGCCTACGTCATCTACCTGCTGGTCAGCATCGGCCTGACCGTCTGGGTGGCCCGCACGCTCAGCCGGAACGGCAAGGTCTTCCTGGCCGACGTGCTGCACGGCAACGAGAAACTCGCCGACGCCGTCAACCACCTCCTGGTGGTCGGCTTCTACCTCGTCAACCTCGGGTTCGTCGCGCTGTACCTCAGCGGCGACGGGACCATCACCGACGCACGCGGCGTCTTCGAGGCCCTGTCGACCAAGCTCGGCGTGGTGCTGCTGGTCCTCGGCGTGATGCACCTCGGCAACGTCTACGTGCTCAACCGGATCCGGCGCCGGGGCGCCATGGAGCGCGAGCAGGTGCCGCCCGTGCCGCCGCAGGGCTGGGTCGCCCCGCAGCCCCAGGCCTGAGCGGAGACCCAGGTGAACGCGAACGGCACGAACGCCGGCGGCCTCCAGGCGGCCGCACCGGTCCGCCGGCTCACCGTCCTGTACGACGCCGAGTGCTCCCTGTGCGCGTTCCTGCGCGACTGGCTCCAGCGGCAGCCGAAGCTGGTGCCGCTGGAGCTGGTCCCGGCCGCCTCCGAGGAGGCCAGGCGGCGCTTCCCCGGCCTCGACCACGGCGCCACCCTCGACGAGATCACCGTCCTCGGCGACGCCGGGCAGGTCTACCGGGGTCCCGCCGCCTGGGTCGTCACCCTGTGGGCGCTGCGCGAGCACCGGCCGCTCGCCCACCGGTTGAGCACCCCGGCCGGCGCCCGGCTCGCCAAGGGCGCGGTGCTCGCCGCCGCCAAGTGGCGCGGTGCGCAGTGGCACCGGGGACAGGGCGGCGGAGCGCAGTGGGGCGGCCAGGTGTACCGGCGTGCGGACGGCTGGTCGTACGACCCCGTCAGCGGCTGGAGCCACACCGCGCCGGGCTGCGCCGACGGCACCTGCGCCCCCCGGTAGCCGGGCCCCCGCTGACGTTAGGCTCTCTTCCCGTGTCCGCGAAGAACGACGGCCCCGACGACGGCGCCCTCCCCACCAAGTCCGAGCAGACCCGCGCCCTGATCCTGGAGACGGCCATGCGGCTGTTCCAGGAGCGCGGCTACGACAAGACGACGATGCGGGCCATCGCCAAGGAGGCCGGGGTCTCCGTCGGCAACGCGTACTACTACTTCGCGGGCAAGGAGCACCTGATCCAGGGCTTCTACGACCGGATCGCCGCCGAGCACCAGGTGGCGGTCCGGGAGATCCTGGACCGGGAGCGCGACCTGGAGACCCGCCTCGCGGGGGTGCTGCGGGCCTGGCTCGACATCGCCGCGCCGTACCACGAGTTCGCGGTGCAGTTCTTCAAGAACGCCGCCGACCCGGACAGCCCGCTCAGCCCGTTCTCCCCCGAGTCGGAGCACGCGCGCGAGGAGGCCATCAGCGTCCACCGGGAGGTGCTCGCCGGGGCCACGAAGACCAAGGTCCCCGAGGAACTGCGGGACATCCTTCCCGAGTTGATGTGGCTGTCCCAGATGGGGCTCGTCCTGTACTGGATCTTCGACCGCACCGAGGGGCGCGAGCGCAGTTACCGGCTGGCCGAGCGCGGTGCCCGGCTCACCGCGCGGGGTGTCGCCCTGGCCCGCTTCCGGGTGCTCCGGCCGCTCGTGCGCGAGGTGCACGAGCTGTTCACGGAGTTCCTGCCGGGGATGACGAACGCCATCCCCGATCCGGCGGCCCGGCGGCGTACCGAGTCCTGAGGGCGGGCCCGGCCGTCAGAGCGCGGTGAGGCTCCACAGTCGGAACACGCCCGTGCCGTCCGACAGGTACTGGCCGCCGCCGACGTCCTCGGAGGTGACGACGTACTCCTTGGCCTGCCACAGCGGCAGCACCGGCACGTCCCGGGCGACCGTCCGCTGCACCGAGCGGAAGTCCCGCTCGGCCTCGGTCCGCTCGGCGTAGCGCCGGCTGTCCTTGATCAGCCGGTCGACGGACTTGTTGCTGTAGCCGGTGTTCATGGCGCTGCCGGTGCCGACGAGCGCGGCGCCGAAGGTGTCCGGGTCGGGGAAGTCGGCGACCCAGCCGACGGCGTACGCGTCGAGCCCGCCGCTCGCCCACTGCTTCTGGAAGGCGGTCCACTCGTAGCCCTTGAGGGTGACCTTGAACAGGCCGCTCGCCTCCAGTTCCTTCTTGATCTCGGCCGCCTCCTGCTCACCGGCGCCGCGGCCCTCGGCGTAGCCGTAGGTGAAGTGCACGGGCAGGCTGACTCCGGCCTTGGTGAGGAGCTGCCGGGCCTTCTTCGGGTCCGGCTTCGGGTAGTCGTCGAAGAACGAGGCGGTGTGGCCGGTCAGGCCCGCAGGGATCAGGGAGTAGAGCGGGTCGACGGTGCCGTCGTAGACGGTGGCGGCAAGCTCCTCGCGGTCGATCAGCCAGGCCATGGCCTGCCGGACCTCCGGGTCGTGCAGCGGCTTGCCCGGGCGGGTGTCGAAGTACAGGTTGCGGGTCTCCGAGCCGTCCGCCTCGTAGACGCGCCGCCCGGGGTCGCTCGGGTTGAGTGCGGCGAGGACGCGGGGCGGCAGCTGGTCGGTCACGACGTCGATCCGGTGGTCCTTCCAGGCGGTGTCCAGGGCCTGAGGGCTCGCGTAGTAGCGCAGCTCGACGGGTCGGCCCGCGCCGCCGCCGACGGCGCCCCGGTAGTGCGGGTCGGGCGCGAGGACCGCCTCGCGGTCCTTCGAGTAGGAGGTGAGGGTGTACGGGCCCGTGCCGTCGACGCCGGTATCGGTGCGGAGCTTGCCGGCCGGGTACGCGGTGCGGTCGACGATCGAGCCGGCGCCGGTGGCCACCTTGAAGGGGAACGTCGCGTCCGGCGAGGTCAGATGGAACGTGACGGTCATGCCGGCGGCGTCCACGGACCGGAGCGTGCCGAACAGGGACGCCGGGCCGAGCGGGGCCTTGATCTTCAGGATCCGGTCGAAGGAGAACTTCACGTCCTCGGCGTTCATCGCCCGGCCACTGGGGAAGGTGAGGCCCTCGCGCAGCTCGCAGCGGTAGGTGGTGAGGTCGCCGTGGGCGAAGGCGCAGTTCTTCGCCGCGTCCGGTACGGGGGCGGTGCCGCCCGGCGCGAAGGTCAGCAGGGACTGGAAGACGTTGCTGAACAGCGCCCAGGAGCCCGCGTCGTAGGCGCCGGCGGGGTCGAGCGAGGTGACGCCGTCGGTCGTGCCGACCGTGATGGTCTTCCCGCCGCCCCTCGACGGCAGGAACTGCCAGGCGCTCGCGCCCGCGGCGGCCAGGACCAGCAGCACCGCGAGTATCCGTATGCGAACCGATCGCATCGGCTTTGCCCTCCCCAGACCCCTGAAGGGCCTTGTGCGTATGCCGCACCCCTTTGCGGCGGGCTCACCCCATCACAGGATTTTGAGCAGGGGGAAGGGAAAACTGACGAGTTGGGAAAGAACTTACCGATGGGCTGTTCGGCCCGTTTCACAGCGTTCTCACAGGGTCGTGGCGGTCAGGCCTGCTTCGACGCGAGTTCGATGACGGTGATGTCCGAGGGTGCGCCGACCCGGGTGGGCGGGCCCCAGGCACCGGCGCCGCGTGAGACGTAGAGCTGGGTGTCGCCGTAGCGGTCCAGGCCCGCGAGGGTGGGGTTGGCGCCGGCGGCGACGAGGTTGCCGGGCCAGAGCTGGCCGCCGTGGGTGTGGCCGGAGAGCTGGAGGTCGACGCCGTGCTCGACGGCGTCGTGGATCTGGACGGGCTGGTGGGCGAGCAGCACGCAAGCGCGGGCGGTGTCCCGGTCGCCGAGCGCCTTCGCGAAGTCGGGGCCCCGGCCCTCGTCCTCGCCCGCGATGTCGTTGACCCCGGCCAGGTCGAAGTACGGCATCTCCCGGCGGGCGTTCTCCAGGGGGTCGATGCCCAGGCGGCGGACCTCCTCCACCCACTGCTCGGCGCCGGAGAAGTACTCGTGGTTGCCGGTGACGAAGTAGGACCCGTGACGTGCCCTCAGCTGCGCGAGCGGGGCCGCCGCGGGCCCGAGGTCCTTCACGCTGCCGTCGACCAGGTCGCCGACGACCGCGATCAGGTCGGGCTGGGTGCCGTTGATCGTGTCGACGACCTTCTGTGCGAAGCCGCGTCCCAGGACCGGGCCGAGGTGCACGTCGCTGACGACCGCGATCCGGTACCCGTGCGCGGCGCGCGGCAGCTTGGCCAGGGGCACGGTGACCCGCTTGACCTTCGGCCCGCGCAGCACACCGTAGGTCCCGTACCCCACGGTCCCGACGGCGGCGGCCGCCGCGGCTCCGGCGACGACCCGGGAGACGAACAGACGGCGGGAGGGGCCGGCGGGGAGGGCGGTGCCGGCCGGGTCCGGGGTGGCACGGGGCTCCGGAGCGCCCTCGGGCGGAGCGTCCGGGGCCGCGGCGGAGGCGGGCGCGCCCTCGTCGCCGGTCGCGGCCTCGGACGCGGAAGCAGTCCTTCCGCCGCCGCCCGCCCGCGAGCCGGCCGCGGGCACGGCGGTCGTGGTGGAGGCCGCGCCCGCACCGCCGCCGGGCTGCGAGGCGCCCGCGGAGACGGGGGCCGTCCCGCTGCCGTTCGCCTGCGGCGCGGTGGTGCCGTTCGGCTGCCGGGCCTGGTCCGTCCGTCTCGCCCGGTGTTCGAGGAAGCGCCGCAGGAGCGGCCGGACGATCTCCCCGGCCACCACCGCCAGCAGCAGGTATATCGACAGGGCCAGCCAGAGGAAGCCCGGCCAGGCGAGGGTCTGCTGGAGCGGGAAGGGGGCGCCGGAGCGCTCGGCGACCAGGGCTCCGATCGCCAGCACCCAGCCACCGGCGATCAGGACCGCACCCGCGCGGCGGACGAGGCCCGGGCCGCTGGTGGTGTCGCGGAACAGGCGCCGCCACACGTACCAGTTGGCCGTCACGACGACGGCCAGGACCAGTACGGCCACGAGTACGAAAACGATGACCACGGTGTCGTGTCTCCCGATCGCCGCTATGACGTCCGGCGCAGTGCGCGCAGACCACGCAACCCGATGGCCCCGATGACCGTCCCCAATACGAAGGAAACGACGGCGAGCAGCAGGTGCACCCAGAAGTAGGCCGTGGGACGGCCGTCGTCGAAGGCGAGCCCGCTGCCGTCCTTGACCAGGTTCTTGACGAAAGTGATCCAGATGACCCAGCTCCACACCCCGAAGGCGAGCAGGAACCAGGAGACGGGGCGGCTGAGCTTCATGCACCCAGTATCGCCAGGACCTGTCCGGTTCCGTTCGCGGGGTGGGGCGGGGGGCGGGACTTCCCCCCGTACGGCATGTACGTTTCCGACCGTGTCCGCTCAGAAACTGACCGTCCGGCGATCCCTGCTGGTCACCTCCGCCCTCCTGTCGTCCCTCGCCCTGGCCGCACCCGCCGCCGTCGCCGCCCCGAAGCCCTCGGGCAGCCCGTCGGCGAGCCCCTCGGCCACGCCCCCGGCGTCGATGTCGGGCGTGGGCGGTGCCCGGCTCGGCAGGCCCGGCACGCAGGTGAACCTGGCGAGCGGCGTGCCGGTGCTGCCGAAGGACGTCACCGCCCGCTCCTGGATCGTCGCCGACGCCGAGTCCGGGGACGTCCTGGCCGCGCACAACGCGCATTGGCGCCTCGCCCCCGCCAGCACGCTGAAGATGCTGTTCGCGGACACGCTGCTGCCGAAGTTCCCGGGGGACACCAAGCACAAGGTCGTCCCCTCCGACCTGGCCGGGATCGGCTCGGGCTCCAGCATGGTCGGCATAAAGGAGGAGGAGACGTACACGGTCCACGACCTGTGGCTGGGCGTCTTCCTTCGCTCCGGGAACGATGCCGTGCACGTGCTGTCCGCCATGAACAAGGGTGTCGACAACACCGTCAAGGAGATGAACGAGCACGCCGAGGAGCTCCAGGCCCTCGACACGCACGTCGTCAGCCCGGACGGCTACGACGCCGAGGGGCAGGTCTCCTCCGCGTACGACCTGACGCTGTTCGCGCGGTCCGGGATGCAGAAGAAGGACTTCCGTGAGTACGCCTCGACGGTGCGGGCCAAGTTCCCCGGGGAGACCAGGAAGGGCAAGAAGGGCAAGAAGGTCCGCGAGTCCTTCGAGATCCAGAACACCAACCGGCTGCTGGCCGGCGACTCGGACGTGCCCGTCTACCAGGGCATCGCGGGCGTCAAGAACGGCAACACCACCAACGCCGGCGCCACCTTCACCGGCGTCGCCGAGCGCGGCGGCAAGGTGCTGCTGGTGACGGTGATGAATCCCGAGAAGCCCGAGCACAACGAGGTCTACAAGGAGACGGCCCGGCTGTTCGACTGGGGCTTCAAGGCAGCCGGGAAGGTGCAGCCGGTGGGTGAGCTGGTGCCGCCCAAGGGTGCCGCGCAGGGCGGTGCCCAGCCCGGTGCGAACCCCTCCGGCGAGGCCGGCGGCTCCGGGGACGGCGGCAGCGGCAGGACCGGGGCCGGTTCGAAGCCGGCGGCGAGCGCCACGGCCGCGGACGGTTCCAGCGGCATCGGGACCGCGCTCGGCATCACGGGCGGGGCGCTGGTGCTGCTCGCGGGCGCCGCGTTCCTGGTCAACCGCCGGTGGCCGCTGCCGGATCTGGTGCGCCGCCGGCCCCGTCCGTGACCTGCGGGACTTCGTCCGTCTTGCTCTGCGTCGCGGTCCATGCGGCGCAGAACAGCACCAGCTTCGAGGTGAAGTTGATCCACAGCAGCAGCGCGACGGGCACCCCGAACGCGCCGTACATGCTTTTCGCCGCCACCCCCTGCAGATAACCGCTGAGCAGCAGCTTCAGCAGTTCGAAGCCGATCGCGCCGGTCAGCGCCGCGACGAACAGGCGGTGGCGCGTCGGCTCGACGCCGGGCAGCAGCGTCAGCACGTAGAGCAGCAGCAGGAAGTTCGCCAGCACGGCGATCAGGAACGCGGCGAGGTGCAGCAGGACCCCGCCCCAGCCGCCCTCGTCGATGCCGAGTTCCCGGGTGATCCAGCCGATCATCGCGGAGGCGACGGCGGAGGCGGCGATGGTGACGAGGAGCGCGCCGCCGAGGCCGATCAGGACGCCCGCGTCCTTGCCGTAGCGCACGGCGGGGTTCTCCTCCTCGTCGGGCAGCTCCCACACAGCCCGCAGGCACTCGCGCATCGAGCCGGCCCAGCTGACGCCGGTGAAGAACAGCAGGCCGCCCGCGATGAGCCCGATGGTGCCGGCGTTGTCGACCAGGCCGGCGACGTCGAGCTGGTCGGAGATGCCGGGGACCTGCTCGGCGAGCTTGTCCTGAAGCTTGTGCTCCTGCTCCGTGCTGAGCGTGGCGGCGGCGATGGTGGCGGACACCGTCAGCAGCGGGAACAGCGCGACGAAACTGGTGAAGGTCATCGCGGCGGCCAGCCGCGTCCACTTCACGCGGTCGAGCCGCTCGTACGACCGCCACGCGTGGGTGATCATCAGCCGCTCCGCCCACGGCCCGATCACCGGGAATCTTTTCAGCCAGTCCATGATCCGACTCTGCCCTCCGCCCGGAACACCCATGTACGGGTACCCCAGAACCGCAGGACTGTGGCCAGCGCCATACCGACGACCGTGCCGGAGACGGTGTCCGCGCGCTGCGAGGTGAGGCCGAGGGCGTAGTGGCTGACGGCCAGGCACAGCAGCTGGACGGCGGCTCCGGCGAGGTTCACCGCGAAGAACGCGCCGTAGGCCCGCAGGCCGGGGGTGCGGACGGTGCGGTAGGTGCCCAGGGCGTTGCCCGCGTAGGCGACCGTGCAGGCGGCCAGGAAGGAAACGGACTTGGCGGTGAGCGGGTCGAGTCCGGCGGGGCCGCGCAGCGCGGTGAACAGGGCGAGGTCGACGGCGTAGGCGAGGAGACCGACGGTGGCGAAGCCGAGCAGTTCCCGACGGCGGGGGGTGCCGGGGCCGCGCCACCCCCGGGCCCGACGGCGGGGGGCGCCCGGGCCGCGCCACGCCCGGGCCCGGTGGCCGGGGATGTCCGGGCCGCGCCGTGCTCGCGTGGTCACCAATTCGCCACGGCCAGGCCGTACATCGCCACCCAGGCCACGCCGATGAGGGCGAGGGCGCGGTCGCGCAGGACGACGTCCTCGGGTTCGCCGGCCGTGCCGCGGTCGGCGAAGACGGCGTACCTGAGGATCGCCAGGATGAAGGCCACCATGGACAGTTGGCGCCACGGCAGCACGCTGGTGTGCGGGACGCCGCCCTCCTCCATGGCCCACAGGCAGTAGCCGAGGACGGCGACACCGGCCGCGAGCTGCCAGACGAAGCGCAGGTATCCGGTGGTGTACTCGGTGAGCAACGCCCGGGTCGCGCCCGCCTTTCCGGCCATCTGGACGGCTTCCGAGTAGCGCTTGGCCGACACCATGAACAGCGCGCCGAATCCGGTGGTGATCAAAAACCAGCGGGACAGCGGGATGCCGAGGGCGAGTCCGCCGATCATGGCCCGCATCAGGAAGCCGGTGGTGACGACAGCGAGGTCGACGACCAGGACGTGCTTGAGGCTGATGCAGTAGGCCAGTTGCATAGCGAGGTAGGCGGTCAGCAGCGCGGCGACGGCCGGGCCGCACAGCCAGGCCGCGGCGGCGGGCGCGAGGACACCGAGGCAGCCGCCGACGGCGTAGGCGACGGGTACGGGAACCTGTCCGGCGGCGACCGGGCGGTGCCGTTTGACGGGGTGGGCTCGGTCGGCGTCGGCGTCGCGGGCGTCGTTGACGAGGTAGACGGCGGCGGCGCAGGCGGTGAAGAGGAGGAAGACCAGGGCGAGTTGGATCAGGGCGTGGCGGGAGAAGAGTTCGCCGGCGGCGGCCGGGGCGGCCACCACGAGGACGTTCTTGACCCACTGCTTCGGGCGCGCGGTCCTGAGGAGACCGGCCAGAAGCCCGCCTTTGCGGGGTGGTGCGGGCCGCTCCTCGTGGGTGCGCTGCCGCAGGACGGCCGTCTCAGCCATGGTGGGCACCTCCCCGCATCCAGCGGGCACCGAGCCGGGCCGTGAGCGCCCCCAGGGCCGCACCCGCCGCGACGTCCGTGGGGAAGTGGACGCCGGCCACCAGCCGTGAGACGCACACCAGGCCGGCGAGCGGCGGGACCGCGGGTGCGCCCAGCGCGCCGAAGGCGACGGCGGCGGCCGCGGCGGAGGTGGCGTGCGAGCTGGGGAAGGAGTGCCGGCCGGCGGTGCGCACCAGGGGCTCGACGTGTGCGGGGCGCGGCCGGCGCACGACCCGTTTCACCCCCATGCTGACCAGGTGCGCCCCGGCGGTGAGGGCGGTGCCGCGCAGCCAGGCGCCGCGTCGCCCGCTGTCGACGGCGGCTCCGGCGAGCCCCGCCGCGAGCCACAGCGCCGCGTGCTCCCCCGCCCAGGACAGGGCACGGGCGGCGCCGGCGACGCGCGGGTCGGTGCCGCACTCCCTGAGCGCCGAAGCGATCCGGTGGTCCATGTCGTGCAGGTCGTCGAGGTCGTCCATGTGGACTCACTGTTCACGCCCGTCAGGTCTGAACTCCGGCAATATTGAGCGACATCCCATTAATCACCCATTTCGGGGAGGGATGCCATGTTCTCGAACTGATCGTTCACAGTAGGGCGATACGGTCACGAACATGTCTGCCGACACCGATTCCGACCCGGACGTCATGGGCCTGGACCACACCACCGTCACCGGTTGGGGCCGCACCGCACCCACGGGTGCCTGGGTCATCCGTCCGCGGACGTACGAGGAGGCCGCGGCGGCCGTCCGGGACTGCGGGGCGCGCGGCGGGATCCCCCGGGGCCTGGGACGGGCGTACGGGGACGCGGCGCAGAACGCGGGCGGCTCCGTGCTCGACATGACGGCCCTGGACCGGGTGCACGCGATCGACGCCGACGGCGGGACCGTGCTGTGCGACGCGGGCGTCTCACTGCACCGGCTGATGGAGGTGCTGCTGCCGCTCGGCTGGTTCGTGCCGGTCACCCCCGGCACCCGCTACGTCACCGTCGGCGGGGCGATCGGTGCCGACATCCACGGCAAGAACCACCACGTCTCGGGCTCCTTCGCGCGGCACGTCCTCGCGCTCGAACTGCTCACCGCCGACGGCGAGATCCGCACGGTGATCCCCGGCACGCCGCTGTTCGACGCGACGGCCGGCGGCATGGGCCTGACCGGCGTGATCCTCACCGCGACGATCCGGCTCCAGCCGGTCGAGACGTCGCTGATGTCCGTCGACACCGAGCGGGCGTCGGACCTCGACGACCTGATGGCCCGGCTGGCGGCCACCGACCACCGCTACCGCTACTCGGTCGCCTGGATCGACCTGCTGGCCCGGGGCGCCGCCACCGGGCGCGCGGTCCTCACCCGCGGCGACCACGCACCCCTGGACGCGCTCCCGGCACGCCTGCGCCGCGACCCGCTCGCCTTCCGCACCTCCCGCCTCCCGGCGACCCCCGCGATCCTCCCCGAGGGCCTGCTCAGCCGGACGACCGTGGGCCTGTTCAACGAGCTGTGGTACCGCAAGGCCCCGCGCGCCCGGACCGGCCGACTCCAGCGGATCTCCGGCTTCTTCCACCCCCTGGACGGCGTGCCCCACTGGAACCGGGTCTACGGCCGCGGCGGCTTCGTGCAGTACCAGTTCGTCGTCGGCTACGGCCGGGAGGACGCGCTGCGCCGGATCGTGCGCCGCATCTCCGAACGCCGCTGCCCGTCCTTCCTGGCCGTCCTCAAGCGCTTCGGGGACTCCGACCCGGGCTGGCTGTCCTTCCCCGTGCCGGGCTGGACGCTGGCCCTGGACATCCCGGCGGGCCTGCCCGGCCTGGGCGCGTTCCTCGACGAGCTGGACGAGGAGGTCGCCGCCGCCGGGGGCCGCGTCTACCTCGCGAAGGACGCCCGGCTGCGTCCCGAGCTGCTCGCTGCCATGTATCCGCGTCTCGGCGACTTCCGCGAGCTGCGCGCGCGGCTGGATCCGAGCGGGGTGTTCGTGTCCGACCTGGCCCGCCGCCTCAGTCTCTGAGCCTTCCCCTAGGAGCTGTCATGAAGGACGCCTTCGGCCTCCCCCAGTCCCTGCTCGTCCTCGGCGGCACGTCGGAGATCGCGCTGGCGACCGCACGTCGGCTGATCGCCCGCCGCACCCGCACGGTCTGGCTTGCGGGCCGCCCCTCGCCCGCCCTGGAGGAGGCCGCCGGGCAGCTGCGCGGGCTCGGCGCCGACGTGCACACCGTGGCCTTCGACGCGCTCGACCCGGCCTCCCACGAGGCCGTGCTCGGCAAGGTCTTCGCCGAGGGCGACGTCGACATGGTGCTGCTCGCCTTCGGGCTGCTGGGTGACCAGGCCCGTGACGAGCGCGATCCCGAGGCGGCGGTGCGGGTCGCGCAGACCAACTACACCGGCGCGGTCTCGGCGGGCCTCGTGTGCGCCCGCTCGCTCCAGTCCCAGGGGCACGGCTCGCTGGTCGTGATGTCGTCGGTGGCGGGCGAGCGGGCCCGCCGGGCGAACTTCATCTACGGCTCCAGCAAGGCCGGCCTCGATGCCTTCGCGCAGGGCCTGGGCGACGCGCTGCACGGCACGGGCGTGCACGTCATGGTCGTACGCCCCGGCTTCGTGCGGACGCGGATGACCGCCGGGCTGCCCGAGGCGCCGCTGGCGACCACGCCGGAGGCGGTCGCGACGGCCGTGGAGCTGGGGCTGCGGCGCCGTACGGAGACGGTGTGGGTGCCGGGGACGCTGCGCGTGGTGATGGCGGCGCTGCGGCACCTGCCACGCGCGGTGTTCCGGCGGCTGCCGGTCTGACCGGCAGGGGGATCCGCGGGTGCCGCTCCGAGCGGCGAGGGAACTTTGGCGACTGCCGGTCTGACCGGCAGGGATCCGGCGGGTGCCGGGCTGAGCGGCAGGGGGTTCGGGGGCTGCCGGTGTGACCAGCAGGGGTTCGGCGGGTGCCGGGCTGAGCGGCGGGGGTCTAGCGGGTGGGGACCGAACCGCGTTCCGCCCGGCCGGCCTGCGGGGGGACCACCGAGCCGCCGAAGGGGAACTCGCGGAGCTTGCGCCAGACGCCGTCGGCGCCCTGCTCGTAGAGGGCGAAGCCGGTGCAGGGCCACTCGGCCTCGTACCCGGCGAGTTCCTCGAAGGCCCGGTCCATGGCCGCGTCGTCGATGCCGTGGGCCACGGTGACGTGCGGGTGGTACGGGAACTGCAGTTCGCGTGCGGCCGGTCCGGCGGGGTCGCGGACCTGCTGCTGGAGCAGCGTGCAGGCCTCCGTGCCGTCGACGACCCGGACGTACACCACCGGCGACAGGGGCCGGAAGGTGCCCGTGCCGGCCAGCCGCATGGGGAATGCGCGGCCGGCCGCCGCGACCTCGGCCAGGTGCGCCTCGACCGCCGGCAGGGAGGCCTCGTCGACCTCCGTCGGCGGCAGCAGGGTGACATGCGTGGGGATGCCGTGAGCAGCGGCGTCGCCGAAGCCCGCGCGCAGCTGCTGGAGCTCGCTGCCGTAAGGCTCCGGGACCGCGATCGAGACACCGATCGTTACGGTCCCCACGTCGTCTCCTGTCGTGTCAGTGTGGCCGCTGATACGACCACCCGGTTATCGACTGTAAGGCCACGGCCGGGTTACGGGCAGGCGCAACCGGAGTGATGTACAGCGCTGTTCGGTGGTACGGCTGGGCGCGGGGGCCGCGTTCAGTGCTTGGCGGGCAGGAAGCCGACCCGGTCGTACGCCTGGGCGAGGGTCTCCGCGGCGACCGCGCGGGCCTTCTCGGCGCCCTTGGCGAGGATCGAGTCGAGCGTCTCGGGGTCGTCCAGGTACTGCTGGGTGCGCTCCCGGAAGGGCGTGACGAACTCGACCATGATTTCGGCGAGGTCCGTCTTGAGCGCGCCGTACATCTTGCCGGTGTACTTCTCCTCCAGCTCGGTGATGCTCTCGCCGGTGAGGGTCGAGTAGATCGTGAGCAGGTTGCTGACGCCCGGCTTGTTCTCGGCGTCGTAGCGGATCACCGTGTCCGTGTCGGTGACGGCGCTCTTGACCTTCTTGGCCGTGGCCTTCGGCTCGTCGAGGAGGTTGATGAGGCCCTTCGGCGTGGACGCCGACTTGCTCATCTTGATCGACGGGTCCTGGAGGTCGTAGATCTTCGCCGTCTCCTTGAGGATGTACGGCTTCGGCAGCGTGAAGGTCTCGCCGAACCGGCCGTTGAAGCGCGTGGCGAGGTCACGGGTGAGCTCGATGTGCTGGCGCTGGTCCTCGCCGACCGGGACCTCGTGGGCCTGGTAGAGCAGGATGTCCGCGACCTGGAGGATCGGGTACGTGAACAGGCCGACCGAGGCGCGCTCGGCGCCCTGCTTGGCGGACTTGTCCTTGAACTGGGTCATCCGGCCGGCCTCGCCGAAGCCGGTGAGGCAGTTCATGATCCAGGCGAGCTGGGCGTGCTCGGGGACGTGGCTCTGCACGAAGAGCGTGCAGCGGTCCGGGTCGAGGCCCGCCGCGAGGAGCTGGGCAGCGGCCAGGCGCGTGTTCGCGCGCAGGTCCTTCGGGTCCTGCGGGATGGTGATCGCGTGCAGGTCGACGACCATGTAGAACGCGTCGTGGGTCTCCTGCAGGGCCACCCACTGGCGGACGGCGCCGAGGTAGTTGCCGAGGTGGAACGAGCCGGCGGTGGGCTGGATCCCGGAGAGCACGCGAGGTCGGTCAGAGGCCATGCTCACCATTCTCTCAGGTCCCGGCGGCCGATCCGGAACCGGCCGGAAACAGACGGGCTCCCGTTCGGCTCAGGCGGTGCAGCAAGGGTGAGGCACGGCAGGGGTGCCGCCGGGCGGACTGCGGCGGTGCGCTCGGGGTAGCGCGACTTCGCCCGGCTGTGGCAGCTGCTGCAGCCCACGCACACGGAGACGGAGCGGGTGCCGGCGACTGGGCGGAAGGGGATTTCCCGCAGGTGCGGCTCACGGTGCTCTGGGGGCTGTCCGGGGTCGGCGGCCGGCCGAGCGGCGGCCCGGCGGGAAGCCGGACCGCCGCGGGAGGAGCCGCGTCAGGTGCTGATCGACCTGGGCGAGTGACGGGCCGGGTACGTCGGCCCGGGCCCTGGGCGGCTGACGGGCCGTGCACGTCGGCCCGGGCCCTGGGCGAGTGACGGGCCGGGTACATCGGCCCGCGCCCTGGGCGGCTGACGGGCCGCAGGTGTCAGCCGAGGTCGATCTCCGGGTACAGCGGGAAGCCGGCCACGAGGTCGGTGGCGCGCTGGGAGATCTCGTCCGCCACCTTCGCGTCGAGGACGTGGGACGCCTTGGAGGGGGCGCCCGACTTGGTCGTGCCCGGCTCCGCGGTGGTGAGGACACGGTCGATCAGGCCGGCCACCTCGTCCATCTCCGCCGTGCCGAGACCACGGGTGGTCAGGGCGGGGGTGCCGATGCGGATGCCGGAGGTGTACCAGGCGCCGTTCGGGTCGGCGGGGATGGCGTTGCGGTTGGTGACGATGCCCGAGTCGAGCAGGGCGGCCTCGGCCTGGCGGCCGGTGAGGCCGTAGGAGGAGGCGACGTCGATCAGGTTCAGGTGGTTGTCCGTGCCGCCGGTCACCAGGGTCGCGCCGCGGCGCATCAGACCCTCGGCCAGCGCGCGGGAGTTGTCGACGATGCGCTGGGCGTAGTCGCGGAAGGACTCCTGGCGGGCCTCGGCGAGGGCCACGGCCTTGGCGGCCATGACGTGCGGGAGGGGACCGCCGAGGACCATCGGGCAGCCGCGGTCGACCTGGTCCTTCAGGGAGTCGTCGCACAGCACCATGCCGCCGCGGGGGCCGCGCAGCGACTTGTGGGTGGTGGTCGTCACGATCTGGGCGTGCGGGACCGGGTCGAAGTCGCCGGTGAGGACCTTGCCCGCGACCAGGCCGGCGAAGTGCGCCATGTCGACCATGAGCGTCGCGCCGACCTCGTCGGCGATCTCCCGCATGATCCGGAAGTTCACCAGACGGGGGTAGGCGGAGTAGCCGGCGACGATGATCAGCGGCTTGAACTCGCGGGCGGAGGTGCGCAGCGCCTCGTAGTCGATGAGGCCCGTTGCGGGGTCCGTGCCGTAGGAGCGCTGGTCGAACATCTTGCCGGAGATGTTCGGGCGGAAGCCGTGGGTGAGGTGGCCACCGGCGTCCAGGGACATGCCGAGCATGCGCTGGTTGCCGAAGGCGCGGCGCAGCTCGGCCCAGTCGGCCTCGGAGAGGTCGTTGACCTGGCGGGCGCCGGCCTTCTCCAGGGCGGGGACCTCGACGCGCTGGGCGAGGACCGACCAGAAGGCGACGAGGTTGGCGTCGATGCCGGAGTGCGGCTGGACGTAGGCGTGGCGGGCGCCGAAGAGCTCCTTGGCGTGCTCGGCGGCGAGGGACTCGACGGTGTCGACGTTGCGGCAGCCGGCGTAGAAGCGGCGGCCGATGGTGCCCTCGGCGTACTTGTCGCTGAACCAGTTGCCCATCGCGAGGAGGGTGGCCGGGGAGGCGTAGTTCTCGGAGGCGATCAGCTTGAGCATCTCGCGCTGGTCGGCGACCTCCTGGCCGATGGCGTCCGCCACGCGGGGTTCCACGGCGCGGATCACGTCGAGGGCGGCGCGGTAGGCGGTGGAAGCGGGGGAAAGGGGCTCGGCTGACATGTGTGGACCTCCGGACGTTGCGTTCAGCGTTCACGGTACGGCCCAGGCGCACGGCTCTGTCTGCTCGGACCGCTCCCCGATGGTTGGTCCCATCCCAGCGCGCCAGTCACGGCCCTCGGTCAGCCTACCGGGTGGGGTGGGCGGGGAGCGTCTGCCGGGTTGCTCTTCGGTGCCGGGTGCGGGTGCGTGGGGGCTTGTCGCGCAGTTCCCCGCGCCCCTTTCAGGGCATCCGCCCCGGCCCCGACTAAAGGATCACGTGAGGCAGGAACCTTGCGTACTCGTCCGTGATCAAGCCGGACGACTCTCTGATGCCCAGGCCCGCCGACTCGTTCTCCACCATCCAGGCGCCCAGGACCACCCGGTTGCCGTCGAAGTCGGGGAGGGGGGCCAGTTGCTGGTAGACGCAGGGTTCGTCGCGGACGGTGGGAGCGGATCCGGGGTCGTGGATCGTGACGCCCGCGCCCTCCCGGCCCAGGAGGGGCTTCGCCACCCAGCCCGGCAGGTCCCTCGGACCGTCCAGGTAGGCGGGGAGGAGGTTCGGGTGGCCGGGATACAGCTCCCAGAGGATCGCCAGGAGCGCCTTGTTGCTGAGGAGCATCTTCCAGGCCGGCTCGATCCACAGGGTGGAGCCCGTACCGCCGCCGTTGTCCAGGGTGTCCAGGACGTGGTCCGCGAAGCGGTCGGTGGTCAGCCACTCCCACGGGTAGAGCTTGAAGACGCTGCGGATGAAGCGCAGGCGGTTGTCGACGAAGCGGCCGGAGAGGCGGTCCCAGCCGATCTCCTCCATGGCGATCCAGTCGGTCGCCAGGCCCGCCTGCTCGGCGGTCTCCTTCAGGTAGGCGACCGTCATCATGTCCTCGCCGAGCTCGTCGGCGGAGGAGTACGCGAAGTACAGGGGGCTGCCCGGCGGCAGGAGGGCGGCCTGCTTCCGCCAGGCGTCGACGAGGCGCTCGTGGAGGGAGTTCCACTGGTCGGCGCCGGGGAAGCGGTCCTCCATCCAGAACCACTGGGGTGACGCGGCCTCGACCAGTGAGGTGGGGGTGTCCGCGTTGTACTCCAGGAGCTTGGCCGGGCCGGTGCCGTCGTAGCGGAGGTCGAAGCGGCCGTAGACGGAGGGGAGTTCGGCCCGGCGGTGCCAGGCCTCGGCGACTGTGCGGGCCACGCGGGGGTCGGTGATGCTCAGGTCGGCGAAGCGGTCCCGGGTGACGATGTGGTCGGCCGCGGCCAGGCACATGCGGTGGAGGTCCTCGACCACCTCTTCCAGCGCCTCGACCTCCTCCAGCGAGAAGACGTAGTACGCGCTCTCGTCCCAGTAGGGGCGCAGGGAGTCGTCGGGGTAGCGGGTCAGGGGATAGATCAGACCCTGTTCCTCGACGGTCTGCTGCCAGCCGCGGCGGGGCTCGGCGGTTCTGCGTTCCATCTGCCGTACCCGCCCGTCAGCCGCCGCCGCTGCCGGAGCCGGAGCAGCCGAAGCCGCCCCGGTCGACGGCCTCGCTGCGGCTGAAGGTGCCGTGGTCGGCGTAGCCGCCGCTGACGTCGGCGTCGTAGTACCAGTCGGCGTCGGCGGTCCTGGTCTTGCCGGCCTTGCGGCCCTTGCCGGAGGAGGACGCGCCGGACGAGCAGTTCTTGTCGGCGACGATCTTGTAGCCGTTGATGTAGTCGTAGCTGTCCCGGTCCACACAGCGGCGGTCCGGGTCGGAGCCGCAGGCGGACAGCGCCGCCGCGAGGACGCCCATGCCGCCCAGCACCACCGTGCTCGAGCGCAGCCGTCGCCGTGTTTCAGCCATGTGCGTGTCTCCCCGTGTCTCCCCGCTCCGTGCACTGACAGGCGGTCAGCCTAGAGAGGGGTGAGGACGGGCGCGCATGGCCCCCCGGCCGGGGCCGCTCCCCTACTGTCGTTTTGTGATCTTTGGAATGGTGTGCGCCCTTGGTGCGGCGGTCTGCTTCGGTACGGCGACGGTGCTGCAGGCGATCGCCGCGCGGTCGGCGGCGGCGTCCGGGCCGGGCGGGGACGTGGCGCTGCTGTGGCGGGCCCTGCGGCAGTGGCGGTATCTGGCCGGTCTGGCGCTGGACGGGCTCGGCTTCGTGCTGCAGATCCTGGCGCTGCGGTCGGTGCCGATCTACGCCGTGGGGGCGGCACTGGCCGCGAGCCTCGCGGTGACGGCGGTGGTCGCGGCGCGGCTGCTCGACGTGCGGTTGAGCCGCGTCGAGTGGGCCGCGGTGGCGGTGGTGTGCGCCGGGCTCGCGCTGCTGGGGCTGGCGTCGGGGGCGGAGGGCGACGAGCCCGGGCCGGGCTGGCTGCCGTGGGCGATGCTCGGGGCGGCGGCCGGGGTGCTGCTGCTCGGGGTGCTCGGCGGGCGGCTGCCGGAGCGGGGGCGGGCGCTGACGCTCGGGCTGGGCGCGGGACTGGGGTTCGGGGTGGTGGAGGTGTCGGTGCGGCTGATCGACGGGTTCTCGGCCGGTGAGCTGTTCCCGAATCCGGCGACGTACGCGCTGCTGCTCGGCGGCGGGGCGGCGTTCCTGCTGCTGACCACGGCCCTGCAGCGCGGGTCGGTGACCACGGCGACGGCCGGGCTGGTGCTCGGGGAGACCGTGGCGCCGGCGCTGATCGGGGTGGTGTGGCTCGGGGACCGTACGCGGCCGGGGCTGGGGTGGCTGGCGATCGTCGGCTTCGCGGTGGCGGTGGCGGGGGCGCTGGCGTTGTCGCGGTTCGGGGAGGCGCCGGTGGAGGCCGAGGAGGGCGCTGCCGCACGGCCGTGAGAGCAGGCGCTTTCCGGTTGCCGAAAAGCCCGCACTTCGGGGGTGATCCGCGAACAGCCGGAAAATTGTTTGTAGCCGTTGATCTGCGAGGCGCGGATCCTGACCAATTCCAGAAGTTCCGGTTCGAGCTTGGCGTCCTGGGCCGCCGAAACGGCGGCGGCGTGCAGGGAGCCCATGGCCGCGGAGACATTTGGCGTGATTTCCTTCAGAGCGACCCGGGATATGGGAGAACGTCCACTCACACGGTGACCATATTCTTCGTCCGGCTTTTCAGAAGGGAATTCGGGTGATTATTCCGGCAGTACCGCGCACAGGCCGTCCAGCGCTCCCGACCAGGCGTGGTCCGGCGGCGTGCCGTAGCCGACGACCAGGGCGTCGAGGGGCTCGGCCCGTGCGCCGGGGTGGGTGTAACGGGCGAGTCCGTGGAGCGCGAGACCCCGCCAGTGCGCCGCCTGCACCACCGCCTGCTCGGTGCCCGGCGCCAGCCGCAGCAGGACGTGCAGACCCGCCGCGATGCCGCTGACACGGGCCTCGGGGGCCCGGGCGGTGACGGCGGCGACCAGGGCGTCCCGGCGGCGCCGGTAGCGCAGGCGGGTCGCGCGGACGTGCCGGTCGTAGGCACCGGACGTGAGGAACTCGGCCAGGGTCAGCTGGTCCAGCGCCCCGCACATGTCGACGCCGCCCTTGGCCGCCGCGACCTCCTCCGCGAGGCCCGGCGGCAGCACCATCCAGGCCAGCCGCAGCCCCGGTGCCAGGGACTTGCTCGCCGTGCCCAGGTAGACCACCCGGTCGGGGTCCAGGCCCTGGAGAGCGCCGATGGGCTGCCGGTCGTAACGGAACTCGCCGTCGTAGTCGTCCTCCAGCACCAGACCGCCGGTGTGCCGCGCCCAGTCCACGACGGCCCGGCGGCGGTCGCGGTGCAGGGGCACGCCCATGGGGAACTGGTGGGCGGGGGTGAGGAGAACCGCTTCGGCGGCCGCCCACTCGCCCGGGTCGGTGCCGAGTCGGTCGAACGGCAGCGGGGTGGTGTGCAGCCCGGACGCGGCCAGGATCTTCCAGTGCACGTCGAGGCCGTACGACTCGACCGCGACCGTCCCCGTCCCGCGCGCCCGCAGGACCGTGCCGAGCAGTCTCAGGCCGTGCGAGATCCCGGCGCACACCACGATCCGTTCGGGGTCGGCGCGCACGCCCCGGGCCCGGGAGAGGTACCCGGCGAGCGCGGCCCGCAGCTCGGGGCGGCCTCGTGGGTCGCCGTAGTCCAGGGCCTGGTACGGGGCGGCCGTGAGGGCGCGGCGGGTGGCCCTGAGCCACTCCGCGCGTGGGAAGGAGGCGAGGTCGGGGCTGCCGGGGCGCAGGTCGTAGGCCGGGCGGCCGGGAGCGCGGGGGTGGGGCGCGGTGCCGGCCGGCGGGACGACCCGCCGCTCGGCGACCCGGGTGCCCGAGCCCTGCCGGGCGGTGAGCCAGCCCTCGGCGACCAGGTCGGCGTAGGCGTCGGCGACGGTGTTGCGGGCGATGCCCAGGTCGGCGGCGAGTGCCCGGGAGGACGGCAGCCGGGTGCCGGGGGTCAGCCGGCCGGAGCGCACGGCCTCGCGCAGGGCGTCGGTCAGCCCCCGTCTCAGGCCCGGCCCGGTCGGCTCCACATGCAGGTCGAGCCCCAGAGTGGCCCAGGAATTCGCCATGGAAATGGACCATACTCCTGGGCTGCCTGCTTCCTAGGGTCGAGAGCATGACGACGCACACCGACGAGACGACGCCCCCGGAAAGCGCGGAGTACGCGCCCGAGCGGCCCGCACGCCTGGAGTGGGCCAGGCACGCACCCGAGGTCTACAAGGCGATGGTCCGGCTGGAGACCGCCGCCCGCAGGGGCCTCGACCACACGCTGTACGAGCTGGTGAAGATCCGGGCCTCCCAGATCAACCACTGCGCGTTCTGCATCGACATGCACACCAAGGACGCCCTGGCGGCGGGTGAGAGCGTCGAGCGGATCGTGCAGCTCAGCGCCTGGGACGAGTCGCGGCACTTCTACACCGCGAAGGAGATCGCGGCGCTGGAGCTGACGGAGGCGGTGACGGTCCTGACGGACGGTTTCGTGCCGGACGAGGTCTACGACAACGCCGCGAAGCACTTCGAGGAGGCCGAGCTGTCGCAGGTCATCGCCGCGATCACGGTGATCAACGCCTGGAACCGGTTCGGGGTGACCTGCCGGATGGCGCCGGGCCACTACCGGCCCGGCCAGTTCAAGTGAACGGCCGGACCCGGCTGCTGGATCCGGCGGTCGGGCGGGCCCTGTCCGCCCTGAGCGCCACGGCCAAGAAGGGCCTCGGCGATCCGGCCCTCGCCGAGCTCGTGATGATCCGCGCCTCGCAGCTCAACCACTGCGCCTTCTGCCTCGACATGCACCTCGCGATCGCCCGCGAGTACGGGGTGAGCGAGGAGCAACTCGGTCTGCTGGCCGCGTGGCAGGAGGCCGAGGACGTCTTCGACGAGCGGGAGCGGGCCGCGCTGGCCCTGACGGAGGCGGTGGCCGTGCTGACCGAGGGCTTCGTGCCGGACAAGGTGTACGAGCGGGCCGCCACGTACTTCGACGAGGCCGGGCTCGCCCATCTGATCGGGCTGGTCGTCGCCATCAACAACTGGAACCGGGTGATGGTCGGCCGCCGGATCCCGCCTGGGGGGTACACGCCATGAGCAAGGTGGAGGCTTTCCGCGCACTGCATCATCACCGGGCGCCCGGGGACCCGTTGGTCCTGCCCGGGCCGTGGGACGCGGCCAGTGCGCGGGTGTTCGCCGAGGCCGGGTTCCCCGCGCTCGCCACGCCCAGCGCCGGGGTCGCCGCCTCGCTCGGGTACGAGGACGGGCAGGTCCCGGCCGACGAGATGTTCGCGGCGGTCGCCCGGATCGTCCGGGCCGTCGACGTGCCCGTGTCGGCGGACGTGGAGGGCGGTTACGGGCTCGCCCCCAAGGACCTCGTGGCCCGGCTGCTGGAGGTGGGGGCGGTCGGGTGCAACCTGGAGGACTCCGAGGACGGGGTGCTCAAGGACCCGCGCGCACACGCCGACTGGCTCGCCCGGGTGCGGGAGGCGGCCGGTGACCGGCTGTTCGTCAACGCCCGCGTCGACACCTTCGCCCGCGGGGTGGACGATCCCGGCGCGGCCATCGAGCGGGCGGCGCTGTACGTCGCCGCGGGGGCCGACTGCGTGTACCCGATCGAGGCCCCGCCGGAGGTGCTGCCGCTGCTGCGGGCCGGGATCCAGGGGCCGGTCAACGCATGGGCCCCGGCCGACGGTGGCCCCTCGCCCGCCGAACTCGGCGCGCTCGGGGCCACCCGTATCACCTTCGGGCCGGGACTCCAGCGACGGGCCACCCGGGCCCTGCGGGAGATCGCCGGCCTGTTGACGCGGTGAACGTCAGGACAGCCACTTCTTCCACGTGGACTTGTGGCTGTCCACCCACTTCTTCGCCGCGTCCTCAGGCGTCATCTTCTTGTCGGCGATCATCAGGGAGACCTCGTTCTGGTCCTCGGTCGTCCACTTGAACTTCTTCAGGAAGGCCGCCGCCTCGCCGCCCTTCTTCGCGAAGTCCGCGTTGAGGTACTTCTGCAGCGGGGTGTGCGGATAGGCGCAGGCGACCTTCTCCGGGTCGGCGTCGCAGCCCTCCTTGTACGGCGGCAGCTTCACCTCGGTCATCGGGACCTTCTTGAAGAGCCACTGCGGGGAGTACCAGTAGGTGAGGAAGGGCTTCTTCTCCTTGGCGAACTGCCTCATCTGCGTGATCTGCGCCGCCTCGGACCCGGCGAACACCACCTGGTAGTCCAGCTTCAGGTTCTTCACCAGCGCCTTGTCGTTGGTGACGTAGGACGGCGAACCGTCCATCAGCTGGCCCTTGCTGCCGCTCTCCGGGGTGCGGAACTGGTCGGCGTACTTGTTGAGGTTCTTCCAGTTCGTGATGTCCGGGTGCTTCTTGGCGAAGTACGTCGGGACGAACCAGCCGATGTGGCCGGTGACGCCGAGTTCGCCGCCGGGCGCGATCGTCTTCTTGTCCTTGACGTAGCGCTGTTCCTGCTCGGGGTGGCCCCAGTCCTCCAGGAGCGCGTCGACGCGGCCCTGGCTGAGGGCGTCCCAGGCCGGCACCTCGTCGACCTGGACGGTGTCGACGCGGTAGCCCAGCTCGTGCTCCAGGATGTACTGGGCGACGGCCACGTTGGACTGGGCACCGACCCAGGACTGCACGGACAGGGTCACGGTCTTGGCGCCCTGCGCATTGGCGAAGGGCGAGGCCTGCTTGGTCATGTCGGCCGCGCCGCAGCCGGTGAGCAGCGCCAGGGAGCTCGCCGCGGCGATCACGGCAGTCTTGCGGACTCGCATGTCACGCTCCCTTCTTCGCGCGGCGTTCGGTGGGCTGGGTCACCCGGTCGAGCATCAGGCCGAGGCAGACGATCGCCCCGCCGGCCACCAGGCCGGTCGCCAGGTCGCCCTGGGCGAGGCCGAAGACGACGTCGTAGCCGAGGGCGCCACCGCCGACCAGGCCGCCGATGACGACGACGGCGAGGACCAGGACCAGGCCCTGGTTGACGGCGAGCAGCAGCGCCGGGCGGGCCAGCGGGAGCTGCACCTGCCGCAGCTGCTGCCAGCTGGTCGCGCCGAGCGAGCCGGACGCCTCCAGCGCGGCCGGGTCGACCTGGCGCAGGCCCTGGGTGGTGATGCGGACGACGGCCGGCAGCGCGTAGACGATCGCCGCGGCGACGGCCGGGGCGCGGCCGACGCCGAACAGGGCGACGACCGGGATCAGGTACACGAACTGCGGCATCGTCTGGAACACGTCGAGGACCGGGCGCAGGGCCCGCTCCAGCCGGTCGCTGCGGGCCGCGGCGATGCCGACGGCGAAGCCGACGACCAGGGTGACGGCGACGGCCGCCAGGACCTGGGACAGGGTGTCCAGGGACGGCTTCCAGACGCCGAGGACGCCGATCGCGGCCATGGCGAGGACGGCGGTGAGCGCGGTGCGCCAGGTGCCGATGACCCAGGCCAGGGCGGCGACGATCAGCAGCACACCCCACCAGGGCAGCGCCTGCAGGCCGTCGCGCATCGGGTCGAGGACCCAGGTGGTGAAGTGGCCCGCCCAGTCGGCGGTGCCGCCGACGACCGGGACGCCCGAGTACAGGTGCGCGGTCATCCAGTCGACGGCGCGGTTGACCGGCTCGGCGATGCCGACGACCCAGGAGTCGGGCCAGTCGAGGCGGCCCGCGAGTCGCCCGGCGACCGCCACGACGACGACACCGGCCAGGGCGTAGAGCCAGCCGCGTCGGCTGTGCGGCTCGGGTTCGGCGCCGAGCTTCTCGCCCGCCGCGCCGGTGACGCGGTCCAGGACGACGGCCAGCAGCACGATCGGGATGCCGGCCGCGAGCGCGGCACCGACGTCGACCGAGGCCAGGGCCTGGTAGACGCGGTCGCCGAGACCGCCCGCGCCGATGACGGCCGCGATGACGGCCATGGACAGCGCCATCATGATCGTCTGGTTGAGCCCGAGGAGGAGTTCCTTGCGGGCCAGCGGGATCCGGGCCGTCAGCAGGCGCTGGCGTGCCGTGGAGCCGAGCGACTCGACGGCCTCCAGCACCTCCTTGTCGGCGCCGCGGAGCCCGAGCGAGGTCAGGCGGGCCATGGGCGGGGCGGCGTAGATGACGGTGGCCAGGACGGCCGCCGGGACGCCGATGCCGAAGACCAGGACGACCGGCAGCAGGTAGGCGAAGGCGGGCAGCACCTGCATGGTGTCCAGGACCGGGCGCAGCATGCGGTCCATCCGGTCGGACAGCCCGGCGGCGAGCCCGAGCAGCGCGCCGACGACGACCGACGCGAGGACCGCGACGACCATCAGGGCGAGCGTCTGCATGGTGGGCACCCACATGCCGAGCAGCCCGCACGCGAGGAACGCGGCGCCGGTGCCGAGGGCCAGCTTCACGCCCGCCACACGCCAGGCGACGAGTGCGCCGAGGGCCGTGACGCCCGCCCAGCCGACGGCCAGGAGGGTGAGGTAGACGGCCCGTACGGCGATGACGACGACGTTGCTGACGTGGCCGAAGAAGTAGAGGAACAGCGGGTGGCTGTCGCGGTTGTCGATGATCCAGTCACTGGCCTTGGCGAGCGGCTCGGAGAAGTCGACGGTCAGCGCGCTCGGCCAGGTGCCGCTGGCCCAGCGGGCGTTGGCCAGCGGTACCAGGATCGCGGCGGCGAGGGCGAGCAGCAGCAGCTTGTGCACGGCCCGGTGCTTGAGGAGACCGGGCAGCCCGACGCGGGGCGGGTTCGCGGTGATGGTGGCCATCAGACCACCTCCTTGGGCTGCGCCGTGCCGGGCGGAGCAGGCTGCTCCGTGCCGGCGACGACGCCGAGGAGCGCGTCGGAGTCGACCACGCCCACGCAGCGGCCCTGGTCCACGACCCGGGCCGGAGCGCCGGCGCGGGCGACCGCCTCGATCGCCTCGGACACCGTGGCGTCGGGGCGCACCGCCGGTCCGCTGCCGTCCTGGTCGGCCGAGGGGCGGCGCATGGCCGTGCGGACGGTGAGGACCTGCTCGCGCGGGACGTCGCGGACGAACTCGCGGACGTAGTCGTCGGCGGGCGAGCCGACGATCTCCTCGGGTGTGCCGAGCTGCACGACCCGGCCGTCGCGCATCAGGGCGATGCGGTCACCCAGCTTGAGGGCCTCCTGGAGGTCGTGGGTGATGAAGACCATCGTGCGGCCCTCCTCGCGGTGCAGCCGGACGACCTCGTCCTGCATGTCGCGCCGGATCAGCGGGTCGAGCGCGCTGAACGGCTCGTCGAAGAGCAGTACTTCGGGGTCGGCGGCGAGCGCGCGGGCGAGGCCGACGCGCTGCTGCTGGCCACCGGAGAGCTGGGTGGGGCGGCGGTGCTCCATGCCCTCGAGGCCGACCTTGGCGACGACCTCCGCGGCCCGCTCGCGCCGCTCGGCCTTGCCCATGCCCTGGATCTCCAGGCCGTAGGCGACGTTGTCGAGGACCGTGCGGTGCGGCAGCAGGCCGAAGTGCTGGAAGACCATGGCGGCGCGGTGGCGGCGCAGTTCGCGCAGCCGGGCGCGGTCCATGGCGCGGACGTCCTCGCCGTCGATGGCTATGGTGCCCGCGGTCGGCTCGATCAGCCGGGTCAGACAGCGCACCAGCGTGGACTTGCCGGAGCCGGACAGGCCCATGACGACGAAGACCTCGCCCTTGCGCACGTCGAAGGTGACGTCGCGGACGGCGGCCGTGCAGCCGGTGCGGGAGCGCAGCTCGGCCGGGTCGAGGGCGGTGAGCTCGGGGTCGCCGGGAACGCGCTCGGCCTTGGGGCCGAACACCTTCCACAGGCCCTCCACCGAGAAGACGGGTGCGGTGTCCATGGTCTGCTCCGTGGGGGGTTCGAGGGTCGCGGTCACTTGGAACCACCACCGATCAGCTCGGCGGCCTTCTCACCGACCATGAGGACTCCGATCATCGGGTTGACGGTGGTCATCGTGGGGAACACGGAGGCGTCGGCGATGCGGATGCCCTCCAGGCCGCGGATGCGCAGCTCCGGGTCGACGACGGCCGACTGGTCGTCCGCGGCGCCCATCTTGCAGGTCCCGGCGGGGTGGTAGACGGTGTGCGCGACCTTGCGGGCGTACTCGCTGAGCTCCTCGTCGCCGGTGACGTCCGGGCCGGGGGCCACCTCGCGCTTGAGCCAGCCGGCCAAGGGCTCGGTCTTGGCGATCTCGCGGGCGATCCTGATGCCGTCGACGAGGGTCCTGCCGTCGTAGTCGTCCTCGTCGGTGAAGTAGCGGAAGTCCAGGGCGGGCTTGACCTCGGGGTCGGCGCTGGTCAGGTAGAGCCGGCCGCGGCTCTTCGGCTTGGGGATGTTCGGGGTCATGGAGACGCCGAACTCCGGCCGCCGGTAGCCCAGTCGCTCCGGGTTGTCCGTGAAGGGAATCTGGTAGAAGTGGAACATCAGGTCGGGGTGCGTCAGTTCGGGATCGCGCCGCACGAACAGGCCCGCGTCGGAGTCCATCGCGGAGTTCTCCGGGATGGGGCCGTTGGTCTCCCAGACGATGACCGACTCGGGGTGGTCGAGCAGGTTCTCGCCGACGCCCGGCAGGTCGTGGGTGACGGGGATGCCGAGCTTCTCCAGGTCGGCCTTGGGGCCGATGCCGGAGTGCATCAGCAGCCGGGGCGAGTCGACGGCGCCGGCGCAGAGCAGCACCTCGCTCCGGGCCTTGACGAGGATCTCCTCGCCGTCCTTGGTGCGCACGTGCACGCCCTCGGCGCGGTCCCCGTCGAGCTGGAGCTTGTACGCCCAGGTCTCCAGCAGGATCGTCAGGTTGGGCCGCTCGTCCATCACGGGGTGGAGGTAGGCCACCGACGCGGAGGACCGCTTGTTGTTCTCGGGGTGGTAGGCGAGGTCGAAGAAACCGACGCCCTCCGTGAACGGCTTCTTGTTGAAGCCCTCCACGCGCGGCACGCCGAGCGCCTCCTGGGCCGCGTCGACGAAGTCGCGGGCGATGGCGTTCCGGTCCTTCTCGTCGACCGCGACGATGTTGTTGTTGAGCCGGGCGAAGTACGCCTCCATCTGCACCGCGCCCCAGCCCTTGGCGCCGGCGGCCTCCCACTCGTCCCAGTCGGCGGGCAGCGGCTTGAAGGCGATCAGCGTGTTGTGCGAGGAGCAGCCGCCCAGCACACGGGCCCGGCTGTGCCGGATGTGCGAGTTTCCGCGTGGCTGTTCGGTGGTGGGGTAGTCGTAGTCGAGTTCGCCGCCGAGCAGACCCATCCAGCGGCGCAGGGTCAGCACGTCGTCTCGGCCGACGTCGCTGGGGCCGCCCTCGATGACGGCGACGGTGACGTCCGGGTTCTCGGTCAGGCGGGAGGCGATCACGGAACCTGCGGTTCCGCCGCCTATCACGACATAGTCGTACTCATGGCTGGTGTGGGACATGGCGTACTTGCTCCAGTGGGGATGAAGTGAACGGGCGCGGAGGGCGGGGACGTCAGCCCGGGGTGTGGGGGTCAGCCCGGGATGGGGGTCGGCAGCCCCGCTGGGGGACGGGGATCAGCCCGCGAACCAGCGCACCGGCTTCGGAGCGAGGTTCTGGTAGACGTGCTTGGTTTCCCGGTACTCGGCGAGTCCGGCCGGGCCGAGTTCCCGGCCCACTCCGCTCTTGCCGAAGCCACCCCACTCCGCCTGCGGCAGGTAGGGGTGGAAGTCGTTGATCCAGATGGTGCCGTGGCGCAGCCGGCCGGCCACGCGCCGGGCCCGGCCCGGGTCGGCGGTCCAGACGCCGCCCGCGAGTCCGTACTCGGTGTCATTGGCGAGGGCGACGGCCTCGTCCTCGGTGCGGAAGGTCTCGACGGTGAGGACCGGCCCGAACACCTCTTCGCGCACCACGCGCATCTCGCGGTGGCAGTGATCGAGGACGGTCGGCTCGTAGAAGTAGCCGCTCTCGGGGCGCTGCGGGGACGGCTCGGGGCGCTTGCCTCCGGAGCGCAGCACCGCGCCCTCCTTGAGGGCGGACTCGACGTACATCTCGACCTTGGCGCGCTGCTGCTCGGAGACGAGCGGGCCGCACTCCACGCCGTCCTCGGTGCCGCGGCCGAGGCGGATCTTCTCGGCGCGGCGGGCGAGTTCGGTGACGAAGCGGTCCCGGACGGACTCCTCGATGATGAGGCGGGCGCCGGCCGAGCAGACCTGGCCACTGTGGATGAAGGCGGCGTTGAGGGCCTGGTCGACGGCGGTGTCGAAGCCCTCCTCGGTGGCGCAGGCGTCGGCGAAGACCACGTTGGGGTTCTTGCCGCCGAGTTCGAGGGCGACCTTCTTGACGGTCGGGGCGGCGGCCTGGGCGACCTTGGTGCCACTGATCAGGCCGCCGGTGAAGGAGACCAGGTCCACGTCGGGGTGCTCGGACAGGCGCGCGCCGACCGAATGCCCCGGGCCGGTGACGATGTTGGCGACGCCCTCGGGCAGCCCGGCCTCGACGAGCAGTTCGATGAGCGCGATCGTCGTCATCGGGGTGATCTCGCTGGGCTTGATGACGAAGGTGTTGCCGGCGGCGAGGGCGGGGGCGATCTTCCAGCTGGCCTGGAGCAGGGGGTAGTTCCAGGGCGTGATCATCGCGCAGACACCGATGGGCTCGTGCACGACGACGCTGTGGATGTCGGTCGAACCGGCGTCCACGACCCGGCCGGGCGCCTCACCGGCGACCAGGTCGGCGAAATAGCGGAAGGCGTCGGCGACGCAGTCGATGTCGACGCGACCCTCCTCGACGGTCTTGCCCGCGTCCTGGGCCTCCAGCCGGCCGAGCTCGTCGCGGTCCCGGACCAGGAGATCGGCGACCCGGCGCAGCAGCGCGGCCCGCTCGGGGACCGGGGTGTGCGGCCAGGGGCCTTCGTCGAACGCGCGCCGGGCGGCGGCGATCGCCAGATCGGTGTCCTTCTCGTCGCCCTCCGCGACCACGGCGAAGGGCAGCGCGTCCGCGGGGTCGAGGATCTCGCGGGTGGCCCCGGAGGTGGCCGCCCGCCACTCTCCTCCCGCATGGATGGTTTCACGCGCCTGAAGTTCGGTACTTTCCGCCATGATCGCTGTTCGCCTTCCGTTCCTGATCAGCGCCCCTGTGTCACAGTCGTGTCACTAAGAGACCGAGTTCGCCTGCCCGACTCCCGCAATTGCATGCGCACCTGTGGCCGAAAGTGCGCTGCATCACGGGAGATGTGGACAAACCGGACGAAAGGCGCGGCGGGCCGGCCGTGGGCGCCGACTCACCGGACGTCGGCTCACCAGGGCCGGACGTCCTCCGGCGGGCCCTCCCCCACACGCTCGTCCACCGACTCGCGCAGCAGATCGGCGTGCCCGACCTGCCGGGCGTACTCCTCGATGAGATCGACGAGCATGCGCCGCACGTTCGGGGACTGCCCGTCACGGCTCGTGTACGCGGCGGCCCGGCCGGCGTCGCCCCCGGCGAGCGCCTCACGCGGAAGAGCAGGGGCCGGGTCCGGCGAGGCGAGTGCCGTTACGCCCGGAGCGGGGCCGTCGCCTCCTGGAAAGCCCGTGGGCCCCGCACCGGAGAACCGGTGCGGGGCCCACGTGCGAACCCTGAGGGACTCGGGCCGGATGAAGCCCTGAGGACTCCGGTCAGATGAGACCGAGGCCGCGGACCGCCTCGCGCTCCTCCTCGAGCTCCTTGACGGAGGCGTCGATCCGGGCGCGGGAGAACTCGTTGATCTCCAGGCCCTGGACGATCTCGTACTTGCCGTCCTTGGTGGTGACGGGGAAGGAGGAGATGAGGCCCTCCGGCACGCCGTACGAACCGTCGGACGGGATACCCATGGAGACCCAGTCGCCCTCGTCGGTGCCGTTGACCCAGCTGTAGACGTGGTCGATGGCGGCGTTCGCGGCGGAGGCGGCCGACGAGGCGCCGCGGGCCTCGATGATGGCGGCGCCGCGCTTGGCGACGGTCGGGATGAAGTCCTCGGCCAGCCACTTCTCGTCGTTGACGACCTCGGCGGCGTTCTTGCCAGCGACGGTGGCGTGGAAGATGTCGGGGTACTGGGTGGCGGAGTGGTTGCCCCAGATCGTCAGGCGCTTGATGTCGGCGACCGTCGAGCCCGTCTTCTTCGCGAGCTGCGTCAGCGCGCGGTTGTGGTCGAGGCGGGTCATCGCGGTGAACCGCTCGGCGGGTACGTCCGGCGCGGCGGCCTGGGCGATGAGGGCGTTGGTGTTGGCCGGGTTGCCGACGACCAGCACCTTGATGTCGTCCGCGGCGTGGTCGTTGATGGCCTTGCCCTGCGGCTTGAAGATGCCGCCGTTGGCCTCCAGCAGGTCGCCGCGCTCCATGCCCTTGGTGCGGGGGCGGGCGCCGACGAGCAGACCGACGTTGGCGCCGTCGAAGGCGACGTTCGGGTCGTCGGTGATGTCGATGCCCTGGAGGAGCGGGAACGCGCAGTCGTCCAGCTCCATGGCCGTGCCCTCGGCCGCCTTCAGCGCCGGCGTGATCTCCAGGAGGCGCAGCTTCACCGGCACGTCCGCGCCGAGCAGCTGACCGGAGGCGATGCGGAAGAGCAGGGCGTAACCGATCTGGCCGGCCGCGCCGGTGACGGTGACGTTCACGGGAGTGCGGGTCATGGCGTTCTCCGTATGACAGCTGGCGGTGGGGCGTCCCTGCCCCGGACGTTTGATCGATCTCTTGGCGTCAAGAGATCCGACCAGCGGTCAGGCTATCGCGCATCCGGGATCCCGTACGTCCGGGTCGGTGTGGCCCGGCCCACAACCCCGTCCGGCCCGCACACGCGTGCGTGCCGAACGCGAGAGGCGGCCGCCCGTCCGGGAGAGGAGGACGATGGCGGCCGCCTGGGGGATACCGACCGTGCCGGACTCCCGTGGGGGTACGGTTCGCCTGCCCACGATTCCGGCGGGCATTCCTGCCCTTCGGAATTTCCCGGCCGGGCGCGGGCGGACCGCATGTCCGCACAGGCCTTACCGGCCGGGCACGGGCGAACCGGACGGCCGCACAGGCCTTACCGGCCGGGCACGGGCGAACCGGACGGCCGCACAGGCCTTACCGGCCGGGCACGGGCGGACCGCACGTCAGCACCCTGTCAGTCGGTGCACCCCTTCTGTCCGGCCGTCAGCGTGGCGCAGGCCTTGGCGTCCGTGGCGCTCTTCACGGCCACCATCGGGGTGTAGGCGATGGCGTCGCCGGCCTCGGTGATGCTGCCGGTCTGCTTCGCCTTGCCCGAGCTGATCTGCACCTCGTCGCCCTGTGCCGCCTGAGTGATGCGCCCCCAGGCCGCCTTGCAGGTCTCGCTGTAGCGGACCTCGACGACGGTGGTGCCGACGGTCGCGGTCCGGGCCGTGGTCACCTTGTCACCGCTGCACCCCATGGCCTCCGCGTCCTTGCCGGTGCAGCCGTCACCGCTGCACTTCACGCCGGGCGGCAGCTTCGGGTCGCTGCTGACGGTCGGCTTGGGAGACGTGCTGCCGCCCTTGGTCTCGTCGTCGCCACCGCCGCCCATGAGGTAGAAGGCACCCGCGATCACCACGAGCACGCCCACGACACCCGCGAGGAACGTCATGGTCCGCTTCTTGCCCGCGGCAGCGGAGGCGGAGGCAGCGCGACGGCTCCCCCCGGCGCGACCGGACCCGCCGGCGGCGCCAGGCCCTCCGGCCCGGGCCGGGACGGCGTCCTGCGGCGGTTCGCCGTACGAGCCCGCTCCGGCACCGGAGCTCCGGCCCGGGCCACCGGGCGACCCCGCGGAGGTCCCGGAAGCCGAGCCGGGCCGGCCCCCCCTGCCCGCACCGGTGCCGGCGGAGCGCCCGCCCGACGGCGACGGGCCCTGGTACCCGGCCAGGCCCCACGAGTTGACCTCGGGCTCGGCGGCCCGGCCGCTCTCCTCCCGCAGACCGGAGCCGGTGGAGTCCTGGACCTCCGGGGCCGTCGGCTGGGACGGCACGGACGGCGCCACACCGGCCGGCCCCGCGATGCCCGGCGTGACCGTGGTGCCGCCGCTGCGGCGGGCGGGCCTGCCGCCGCCCGCGGAGGCCGCTCTGCCCTCGCCCGCGGAGGCCGCTCGGCCCTCGCCCGCCGAGGCCGCCTTGCCGCCGGCCGCGGGGTCGCTGAAGTCCTGCCCGCCGAACTCCCCGAGCGCGGCACGCGCCTGGGATATCCGGATGGCCTCCATCGTCATGTCGTGCCGCATCTCCGAGCGGCTCCAGGCACGCTCGGCCAGCTCCCACATGGTGGTCAGGTGCACCGGGTTGGTGCCGGTGACCTCGGCCAGGGCCACGATCGCGCCCTTCGGGGCGAGCAAACGCCCGTTCAGATAACGCTCCCACGACGTCTTGCTGTAGCCCGTGCGGTCCGCGACCGACGCGATGCTCAGACCACCGCGGTCCACGAGCCTGCGCAGCTGACTGGTGAACTCCCTGATCTGCGGATCGAGCTCATCCGGCAAGGCCTTCCAACGAGGCATTGCTCCCCCTCTTCCCCCCGGTACGTGCTGATATTTCTCGCGCTGTTCGCCCCGCGCGTGGCGGCCTTGGCCGAGTCCCCGTTCTGGATACCCACAGGGATGCGCCCAGTCAGGATCTCAGTTCCCTGACGAGGGGCGCACAGGAGCATGGTGACCGCGCGCGATACACCCTGGACCGTCCCGATTGTCCATGCCAACCCCGCCGTCGCACCACTTTGTGTGGTATCGGAAGCGAGACGTACCGGAACCGTCACCTCCGTGCCACAGCGCACTGACAGCCGTTGAACAGGCCGTTCGCCGTGCAGGAGGGTGGTGTGTGAAGGCGGTCCGTCCTTCCTCGGGGGAGAGGACGGGCCGCCGTCCCGTCACTCGTTGGTGACCGTGAAATGCAGTGTGTCCTTCAGGAACGGGATCTGCAGCAGCGGATTCGGCTGGGCCATCAGCGCCAGCAGGACGATCACGGTGCCCAGCAGGCCGTAGGTGACGATGTCCGTGAACCGGGAGCGGACGGCGAGCATGCCGACGCCCGGCAGCAGCCAGCGCATCGCCCCGCCGCCCAGCAGGGCGACGCCGATCAGCAGCGTCCCGAACCGGAACTGTCCGAAGGCGGTCACCAGCAGTCCGAGTCCGGTCAGTCCCAGCACGGCGAGCACCGGCCACTGCCGGGCCGGCGCGGGAGCGTCCCCGGGTGCGGCCCGGCCACCGCCCTCGGGCCGCGCGGTGTCCTTGGTGAAAAGCGGGAAGCGCCGGGTGACCCGCCGCGGCCGACCCTCGGCGTCGGGCGCGCTGACGGGGTCCCGGACGGTGAGGTCCTCCGGCGACTCGTGCCCGCCATGCGAACCGTGCCCGCCATGCGAACCGTGCCCGGTGGGAGCCTCGTGCCCGTCGGCGGCCTGCTGCCCGCTGGGGGCCTGGTGCTCAGCCGGCACTGCGCTCCGCCGCCTCGACCACGTTGACGAGCAGCTGGGCACGGGTCATCGGTCCGACTCCGCCGGGGTTCGGGGAGATCCAGCCGGCGACCTCGGCGACGTCGGGGTGCACGTCACCCACGATCTTGCCCTCGGCGCTGCGCGAGACGCCGACGTCGAGGACGGCAGCTCCGGGCTTCACGTCCTCGGCACGGATCAGATGGGCGGAGCCTGCGGCGGCCACGATGATGTCCGCGCGCTTGAGGTGCGCCGACAGGTCACGCGTGCCGGTGTGGCACTGCGTCACGGTCGCGTTCTCGCTGCGGCGGGTGAGCAGCAGCGGCATCGGCCGGCCGATGGTCACACCGCGTCCGACGACCACGACCTCGGCGCCCTTGATCTCCACGCCGTAGCGGCGGAGCAGCGTCAGCACGCCGTTCGGGGTGCAGGGCAGCGGGGCGGGCTCGTTGAGGACGAGGCGACCCAGATTCATCGGGTGCAGACCGTCCGCGTCCTTGTCCGGATCCATCAGTTCGAGGATGCGGTTCTCGTCGATGCCCTTGGGAAGCGGCAGTTGCACGATGTACCCGGTGCAGGCGGGGTCCTCGTTCAGCTCGCGGACGGCCGCCTCGATCTCCTCCTGGGTGGCCGTGGCGGGCAGTTCACGCTGGATGGAGGCGATACCCACCTGCGCGCAGTCGCGGTGCTTGCCGGCGACGTACTTCTGGCTGCCGGGGTCGTCCCCGACCAGGATCGTGCCGAGGCCGGGCGTGACGCCCTTCTCCTTCAGCGCCGCCACGCGGGCGGTCAGATCGGACTTGATCGCGGCTGCGGTGGCCTTGCCATCGAGAATCTGGGCGGTCATGCCCCCATCCTCGCGGATGACCCCGCCACGGTTCCAATCCGCCCGCAATCCGGGCACCGGGGGCTCCCCCGTCCCGTATCCGCCCATGATCGGCGATGTTGCACTTGCACAACACATCGGGAATGCGGCTGGACAAGCCGGTCAGTGGTGCAGAACGATGACATGACAAGTGCCGCGGGCAGCTCAACGGGGGGACGGTCGCAATACTGAAGGTTTTCCTCCGTGCGGATGTCGCGCGTCGTTTCCGCACAAGGACCAACGGAGGAAAGTCCCCCATGAGCTACGGCGACCCGAACAACCCCTACGGCGCTCCCCAGGGGCAGCAGCCGCAGCAGCCGGGCTACGGTTACCCGCAGGACCAGGGGCAGGCTCCCGGTTACGGCTACCCGCAGGCCCCTCCGGTCTCCCCCTACGGCGGCCCCGCCGCACCGACCACGATGCCCGGCTCGGTGAGCGCGGCCCGCGTGATGATGTGGGTCATCGTCGGTCTGCAGGTCGTCGGTGTGGCCCTCTTCGCCTTCGGCGCGATGGCCCTGAACGCCGCGAAGGACGACGAGTCCGTCAAGGACAACGCCGCCTTCCAGGACCTGGTCGGTGACTCGACCGGCCTGATCTGGGGTTACGTGGTGTTCGGCCTGGCCTGGCTGGTGTTCGCGGCCGTTCTGGCGACGAAGTTCAAGAACGGCGGCAACGGCGCCCGGGTGACCATCCTGGTCTTCGCCATCATCACGGCGGTCCTCGGCATCTACCCGTTCGTCATCGTCGGTCTGGTGCACACCATCCTGGCCGTCCTGGTCGCGGTGTTCGTCGGCAACTCGGCAGGCAAGGCCTGGTTCAACCGCCCCCGCTACTGAACGGACCCGGTCGGCTGGACCGGTTCACGCCGATCAACATCCAAGGGCCGTGTCTCACCCGTACGAGGGGGGCACGGCCCTGGTGCGTCGCCCTAGTCTGACGGTGGTAGCTGTTCAGGCACGGGGAGAGCACCTTGTACAGCATCATCGTGGTACCTCCGCCGACCACGGAGGACGAGCGAAACCCCACCCCCCTCCGCATCACGCCAGGTGAACGCCTCGCGCGCGGTTCCGCGCACCGGGCCTCCCGGATCCTCGGCCGCCTCGGCCGGTCCGGTTCGGTCCGGTGACCGAGGCGTACGCCGTGCCCGTGCCCAAGGGTTACCGGGTCGGCGTCTGGGAGGTGCGCGAGCCCATCGCGACCGGCGCCTTCGGCAGCGTGTACGCGGCCCGGCGCGTCGGTGACGGCACCGGGCTGCCGCGCACGGCCGCGCTGAAGTTCCTGCCGACCGGGACGGCCACGCCCCGCCGGCTGACCCACCTGCGCGAACTGATCGAGCGGGAGGTCGAGCTGTACCGGCGGCTGAGGCATCCGCGGCTGGTGCGGATGTACCAGACGCTGACGGTCGACGACCCGGGCCGTCCGGACCTGGACGGCGCCACCGTCCTCGTCCTGGAGCGGGCCGAGGGCTCTCTGTCCGCCCTGCTCGCCGCCTCGCCCCGGCCGGCCGCCGGCCCCGGGCTGCTCGGGCAGATCGCCGAGGGCCTCGCCCAGCTGCACGGCGCCGGCTGGGTGCACGGCGACCTGAAGCCGGCCAACGTGCTGCTCATGGCGGACGGTTCGGTCCGCCTCGCCGACTTCAACATGGCCGCCGAACTGGAGGGCACCCACGCCTACACCCCGGCCTTCTCCACGCCCGACTACACCCCGCCGGAACTCCTGTGGACCGAGATCGGCGAGCGTGGCCGCCGTATCCGCCCCTCCGCCGACATCTGGGCCTTCGGGGTCCTCGCGCACCTCGTGCTCACCGGCTCCTTCCCGCTGCCCGGCGCCACCCCGGCCGCCCGCAGGGACGCGGCGGCGGCGTACGCCCGCGGCGCCGACGAGTTGCGTCTGTCGCCGGAACTGCCCGACGACTGGCGGGAGATCGTGCGCGACTGTCTGACCCGGACGCACCGGCAGCGCATCGGCGGCGCGACGCTGCTGCGCCGTGTGACATCGGCCGCGGGCCCGGGCGGGAGCACCATCCGCCTGCCCCGCCTGCGCACTGCCCGCCGTCCGCGCCCCGCCCTCCGGCTGCACCGCGCCCGCCGTGTGCGCCGCTGGTCCGTGGCGGCCGTCCTGGCCGGGGCGGTCGCGGCCGTGACCGCCCTCGCCTACGGAACCGGTGCCTGGCCCGGTGCCGAGGGCGGCGGCACAGGCTCCGGCGCGAGCGCGAACGTCTCGGCGGCCGCGTACGGCGCCTCGGAACTGCGCACCGACCGGGGCGTTCCACCCGCCTATCGGCTGCTGATCGTGGAGACGGCGCACGACTGCGACCGGAAGGAGGTCAGCCCGGTCCTGATCGCCGCCATGCTGAAAGTGGAGAGCGACTTCGACCCGGACCTCTCGGACCCCGGCAACGACGAGTACGGCATCGCCCGCTGGACCCCGCGCGTCCTGCGCTGGTGGATGAACGAGGACGGCACTCCCGGCGAGACGGTCCCCCAGCCGCCCTTCCCACCCGCCGAGTCCATCCCGGCGATGGGCCGCTACCTGTGCTGGATCGCCCCGCGCCTGGACGAGAACCTGCCGGGCGACCGGCGCGTCCTGATCGCCGCCGCGTACCGCACGTCGTACCGGACGGTGAACGCGACGGACGGCGTGCCCCCGGACGTACGCGCCTACGCCGCCCGCGTCGCCCACTTCCTGGAGCGGTACACGCCCGAGAGCCGGAAGTGACCGCGCCGTCAGGGTCGTTGACGCGTCGGAGGCACGCCGGTGGACGACCACGAGATCGACGGCTGCCCCAGCGCCGACGGCTGACACATACGGAACGGGCCGGCGTGGTCGCCGGCCCGCTCCGTCACCTACGGCTCAGTGGAAGAAGTGCCGCGTCCCCGTGAAGTACATCGTGACGCCGGCCTTCTGCGCGGCCTCCACGACCAGCTCGTCGCGGACGGAACCGCCGGGCTGGACCACGGCCTTCACTCCGGCGGCGGTGAGGATCTCCAGACCGTCCGGGAACGGGAAGAACGCGTCCGAGGCGGCATACGCGCCCTCGGCACGCTCGGCACCGGCCCGCTCCACGGCCAGCTTCGCGGAGTCCACCCGGTTGACCTGCCCCATGCCGACGCCGACCGAGGCGCCGTCCTTGGCGAGCAGGATCGCGTTGGACTTCACCGCGCGGCAGGCCTTCCAGGCGAACGCCAGCTCGGCCAGCTCGGCCGCGCTCAGCGCCTCGCCGGTCGCCAGGGTCCAGTTGGCCGGGTCGTCGCCGTCGGCCTGAAGGCGATCGGTGACCTGGAGCAGCACACCGCCGTCGATCGGCTTGACCTCGACGGGCGCGGCGGGCCCGTCCGCGCAGCGCAGTACGCGGATGTTCTTCTTCTTGGTGAGGGCTTCCAGGGCGCCGTCCTCGTAGCCGGGCGCGACGATGACCTCGGTGAAGATCTCCGCGACCTGCTCCGCCATCTCCTTGCTGACCGGGCGGTTGACCGCGATCACGCCACCGAACGCCGACAGCGGGTCACAGGCGTGCGCCTTGCGGTGCGCCTCGGCGACGTCCGCGCCGATCGCGATGCCGCAGGGGTTGGCGTGCTTGATGATCGCGACGCAGGGCTCGGTGTGGTCGTACGCGGCACGGCGGGCGGCGTCCGTGTCCGTGTAGTTGTTGTACGACATCTCCTTGCCGTGCAGCTGCTCGGCCTGGGCGAGGCCGCCGCCCGCGGCGGAACCGCTCATCGATGCTGTGGAGACGTAGAGGGCCGCGGGCTGGTGCGGGTTCTCGCCGTAGCGCAGGGTGTGCTCTCGCTCCCAGGTGGCGCCGAGGAAGTCGGGGAACTGCGACTCGTCCACGGGCGCGTAGGAGGAGGCGAACCAGGAGGCGACGGCCACGTCGTAGGCGGCCGTGTGCTGGAAGGCCTCGGCGGCGAGCCGCTTGCGGGTGGCGAGGTCGAAGCCGCCGCCCTGGACGGCCTTGAGCACGTCGGCGTAGCGGGCCGGGCTGGTGACGACCGCGACCGAGGGGTGGTTCTTGGCTGCGGCGCGGACCATCGAGGGGCCGCCGATGTCGATCTGCTCGACGCACTCGTCGGGCGAGGCGCCGGAGGCGACGGTCTCACGGAACGGGTAGAGGTTCACGACGACGAGGTCGAACGGTTCGACACCGAGCTCGGCGAGCTGCTCGCGGTGGCTGTCCAGGCGCAGGTCGGCGAGGATGCCCGCGTGCACGCGCGGGTGCAGCGTCTTCACGCGGCCGTCCAGGCACTCGGGGAAGCCGGTGAGCTCCTCGACCTTGGTGACGGGGACGCCGGCAGCGGCGATCTTCGCGGCGGTCGAGCCGGTGGAGACGAGCTCGACCCCGGCCTCGTGGAGCCCGCGGGCGAGGTCCTCGAGCCCGGTCTTGTCGTAGACGCTGACGAGCGCCCGGCGAAGGGGCCGCTTGTTGCTCTCGGCGGTCACTGGATAACTACCTTTCGTCCCTCAATGCGATAGCCGTTGCGGGCGAGGCGCCCCACGACCTCGACGAGCAGCCTTCGCTCGACTTCCTTGATGCGCTCGTGCAGAGCGCCTTCGTCGTCCTCGTCCCGGATCTCCACCACGCCCTGCGCGATGATCGGCCCGGTGTCGACGCCGTCGTCGACGAAGTGGACGGTGCAGCCGGTGACCTTGGCGCCGTACGCGAGCGCGTCCCGCACACCGTGGGCTCCCGGGAAACTGGGCAGCAGGGCGGGGTGGGTGTTGACGAACCGCCCCCCGAACCGCGCGAGGAACTCCTTGCCGACGATCTTCATGAACCCGGCGGAGACGACGAGGTCGGGCTCGTGCGCGGCGACGGCCTCGGCGAGGGCGGCGTCCCACTCCTCGCGGCTGCCGTGGTCCTTGACCTTGCACACGAAGGTCGGCAGCCCCGCGCGCTCGGCGCGCGCGAGCCCCTCGATGCCCTCGCGGTCCGCTCCGACGGCCACGATCTCGGCCCCGTACTCCCGCGCGCCGACGGCGGCGATCCCGTCGAGCAGCGCCTGGAGGTTGGTGCCTGATCCGGAGACCAGCACGACGAGGCGCTTGGCGCGCGGGGCCACGGGCTTGGCGGCCACGGTGGAGGCCTTTCTCGGGGGAGTGTCTGTCCAGGGCGGCCGACACCCGACGCTTTGTGCATTCATACAAATGCTTTGCGTCCCCGGATACGGGGAAGCCTACGAACCGGCCGGCCGTCAGCAACGATACCGGCACACCGGACGGCCCCCACGGGACGGGGGCGGGGCCGGGAGGTAGCGTCTGGACGGAGCCGGTTCGGGAACGACGTCCGGACGTGGTGCGTTCAGGAGGTGACGGACCCGGGTCCGACGCCGTTCCGTTCTGTCCACTCATTCCTCCTCACCAACGGGAAGACGCTCACTTGATGCCGGACCGCAGCCTGCGACTCCTCACGTTCCCCCAGCTGTCGATGCAGGGAGGGGAGCGCGGCGCCGTGCTGCTGCGGGAGCGCCCCGGCTCGCCGCCCGACGCGCCCTCGGACAGCGACGGCGAGGACCGCAAGGGCCGCGGCTCCCAGGAGGACAACCCTTTCGCCCCACCGCCCGAGGGCACGCCGGACCGGCCCTGGCAGCCGCGGCGCCCGTCGGGTGAGGACTCCCGGGGCCCGCATGACGGCCAGGACGGTGGCGGGCGTGACCGCTCGCCCTGGGGCAGCCAGTGGAGCGACCAGCAGCCCGGCCGCTCTTCCGGCGGTTTCGGTGAGCGTCCCCGCAGCGGCCCCGAGGGCCAGGGCGGCGGCCCCCAGGGCGGCGGCCCCACGATGCGCTGGGATCCCACGGACCCCGCGCAGCGCCGGGCGCGCTACGCCCTGCTGTCGGGCATGTGGGCCTTCTTCTTCGCCCTGTTCAGCTGGCCGTACGTGGCGCTGCTGCTCGGCGCACTGGCCCTCTACTGGGCGATCAGCGCGCTGCGCGCGGGGCCGCGCCGGGCGGCCCCGGACGCCCCCGCACCGGAGCAGCAGGGCGGCGGCCGCCCCCAGACGACGGCGGCGGTGACCGGCCTGGTCACGGCGTCCCTGGCGATCGCTCTGGTCGCCGCGTCCTTCACGGCGCAGCTGGTCTACCGCGACTACTACACGTGCACCAACGACGCCCTCACCAACGAGGCGAAGCAGTCCTGCTCCAAGCTGCTGCCGGAGGAGCTCCGGGGACTGCTGGGCACGGAGAGCTGAGGCTTCAGGGGACTCGGGCGCTTCACGGGTTCTTGGGCGCCTTAGGGTTCTTGGGCGCCAGGGATTCTTGGGGACCTCAGGGATTCTTGGGCGCCTCAGGTGTTCTTGGGGACCTCAGGTGTTCTCGTGTGCTTCAGGCTCTGTGGCGCGGAGGGCCGGGTCGGCCGGGCCCGGGGTCGGGTTCTGGTTCGCGGTCGGGTTCGGGTTCGCGGTCGGGTTCTGGTTCGGGTTCGGCTCGAAGGGCAGGAAGTCGTAGAGCCCGAAGTCCGTCTCCGGGTTCTCTGTGCGGCCCCGGCTGCGGCCCCGGCCCGAACCGGTCTTCCGGCCTCGGCTCCATCTCCTGTCCGGGGCCCACTCGTCGTCTCGGCTCCGGTCCCGGCCCGGGCCCTGCTCCCGGCTTCCGCTCAGGTCCCGGTCCTGATCCCATCGCTGACCTCGGTCGGTGCTCCAGACGGCTCCGTCGTCCTCGGCCTCCGCCTCCCACAGAGCTCCGGAATCCAAGCGGTCGCCGAGACGGCCGGCGTCCGCGTCGCCGGGCTCGGCCCCTCCGGTTCCGCCGGCCACCCCCGCGATCCCGGCGACCCCGGTGCGTGTGAACCAACCGCGGCCGGTCCACCGGGACCCTCCCCGCCCTCGGGGGCCCGGGGTGGCTTCCTTGCGCTGTTCGCCGATCCTCGGCACCTCCGCCCGGGGCGTCCGCCGCCGCCAGGCCCATGCTCCAAGCGCCGTCAGGATCGCCGGCAGGCCCAGCCAAACCAGCGTCGCGGCGCCGACCTGCCACCACACCGGGCCGAAGCGGGACAGCACGGCAGAGCCGAGGGGGCCGCCCGACAGTGCTGCCAGCGCCGCGAGCGCGGCCGCGCCCAGGAGCGACGCCAGGGCGGCGGCACGGACGGTGCGGCCGGCCGACCAGGTCACCGCCGGGTCACCACCCGGTCCCGTCCCGTCGCGTTCCGCGGAGGCCGCCCCCTTGGTCACCGTCCAGCCCACGAGCACCCCGGCGACCAACGGCACCGCCCCGGCCGACCAGTGCACCGGGGTCCCCTCCCCCGCCTCCGGCACCGCCGCCAGCAGCGGGAACGGCGGCAGGAGGGGGGCCGGCGCCGAGGACAGCGGGCCCACCACGTGACCCGCCCCGAGTGTGAAACCCGGCCCGAGGGCGTAAGCGGCGCCCCACACCGCCGCGTTCGGGACCAGCGCCACGCACAGCAGCAGCACGGTGAACCGCCCCGACCACCCCTCGGTCAGCCCGAGCCACGCCGCCCGGGTCGCCGCGCCGTGCCCCAACAGCGACACCGCCACCAGCAACGCCCCGCCCCCGAGGAGCACCGTCACCCCGGCGGCCGCCCCCCGCGCGGCGACGCCCGGGCGCCCGTCCGCGCCGAGCACCAGCGGGCGTACGCCCTCGGGCAGCACGCCCAGCAGCCGCCGCAGCGGCCGGCCCGGACGGCCGTACGCGGACCACACGCCCGCCCCCGCCGCCACGACAGCCACGAAGGGAACGCACACCCCGGCCCACACCCACGACGGCCGCAGCACACCGCCGGCGGCGTAGAGGGCGGCGGGCACGGCGACGGCGACGTAGCCGACGACGACGCCCGTCCACGCGGTGCGGGCGGGGACCAGGGGCGGGCTCGCGGCCGTCCCGGTGTCCTCCTCGCCACCGTCGTCGCCCCCCTCCCCTCCGCCCTCTGTGGCGTCCCGCGACGTGCGGTGCAGCAGCCACACCGGCAGCGCCAGCAGCAGCAGGGGCGGCAGGCCGAGGGGGGCGGGGACGCCGGAGAGCGTGTCGGTACGGACCAACTCGGCACCATGGGCCAGCAGCCACAGCGCCGCCGCCACATGCATGGCCCCGCCGGGCCCGCTGTCCGGGTAGGGCGAGCTGATCCACAGCAGTGTCACGAGCACGGCGAACGACGCCAGTCCGAGGCCCGCCGCGAAAGCGCCCCCCAGGAAGCAACCGATCAGTCCGGGCGAACCGTCGCGCATCCGGGTGAGCAGGGGTGACGGCGAACGTCGGCGAGCGGTCATCTCGTTCACGACCGCCATGCTCCCAACGACACGCGCTTTACCGGCGTAACAGGCGAACCCTCGCTGTGTCGCCCAAAATATGTTTATGTGCTTTTTCGGACGGAGGCGTGCCCTGTGACGCAGAGCCCTGCCCGCCCGCTCCCCGCCCCCAAGGAACGCCGACGCCTGCGCGAGGCCGCCTCGCTGACGCGGGCTCAGCTGGCCTCCCGGGTGGGCGTCACCAGCGAGACCGTGCGCGGGTGGGAGACCGGCCGCTCCACGCCGCGCGGCCGCAAGGGCGAGAAGTACGTGAAACTGCTCCATTCGCTGGACGAGACGGAAATGTCCACCCCTCAGGAGCATGCCGCCGACGCCGACGACGACCCGGAGCCGGCACCCACGACCACGTCTGCGCGGCGGTCCGCCCGAGCCCGGCGCGAGACCGCGGCAACCGACCGGAAAAGGCCCGCCGTGAAGGACCGGGGGCGGGGCCCCGTCACCGTCACCGACCGGAGCCACACCCCCGCCCCGCACGGACCCCGCCTCATCCTCACCGAGCGCCCGCGCACCACGACGCCGCGCCGGCCGGACGACGCCGTCGCCGCGCTGACCCCCGATCAGGCCTTCGACGCGCTCTATGCCTTCTGCGCCCCCGCGCTGGTCCGGCAGACCTATCTGCTGACCGGCCGCCGCGAGCTGGCCCGGGAGTCGGTGGAGCGGGCCTTCCAGATCGCCTGGCAACGCTGGCCCGAAGTGGCCCGCGACCGCGACCCGGCGGGCTGGGTGCGCGCGGTGGCGTACGAGTGCGCACTGTCCCCCTGGCACCGGCTCCGCCCGCGCTACCGGCATCCCGAGCCACCACCGTCCGACGCGTTCGACCGGGCCCTGATGGACACCCTGCTGCAACTCCCGCCGTCCTGCCGCCGCACACTCGTGCTCTACGACGGGGTCGGGCTCGGCCTGCCGGAGACGGCGGCGGAGACGGAGGCGAGCACCCGCGCGGCCGTGAACCGGCTGGCGCACGCGCGCGAGGCGCTGGCGGAGCGGCTGCCGGAGCTCGCGGACCCGGAGACGCTGCACTGGCGGCTGGTCGAGCTGGCCTCCACCGACCGGCTGCGGGCGGCCAAACCGCCGGTGGTACGCCAGCGAGGGGAGCGCCGGGCCCGATTCTGGACCCGGGCCGCCATCGCCTTCACGGTGACCCTGATCGGCACGACGGCCCTCACCGTCCACACGGCCCCCACCCGCTACGAACCACCGGTGCCCGCGGGAGAGACGGTGCAGGGCGTACCGCCGCCGGTCGCGCCCGGACCGCTGTCGGAGTCGGAGCGGAAACTGCGCGCGAAGCTGCGCAAGGAGGAGCCGAAGGGGCCGGACAGGCTGCTCCCGCAACCGCGTTGACCGGCTGCGGGCGAGCGGCGCGAGGGCCCCTGTGCGAACCCGGCCGGCACACGGCGATGACCCGCCCCGTACAGGGAGCGGCACACGACGATGGGCCCACACCCGTACGGGGAGCGGCACACGACGATGGGCCCACACCCGTACGGGGAGCGGCACACGACGATGGGCCCACACCCGTACAGGGAGCGCACACGACGATGGGTTCGCCCCCCGTGCAGGGAATGGGCACATGCCGATGGGCCCGCCCCCCTGTACGGGGAACGGGCCCATCGATGAGCTCGGAGGCTCAGCCCTACGGCTGGTTCAGCACGTCGGCTGATTCAGCAGGTCGGGTGACTCAGCACGACGGCTGGTTCAGCACGACGGGTGACTCAGCACGTCGGCCGGTGCGGCGCGTCGGCTGGTTCAGCCCGCGAGGATGGCGCGCGCCAGCTTGGCCGTCTCGGTCGGGGTCTTGCCGACCTTGACGCCCGCGGCCTCGAGGGCCTCCTTCTTCGCGGCGGCCGTGCCGGAGGAGCCGGAGACGATGGCGCCGGCGTGGCCCATGGTCTTGCCCTCGGGAGCGGTGAAGCCCGCGACGTAGCCGACGACCGGCTTCTTCACGTTCTCCTTGATGTACGCCGCGGCCCGCTCCTCGGCGTCGCCGCCGATCTCACCGATCATGACGATCAGGTCGGTGTCGGGGTCGGCCTCGAACGCGGCCAGGGCGTCGATGTGGGTGGTGCCGATGACGGGGTCGCCACCGATGCCCACGGCCGACGAGAAGCCGATGTCGCGCAGCTCGTACATCATCTGGTACGTCAGCGTGCCCGACTTCGAGACCAGGCCGATACGGCCCGGCTTGGTGATGTCGCCCGGGATGATGCCGGCGTTGGACTGGCCCGGGGTGATGAGACCGGGGCAGTTCGGGCCGATGATCCGGGTCTTGTTGCCCTTGGACACGGCGTAGGCGTAGAACGCGGCCGAGTCGTGGACGGCGATGCCCTCGGTGATGACGACCGCGAGCGGGATCTCGGCGTCGATGGCCTCGACGACGGCGGCCTTGGCGAAGGCCGGCGGCACGAAGAGGACGGACACGTTCGCGCCCGTCTTCTCGATCGCCTCGGCGACCGTGCCGAAGACCGGGATGTCGTTGCCGTCGATGTCGACGGACGTGCCCGCCTTGCGGGGGTTCACGCCACCGACGATGTTCGTGCCGTCGGCCAGCATGAGCTTGGTGTGCTTCATGCCCGTGGCACCGGTCATGCCCTGGACGATGACCTTGCTGTCCTTGTTGAGGAAGATAGCCATGGCTGTGTGTCCTCGTCCCTTACTTCGCAGCCGCGAGCTCGGCGGCCTTGTCGGCCGCGCCGTCCATGGTGTCCACGCGCTGGACCAGCGGGTGGTTGGCGTCGGAGAGGATCTTGCGACCCAGTTCGGCGTTGTTGCCGTCCAGACGGACGACGAGCGGCTTGTTGACTTCCTCGCCCTTGTCCTTGAGCAGCTGCAGCGCCTGGACGATGCCGTTGGCGACCTCGTCACAGGCGGTGATGCCACCGAAGACGTTGACGAAGACGGACTTGACGTCCGGGTCGCCGAGGATGATCTCCAGGCCGTTCGCCATGACGGCGGCGGAGGCGCCACCACCGATGTCGAGGAAGTTCGCCGGCTTCACGCCGCCGTGCGCCTCACCGGCGTACGCGACGACGTCCAGGGTGCTCATGACGAGACCCGCGCCGTTGCCGATGATGCCGACCTCGCCGTCGAGCTTGACGTAGTTGAGGTTCTTCTCCTTGGCGGCGGCCTCGAGCGGGTTGGCCGCGGCCTTGTCCTGGAGGGCCTCGTGCTCCGGCTGACGGAACTCGGCGTTCTCGTCCAGGGAGACCTTGCCGTCCAGGGCGATGACGTCACCGGAGGCGACCTTGGCCAGCGGGTTGACCTCGACCAGGAGGGCGTCCTCCTTGATGAAGGTGTCCCACAGCTTGACCAGGACGTTCACGACCTTGTCGGCGACCTCGGCCGGGAACTTGGCGGCCGCGACGATCTCGCGGGCCTTGGCCTCGGTCACGCCCTCGTTGGCGTCGATCGGCGTCTTGGCGACGGCCTCCGGACGGGTGGCCGCCACCTCCTCGATCTCCATGCCGCCCTCGACGGACGCGATGGAGAGGAAGGTGCGGTTGGCACGGTCCAGGAGGAAGGAGACGTAGTACTCCTCCACGATCTCCGGGGCCGTCTCGGCGATCATCACCTTGTGGACCGTGTGGCCCTTGATGTCCATGCCGAGGATGTTGGTCGCGTGCTCGACCGCCTCGTCGGCGGTGCCGGCGAGCTTCACGCCGCCCGCCTTGCCACGGCCGCCGACCTTCACCTGGGCCTTGACGACGGACTTGCCACCGAGGCGCTCGGTGGCTGCGCGGGCCGCCTCAGGCGTGTCGATGACTTCACCGGCCAGCACCGGTACATCGTGCTTGGCGAAGAGGTCCCTCGCCTGGTACTCGAACAGGTCCACGCGCTTCCGTCCCTATCAGTGATCTCGCGGTTCGTTGTCTGCGTGGGCGTGCCGCGAGGGCAACGTGACGTCCGCTGTCTGTCACAAGGGAGGCGCACACGGTGTCCGAGCGCGCGGCATGTCCGTCTCGCAGGTTATCGCTGCTTCCGGGAGGCCTCTAAATCGAGGGTCACACCTGAGCGGTGATACCTGTCACATGATGCCGCCCTCTCTGGCACGGCGTGCCTGGTGTGAGAGACGGGTGACGGGTGGGCGAGGGGCCTCACCGGGCTGGGGTTGACCCGGTGAGGCCCGCCGGACACCCCCGGAGGATCACAAGGCCCTGTTCAGGGCCCCGCGCCCGGAGGCGCGGGCCGGGTACTCCCCACCCCTTTGGGGACCACCCGGCCCATCCACGAGGTTTCGGCCGCGGACCGCCGACGGCTTTCGGCCGTCCGGACGTGCTGCCTCGTGAAGCAGGGGAGGGAAGGGGCGCCGTGGACACCCCTGGGCCCCGGCCGATGAGACGCTCCACCCCTCGAGGACGGGCTCACGGCGCCGCCTCTCGGTGGGGCCGGTGCGCGCTAAGCGGGGAAGAGCGAGAGGTCCCGGTGGGCGTCCGAGGCACCGGCGGCGTCCGTTCGCGCCAGAACACCGGGCACGAGCCCGAGCGGCGCCGGCAGGCCCACCGTGAGGGCGGGTGCGTCACCGTGCCACGACGAGCCGCCGTCCACCACGAACCGGTTGCCGAACACACCGTCCGGTTGCCCTCCGGACGGGTGCTCGGCAGGGGCAGGTCCGGTGTGAGTGGCTGGTTCGGGATGGCTGCGGTGGCTGCTGCGACTGAGGCCGCCTCTGTCGCTGGTGTCGCTGGTGTGAATGACGTGGCTGGTGCGGTGGCCCGCGCGTCTGAGGTGGTGCGCGGTGGTGTCGGGACCGGCCGCCGGGCTTGCCTCGGTGAGGGGTGGCCCGCAGCCGTGAGCCACCGCGTCCGCCGCCGCCACCGTCGTCGCGTCCGGCCGCGGGCCCGAGGTGCCCGGCCGCGGGCCGGAGGTGTCCGGGGCGGGGAGGGCGTGGCTGGACGGTTCCATGCGCGGCCACCACTCGGGCGGCTGCGGCTGCGGCTGCGGCTGCGACGGCAACCGGCGGGATGACCACGCCGGCAGCACCCCCACGCCACTCGCGGCATGCGCACGCTCGCCCCAGAGCAGTCCAACCTCCGGCAACCCGGCGACCAGCAAGGCCCGTTGGACGGCACGCCGTCCGGCCGCTGTGCGCGTGACGCGCAACGCGGCGTCAGACAGGGCTGCTGACCAGGTCAAGAGGGGAAGGCTTCCTCCCGTGCGACGGAAGCGGCACCGCCCGGCCGGCACACGCGCGGTCAGGCAGGCGCCGATCCTCGCAGGGGAGTGCGCAGGTCGCGCAAGCCCTTGCTACCCGTGGATCGTCAGGTCCGTCCCCGATGGGTCGTCATGTCCGTTTTCACCGCGGTGCGTCGGACGACGATGCATCGACAAGTCGTCATTCTGCCCCTGGGGAGCCGCCTCTCCGGTAACCGCCTCCTCCGCAGCCGACCCCTTCATATCCGGCTCCCTCGGAACCATCCCCCTCAAGCCGCGTCCGGTATCGGCAGCGGCCGCTTCTCGATCGCCGCCGCCATCACCTCCGGGAACAGATCGGGCGTACACGCGAACGCCGGTGCCCCCAGCGCCGCGAGCGCGGCGGCGTGTTCCCGGTCGTACGCGGGTGCCCCCTCGTCCGAGAGCGCCAGCAGCGTCACGAACTGCACGCCCGACGCCTTCATCGCGGAGACCCGCTTGAGCATCTCGTTGCGGATGCCGCCTTCATAGAGGTCGCTGATCAGCACGACGATCGTCTCCGCGGGCCGGGTGATCTGCGACTGGCAGTACGCGAGCGCCCGGTTGATGTCCGTGCCACCGCCGAGCTGCGTGCCGAACAGCACGTCGACCGGGTCGTCCAACTGGTCCGTGAGGTCGACGACCGCCGTGTCGAAGACGACGAGTCGCGTGGAGATCGTCCGCATCGAGGCGAGGACCGCCCCGAACACCGATGCGTACACCACCGATGCAGCCATGGATCCCGACTGGTCGATACAGAGGATGACCTCCTTCTTCGTGGACCGGGTCGCCCGCCCGAAGCCGATGAGCCGCTCCGGCACGATCGTCCGGTATTCGGGCAGGTAGTGCTTGAGGTTGGCCGCGATGGTGCGGTTCCAGTCGATGTCGTGGTGGCGGGGCCGGTTGATCCGGGCGCTGCGGTCGAGCGCACCGGTGAGAGTGGCCCTGGTGCGGGTGGCGAGCCGCTTCTCCAGGTCCTCGACGACCTTGCGCACGACGGCCCGGGCCGTCTCCTTCGTGGTCTCCGGCATCGCCTTGTTCAGTGACAGCAGCGTGCCGACGAGGTGCACGTCGGCCTCCACCGCCTCCAGCATCTCCGGCTCCAGCAGCAACGTGGCGAGACCGAGCCGGTCGATTGCGTCTCGCTGCATGACCTGCACGACGGAGGAGGGGAAGTAGGTCCGGATGTCCCCGAGCCAGCGCGCAACCGACGGCGCCGACGCCCCGAGCCCCGCCGAACGGTCCCGGCCCCCCTGTGACCTGCCGTCCTTCTTGCCGTAGAGCGCGGTGAGCGCAGTGTCCATCGCGGCGTCCCGGCCCGACAGCGCGCAGCCGGTACCGTCCGCCGTGTCGCCCCCGAGTACGAGCCGCCACCGCCGCAGCCGCTCCTGCGCCGGGTCCGTCGAACCGGACGTCATCCCCGTCCTCCCTTGTGCGGCCGTTCCCACAACGGGATCACCGGCACGGTCGTCGTGGACCGCCTTTCCGCCCGGAGCCCGCCCGTCCGGGCATCTCCCGCTTCCGGAGCCGTCGTTCGCTTCCGCAGTGCCTCGGTCGTCATCCCGTCACCCCCGCCAGATGGTTGTCCGTGTTCTCGTTCTCTTCGTCCAGCCCGAGCAGCAGCCGCACGACCGGCAGCACGGCGTCCGCGCGCGCCCGGTCGAGGTCGGCGGCGAAGCCGGGTACGCCCGAGCCTGCGACGGTGGCGCGACCTTCGGCTCCTGGTCCGCGCCGGACCAGTTCGCCGAGGGTCCGGCGCACCCCGGGCTCGTAAGCCGAGAACGTCCGCCGCAGCAGGGGCAGTACGTCCGTGAAGGCCTCGGCCGGCACCCCGGTCAGCCACGCGTCGACCAGGCCGAGCAGCCGTTCGTCGTGCACCAGGAGCATCCCGCCGCCGGAGCCCCCGCCGACGAAGCCCTCGATCCAGGCGGCCGCGTCCGCCGGTGGTGTGCCCGGCGACAGGACGAGTCCCATCAGCACGGCCGCCTCGTCCTGGGCCAGTTCCCCGTCGTCGAGCAGGAGCCGCACGGCCCGCCCCCGGATCACCCCGGGCACGGTGTCCCGCCCGGACAGCACCCGAAGCACCGACTGCCAGCGGCTTTTCAGCCGGCCGTGTCCGGTGGCGGGGGTGTCTCCCAGAAGACCGACGGCTCCGTGCACCGCGTCCACATGGCGCCGCATCTCCTCGGCGGCGTCCGCGTCGAGCGCGGCGCAGGCCGGGGGAAGGCCGACGAAGACCCGCTCGGCCAGTCCCGCGGCGACCTCGGCCAGCGCGCCGGTGTCCGTGCCGCGCACGTCGCCGTAGCGCAGGGAGCGGACCAGGGCCGGAAGCGCCTGGGCGAGGTGGCCGGCGTCGGTGTCGAGGGCCGCCCGGTCGGCGAGGACCCGCATCACCGTCGGCAGCGCGTCGGGCAGTTCGGCCAGCAGGCAGCGCTCGGCGAGCGCGGTGACGTCGGCGAGGGACTCGGCGGTGACGGCGTCCGCCTCGGCCTTCGCGGTCGCGGCGGACAGGACGGTCGTCCCCCACACCCCGGCCTCGGCGACCCGCACGGACAGCTCGGGCTCCCAGCGCAGCCGCCACGTCTCCCGGAACGTGCCGGTGCTCCCGCGCGAGGCGGCCGGTTCGCCCCATGCGATGCCGAGCAGCCGCAGCCGGTGCAGCAGTCTGCTGCGGGCGGCGTCGTTGTCCTTGCGCAGGTCGAGCTCCAGCTCCCGCTCCAGCGCCTCCGGCTTCAGCCGCAGCCGGCGTTGCAGCCCGGTCAGGTCCCGTTGCAAGGGCACCGCAGGTGCCGACGAGGGCACCTCCCCCAGTACGTCCCCCACGACCAGCCGGTCCCGCACCAGCGCCAGCGGCACGTCGGATCCCTCGCACATCACCGCCCGCACCGCGTCGGTCGTCTCGCTCAGACCCGGCAGCGGACGGCCGCGCATCGCGGCGAGCGTCTCGGCCAGCCGCACCGCCTCGATGACGTGGGCGGAGGAGACGATCCGGTCCTCGGCGCGCAGCAGCCCCGCCACCTTGGTGAGCCACCGCTCCACCGGCCGGTCCGGGGCGCTGAACAAGTGCCCGTACCAGCCCGGCGAGTCGATCCCCGCCCCGTACCCGCTCGTCCGGGACAGCCGGCGGTGGGTCCACGGCACCCAGGTCATGTCGGTCTTGACCCTCGGCAGCCCCTTCAGCAGCGCCTTGTCGGCGGCGACGGTCGTCTTCTGCCGCAGCGCGGGCACGTGCCAGGCTCCGCAGACGACGGCGACGCCGCCCTCGAACTCCCGCTGCGCGGACCGCACCTGGAGCCGCATGTACGCCTCCCGCACCAGGTCTCGGTCGTGCCCCCCGCTGCCGTAGGTCTCCCGGAGGGCGCCCATGGCCTCCTCGAGCGCGGTGAACGGTGCGAGCGCGTCGCCCTCCCCCGCACCCCGGTGCTCCACGACGTCCTCCCACCACCGCTCCGGGTCGTCGTAACCGGCGGCTTCGGCGAGGACTCCCAGGGGATCGATCCGCAGATCCGCGGAGTCGGCCGCATCAGCGGGGCCGGTCGAGTCGGCGGGATCCGCCGAGTCTGCGGGACCGGTCGAGTCGGCGGGATCCGCCGAGTCTGCGGGACCGGTGCCGGTGTCCTGCGCTGCGGTCTCCCCGGCGTCGAGAGGCCGTTCGGCGCCCGTCGCCGCCTCGTCCTCCTGCCGTCCCCAGGCCAGCGTGTGTGTGGCCGGCAGGTCGATGAAGCGGGCCGGGACGTCGTGTTCCAGGGCCCAGCGGAGGGCGACCCACTCCGGGGAGAACGCGGCCAGCGGCCAGAACGCCGAGCGGCCGGGTTCGTCCACGGCGTGGGCGAGCAGGGCGACCGGCGGTCGCATCTCCTCGTCGGCGGCGAGCGGGATCAGCGCGTCGGCCTCGGGCGGGCCTTCGATCAGCACGATCCCCGGCCGGACCTCCTCCAGAGCCGCCCGGACCGCCCGCGCGGACCCCGGCCCGTGATGCCGCACCCCGAGCAGCACCGGCCCGGACCCGGCGCCCCGGCCCACGGGCCTCTCCACCACCGTCATGTCACGCTCTCTCCCGTCCCGCTCGTCCGCGGCCCCTGCCACACCGGTCACCTCAACCCCCTCCCGTCCCGCACGCCGCCTCCCGTCTCCCCCGTCCCCGGCCGGCCGACGAGCGCCGGGCCGACCATCCGGCCGCCCCCAGGCGGCGTCCCTCACCCGCTCACCTCGCGGCAGGCCCGGTAGAAGTCCTTCCAGCCGTCACGCTCGCGGACCACCGTCTCCAGGTATTCCTGCCAGATGACCCGGTCCGCAGCCGGGTCGCGGACCACCGCGCCGAGGATGCCCGCGGCGACGTCGCCCGGGCGCAGCACTCCGTCTCCGAAGTGGGCGGCCAAGGCGAGTCCGTTGGTGACGACGGAGATCGCCTCGGCCGTGGACAGCGTGCCGCTGGGCGACTTCAGCTTCGTCCGGCCGTCGGTCGTGACTCCGGCGCGCAACTCGCGGAAGACCGTGACGACCCGGCGGATCTCGGCGAGTCCGTCGGGCGCGGCCGGCAGGTCGAGGGAGCGGCCGATCTGGTCGACGCGCCGGGAGACGATGTCGACCTCCGCTTCGGCACTCTCCGGCAGCGGCAGCACCACCGTGTTGAACCGGCGGCGCAGGGCGCTGGACAGGTCGTTGACCCCGCGGTCGCGGTCGTTGGCCGTGGCGATGAGGTTGAAGCCGCGGACCGCCTGCACCTCCTGGCCCAGCTCCGGTATGGGCAGCGTCTTCTCCGACAGGATGGTGATGAGCGTGTCCTGCACGTCGGCGGGGATGCGCGTCAGCTCCTCGACGCGGGCCGTCATGCCTTCCGCCATGGCCCGCATGACCGGGCTGGGCACGAGGGCGTCGCGGCTCGGGCCGTGGGCGAGCAGCTGCGCGTAGTTCCAGCCGTAGCGGATGGCCTCCTCCGGGGTGCCGGCGGTGCCCTGCACCAGGAGGGTGGAGTCACCACTGACGGCCGCGGCCAGGTGCTCGGACACCCACGTCTTCGCCGTGCCCGGCACACCGAGCAGCAGCAGGGCGCGGTCGGTGGCGAGCGTGGTGACGGCGACCTCGACGATGCGGCGCGGTCCGACGTACTTGGGACTGATCACCGTGCCGTCCGGCAGCGTGCCGCCGAGCAGGTACGTCGCTACGGCCCACGGCGACAGCTTCCAGCGGGCCGGGCGCGGGCGGTCGTCCTGCGCGGCCAGCGCGGCGAGTTCATGGGCGAAGGCGTCCTCGGCGTGCGGTCGCAACGCCTGGGTCGATGCCGTCTCTCCCGCTTCGACGGACGTCGGCTCCACGGACACAGTCATGGCAAAGTCCCCCTCCAGCTCGGCCGGTTCGGATCTGGCACCAACGTTGCACCACACCACTGACAATCCGTTCCGACCTGGGAAAACGCCCTGCCGGAGCCGCTCGCGGACCCGATTGTCAGTGGCGGGATCTACCTTCGGTGACATGACTCAGCAGGGGGTGCGCTGGACGGCGGACCAGGTGCTGGCACTGGCACCTGACGCCGCATCACGCAAAGCGGGCAGCAAACTCGGCGCGGCCGGGCCGTGGTCCGAGGCGGGGTGTTCCGACGAGAGGACGGTGTGGGGGCTGTGCAAGGGCAGCGGAAGCAAGCCGTATCAGACGGTCGTCGACCTCGCGGACGCCGCCGGCCCGGCCTACAAGTGCACGTGTCCGAGCCGCAAGTTCCCGTGCAAGCACGCGCTCGGGCTGTTGTTGCTCTGGGCCGCCGACGATGCGGCGGTGCCACCGGGACAGGCTCCTCCGTGGGCCGGAGAGTGGATGGCGGGGCGGCGCAGGCGCACCGCGGCGAAGGAGGCCGGCGACCGCTCCGACACCGCGTCAGGGCCCGCTGATCCGGAAGCCGCGCGGCGCCGGGCGGAGCGCCGTGCGGAGCGGGTCACGGCGGGCGCGGTGGAGCTGGAGCAGCGCCTGAGCGATCTGCTGCGCGGCGGCCTGGCGACCGCGGAGCAGTCGGGGTACGGCCTGTGGGAGGAGACGGCGGCCCGCATGGTCGACGCCCAGGCCCAGGGCCTGGCGGGCCGGGTGCGGGAGCTGGGGGCTATACCGTCCACGGGTCCGGGCTGGCCGGTGCGGCTGCTGGAGGAGTGCGCACTGCTGCATCTCCTCGGGCAGGGCTGGCTGCGCCGTGAGCGGCTCCCGGACGGCCTGGCGGCCACGGTCCGCTCCCGCATGGGTCTGCCGGCCTCGGCCGACGGCCCGCCGGTGCGCGACCGCTGGCTGGTCCTCGCCCAGTACGACACGACGGACGCGCGCCTGACGACCCGCAGGATCTGGCTTTACGGCACCGACACGCAGCGCACCGTGCTGCTCCTCTCCTACGGCGCCGCGGGTCGTGCCCCGGAGCTGGCGCTGCCGGTGGGGCTGGCCCTGGACGCCGAGATGTCCGCGTACCCGGGCGCCGGGCAACCGCGGGTGGCCCTGGGCGAACAGTTCGCGCCGCCCGGCCCCGCTGCGATACGCCCCCCGGGGATGACGACGTCCCGGGCCGCGGCCCGTTACGGCGACGCCCTGCGCGACGACCCGTGGCTGGAGTCCGTCCCGGTGACGCTGGACCGGGTCGTTCCGGTACCGGACGGCGAGTCCTGGCAACTCGCGGACGCCGACGAGGACACGGCGTTGCCGCTCAGTCCCGTGGCGCGTTCCCGGCCGGGCCTGTGGCGGCTCGTCGCCCTGTCGGGCGGGGCCCCGGTCAGGGTTTTCGGTGAATGCGGCCACCAGGGCTTCACCCCGCTGACGGCCTGGCCGGAGGGCGCGGGTGACGCGGTCGCGCTCTGCTGATCCCGTGACGACGGCTCAGCTCGCGACCCTCCGCCCGCCCCCGACCCGGCCGAAGGCCGTCCGCGCCCCACCCACCCCCATACCCACGCATCTTGCAGGCATCACGGGACAACCGGTGAGGACGAGCCTTCAACCACCGGGCGCCCCACGGAAAGGAAGCTCATGATCAGGACCTCTGCTCCTGTGGCCGCGCCCGGCGCGGACGCGTGGGAGGGGCTCGTCACCACCGCGCTCCTCGGCACCGACCGGCGCACCCCGCCCGGCGCCGCGCCGGGCCCGGACGCACCCGCGGCTCTGCTGGACGCGGCGGCCGTGGAGACCGTGCGACGACGGGCCGGTCTGCGCCCCGCGCGGGCTGCCGAGCGGCCACAGCCGGCTCCCAGGGACACGCGTCCGCCGCTGCCGTCGGCGGCCGCGCGCAGACTCGCGATGCTGCTGGCCGACCGCCCCGGCCCCTCCGGCGGAGGCCGGCGGGGCACCGCACCCGACCTGACGGAACTGCTGCCGCAGTGGCTCGCCACGGCGAACTCCCGCGGATTCGCGCCGCCCCCGCACCTGCTTCCGGCGTTGCTGGACGCGGCCCGGGGGCGTACCGACCTGCGTCCGGCCGCCCTGGAGTTCGCGGGGCCCCGGGCCCTGTGGCTGGCGCGGCTCAACCAGGACTGGCGGTTCGCCCTGCGCGCGGCCCCGGGCGGGAGCGCCGCACTGCCGCGCCCCGAGGACGACGACAGGGTCCAGCGGCTGTGGCAGGAGGGCCTGTTCGCCGAACGCGTCGCCCTGTTGTCCGCCCTGCGCTCCCGTGAACCGGCCGCCGCCCGCGACCTGCTCGCGACGACGTGGGCGACGGAACGGGCCGAGGACCGGCTGATGTTCCTCGACTCTCTGCGTGCGGGCCTGGGCCCGGACGACGAGCCGTTCCTGGAACAAGCCCTGGCCGACCGCAGTCGCAACGTCCGGGCGACGGCGGCGGAGCTGCTGTCGGCGCTGCCGGGGTCGGCGCTCGCCGCGCGGATGGCGGCCAGGGCTGCGGCCTGTGTGGCCATCGACCACCTGCGCACGGCCCGGCCTCGAAACCCCGGCACCGGGGACGGGGGCCCCGGCGGGACCGCGGGGAGCACATCGGCCGAGGCAGCCACCGCAGTCACAGGAGTCACCTCCGCGGCGGCCACGGCGACCGTGGGGGCAACGGCAGCCGGCGAAGCCGTCCCGACGATCGCCGTCGAGGCGCCGCACGAGTGCGATCCCGGCATGGAACGCGACGGCGTCGTGGCGAAGGCCCCCGCAGGGCGCGGTGAACGCTCCTGGTGGCTCGGCCAGTTGGTGGAGGCGGCACCGCTCGGGACGTGGTCGCGGCGGCTCGGCGGTCGCACCCCCCGGGAGATCGTGGCGCTGCCGGTCGCGGACGACTGGCAGGGAGAACTGCACGCGGCGTGGTGCCGGGCGGCGGTGCGTCAGCGGGATGCCGAGTGGTCACGCGCGCTGCTCGGCGACCCGTCGGCACCGGAGGCGGGCGGTCCGGGAGCCGTGTCCCTGGCCGAGCGCGCCAAGCTGCTCGGCACGCTGGGCGCCGCCGAACGGGCCGAGTGGGTGGCCGGCTTCATAGGCACGCACGGCCTGTCCGAGGCCTTCCAGTTGCTCGGGGTGTGCGCGGTGCCCTGGGCGGCGCCGCTCGGCCGGGCGGTGGTGGACGCACTCAACATCGCTCGGGACGCGGGGAGTTATCCATGGAGTTTCAGCGGCGTGATGGGTATGGCCGAGCGTTGCCTGGACCCGTCCGAGGCCTCACGGCTCGACGCGCTGCTGGCCGTACCCGACGACCCGGAGAACGCCTCCCCGGGAGCCGGCGGCTACTGGGCGGAGGCCTTCCAGCGCCTGGTCACGACTCTGCGTCTGCGCGCGGCGATGGCCGAGGAACTGGAAGCGGCCTGAATCCGGCCCGCGATCGCGGCGCCGGACACGACGCCAAACCGGCCGATGGACACGACAGCACACCGGCCGACGACCGCCACACCGCATCGCACGTGGCCCCCCGCGACCGTCAACGCCCCCGGGCCGGAGCCCCGGAGGCCTACGCCTGCGCGGGCTGGCGCGCGTTCGTCCGGACCCAGTCCACGATCGAAGCCGTCGTCGCCCCGGGAGTGAAGATCTCCGCTACGCCCTTCTCCTTGAGCAGGGGGATGTCCGCCTCGGGGATGATCCCGCCGCCGAAGACCAGGATGTCCTCCGCGTCCCGCTCCCTGAGCAGGTCGATCACCGCCGCGAAGAGCGTGTTGTGCGCTCCGGAGAGGATGGACAGGCCGATCGCGTCGGCGTCCTCCTGGATCGCCGTGTCGACGATCTGCTCGGGAGTCTGGTGGAGGCCGGTGTAGATGACCTCCATACCGGCGTCGCGCAGGGCCCGCGCGATCACCTTGGCCCCGCGATCGTGGCCGTCGAGCCCCGGCTTGGCCACCACCACGCGGATCGGACCGGCTGCCACACCCATCACTGCCTCCATGAAGCGACTACATCCATCCGTACCGACAAGTACCGCACACATCGGGCAAGCCGTACACGCCGCACCGCACGGACACCCCGCCCCGAACCGGCCGGGGAAGTGAACGAACGTTATCTCCAGGATCCGGTAACCGGCAGTTTCGCGGTGGATACCGAGGGGGAAATCACACGATGGGACAAGCGCAAGGGGAGCCGCATCGAGACTGCCGTACCGCCGCACCACCCACACATCGCGGCGGCAGGGCGTCCCGGCGAAGGCGAACAGGGCACACAAGGCACGTACCGCACGTACCGCACGTACCGCACACAGGGCACGCACCGCACGCAGGGCAGACACGGCGCACCGGCGGGGAGCCTCGTCACCCCACAGATCGGGGACCCCCGTCGCACCACCGGCGTCACACACGCCACACGCCGCGCTCCACCCTCGAAGCTCACGCGGTTCACGCTGCTCACGCGGTTCACGCCGCTCTCGCGGTCGTCGCCGCCCGTCTTCGCAGCTGCTTTCCACGAGGGCACACGGGGGGCGGAGCCGTCCTGTCGCGTGCCGACAGGAGGTCGGCCATGAAGGTCACCAGGGCTGCACTGCCCTTTCTTCCGCTCTGTGAGCGTCTGCTGCCGGGCCGGCTCGCGGGACTCTCCGTGGCCCTCCTGAAGGCCACGGCCCTGGAGATCGCGATCCTGGCCGGGCATCTCCTCCTCTACCCGTCCGGCATCACCCAGGAGCGGCGCGTCCCCGCCCCGGCGCCGCCCGCTGACGGCGCCGCCCAACTGCCCGCGCAGGCCAAGCCACCGGTTCTCCTGCTGCACGGCTTCATCGACAACCGCTCGGTCTTCGTCCTGCTGCGCCGCAGCCTCGCGCAGCACGGCAGGCAGCGGATCGAGTCCCTCAACTACTCGCCGCTGACCCGCGACATACGCGCCGCCGCCGAACTCCTCGGGCGGCGTGTGGAGGAGCTCTGCGAGCGCACGGGGGCCGAGCGGATCGACATCGTCGGGCACAGCCTGGGCGGCCTGATAGCGCGTTACTACGTGCAGCGCCTCGGCGGCGACACGCATGTGCGGACCCTTGTCACGCTCGGCACGCCGCACTCGGGAACCCGAGTGGTGCCCTTCGCCGACGCGCACCCCATAGTGCGCCAGATGCGCCCCGGCTCACCGGTGCTCGAGGAGCTCACGGCGCCCGCCCCTGACTGCCGTACGCACTTCGTCAGCTTCTGGAGCGACCTCGACCATGTGATGGATCCGCTGGAGACGGCCTGCATCGACCACCCGGACCTGATGGCGGAGAACGTGCGCGTGACCGGCATCGGCCACCTCGCCCTGCCCGTGCACCCCGCCGTCGCCAACGGCGTACGGCAGGTCCTCGACACGGCACGACCGGGTGAACCGTCCGCCGAACACAACGACGATCTGACAGTCGCCTGAGACTCGTCATACAGCGGACACTCGGCGGCACAGTAACGATCAACCTCGAACAAACTTCGAACACAGGGCCAAACCCATGCCCGCCGTCCGCCAAAACACGGCCGAATGCCCGTTTCCTGCGGGCGCGAAACCTGCCGAAGATTGTCGTGCCCGCGTACCGCCGGGTACAGTCGCCGCACTGCTCTGGCAGCCCCTGTTGTCGAGGCGAAAGAGAAGTTGGTGAACGACCGTCACCCGTCGGGGACCATGACCCCGGCTCCGGCTTCCGACGCCGCCTCCGCGCACTACGCGTCGTACAACACCCAGGAAGCCCAGTACGGCGACTTCACCACGTACGGCGACCACACCGCCACCGGTTTTGACGCCACGGGTACCCACGGCGTCGGCTTCGACGCCACCGGGCACACCACCGCGAGCTTCGCGGCCGACCCCCTCTTCGGCGACATGACGGGCGGCGGCCACGCCCCGGGGACGTACGAGACCGGCCACTGGCCCACCGGAACGCACGAGAACGTGCACTACGACGCGTACGCGGCCCAGCACCACGCCGCTTACGACACCGGTGTGTACGACACGACGTCGTGGACGGCCGAGCAGCAGCCGATGTCGGCCATCCCGTCCCAGAGCCCGTCCCCCGACGCCACCGGGCAGTGGGAAGCCGGCGCCTGGCTCCAGCCCGACCAGTCCGGCAACCCGGCCGACCACACCCAGCAGTGGGAGTGGGGCACGCAGACCTTCGACACGGGCGCCTACGACGCGACGCAGTGGAACTCCGACGGCACCCCCGCCGCACCGGCTCCCGACGCGTACGAGCACCCTGCCGAAACCTTCGACCAGCACGAGACGGCGGCCTTCGACCAGGCCACGTACGACGAATCCGCCGAGGCCGGCTATCACGACCCCGACGCGGACGGCGGCGAGCCGGCCACCACCGGTGAACTGCCCGTCGTCGCACCGCTCCTGGACGGCCAGGAGGACGTCGCCCCGGCCCCGTCCGCGCGGGCCGCCGCGCGCGCCGGCTCCCGCTCCCGCCGCCGTACCCCTCCCCGGCGCTCGGCGCTGATGACCATCGCGGTGCCGTCGGCATGCGTGATGGGTGTCGCCGGGATCGCCGCGGCCTCCGTCGGTACCTTCTCCGACGACAGTGCCGCCGAGGCGCAGACGACCGCGGCGGACGCGCCGCCGGTCAAGCCGGCCGCGGCCAACAACAAGCTGGACACGCAGCTGCAGAGCCTCTCCGCCGGCGCCGACGACTTCGCCGACCGGGCCAGCCGCACGCAGGAGCGCATCGACCTCAAGGCCCAGCAGGTGGCCGAGAAGAAGCGGGCGGCGGAAGAGGCGGCCCGCAAGGAGCGGCTGCGGCCCAAGTTCGCGCTGCCGGTCGCCCGGCACGGACTCAGCGCCACCTACGGCCAGTCCGGAATCAACTGGATGTCCCTGCACACCGGTATCGACTTCCCCGTCTCGTACGGCACGACCGTCATGGCCGCGACCGACGGCACCGTGCGCACACAGTGGAACAGCGCGTACGGCAACATGCTGATCCTGACCGCGAAGGACGGCACGGAGACGTGGTACTGCCACCTCTCCACCTACACGGTCCCCTCGGGTACGACCGTGAAGGCCGGCGATCCGATCGCGCGCTCCGGCAACTCCGGCAACTCCACCGGTCCGCACCTGCACTTCGAAGTGCGGCCGGGCGGCGGCTCGGCGATCGACCCCCTCCCGTGGCTGCGCAGCCACGGCATCGACCCGGCGTAACATCCCGGCAGCCGCGGCACTCGTCCGCGTCGAGTGACGTACCGCAGCCTCGGCACTCGCCTGCGCCGAGTGACGTTCCGGCAGCCCCCGCCCGCGTCGAGCGCGCAGGGGCCCACCGGTTCACCTCACGGTGCTACAGCTTCTCCACCGGCGCGTACCGCAGCAGCAGCCGCTTCGGCTTGGTGTCGCCGAAGTCGATCGTCGCCTCGGCGTTGCCTCCCGTGCCCTTGACCGCGACGACGGTCCCGAGTCCGAACTGGTCGTGTGTGACCCGGTCCCCGACCGCCAGTGACACCACCGGCTTCTCGGAGGTGCGGCGCGTGGCGAAACCGGAGGCGCCCGACGCCGACGAGCGCGAGCGGGACGACGACAGCGAGGCCGCCACCGCCGAGACCGGCCCGGAGGATGCGGGCGCGGTCGCTCCCGTCCGCTTCCACTCCACGTGGGCCGGAGGGATCTCCTCCAGGAACCGGGAGGGCGGGTTGTACGAGGGCTGGCCCCAGGCGCTGCGCAGGGTGGACCTCGTCAGATACAGCCGCTCCCGCGCGCGCGTGATGCCGACGTAGGCCAGGCGCCGCTCCTCCTCCAGCTCCTTGGCCTGGCCGAGGGCGCGCATGTGCGGGAAGACGCCGTCCTCCATGCCGGTCAGGAAGACGACCGGGAACTCCAGGCCCTTGGCGGTGTGCAGGGTCATCAGCGTGATGACGCCGTCGCCGTCCTCCTCGTCGGGGATCTGGTCGGAGTCGGCGACCAGCGCGACCTGCTCGAGGAAGTCGGACAGGGAGGGCGGCTCGTCCTCGCCGCGCTCCTGTTCGAACTCCATCGCGACGGCGGCGAGTTCCTGGAGGTTCTCGATCCGGGTCTCGTCCTGGGGGTCGGTGGAGGCCTGGAGTTCGGCGAGGTAGCCGGTGCGTTCCAGGACGGCTTCCAGCACCGTGGCGGGTCCGGCGCCGGATTCGACGACGGTGCGGAGGTCCTCCATCAGCGTGTTGAACCGCTTGACGGCGTTGGTGGAGCGCGCGGCCATGCCGTACGCCTCGTCGACGCGCTTGAGCGCCTGCGGGAAACTGATCTTCTCCCGCTGGGACAGGGCGTCGATCATGGCCTCGGCGCGGTCGCCGATGCCCCGCTTGGGGACGTTGAGGATCCGGCGCAGCGGCACCGAGTCCTCGGGGTTGGACAGCACGCGCAGGTAGGCCAGGACGTCCCGGACCTCCTTACGCTCGTAGAAGCGGACACCGCCGACGACCTTGTAGGGCAGGCCGACGCGGATGAAGACCTCTTCGAAGACACGGGACTGGGCGTTCGTGCGGTAGAAGACGGCGACGTCGCCCGCCTTGGCCTCGCCCGCGTCGGTGAGGCGGTCTATCTCGTCGGCTACGAACTGCGCCTCGTCGTGCTCGGTGTCGGCGACGTAGCCGGTGATCTGCGCGCCGGTGCCCGCGTTGGTCCACAGGTTCTTGGGGCGGCGGGACTCGTTGCGCTCGATGACGGCGTTGGCGGCGCTGAGGATCGTCTGTGTGGAGCGGTAGTTCTGCTCCAGCAGGATCGTCGTCGCGTCCGGGTAGTCCTCCTCGAACTGGAGGATGTTGCGGATCGTCGCGCCGCGGAAGGCGTAGATCGACTGGTCGGCGTCACCCACCACGCACAGTTCGGCGGGCGGGATCTCGGCCTCGGGCGGCACGTCGACCGGGTGCTCGGAGGTGCCGACCAGCTCGCGGACCAGGGCGTACTGCGCGTGGTTGGTGTCCTGGTACTCGTCGACCAGGACGTGCCGGAAGCGGCGGCGGTAGTGCTCGGCGACATCCGGGAAGGCGCGCAGCAGGTTGACCGTCGTCATGATCAGGTCGTCGAAGTCGAGGGCGTTCGCCTCGCGCAGCCGCGACTGGTACATGGCGTAGGCCTGGGCGAGGGTCTTCTCGAAGCCGTCGGTGGCCTGGGCGGCGAAGTCCTCCTCGTCGATCAGCTCGTTCTTCAGATTGCTGATCTTGGCGCTGAAGGACTTCGGCGGGAAACGCTTGGGGTCGAGGTCCAGGTCGCGGCAGACCAGGGCCATCAGACGCTTGGAGTCGGCGGCGTCGTAGATCGAGAAGGAGGAGGTGAAGCCGAGCTTCTTGCTCTCCCGCCGCAGGATGCGCACGCACGCGCTGTGGAAGGTCATGACCCACATGGCGTTCGCGCGCGGGCCGACGAGCTGCTCGACACGCTCCTTCATCTCGCCGGCGGCCTTGTTGGTGAACGTGATCGCGAGGATCTGGCCCGGGTGCACGTCCCGCTCGGCGAGCAGGTGGGCGATGCGGTGCGTGAGCACCCGGGTCTTGCCCGAGCCGGCTCCGGCCACGATGAGCAGCGGGGAGCCGGAGTGGACGACGGCGGCGCGCTGGTTGTCGTTCAGCCCCTCCAGGAGGGCGGCGGCGTCCACCAAGGGGCGGGGGGCTCCGTCCCGGTAGTAGGCGTCCCGGTCCGGGGGCGTGTCGAACTTCCCGCCGAACAGATCGTCCGGGATCGACTCCGGAACGTGGTCGTCCTCGGGCGGCGGCGGGGGCTCGTCGGCCGGGCCCCGCTGGGCCTGGAGGTTCGCCAGGAAGTTGTCGTCAAAGAGGCTGCTCATCGCTCTCCGAGTCTAGGGCGCCCCACTGACAGCCCGCCGCCGCCCTGAGAACATCCCGCGCGACCGGCGGCCCGCCGAACACCCGGCGGCGCGTTGTCGCCCTCCATGACCGCATGATCACGCCCCGCTACACCCACCCCATATGCGGATCTTTAATCATCAATCCCCCTTGATCGCTCACTCTCGGCTACGCCCGGGGATAAGGTCACGAAAATGTATCGGGCATATCACCCATCAACCTTCACAGGGGCCACACGAGTTGGCTACCGTGCGACCGGGCCGCATGACCCCCACCGGCGAACGTCGCCGGGCCGCGCGGCCTCCGCCGAGTCCGGTGTGCCGCAGCGGCAGCCGGAGCCGGGGACCCAACCGTGAACCTGGGGTGAATCGGCCCGACTCCCTGTGCGGAGCGGCCGTAGGGCAAACCTTCCGAACCACCCGCCCGAACCCGACAGCTAACCCGGTAGGCGGAACATGGAAGGAGTCGCCTCCCTTGGCGTCGCACCGCAAGTCGCGTCCTACGGGTACGCGCGTGGCAGGCATACGGACCCCCGCCCTGGCAACGGCGGCCCTCACCTCCGTGGCCCTGCTCTCCCAGTCGGCCAACGCCGCCCCCGCGGCCGACGACAAGCCCAGCCTGGAGGAAGTCGAGAAGAAGGTCGACGACCTGTACCGCCAGGCCGAGTCGGCGACCGACAAGTACAACGCGGCCAAGGAGAAGACCGCGAAGCAGCGCAAGCGCGTCGACACTCTCCTCGACGACGTCGCCCAGCGCACCCAGAAGCTCAACGAGGCGCGCGAGGAGCTGGGTTCCTTCGCCTCCGCCCAGTACCGCACCGGCGCCGCCGCCCCGGACACGGCGACGTTCCTGCTGGCGGACACCCCGCAGGACTACTTCGACCAGACGCAGCTGATGGACCGGATGACGGGCCGCCAGAAGGTCGCGGTCGACGAGTACGTCACCCAGCAGTCCGAGACGATGAAGAAGCGCCAGGAGGCCACCGAGAGCCTCGAGACGCTCACGGAGTCGCAAGGCGACCTGAAGACGGCCAAGGCCACCGTCCAGCGCAAGCTCGCCGACGCGCGCGAGCTGATGTCGAAGCTCACCGCCGAGGAGAAGGCCCGGCTCGCGGCGATCGAGAAGGAGAAGCGGGAGGAGGCCGCCCGCAAGGCCGACGAGCTGGCCCGGCAGCAGGCCGCGCGGCAGCAGGAGCAGGAGGAGGCCGCCCGGCAGCAGGACGGCGGGACGGCCTCGTCGGGCTCCACGGGATCCACGGGCTCCGGCTCGTCCTCCTCGACGGCCCCGGCCGACTCCTCGTACGCCACCAAGGCCGACAAGGCGCTGGCCTTCGCCCGCGCCCAGATCGGCAAGCCGTACGTGTGGGGCGCCGTCGGGCCCGGCTCGTACGACTGCTCGGGCCTGACCCAGGCCGCGTGGAAGGCCGCGGGCGTCACCCTGCCGCGCACGACCTACGACCAGGTGAACGCCGGAACCACGGTTCCGCTCTCCCAGGCCCAGCCCGGTGACCTGGTCTTCTTCTACGACGACGTCACCCACGTCGGGATCTACATCGGGAACGGCATGATGATCCACGCCCCGAAGCCCGGCACGTACGTTCGCGAGGAGTCGATCTACTACGACGGCGAGTCGGCGATCCACAGCGTGGTGCGCCCGGCCTGACCGGCCCCGTCACGTCTTCGAGGGGCACGGGCGCACGTTCCTGTGGGGCACGGGCGCACGTTTTTGAGGGGTACGCGCGCGTGCCCCTCTCCCCTTGCGCGCGCCGCTCTCTAGCATCGGCGCTATGTCCGGTCCCTCCCCGTTCGCCACCTGGTGGTCGACGTATGCGCTGGCGACCGGCATCGTGTCGGTCGGCCTGGACTCGGCGGGGTACGCGGTCCTCGCCCGCATCACCCTCGCCCTGGCCTGCGCGGCCTGGGCGGCGGCGGCCGCGGGCCTGGTCCAGCGGGCGCACGGCGAGTGGCGGACGGAGACGCCTGCCGCGCTCACCCTGGTGGCGGCGACCGCCGTCCTCGGCACCGGCTTCTCCGCGGCCGGACAGCAGACCCTGGCTGCGGCGCTGCTGGCGCTCGCCATGGTGCTCTGGGCGGTGCTGCTCACCGAGGAGGCCCAGGGGCGCCGCGGAACGGTGTTCCTGCGCTGCGTGGCCACCGAGGGGCTCGCCGTGCTCGGCGCGACGCTCGCCGCGGCCGACGCGGCGGCCTGGCTCGCCCACGCGGCCCTCGTGCTGTTCTGGCTCGGACTCGCGCTCTACGGCTTCGCCCTGTTCCGGTTCCAGCCCCGGCAGGTGGAGGAGGGGCGCGGGGACCACTGGCTGGCGGCCGGCGCCCTCGCCCTCTCGGCACTCGCCGGGGCGCGTCTCTTCGCAGCCGACGGCCCGCGCCTGTACCTGTGGAACGAGGAGAACGCCGACGTCCTGCGCACGACGACGGTCACGCTGCTCGTACTCGCGCTGATCGCCTGCGTCGCCCTGCTCCTCGCCGAGCTCTTCTGGCCAAGGCACCGCTACGACGTACGGCGCTGGGCGACGGTGTTCGCCGCCGCCGTGACGGCCGCGGCCGTCCTCGCGGTCGCCGCCGCCCTCGGCGTCCCCTGGCTCGACGTCGCAGGGGAGGTGCTGCTGTGGATCGCGGTGGCCGCCTGGCTCGGGTGCACCGCCTGGGCCCTCACCTCCGCGCGGCGCTCCGGGATCAGGTCCAGAGCACGGCGATGAAGACGTTCGCCGTGGTCAGCAGACCCACCAGGCCGAAGAGGCCCTTGTCGACCTTCTCTTCGTCCCGCTTCACGTAGACCAGGCCGAGGATCACGATCAGCAGGGCCAGCTTCACGCCGATCTTGATGTTGTTCACGGTCTGGTCGTCGGCCTGGTTGAGGCCGACCAGGATCACACCCGTGACCAGCATCGTGAACGCACCGTGCAGCATCGCGGGGGTGAAGCGGGCGGTCCCCTCCCCCATCGCCTTCATCTGGGTGAGGAAGCCGCCCAGGAGCGAGGCGATGCCGATGATGTGGAGGCCGACGAAGAGGTGGATGAGTACGTCCATGAGGCCGGAGCCTAATCAGGGCCTCCAGGGCCACCCGACACCGGCCCACGGGTACCCGAATGCACCCCATAGCAGCCGATCACGGTCACTCGCTGACGATTCGACGCATCGGTCATCACGCTGAGTGAAGTGGACGGCGTCGCGGCGGGCTCGCGGTCGCATACGGTCACCGTCGGTCCTCTCGAGACACTTCCGCACACCCGCCACCGGTCCGCCACGGTGACGCTTACCGTCCCCACCAGGTGCCCGGCTCCCCACCGCCGCCCGGGCCAGGGGCGGCAGTCGGACACCACCGCCGAAACAGTCCGGCGGCGGTCCGCTTCCCCTGTGCGGGCCGTCGCCGGACGCGCAGGCCGCCCGTCCGCTCCCCGCCGGCGGCCGCACCCGCCGGCGGTCGAGGAAAGGACGTGGCCTCCAGTTGGCAGCGCACCGCAAGCCCCGACAGCGCGCATTGGGTGGCGGCAAGGCCCGTACGGCCGCCACGATCGCCCTCGCGGGCGCGGCGACGGCGACGGGCTTCGACGGGACCGGACACGCCGAACCACAGCTCACCCCGGGCCAGGTCAAGGCCAGGGTGGACCGGCTGTACCAGGAGGCGGAGGTCGCCACCGAGAAGTACAACGGCGCGAAGGAGAAGGCCACGGCGGCCGGGCGGCGGCTGAGGAACCTCCAGGACCAAGCGGCGCGCAAGGAGGAGCGTCTCAACTCCGCCCGTGACGCCCTGGGATCGGTCGCCGCCGCGCAGTACCGCGCCGGCGGTGTAGACCCCGCGGTGCAGCTCGCCCTCTCCGACGATCCCGACCGGTACCTCGAGAACGCCGAGTTCGTCGAGCGGGCCGGCACCCGGGAGAACGCCGCCGTGGCGCGGGTGCGCAAGCAGCTCCGGGAGATCGAGCAGTTGCGCGGGGCCGCCCGCATCGAGCTGACGTCCCTGAAGTCACGGCAGGGCGAGCTGAAGCGGCACAAGAAGACGATCAACGGCAGGCTGGGATCCGCACGGCGGCTGCTGTCCCGGCTCGACGCGCAGGAACGTTCCCCGCTGGGCGTCTCCCAGGACCGGGCCTCGCGGTCGGCGGGCGGCCGGGAGACTCCCGCCGCCCCGGGCTCCGCCTCGTCCGAGGCGCCCGACTCCCGCGCGGGCGCCGCCGTCTCCTACGCCTACCAGAAGCTCGGCAGCCCCTACGTCTGGGGCGCCACCGGCCCGAACGCCTTCGACTGCTCGGGGCTCGTCCAGGCCGCGTACCGCGCGGCGGGCGTCTCCCTCCCCCGCACGACGTACTCCCAGATCGCCGCCGGCCGCCGCGTCGAGCGCTCCGAACTGCGCCCCGGCGACCTGGTCTTCTTCTACGCCGGCATCAGCCACGTCGGCATCTACGTGGGCAACGGCCGGATGATCCACGCCCCGAACCCGTCGGCACCGGTCCGCGTCGCGCCGCTGGACGAAATGCCGTTCGCGGGAGCGACGCGGGTGGTCTGAGAGGCTTGCGGGCGGACGGGTCCCACCCCGTGCCGCCCCGCCGGTGCCAGACCGAGCCCCGCCGGTGCCAGACCAGGCGCTGCCGGTGTCAGACCAGGCGCCGCGCCGTGGCCCAGCGGGTCAGCTCGTGACGGTTGGAGAGCTGGAGCTTGCGCAGCACCGCCGAGACATGCGACTCGACCGTCTTCACGGAGATGTACAACTGCTTGGCGATCTCCTTGTAGGCGTAGCCCCGCGCGATGAGCCGCAGCACCTCGCGCTCGCGCTGGGTCAAACGGTCCAGGTCCTCGTCGACCGGCGGCGCGTCCGTGGAGGCGAAGGCGTCCAGCACGAACCCGGCAAGCCGGGGGGAGAAGACCGCGTCGCCCTCCTGGACGCGGAAGATGGAGTCCACGAGGTCCGTGCCGGTGATCGTCTTGGTGACGTAGCCCCGGGCACCTCCGCGGATCACGCCGATCACGTCCTCCGCGGCGTCCGACACGGACAGGGCCAGGAAGCGGACCGGCTGCTCGGCGTCCGCCATCAACGGGGCGCAGCGGCGCAGCACTTCGACGCCGCCCCCACCCGGCAGGTGGACGTCGAGGAGGACCACCTCGGGACGGGTCGCGGTGATGACCGTGACGGCCTGGTCGACGTCCGCGGCCTCACCGACGACCTCGACGCCGGTCTGCGCGGTCTGCCCGATCTCGGCCTGGACCCCCGTGCGGAACATGCGGTGGTCGTCCACCAGGACCACGCGGACATGACGCCCCGGGCCGCCGCCCTGCTCCGCGGGCCCGGCCCCCTCCGCCGATCCCGCCGTACCGTTCGCCTCGGTCGGGTCGCTCATGACGTCTTCTCCGCCCTCTCCATCTCCAGCTCGACCTCCGTGCCGCCGTCCGGCACCGCGCGCAGCCGCGCCGTGCCGCCGTTGCGCTCCATACGGCCGATGATCGATTCTCTGACACCCATCCGGTCGGCGGGTATCGAATCGAGGTCGAAGCCGGGGCCACGGTCCCGGACGGACACGAAGACCGTCTTCCCCTCGACCTCGGCGAAGACCTGCACGGCGCCGCCCTCGCCACCGTACTTGGCGGCGTTGACCATTGCTTCCCGCGCGGCCTGCATCTGTGCGGCGATCCCGTCGTCGAGGGGGCAGTCGCCCACGACGACGACCTCGATGGGGACACCGTGCTTGTCCTCCACCTCGGCGGCGTTGCGCCGGACGGCGTCGGCGAGGGTGGTGGGTTCGTCGGCCTCGTCCTTGCCGGTGCCCTCGGGCTTGTAGAGCCAGGTGCGCAGGTCGCGTTCCTGGGCGCGGGCCAGGCGGCGGACCTCGTTGGCGTTGTCCGCGTTGCGCTGTATCAGGGTGAGGGTGTGCAGCACCGAGTCGTGCACATGGGCGGCGACCTCCGCGCGTTCCTGGGCACGGATGCGCATCAGGCGCTCCTCGGAGAGGTCCTGCGTCATGCGCACCAGGTACGGCCCGGCGAGCAGCGTTATGCCGACGAGGACCGCCAGGGCCGCCTGGAGGACGGAACCGAGGTGGGCCGCGGAGCCCTGGAGGACGAAGATGCCGGAGACGCCGGCCGTCACCAGCAGCACACCGCCCACCGAGCGCAGCAGCGTGACCGTGCGCCGGCGGCGGCCGACCTCTGCCCAGCGGGCCCGCCGGGCGTTGTCCGCCTGCCGCCAGACCAGGGCGACGCCTGCGCCGACGAGGACGGCCGGCCAGAGGTAGGCCCGGGCTCCGCCGCTGAGGTTCACGTTGCCCACGAAGACCATGGCAACCACGACCATGAGGAGCAGGGCGACGATCTGGCCCCTGTCGGGTCTGCGCGCGACGCGTCTGCGGCGGCCGTCGGGCGATGTCTCCTCGGTCAGCGGCGACGGCGGGCGCTGGGCCTCGACACCACCGACGCCGAGCGGGACGAAGAACCAGAACGCGGCGTACAGCAGCGCGCCGAGGCCGTCGGCCATGAACAGGCCGACGAAGACGAGCCGCACCCAGATCACGGGCAGCCCGAGATGCCCGGCGAGGCCGCGCGCCACGCCCCCGAGCCAGCGTCCGTCACTGCTGCGGTAGAGCTTGCGCGGCGGCCGCGGTTCGGCGAGTGGCGCTGCTGCGGCTTCCGACATGCCATTGATGGTCACACGTGCGGGAGTCCGGAGCATCAGGGTCGGCCCCTGAGGCTCCCCTGATCTCCGCGGTCCGCCCCTCGAACGCTTCCCGAGCCGCTTCTCAGGGCCGATATCAGGGTCCGGCCAGGGTCGTTCCGACTCCCGCCGGGGCGCCGCGCCCGTCACCATGGACCCATGACCGATCACGAGCACGCCGCGACGGGTCCGGGACCCGGCTCCGGCCCGCGCCCCCAGGGTGCCGGGCCGCAGGATGCCGCGCCCGCCGCGGGGCCCGCGCCCGGGCGCGCGGACGCGGGAGAACAGGGAGGAGCACCCGGTACGGCCACCCCCGGCGAGGAGGCCGTGCCGCCCGGGCCGCCGCACGCGTTCCGTCGCGACCGCCGCCACAAGACCCTGGCCGGCGTCTGCGCCGGACTCGGCCGGCAGTGCGACATGGACCCGGTGATCTTCCGCATCACGCTCGCCGTGCTCTCCGCAACCGGCGGCATCGGCCTGCTCTTCTACGGCTTCGCCTGGCTCTTCGTCCCCTACGACGACGAGGACGAGAACGAGGTCCGCAAGCTGCTCACCGGCCGGGTCGACGGCCAGGCCCTGGTGGCCGTGCTGTTCGCGCTGGTCGGCTGCGGCGTCTTCCTGACCATGCTGAACAACGGCGGGGTGCTGACCTTCGCCGTCGTCCTCTCCCTGGTCCTCGCGGGCGCCGGTTACTGGTCACGCCAGCGCGGCGCCCCCAGCCCCGATCCGCTGGCCGCCCAGGCCGCCGCCGACGCGCCGCCGGAGCCCCAGGCGCCGCCCGTCTTCCTCACCACCCCGTCCTGGTGGCGCGACCCGATCGTCAAGGACGGCACCCACATCGGCGGCACGGGCTACCTGTGGGGCCCGCGCGACACCCGCGATCTGGACATCGCCGCGGCCGTCAACATCGGCCTCGGCACCCGGCCCGGTACCCGCCCGGGCACCGGCGAGGACATACCCGCCCAGCGCACCCGGCCGCCCCGTCCGCGCGGCCCCCGCTGGATCGGCGGCTGGGTCTTCCTGCTGGCGCTGCTCGCCGGCGCTCTGGGCACGAGCCTCACCTGGGACGGGCACCCGCTCGGGACCAGCCTGCAGACGGGCCTGTCCTGTGCGCTCGCCGTTCTGGGCCTGGGCATAGCCGTCAGCGCCTTCCTGGGCCGGACCGGGGCGGGATCCATATTCCTGGCGATCATCACGGCCGGCCTGCTGGTCGGCGCGGCGGCTCTGCCGAAGGAGATCGACACGCACTGGGCGCGCACCACCTGGCAGCCCGCCACCGTGGCGGACGTACGGCGGCAGTACGACCTGGGCACCGGCGTCGGCACCCTGGACCTGAGCAGACTGGACGTGTCCGGGAAGCAGACGGTCACGACACGGGCGGAGATCGGCATGGGCAAGGTGAGGGTGCTGGTGCCCGAAGACGTGACCGTGCGCCTGGACGTCGAGGTGGGCGTCGGCGATCTCCGGCTGCCGGGCGACGACCCGAAGGACGTGGACGTGCAGCCGGGACGGCACAAGCAGATCACCCTCTCCCCCGCCCGGGGCGTCGAGAAGTCCGGAACCATCGACCTGGACCTCCAGGTCGGCGTGGGACAGGCGGAGGTCAGCCGTGCTGCGTCATGAACTCCAGCCCGGGAAGCTGGTCGCCGGCACCGTCCTCGTGCTGGCGGGTGTCCTCTACGCCGGTGACGCGGGCGGCGCCTGGCACACCCCGTGGTTCGTCGCGATCCCCCTCGTCACGGGCGGGCTGTGCCTGGCGGGCGCGGCGGCGCTCCTGACGGGCATGGTGCGTCGGCGCCGCCGGGACGGCCGTATGGGCGCGGACGCGGGCTGACGCCGGTACGGCGGGTGTCAGTCCGTCGCCGGTACGGCCTCCGCTAGCGGTACCCGCCGGTTCGCTGCCGTCGTCGCGACCGTAGCGCGGAGTCGACGGACAGCAGGGGCGCGCCCGCGAGGATCAGGGGGGTCCAGGCCATGAGGTAGGCGAGGTCGTTGCCGTAGTAGTACGGGTCGGAGGACCAGCTCACGGTCAGCCACAGGCTGAGGGAGATCAGCGCGCCTCCGAGTGCGGCCAGACGGGCGAGCAGACCGAGCAGGGTGCCGATGCCGACGGCGAGTTCCCCGAAGGCGATGGCGTAGCCGAACCCGACGGGGCTCTTGAGGGAGAGGTCGACCAGGGCGGGAATGGCGGAGGAGTCGCGTACGGCACGCATCATGTCGCCGATCGACCCGGAACCGGAGGCCTTCATGAAGGCGCTGTCGGTGAGTTTGTCCAGGCCGGCGTAGATGAAGGTGACGCCGAGGAAGATGCGCAGAGGCAGGAGGGCGTAGCGGGCTGCGCTGTCGCGCAGGCCTCCCCCGTCGCCGAAATGGGGGGCGTGTGTGTCCGTTCGCATACCGTGAGTCATCGCTGCTAGCCGCCTCTCGCCCGCCGGTGCCGAGACCCCCTCAACAGACGATACGTATGCCGAACGGACCGCGCTCAATCCTGCGCGAACGGCTCGGGTCGGCCTTCCGGCGACGCGGAGCGTCCCGCCGGGAGCCCACCGGGGTCGCCGACTCCCGCAGGGTGGCCCGACGGGGTGGCCCAACAGGGTGCACCCCGCGGGATGGCCCAGCAAGATGCACCCCGTGGATGGTCCAGCAGGGTGGACCTCGTGGGATGGCCCAACAGGGTGCACCCGGGGGATGGCGCCTTCAGGGTCGCCGCCCCTCACTCCGTCACGTCGACCGCGTACCGATTCGTCTCGGCCCCCGCGGCGGTGACGACCTGCACCTCCACCCTGCCCGGTTCCACGTCGGCCGGTACCGGCACGGTCAGCAGCGTGTCCGTGGGGTTGCGGAACCCGCCGGGCACCGGCACCAGCGGCACGTGGACGTGCACCGCGCCCACGCGCACCACCATCCGGGACAGCCGGTCGGCCCCCTGCGCCCCCGGCGGCACGAACCCCGCACCGCGGATCTCGATGTCGTCGCCGGTGCGGATCGGCCCGTCCAGGTCACCCGCCTCCCGGGCCCGGACCACGGAGAGGATGACCGGCCGGCCGCCCTCGGCGTACTTTCCCGCCAGATACGTGGCGCCCGACACCAGCACCACCACCGCCAGTCCCCAGGGCAGATCCGGCAGTTGCTCCGGGTGCCCGGCGAGCCGCACCGCCGCGAAGACCAGGGCGACACCGCTGATCACGACGTACTGGATGTCGGCGAAGGTGCCCCGTCCCGCGTCGTCGGTCAGCAGGTCCGCGGCCCGTGGCCGGTCGGCGCGCACCTTCTGCAGCCGTTGGCCCCGCACCCGCAGTCCGACCACCCGCCGCACGAGCACGGCGATCCCGCACAGCACGGCGAGCACGGTCACGATGCCGGCGCCCCGGGCGAGGCCCAGCCCTGAGATCAGCGCGTCCCGCTCCCGCTGTCCGGGGGCAGAGGCCAGCCGCCACGCGAGGACGAGCACCGAGTACACCACGAAGAGCACCCAGGCCGCGGCGACCGTACGGGACGTGGACAGCCGGTTGTCCTCACCGATCACAGGCGCCAGCACCCCGCCCCTCGCCCGGTGGAACCAGGACGCGGCGGTCAGCGCCAGGGCCGTCACCAGCGCCGCGGCCAGTCCGGCCGAACGCGCCGCCGACCAGCCGGCGCCGACCGCCGTGAGGGCCTGTCCGAGCAGCAACAGCACGACGGCCGCCCAGACCACGGCAGCGGTGCGCCGCCACAGGCCCGTCAGCCAGGCCTGCCCCTCGGCGCGGCCTCGCTCGGCGACCTCCTCGGCGGACTGCGCCAGTTCTTCGGAGACCCACTGGCGGGAGGCGAAGTCGGAGTGGGCCAAGGCGGCCGGCAGTCCGCGCCCGGCGGCGAACTCGTCCCGGCGGCGCAGAAAGGCGGCGACGGCCCGCCGGTGCCCTTCACGCGCCCCGTGCGGGCAGTCCCCGCAGGCACACCCGCCCTCGTGATCACCCCCGGATCCGCCCGGGTGTCCTCCGGCGTACATGCCGTGTCCACCGGTGGACATGCCGGCGTAGCCGCTCGCGTGCCCCTCCACGCGGACACCCGCACGCGCGGCCACGTACCCGCCCGGGTCCGCGCCGCCCTGCCCCGTCTCCTGCATCGCCACGCCCGACGCCCGCCTTCCCGCGACCCAACCACCGCCGGCCTTCCGGACCCCGGAAACACCGCTGTGCAACTCCCCTGCGACGACAGCGAATTGTGCCCTACATCACCCGGTTCGCGTCCGCATGGACTGGTCAACACGGGTGAACTTCGGCGCGCCCTGTTGACCCGGCCGGGAGAATTCCCCTATGGCCGAGATCATCCAGCGTGACGGGAGCTGGGCCTTCGACGGCGACACCATCCGGATCACACCCTGCCCGAACCGCGCCGTGCCGCTGTTCGGGCAGACACTGGGACCCGGCCCGACGGCCTAGCCGAGCAGCCCCGGCTCGCTCCGGCTGACGTCCTCCCACATCGGCTGGTAGTTGATCCACGCCACCAGGTCGCCGCCCAGCTGCTCCCGCGTCGCCACCGCCATCCGGTGCTCGATCCGGACCGGCCGCCCGGCCGCGTGCGCCGTCAGCTGCACCTGGCAGGAGCGCTCCATCGACACGAACCACCAGGCCGCCGCGTCCACCGAGTCGCCGACGGTCAGCAGCCCGTGGTTGCGCAGCACGAGCGCCTTGCGGGAGCCGAGCACCTCCGCGATGCGCCGCCCCTCCTCGGCGTCGACGGCGACGCCGGTGTACGTGTCGTAGAGGGCGTGGTCCTCGTAGAAGGCGCAGCTCTCCTGGGTGATCGGCTCCAGCAGTTCGCCGAGGGCCGCGAGCGCCCTGCCGTGCACCGAGTGGCAGTGGGCGACGGCGACCACGTCCGGCCGGGCGGCGTGCACCTGGGCGTGCACGGTGAAGGCGGCCTGGTTGACGTGGTAGGCGCCCTCGACGACCTGGCCGTCCTGGTTGGCGAGGACCAGGTCGCTCACGGTGACGTGCCGGAAGGGCATCCCGAACGGGTTGACCCAGAAGCAGTCGGTGAATTCCGGATCGCGGGCGGTGATGTGCCCGGAGACACCGTCCTCGTAGCCGAGCCGCCCGAAGATCCTCAGGGCACCGGCGAGCCGTTCCTTGCGGTGCCGGCGCTCGTCCTCGACCGACTCGTGCATCGGCGGCATGGCGAATCGCAGCCGGTCGGTGGGCAGCGGCAGGGGCGGCGTGGGCCCGTGCATAGGTCCTCCAGCACTGGTTCTGCTTACGGGCGGAAATTACCGTCCGTGAGGCCGGGAAGAACAGGAGCGGTTCGTGAAGATGCCACGAGCGCCCCTGCGAGCACCCTGTGCCCCTGCGAGTGCCCCCTGGCTCCCGCACCCCACGAATAGCCGACAGAAGATGTCGGAATTCGGCGCGACACTCTTCCCATGACAGCGAACTGGGCGGCTTTCGCCGCGGCCGAACCGGATCTGGCCGGCACCGTGGAGAAGCGTTTCGGTGCCTTCACGCATCACATCCTCGCCACCCTCCGCAAGGACGGCTCGCCCCGCACCAGCGGCTTGGAGGTGCGGTTCCTGAGCGGCGAACTGTGGCTCGGCATGATGCCCGACTCGCTCAAGGCCCTCGACCTGCGCCGCGACCCGCGCTTCGCGCTCCAGGCGAACCCCGGAGCGGGCACCGGCATGGGCGGCGGCGACGTGCGGATCAGCGGCCGGGCGATCGAGGTCGACGACATGGAGACCAAGGCCGGATACGTCGAAGAGGTGGAACCGCCGGAGCCGTTCCACCTCTTCCGGGCCGAGCTGACGGAGGTCGTGCGGACCTGCGTCGAGGACGACACATACCTCGTCGTCCAGGTCTGGGCGCCCGGCGCTCCCCTGCGCACGATCAAGCGCACCTAGGGGCCGACCGGGAGATCACTTCCACCCGGACAGGAGATCACTCCCACCCGATCGGGAGATCACTCCCACTCGATCGTGCCCGGCGGCTTCGAGGTCACGTCGAGGACCACGCGGTTGACGTCCTTGACCTCGTTGGTGATGCGCGTGGAGATCCGGGCGAGGACCTCGTACGGCAGGCGCGACCAGTCGGCCGTCATGGCGTCCTCGGACGAGACGGGGCGCAGGACGATGGGGTGGCCGTAGGTGCGGCCGTCGCCCTGGACGCCGACGCTGCGGACGTCGGCGAGCAGGACCACCGGGCACTGCCAGATGTCGCGGTCGAGGCCGGCCGCCGTGAGCTCCTCGCGGGCGATGGCGTCGGCCTCGCGCAGCAGGTCCAGGCGCTCCTTGGTGACCTCGCCGACGATGCGGATACCGAGGCCGGGGCCGGGGAACGGCTGGCGCTGGACGATCTCCTCCGGCAGGCCGAGCTCCTGGCCGACCATGCGGACCTCGTCCTTGAACAGCTGGCGCAGCGGCTCGACGAGTTCGAACTCGATGTCGTCGGGGAGGCCGCCCACGTTGTGGTGGGACTTGATGTTGGCGGTGCCGGTGCCGCCGCCGGACTCGACGATGTCCGGGTAGAGGGTGCCCTGCACGAGGAAGGCGACCTCGGGACCCTCCTCCTGGAGGATCTCCAGCTGCGCCTGCTCGAAGACGCGGATGAACTCGCGGCCGATGATCTTCCGCTTCTGCTCGGGGTCGGAGACCCCTGCGAGCGCCTTGAGGAACCGTTCCTCGGCGTCCACGACCTTCAGCTGCACGCCGGTCGCTGCCACGAAGTCCTTCTCGACCTGCTCGGTCTCGCCCTTGCGCATCAGGCCGTGGTCGACGTACACGCAGGTCAGCTGGGAGCCGATGGCCTTCTGCACGAGGGCCGCGGCGACCGCGGAGTCCACGCCGCCGGACAGGCCGCAGATGGCGCGCCGGTCGCCGACCTGCTCGCGGATGGCGGCGACCTGCTCCTCGATGACGTTGCCGGTCGTCCAGTTCGGCGTGAGCCCCGCGCCCCGGTAGAGGAAGTGCTCCAGCACCTGCTGCCCGTGCGTGGAGTGCATCACCTCGGGGTGGTACTGGACGCCGTACAGCTTCTTCTCGTCGTTCTCGAAGGCGGCGACCGGTACGACGTCCGTGGAGGCCGTGACGGTGAAGCCCTCGGGGGCGGCGGAGCAGGCGTCGCCGTGCGACATCCAGACGGACTGCTCGGCGGGGGTGCCCTCGAAGAGAGTGGAGGAGACCTTGGAGACGTGCAGGTCGGTGCGGCCGTACTCGCGGGCGCCGGTGTTGTCGACGGTGCCGCCGAGGGCGCTCGCCATCAGCTGGAAGCCGTAGCACATGCCGAAGACGGGGACGCCGGCCTCGAAGATCTCGCGGTCCAGGCTGGGCGCGCCCTCCGCGTAGACCGACGAGGGACCGCCGGAGAGGATGATCGCCGCGGGGTTCTTGGCGAGCATCTCCTGGACCGGCATGGTGCTCGGCACGATCTCGCTGTAGACCCGCGCCTCGCGGACACGACGGGCGATGAGCTGGGCGTACTGCGCGCCGAAATCGACGACCAGGACGGTGTCGGCGGCGTTGGCAGCGGGAGTCGCTGATGACACGGGGTGCCTTCCGGCGGTGGGGCGGGGGTCTTGTGCCACCCGATTCTACCGGGGGGCCGCCGGGCTCCTTCCGTGAGCCGGACGACCGCCCCGTCTCAGGATGCGAACCGGCTTGGAAGGCCCCGGGCCGGGGTGCATACTTGCCCCCATGTTCCAGCAGCAGACGTTCGTCTTTACCTATGGCATCCGGCCCGCCGGACGCCATGGTCGTGCTGCTTGAGCAACTGACAAGCGACTTCCCAGGCGCCCCGGGCCGACAAGGCCCGGGGCGTCTGTCGTCGTCCGGGCCGTGTCGCCCCGGGGCGGCCCCCGACGACGAGGAGCCCCCTATGACCGCCATCGACGTGACCGGCGCCCGCACTGCCGAGGCCGCCGACGTGATCACCGGCGCGCGCGAGCGGATCGACGCGCTCGACGATCGGATCATCGGCCTGATCCAGGAACGGGTGGCCGTCTCCGCCGTCATCCAGGAGGCGCGGATCGCCTCCGGCGGACGGCGCGTGAACCTCTCCCGCGAGATGGACGTCCTCGGCCACTACAGGGAGGCACTGGGCAAGCCGGGGACCGCGCTCGCGATGACCCTGCTGGAGCTGTGCCGCGGCAAGATCTGAAGCCACTGGATCCGAGGCCTGCGGGTCCGGCTTCCTGTTCCCGGGACAGACGTACGCATCGCTCTCACCCGTCCGGCGCGTGACCGCCCCCGCCCCGCCTCGTTGGTCCCGGTGTCCGTGCCAGCCAGGGGCGGGCCCGAAAGAACCACGCGTGGCTCACTGGGGCGATGAGACGCACGGATCGTGCCGTGCGTCGTGGGACCTCGCTCCAGGGAAGTGGCCGGACGGCAGGGGACAGCAGCCCGGTCACCAAGAGAACGGTCGGCTCCGGGGACGCCCGGGGCCGACCGGCGGACCCTGCATAAATGCACAAGTCTGGGTCAAACGGTTGCGGGCGCCGCGTTCATCCAGCACGATGCGTACTCAGTCCAAGTCCCCGGCGGACACCCGCACTGCCGTATTGCCAGAGGTACAGACCAGCGGCGCAACCCCCCGGCGCCGCTTCCGAGCACCGGCGCTGCCCTGACGTCGGTGCTGACGAGAGGAAGGGCCCCGCGGCTCCACCCCGCGGGGCCCTTCGCTCCACCCGGATGCCGGTCACCGTCCGCCTCGGGCCAGCCACGAGGCACCCGTTCGGTCAGGCGCGAGGCACCGTCCGGCCAGGCGCGAGGCACCGTCGGGTCAGGTGCGGGTCACCGTCCCGCAGTTGCCGCCGTCACCGTGGTCGAGTTCCTTGCTCCGGTCGTACGGGTCCGTCGCCGGGCCGCTCGGGTCCGGGCCCTCGGACCGGCTCGACGGGAACCCCGGATGCAGGTATCCGTCGTAGACGTCACAGGCGGAGTTGCCTATCTCCTGGTCGTACTCGACCAGCAGCAGCCGGCCCGGGGTGACCTTGTACCGGGCGGGGTCGGCGAGTTCGACGTCGAGGACCCTGCGCACGATGGTGCGGGCGACCTCGGGAGGCCCGTCCGCGCGCACGACGGGGTAGACGAAGGTGTAGTCGGCGCGCACCGCGACGCCCCCCTGCGTCCCCTTCTTGAACGTCATGCGTCCGCGGGTCTTGATCACGTCGCCGGCCGGCCGCACCTCGTCGGGGTCGAAGCGGCTGAACAGCGTCACCGGGTCGTGCTCCCTGCTGGGGGAACCCAGCCCGGTGTCGAGGTCGTCGAGGAGTTCGGGCTGCTTGGGGTCCAGCACGGAAAGGGCGGCGGCGGGGCGCGCCCCGCGTACGGTCTTCGGGTCGAGGTTGGCGCCCACCAGCAGTTTCTTCGTCAGCTTCAGGGCCTCTTCCACCCGGTCGGCGGAGACCGCGCCGACGGCCTTCGCCTCCGGCAGGACGATGCCGTCCTCGCCGTCGGCCCAGCGCAGAGCCGGGGAGCCGGCGAACGGCCGGTCCAGGGTGGGGGTTTCCGGGTCCGACGCGCCGGGCGCGGCGGTGGGCTTCGCCGTCTCGTCGGGCAGCGGTGAGGCCTCGGCCGCCTGCGACCCGTTGCCGAAGGGGTCGCCGGGCAGCAGCGACGGCTTCAGTGCGACCACCACCAGGGCCGCCGCGACGGTCACACCGAGCACCGCCCACACCTTGCGGCGCCGGGCCGCCCGGCGGTTCGCCCCCTGCCCCGCCGGGCCGGTACGCCACCCGGGCGGCTGCTCGCCCCGGGCGTCCTGGTCACGCAGCCGCTCGGTCACCATGCGGGCCCGCGCGGACGGCTCCTTCGGGGCGGAGGAGCGGATGTCCCGCTCGGTGTCGCGGATGAACTGCTCCCAGACGTCGTCGGGGAGCCCGGAGGCCGACGATGAATCGTCGGACGGTTTGTCAGACACGAACCCAAGATCTAAGCGCGTGGCAAGCGCCTTCACAAGAAGGTCTTGGATGTGACCCAGCACACATAAAAATTCTGTGAATGGCAGCACAACCATTCACAGGTTTCACGGATCAAACCTGCCGAACCAAGGGCCACTCCCGCGCCCCACACGCGGAGGCCTCCCCCAACGTTCGTGCCGCATCCCGCGGTACGCCGGACTCTCCGAGGTCTTCATGAAGCTTCGCCGCGCCATGGCAGCAGCGGCCGCAACGGCGGTCATAGCCCCGGTGGCACTGCTCGCGGCACCGGCCGCGTACGCGACCGAAGAAACCACGCCTACGCCGAGCGCGTCCGTGAGCGAGTCCGCTCCGGAGACGTCGGCTTCGCCTTCCGCTTCCGAGTCCACGCCCGCCGCGAGCAACACGCCGGCTCCGAGCACGTCCGCGAGCGAGTCCGCTCCCGAGACGTCCAGCTCGCCGAGCGCGTCCGCGAGCGAGTCCTCCTCCCCGTCGCCGAGCGCCTCCGAGCCGGAGGAGTCGGAGTCCCCCGACCCCGAGCCCTCGGTCTGCGAGGACACCAAGGTCGACGTCGGCATCACCGGTCTGCCCGGCAAGATCGCGGCGGGCAGCGGCTGGCACAAGTTCTCGCTGAACGTGCTCAACAACTCCGACTCCACCCTGAACGACCTCGACTTCTTCGCCGGGGCCTCCCCCGACAAGAACGGTGAGGAGCTGTTCACCAGCAAGCAGGTCCAGCTCCAGGCCTGGGACCCGCAGGACAAGACCTGGGTCGACCTCAACGAGGGCGGCTACGCGGTCGGTTACGTCGGCTACACCGACGAGCTGAAGCCCGACTACGAGGTCGACATCCCGCTGCGCCTCAACGTGAGCAAGTCCGCCCCCGTCGGCGCCGGCTTCTCGCTCGGCGCGACGATCTACGGCGACAACGACGCCGAGTGCACGGGCTTCGGCGACGTGTCGTACAAGTTCCAGATCGTCTCCGCCGGTACGGACACCGACGGCACCAAGCCCCAGGAAGGCGGCAAGGCGCCCGTCACCGACGAGAAGCCGAGCGGTGACACGCCGGAGGTGACCGGCAGCCTCGCCGAGACCGGCTCCAGCTCCGCCCTGCCGATGATCAGCCTGGTCGGCGGCGCCGCGGTCGTCGCCGGTGCCGGTGCGATCTTCGTCGTCCGTCGCCGCAAGGCCGGCGTGCAGGCGTAAGCCGTAGCGGCCGACAGGCCGTTGCACCAGCAGAAGAGGGACCTGCGCTCGGAGGGGGGCGCAGGTCCCTCTTCTGTGTCGTCTTCCTGGTGAGGGTCCCGTCTACTTCTTCGGCGGTACGGCCGGCATGCCGAGGAACGGCAGCCGCAGCGCGCCGAACGCCTCCGCCGGGACGGCCGGGGACTTCGGCTCGACCGGCTGGAGCCGCACATAGGCCGTGCCCTGGTCGGGACGCTGGTCGGGCTCGCCCTTGTTGGGCCAGTACGACATCGCCCGTTCGGCCTGGGCGGTGATGGTGAGGGACGGGTTGACGCCCAGGTTGGCGGAGACCGCGGCGCCGTCGACGACGGAGATGCCCGGGTGGCCGTAGAGGCGGTGGTACGGGTCGATCACGCCGGAGTCGCGGGAGTCGCCGATGGGGCAGCCGCCGAGGAAGTGGGCGGTGAGTGGGGTGCCCATCAGTTCGCCGACGTTGGAGCCGGCGAAACCGTTGATCTCGGCGGCCAGTGCCGAGGCGCCCTCCGTCGCGGCCTTGATCTGCTTGGGATTGGGGGCGCCGTGGCCCTGCCGGGCGGTGAGCAGGCCGCGGCCGATGCCCGACGGCTTCAGGTACGTCGTCAGGGAGTTGTCCAGCGACTGCATCACCAGGCCGATGATGGTCCGCTCCGACCAGCGGCGGTTGGACAGGGAACGCAGCACCAGCAAGGGGTGCCTCGCCGCGTTCGCGAGGAAGCCCAGGACCCGCGAGGTGCCCGAGTCCGTCCCGGCATAGGGGACCTGGAGGATGGACAGGCCGCCCATCGAGTTGGAGCCCCTGCCGTAGCGGACCGGCTCGATGTGGGTGCTGGCGTCGGGGTGGATGGAGGACGTGATGGCCACGCCTCGCGTGAAGTCGGCCTTCGGCGCGCCGTGCGCCTTGCGGTAGCGCCGGTCGTCGGTCTGGGCGCCGACCAGTGCCTCGGAATTGGTGCGGGTCAGTTCGCCCAGCCGGTCCGAGAGGTAGGGCAGTTGGCCGCCCGACTTCATGCGGTGCAGCAGGGTCTGGGTGCCGTAGGTGCCGGCGGCGAGGACGACCTTGCGGGCGGTGTAGGTGCGGCCCTTCGCCTTGCGGCCGCGGTCGGTCGGCAGGGTGGCGACCGCGTAGCCGCCGCGCGAGTCGTCGGTGACCGACACGACCGTGGTCATGGGGTGGACGACCGCGCCGGCCTTCTCGGCGAGGTGCAGGTAGTTCTCGTTGAGGGTGTTCTTGGCGCCGTGGCGGCAGCCGGTCATGCACTCGCCGCACTCCGCGCAGGCCTTGCGGGACGGGCCCACGCCGCCGAAGTACGGGTCGGGCACCTCCTGGCCCGGCTTCGCCTTCGCCGAGCCGTCGGCGTCCTCGCCGTCGCCGAAGAAGACGCCGACCGGGGCCATGTGGAAGGAGTCGCCGCAGCCCATGCGCTCCGCGGCGGCCTTCAGGTGCACGTCGGAGGGGGTCATGGTCGGGTTGAGCCGCACGCCCAGCATGCGCCGGGCCTGGTCGTAGTACGGCGCCAGCTCGTCCTGCCAGTCGGTGATGCCGCGCCACTGCGGATCCTCGAAGAACGGCTTCGGCGGGACGTAGAGGGTGTTGGCGTAGTTCAGGGAGCCGCCGCCCACGCCCGCGCCCGCCAGGACCATGACGTTGCCGAGCAGATGGATGCGCTGGATGCCGTACATGCCCAGCTTCGGCGCCCACAGGTAGTTCTTCAGGTCCCAGGAGTTCTTCGGGAGGGACTCACGGGTGAAGCGGCGACCGGCTTCGAGTACGCCCACCCGGTAGCCCTTCTCTGTGAGGCGCAGGGCGGTCACCGAGCCGCCGAAGCCGGAACCCACGACGATGACGTCGTAGTCGTAAGCGTCCTGAGGCACGTGCCGTCTCCCCTTCGAGTGGCTGAAGCGAGGGTCGTCTACCGGAACCGGAAAGCCTTCATCAGGCGCAGGCTCCTGCTCATGAACTGGGCGTACTTCTCGTCGTCCATGCCCAGCGACGGGGCCATCGGGAGCACCCGCTGGTGGGCGACCGTCTGCGCCTCGGTGTACTTGAGGATGCCCTCGGAGCCGTGGCGACGGCCGAGGCCGGAGTCCTTCATGCCGCCCATGGGGGACTGGACGCTGCCGTACGCGGGGGCGTAACCCTCGTTGATGTTGACCGTGCCGGTGCGCAGGCGGGCGGCGACCTCCTGGCCGCGGCGGCCGTTCTTCGTCCACACCGAGGAGTTCAGGCCGTACGCCGTGGCGTTGGCGCGCTCGATCACCTCGTCCTCGTCCTTGAAGCGGTAGACCGAGACGACCGGGCCGAAGGTCTCCTCGTCGCAGACGGACATGTCCGTGACGACTCCGTCGAGGATCGTGGGCTCGAAGAAGTACGGGCCGATGTCGGGGCGTGCGACACCGCCCGCGACGAGCTTCGCGCCCTTGGCCACGGCCTCCTCCACGTGCCGGGTGACCGTCTCGAGCTGCCGCTCGCCCACCAGGGAGCCCATGTCGGCGCCGTACGCCAGGGACGTGCCGAGGCGCATCGCCTTCGTCCGGGCGGCGAAGCGCTCCAGGAAGGCGTCCGCGATCGACTCGTGGACGAAGAGCCGCTCGATGGATATGCACAGCTGGCCGGCGGAGGAGAAGCAGGCGCGGACGGCTCCGGCCGCGGCCTTCTCGATGTCGGCGTCCTCGAGGACCAGCATGGCGTTCTTGCCGCCGAGTTCGAGGGAGACGCCGACGAGCCGGGCGGCGGCGCCCTGGGCGACCTCGCGGCCGGTGCGGGTGGAGCCGGTGAAGGAGACGTAGTCGGCGTGCCGGACGACCTCGGGGCCGACGACCGGGCCGTCACCGAGGACGACCTGGAAGACGTCGGCGGGCAGGCCGGCCTCGATGAGCAGGTCACGGGCCCACAGGGCGGTCAGGCAGGTCTCGGTGTCCGGCTTCATGACGACCGCGTTGCCCGCGACGAACGCCGGGAGCGCGTCGCCCACCGACAGCTCCAGCGGGTAGTTCCAGGGGGCGATCTGGCCCACGACCCCGCGCGGATGGCGCAGTTCGGTCACCTTGGTGAGGGTCGGCACGGCGCCGGCGTGCCGCTTGGGGCGCAGGTAGGAGGGGGCCTTGCGGCCGTAGTGCCGGGCGGCGACCGCGACGGCCTGGACCTCCTCGTGGGCGTGCAGGCGGGCCTTGCCGGTCTCCAGCTGGATCAGGTCGAGCACATCGGCCTGGCGCTCCAGCACCAGGTCGTGGAAGCGGAGCAGGACGGCGGCGCGCTGCCGTACGGGGGTCTGCGCCCACACGGCCTGGGCGGCACGGGCCAGTTCGAAGGCCCTCGCCACGTCCTCGGGCGTCGACTCGGGGAGGTCGGCCAGCTTCTCACCGGTGAACGGCGTGTGGTTGGCGGTCCGGCCCGAGCCGGCCACACCCTTGGTGAGCTGGGCGACCAGCTCGGGCGTGACCACGTCCGCGGCGGTGCGGGCGCCCTCCGGGGCGGGGGCGAGGGGGTTCGTGCCGGTCTGTGCCGTGCCGGTCTCTGCCGTCTTCTCAGCGGCCTGCGCGTCCGTCATGAGGCGCAGGGTATGCCGCGACGGAGGCTTTGGGTACCCGTCGGTAATACGGCTTCACCGACCGCACACACGACGCCAGTGACTGCTGGCAACAAACGCGCTGATCAGGACGTTGTGCGGTAACGGGTGTGTGATTCAGCCCTTTACGATCCCGAGTCGCTCCCGGGCCCCCTCGAACACCGAGGTGCCCTCTTCCTCCTCCGGTGTACCCCGGGGCATGTCGACGCGGAGTTCGTACATACGGTCGTCGTCGGTGCGCACGACAGCCCGCAGGAGCCGCCTGGGCATCCCGCCCCGCCGGTACGCGGTGTCGGCGAGTGCGGCCTCGTGGCCCTGTACGCGGGTGCGGGCGTACCGGGTTCCTCCCCCGGCGTCGTGCGCCCTGGCCTGTTCCATCGGCGCGGCCGGGGCCTCGTCCCAGGTGAGGAGGCGGACCTGGACGGTGCCGGCGGGCGCGTTGCCGTAGAGCACGGTGCGGGGCCGGCCGGTCGCTCCGCCGGTACGGCCGAGGGGCCGGTAGTGACCGGGGAGGTGGAGGACGGCTGCCATGTCCGGCTCGGGATGCGGGGTCCAGGCATCGGCCGCGCCGACCGCGTCGGTGGCCTGTCCGGCGCTCTCCGCACCGCTGGTGCCGGCGAGTTGGGTGACGGCCCCCATGCCCCCGGCGAGCAGGGCGGAGAGGAGAGCCAGGGGGCCGGGGCGAAGGAGGCTCTGGCGCTTGGCGGGTACGGGGCCGGGGTGGTCGGGGTGGTCGTGCCGGTGGTGCTCCGCTGGGGCGGGGTCGGGTGAGGTGAGGGCGGGGTCGGGTTGCGCCGGGGTGGGGTCGGGTTGCGCGAGTGCCCCGGCGAGCACGGGGTCGGGCAGGGCGTCGGGGACGGCGTCAGGCTGGGCGGCCTGGGCGGCGGGGGCCGGGTCGGAGGGTGGCGCGGTTCGGCCGGCGGAGCTCCCCGGGTGTTCGGCCACCCGCGGTGACCGAGTCGTCAGGGGGCCCGCCACCGCTTCCAGTTCCTTCGCGACCTCGTCCGCGTCCGGCCTTTGGTCGGGGTCCGGGACCAGCAGCCGGGCTATCAGCGGTCCGAGGGGGCCGGCCCGCGTCGGTTCGGGCGGCTCGGCGGCGAGGACAGCGGCGAGCGTGGCCTCCGGTGTGGTCCGCAGGAACGGTGAGGAGCCCTCGACGGCCGCGTACAGCAGGGCGCCCAGGGACCACAGGTCGGAGGCGGGCCCCACAGTGCGGCCTGAGATCCGCTCCGGGGCGACGAACTCCGAGGCTGCGGCGGACTTCGACGGTGCGGTGGCGGACCCCGGTGGGCGGGCGGCGGACTCCGATGCACGGCTTGCGGACTCCGGTGCACCGCTTGCGGGTTCCGAGGGGCCGGATGCGGGTTCCGACGGGCCGGATGCGGGTTCCGGTGGGCCGCTTGCCTGCTCGGACGGGGCGTTTACGAGTCCCGAGGGGCGGCTTGCGAGTTCCGAGGTGCGGCTTGCGAGTTCCGAGGGGCGGCTTGCGAGTTCCGAGGGGCCGGATGCGAACTCCCCGCTCACCGTGGTCAGGTCGTCCCCCTGCACCTGGGTTGTGCCGAAGTCGGTGACGACGACGCGCCCGTGCGGAGCGAGCAGCACGTTGGCCGGTTTCACGTCCCGGTGCACGATGCCGACGGAGTGCGCGGCGCGCAGGGCACCGAGGACGGCGAGTCCGATCCGGGCGGCTTCGGGCACGGCGACCGGGCCCCGGCCGAGCGTCTCGCGCAGGGACTCGCCGGGCACCAACTCCATGACGATCCAGGGGAGTCCGTCCAGCGCCTCGGCCGCGTCGAGTTCGTCGGGGCCTATGGGGCCCGGTCGCTCGTCCCGCTGCTCCGCCTCGACGACCACGTCGTGGATGGTGACGGCGGCGGGATGGTCGACGCGGGCTGCGGCCCGGGCCTCGCGGTGCAGCCGGTGGGCCGCGCGCCGGTGGCTCTCGGTGTCCGGGTCGCCCGGCAACCGGGGCTGTCTGACGGCGACCTCACGCCGCGCGTGCTCGTCGAGGGCCCGCCAGACGGTGCCCGTGCCCCCGGTACCGATGCGTTCGACCAGCCGGTAGCGCCCCCCGACCAGCCGGCCCAGCGCGGCGTCCGTCCCGCCCCCGTCGTTGCTCATGCCCCATCAGTACCCCGCGGGGCGGCAGATTGTCGACGCGGGCCGTTTTCAACGGTGTTGGGCCTACGGGATCAGGTCCCGTCGATGTCCAGGTTCGCGATCGCCGTGCTCGCCACCTCGCGTCCGCGGGCGGTGAAGTCGCTCTTGTCCGGGTAGCTGACGGTGAGTTTGTACATGTCTCCGCCGGGGGTCCGGTAGTAGAGGATCTGGACCTCCCGGGGGCGGGGGTTCTCGCTGTCGTCGGTCTTGAAGGGGACGGTGTTCCGGGCGGCCTTCTTGTCCCGGTAGGTGGTCTCCTGGGGATCCGTCTTCTTCGGACCCTCGTCCATGTCCAGGTCGTAGCTGCCGCTCTCCTTGAACCGGGCGTCGTCGTCGTACATCTCGGCGGCCGCGGAGCCCGCGATGTTGCCGCCGGTGTCCTCGGCCTTCTTCTCAAGGGACAGGGCGATCCAGATGCTGCCGCTCCAGTCGGTGTACCTGACCCAGTGGCTCTGGTCGGATTCCCGGTCGGGCACGGTGCGCTGGTATGACTCGGGTACGGCGAGCGACGCGGCGAGGTCCTTCTCCTGCTTGGTCTCCCAGCCCCCGGGCAGTGGCCCGGCGAACGGGTCCGCGAGCACCAGGTACGCCGTCACGGCCGCCGCGACGGCCGCGGCGCCCAGTCCGAGCCAGGCCCTGCGGCCGAGCCGAACGCCGCGGCTCCCCTCGCCCTGGCCCGTGACCCGCACGGCCCGGGTGGGCTGCGTTGCGGGCGGGTGCGCGGCCACCTCCAGCAGGGCCCGCACCCGTGCGGCGTCCGGGCGGCGGGCCGGGTCCTTGTCCAGCAGGCCGCGGATGGCCTCGGCGAGCGGGCCCTGGGCGGAGGCGGGGGGCGCGGGCGTGGCGTTGAGGACGGACTGGAGCGTGGCGGGGGTGTTGCTGCGGCGGAACGGTGAGACGCCCTCCGTCGCCGCGTACAGCACCACGCCGAGGGACCACAGGTCGCTCGCGGGGCCGGGTCGCTGCCCCAGCACGCGCTCGGGCGCGATGTACTCCGGCGAGCCGACGAAGCCGCCGGTGTCGGTGAGGCTGGTCTCGCCCTCGATCTGGGCGATCCCGAAGTCCGTGAGGACGACCCGGTCGTAGCGGCCGAGCAGCACGTTGTCGGGTTTCACGTCGCGGTGCAGGATGCCCGCCGCGTGGGCGGCCTCCAGCGCGCCGAGCACCTCCAGGCCGATCCGGGCGGCCTCGCGCGCGGACAGCGTTCCCTCCTGGAGGGCGTCGCCCAGCGAGCGGCCCCGCACGAGCTCCATCACGATCCAGGGCTGGTCGTCCACGACCGCGACATCGTGGACGTTCACGACGGCCGGGTGGTCGAGCCGGGCCGCGGCCCGGGCCTCGCGGCGCATCCGCTCGAAGGCGTTGGCGCGTTCGCGTTCGGGAAGGTGGTCGGGGACGCGGGGCTCCTTGACGGCGACCTCCCGGCCGACCGTCTCGTCCTCGGCCCGCCAGACCGTGCCCATGCCGCCGTGCCCGAGCTTGGCCAGCAGGCGGTAGCGCCCGGCGATGAGCCGCCCGGCACCGGGGCCCTCGGGCGCCTGGGCCGACCCGGCCGGCACGGCCTGGGTGGGCGACGGGGGCGACACGGCGTAGGGGTTGCCCGGCACCGGCGCCTGCCGGTTCGGTGGTTGCAGGACAAAACTCGTCGGCTCGTCGGCCCCGGACCGGGCTCCCCCGCTGTTGCTCATGGGCTCATCCATACCGCGCCAACCGCCCGCGGATCCACAAAGGACGCGAGCCGGTCACAGACCCGTGACGTCGATCCGCGGCTCTTCTCCGCCTATGTGGCGGTACGGCTCGGGCGATCACGCGCTGGGCATCGGGCCCGGTCGCCGGTCACGGGCCGGGCGCGGGCGTGCTCGGCGGGGCCTGCGCGGTGGACGGGGTCTTCGACGGGCTTCGGCGGTCACGACCGGGCGCGCACGCGCCCGGTCACGGGCTCGACGACGGCGTGCTCGGCGGTCACGGCCGTGACGACGGTGTGCTCGGCGAGGTCTGACGGGGTGACGAGAACTTCGGTGTCGGCGATGCGGAGCTCGTCGGGGTGGGGCCTCCGTCCCCCTTGCCGCCGTCCCTGAGCAGCGCCGCCGCGGACACCCCGGCTCCGGCCATCGCCACGACCAGCAGCGCCGCGATGAGGGCGCGCCGCGCGGGCTGCCGGAGGAAGGGCTCCTCCGGCGGGGCCGGACCCGGCGGGTCCGCCTGCGGCACGGACAGTTGCCGGAGGGCGGGGACCGCCGGCCGTTTGCCCGATACGGCACCCACCGTCGGCGCATAGGCGGGCGGCGGCACCGGCGGCGTGCGCCCCGTGCCGTGGAAGGCCCGCAGCATGCGCTCCGCCCGGCCCGCGTCCAGTCGCCGGTCCGGATCGCGCTCCAACAGCCCCCGTACGACGGGCAGGATCGGCCCGGCCTGTGCGGGCGGCTGGATGTCACCCACGACGACCGCGTGCAGGATGCCGCCCAGCGAGTCGCGGTGGAACGGTGACTCGCCGCTGAGGGCCGCACACAGCAAGGCACCCAACGACCACAGGTCGGACTCGGGCCCGGTCCTGACCCCGGACATCCGCTCGGGCGCGGTGTACTCCGGCGAACCGACGAAGGCTCCGTTCTCGGTGAGCGTGGGGGCGCCCGCGACCTGGGCGATGCCGAAGTCGGTGAGGACGACCCGGTCGGTGCCGGCCTCCAGCAGCACGTTGTCCGGCTTGAGGTCGCGGTGCAGCACTCCGGCCGCGTGCGCGGCGCCCAGCGCGCCGAGCAGGGCGATGCCGATGCGCGCCGCTTCGGCGGCGTCGACCGGCCCCTGCTGGGCGAGCCGGTCGGCGAGCGAGCCGCCCTCGACCAACTCCATGACGATGTAGGGGCGTTCGCCGTCCTCGACGACATCGTGGACGACTATGATGTGCGGATGGCTCAGCTGGGCGACGGCCCGGGCCTCGCGCAGCGTGCGGTCCCGCTGCCGGCGCGCCTGCGCCACGGAGAGTGTCTCGTCGTAAGGGAGTTCCTTGACGGCCACGCTCCGGCCGAGGAGCTGGTCGGTCGCCCGCCAGACCACTCCCATGCCGCCGCGACCGAGCTTCTCCTCCAGGCGGTACCGCCCCGCGACCACACGGAAGTTCGCTCCCTCGGTCCCCATGAGCCCCATCATGCCGCAGACGGCGTCAACGCCCACGAAATCCGGTCGCCGCCCGGCACCGGCCGGGCGGCGGGTCGCTCAGCAGTGCTTCAGGCTGCCGTGGTCCGAGAGAAGGTCACCGCGGACCCAGCCGTACTTGCCGGTGCTGTCGTCCCGCAGGTACGTCCAGAAGTACGCCTCGTCCAGGTACAGGTAGCAGTGGTAGTCGAGCCTGTGGCCGCTGCTCGCCTTGCCGACGATGGAGCAGGACGTGCTGGGGCCCGACCGGATGTTGCCGCCGCTCCCCGTGGCGCGCCAGGCGCTGCTGTCCTTGTCCGCGTAGCCTTCCCCGCACCTGTCGGCCGCCGCTGCGGGCGTGACCAGCAGTGCGGGAATCGCCACGGTGGCCGCGGCGATCGCCAGAAGCTGGCTGATGATCTTCTTCAATTCTGCTCCCCGTCATGGTCGCTCACGTGCGGTCACACACGTGGTCACGACATGTTCACATCATGCCGGGGGCAGATTAGCAGGCGTCAACTACCCTGCCTGCCGCGGCTGTTGCCAGCCCTGCAGTACCCACTTGAACTGCTTGCTCGTCTGCGCCCAGTCCTTCTCCGGCGAGGAGATGTAGATCGCGTACTCGACGCCGTCCCGCGAGAAGTACGTCTCCTCGATGGCGTGGCGCGGCCCGGCGACATAGGGCGGATCCTTGGCCAGGGCCGTCCAGGTGTACTCCCACAGCGAGCCCTTGCGGTCCCGGTAGGTGTTCTCCTCCATGGTCACCCGCTTGTAGTCGACCAGCCTCTGGACCTGCTGCTCCAGATCCTCCTGGTGGGACTTGGCGTCGGCGAAGTCGGGTGAGGTGTCGATGGCGATGCGGACGAAGTGCCGGCCGCCGTCGGGCGAGTAGTCGATCTGCTTGAGCTCGCCCTGCGGGCCGAAGGGCTTTCGCTTCCAGCCCTTCGGCAGGTAGAGGCTGAATCCGACGGGGTCCTCGTAGCGGACCCAGCTGTCCGGAACCGCTCCTCCGGCCGCGTGCGTGTTCCTGGGCGTCGTCGAGCCGGAGCCGTCGCCCTGCGACGGGCCCTTGTTCCACTGCTGGAGCACCACGGCCGTGCCCCCGCCGATGATGGCCGCGAGCGCGACCACCAGGGCGAGGGTGCGCAACCGGCGGCGCCGGCCCGAGCCGGTCGGCTGCGGGACCGTCGCGCCCCGTCCGGCTCCGTCGGGGCCGTACGGCCGGGTACCGGCCGTGGCCGGCCCGGTGGCCACGGTGCCGGCCGGCGGCGGGAGCGGCGTCCCGGGGTGCGACCCCGAGCCGCTGCCGAACGGGCCGGAGACGGTCGCTCCGGTGCCGGTCGTACCGGTGCCGGTGGCGGCCGTCCCGGTGCCCGTCCCGCTGTGATGGTCCCGGTACGGTGCCGTCCCCCCGTACTGCGTCGGCACGTACGCCTGCGCCCCGTTGGGCCGTCGGCCCTCCGCCGCCTCGGCGAGCATGTGCTCGGCCTCGGACGCGCCGGGCCGGGCGGCCGGGTCCTTGCGCAGCAGGGCGGTGATGACGGGTTCGAGCGGACCGGCGTGCCGGAGCTCGGCGGCCTCCTCCTCGACCACGGCCTGCATGGTGGTCAGCGGGGTGGTGCGGCGGAACGGCGATCGGCCCTCCACCGCCGTGTAGAGCGTCGCGCCGAGCGCCCACAGGTCCGAGGAAGGGCCGGGGTCGTGGCCACGGACGCGCTCGGGCGCGAGGTAGTCGACCGAGCCGACGACCTCGCCGGTGCGCGTGATGGTCGTGTCGCCCTCGATCTGCGCGATGCCGAAGTCCGTCAGCAGCACCCGCCGGTCACTGGCGAGCAGGACGTTGCCCGGCTTGATGTCGCGGTGCAGGACGCCGGCGGTGTGCGCGGCCCGCAGGGCCCGCAGCACCCACAGGCCGATGCGCGCCGCCTCGCGCGGCTCGACGCGCCCCTCCTCCTTGACCTCGTCGGCCAGGGAACGGCCCTCGACCAGCTCCATCACGATCCATGGACGGCCGTCGTGCTCCAGTACGTCGTGCACGGTGACGACCGCGGAGTGGTTGATCCGCGCGGCCGCCCTGGCCTCGGCCCGGGTGCGCGCGAGCAGGATCGCCTGCTCGCTCTCGGAGACGTAGAGGGCGGCGGTCAACTCCTTGATGGCGACCGACCGGTGCAGCACCTCGTCATGTGCACGCCAAACCCGGCCCATGCCGCCACTGCCGATCGATTCGGCCAGCCGGTAGCGGCCCGCGACGAGCAGGCCCTGCATCTGATTCACGTTGCCCCGCAATGGTCTTGACAGGGTCAGCGTAAGGACCCGCCCTCACCCAGGGAACAAGCGGGGTACCACGGTGACCGCACTGTGACGGTTGTCGCCTGCCGGGACGTGAGGCAACCAGAGTGTGAACTGCGGCGTACAGGCGGCGCGCCGGGCGCTCACTTCGTCGCCTTGTACGTCGCCGCCGCCTGCTCGTACAGCCTGGTCACCTCGTCCCGATCGGACTCCGGGCCGCGCACCTGGACCACGTGATAGCGCCCCGCGACCAGCATCGCCAGGTTGCGGACGTACAGCTCGCCCCCGTCCGCGCCGGTCCAGGTGAACTGTCCCTCGGCCATGGCCCGTCCGCCCACCTCGATCGTCTTCAGACCGGTGGAGGTGGCCCAGCTGGAGTCTCGGTACGGCTGCAGCTCGCGCTCCCTCTCCCGCTGGTAGGCCATCGGATCACGGCCGTACTCCGAGGCGCTGTCCCGGCCCGCGACGACGATGAGCTCGAAGTCGCCCTTGGCGTAGACGACCTGGCCGCCGCCACGCGTGGTGCGGTCCCAGCCCTTGGCGACGGCGACCTGGAAGCCCGCCGCGTCCTTGCGCAGGGTGAAACCGTCGGCGACGTCGGGGCCGGTGGTCTGCGTCTCGGTGGTGCCCGCCGACGACGACGGGCTCTTGGCCGGCCCGGGCGAGGTCTGCTCGGGTCGTGGCTCGCTGCTGGCCTCGGGCTCGGGCGCCCTGCTCACCTCGCCGGCCGCACCGGTGCGGTCCGCGCCGTCCGTGCGCTCGCCGTCCGGCTTGGGCATGAAAAGCATCGCGTAGGCGATCGCCGCGGCCATCGCGAGCAGCACCAGCACGAGCAGGGTGCGGCCGAGGCGGTGCGGGGAACCGGAGGCGCTCCTGGCCCGCTTGTGCCGACCGTGGTGCGCGGGCAGCCCCGCCTTACGCCGCCGCACCAGCTCCCCCCGGCGCCGTACGACGGGCAGCCGGCTGGCGTCCACGGGCGGCGCCGGGACGACGTGCACGCCGGCCTCCGGCTCGGGCGCCGAGCGCACCAGCGAGCGCAGCCAGCCGCGCACCTCCTCGAAGTCGAGGCGCTCGGTCGGGTCCTGACGCAGCAGCGACTCCACGACCGGCCGCAGCGGCCCGCACTCCTCGGCGTACGCGGGCGGTTCGGCGCACACCATCTGCACCAGCTCGGCCGTCGACTCCTCCGGGTAGGGCGCGTGCCCCTGCACGGCCCTGAAGAGCAGCGCGCCGAGCGCCCACAGGTCGGTGGCGGGACCGATCGGCGCGGCCAACTGCCAGTTCTCGTGGACGGGTCCGGCCTGCTCCGGTGCCCAGCGCTCGGTCACCGGCCCGACGACGGCCATGCGCGCCTGCCGCGCCCGCTCGGCCGCCAGCGCCGTGGCCGGACCGCGCCGGGGCGCGTGGGTGTCGGCGACCAGATCGTCCCACCGGGTGGGCTCGCCCTGGGACGCGGTGTCCGGGGCGGGCGGGAACGCTGCCCGCTCCCCGCCCCGCCGCGCCGGTGCACCACCGTTCGTGCCGCGCGGCGCGGCGCCGTGCCAAGAGGTCGACGTCGGACCGCCACCCACCCCGTAGGGGTCCGCGATCCGCCCCGGCGGTACGGCTCCGGGGGCCGTGCCCTGTCCGGGGATGTACGGCGCCGGTCCGTCTCCATAGGGCGCGACGCCGCCGTCCGGGGCGGGGCGGGCTCCGGGCAGGGCCGCCCGCCCGCTCTGCCGCACCTCCTGCACCCGTGCGGCGGCCCGGGCACCCGCCCGGTAGGCCGCGATGGCACCGGCCCGCGCCGCTCGCGGGTCCCGGCCGTCCTCCGCCGGCCCGCGCGCCGGCACGACACGGCCCCCGCCCGTGCTCTCGCTGCCTGCCGAGGGCAGCCCTCCGGCCTCCCGGGCCTCTATGGCAGCGCGCCGCGCGGCCTCGGGGTCACTCGTGCCACCGCCCGGCCCAGGGGCTCCCGGCGCGTCGGCGCCGGGAACCGGCCCCGCGCTCTGAGGCCCAGGCCCCCGCCCGGGCTCCTCGGACGCCGGTTCCGGAACGGGGTCGTAGCCGCACAGGGCCTCCTCCGCCGCGCCCACCGCCAGCCCGGTGAGCATCACCCGGCCGTCGTCGCAGACCAGCACCGTCCGCGCGGTGATGTTCCGGTGCACCCAGCCGTGCGCGTGCAGCACCCGAAGGGCCATCAGGACGTCGGAGGCCACCTCGGCCGCCCGGTAGGGCGTCAGCGGCTTCTCGGCGAGCAGCGCCGCCAGCGGGCGCGCGGCCACCAGTTCACTGACGATCCACAGGGAACCGCCCTCGGCGAACACGTCGAAGACCTGGTCGAGCCGGGGGTGGTCGGGAATGGCCGCAGCGGCCTGCGCCGCCTCCACCGCGCGCCGCACCACCGGGTCCGCGGGCCGCCGGACGCCTCCCCGCGCGCCGCCGGGCCGCCGACCGCCGACGTCACGTGCCGTGAAACCGTCGGGCAGCCCTTCCGCGTCGAGGACCTCGGCCTCGACCACCTCGGGCAACGGGACCTGCCGGACCAGGACTTCCTGTCCGCTGTAGGTGTCGAAGGCCCGGGTCTCGGTGAGTTCGTACTCGTCGGACGGCGGCAGCGGCAGGCGGTAGCGGTCGGCCAGCACCCGACCCGCGTAGTCGTCCACGTTGCCTCCCCCGGCAGCCCGGTCGGTCACATCCGTTCGCCCCACGGTCCGTTTCGGCTGCGCACGGTCCGCAAACATTTACGATACGTGCCACAGGCAACCCGCATGCGGGGATGCGAGATCTCCCTCCCCAAACCCTGGGGGCCTCATGCTCAGGACTTGGGTTCGAAGGTCTTCGTGAGGGTCCGCCACGTCTCCTTGCGCAGCGCATCGCCCCACGTGGACGCCTTCGCCGTGTACATCAGCGCGTACCCCTGCCGGTCGTCGACCACGAAACCCCGGTCGATGGTCCGGTACTTGGTGCCGCCGTCGGCGTAGGTGAACTCCCAGTCCGCCGTGTTCCAGCCGCGGTAGTCCACCTTCTCGATGCGGATCTTCTTGTACTGCGCGCGCACCATGAAGCGTTCCTGGTTCTTCCAGTCCGCCACGGGATCGCCCTTGGGCGTGGACGTCCAGGCGATGAGCAACTTCTGGCCGCCGGGCCCGGTGAAGCGGTCGCCCGCCGCACCCGTGGACTGGTACTTCCAGCCCTTCGGCAGACCGATCGAGTACCCCTGGTCGCCCTGGTGGGTCGACTCCGCGGCGGTCCCCTTGCCGCCGGAGCCGCCCTCGCCGGAGGAACCGCTCGCCCGGCCGCCCGAGTCGCCGTCCGTGGACGGCCCGGACGGTGCCGGCTGCTTCTCCGTGCCGTCCGTGCGCGCGGCGTCGCTCTTGTCGCCCTTGGTCTCGGAGCTGCTCGACGCCGAGGCGACGGTCTTCCCGCCGCCCTCGCCGGAGGCCCCCTTCGAGCCCTTGTCGCCGCCGCTGAGCACGATGGCGAGCACCGTGCCGAGCACGGCGAGCACCACGACCACCGCGATGATCATCAGGGTCCGCCGCGGCACCACGTCGGTGAGCGGCGCCCGGGGCACCGGCCGCGGCGGCAGGTCCGGCGGCGGCACCACGGGCCATCCGGAACTGCGCCCGCCGGAGGCCGTCTTCGTCTCCGGCCCACTCGGCTCGCCGCCGCGCGCGGACGCCCCCGGACCCGACTGCGCCACGGAGCCCCCCGTGGCCCCGGACCGGCCCGCGCCACTGCCCGAAGCGGAGGAGGCCGTGCCCGCCGAACCGGCGGCGGCCTCGTCGGCACCGGTCTCCACGGAAGCGGAGCCATTGGACGCGGACTTGGCGGCAGCCGCCGTCGATCCCGCTGCGGCTGATCCCGCCGCGGCCTTGCGCACGGAACGCAGCGCGCCGCGCAACCGCTCCCCGGCCTCCTCGCCGCGCTTGCTCGCCTTCCCGGCCGAACCCCCCTTGCGCGAGGACCTGTCCGGCTGTGCGGGCAGCGGCACGACCTTCGTCGCGTCCATCGGCTCGGGCTCGTCCTTCTCGGGCGCGTACAGCACCGAGTTCAGCATGGCCCGGGCGCCCTTGTCGTCGAGCCGCTGGGCGGGGTCCTTGGTGAGCAGCCCGTGGATGACGTCCTTCAGCGGACCCGCGTTCTTCGGCTCCTCCAGCGGCTCGGTCATCACGGCCGTGAGAGTCGCTATGGCCGACCCCTTGTCGTACGGCGGTGCGCCCTCCACCGACGCGTACAGCAGGCCGCCGAGCGACCACAGGTCGGCCGCCGGGCCCGGCTTGTGCCCGCGCGCCCGCTCCGGGGAGATGTAGGACGGCGCGCCGACGAGCATGCCGGTCGAGGTGATGGACGGGTCGCCCTCGACCTGGGCGATGCCGAAGTCGGTGAGCACGACCCGGCCGTCCTCGGCGATCAGCACGTTCGACGGCTTCACGTCACGGTGCAGGATGCCCTCGCGGTGGGCGGAGCGCAGCACGTCGAGGACCGCGAGCCCGACCTCCGCGGCCCGCTTCGGCTCCAGGAGGCCGTCCTCCCGGATGACCTCGGCGAGCGACTTGCCCTCGACGAGCTCCATCACGATCCAGGGCCGGTCGTCCTCCTGCACCACGTCGAAGACCGTCACGGCGCTGTTGTTGCGGATCCGCGCGATGGCCTTGGCCTCGCGCAGCGTCCGCGTGATCAGCCGCCGCTTCTCCTCCTCGTCGATGTTCGACGGGAAGCGCAGCTCCTTGACGGCGACCGTCCGGCCGAGGGTCTCGTCCTCGGCCCGCCACACCGTGCCCATGCCGCCCCGGCCGAGCACCTTGCCCAGCCGGTAGCGCCCCGCGAGGAGACGCTCCCTGTTGTCCTGACGAGTGTCCTGACGAGATGTGCCCGCCCGCTCCGCCTCCGACATGCGTCCCCTCATACAACCCGCCCTGACAGAGCCTCCATTGTCTCTCACCCGACAAGTGCCCGGCGCCCAGGGGCCCCCTCCCGGGCACCTGCGGCCGCACCCTCCCGGAACCCGGGTGCGGCACGCCCCGCACCACCTTGCATGATGGGCCCCGACCAGGGAGGAGCCCGTATGCCGCCGATCCGGACATTGCTGGCCCTGCCGGTGGCCGCCGCCCTGTTCGGTCTGCCGCCGGCCGACTCGTCGGCCCTGTCGATGCCGCCCACGGACGCGGTGCTGCCGCTGCTGGTGACGCAGGGCGGAGCCCCGGCCGCCGCCCTGCTGGCCCGGGAGGGAGCCACCCTCCGCTACGCCACGGCCGGTTCGGGCATCGCCCGGTCGGACCACTTCCGCGCCGGCAGCCTCACGAAGACGTTCATCGCGACGGTCGTGCTGCAGCTGGCCGCCGAGCACCGGTTGTCATTGTCCGACACGGTCGAGCAGCACCTGCCCGGCCTGGTGCGGGGGGCCGGCAACGACGGTCGCGCGCTGACCCTGCGCTCCCTGCTCACCCACACCAGCGGCCTGCACGACTTCACCACGGACACCGACGGGACCGCACCCGTCACCCCCCGTCAGGCCTTGAACATCGCTCTCACCCACCCTCCGGCCGAACACGGCCGCTTCTCCTACTCGAACACCAATTACGTCCTGCTCGGCCTGGTCGTGCGGCAGGTGACCGGCCACTCGTACGCCACCGAGGCCGAACGCCGCATCCTCACTCCCCTGCGTCTGACGGGCACCTCCTTCCCCGGCTCGCGCTCCACGCTGCCCTCCCCCCACGGCCGCTCCTACACGGCCGACGGAACCGACGTCACCGAAGTCGACCCGCGGGTGGCCGGAGCGGCGGGCGAGTTGGTGACGACCCTCGCCGACCTCGACCGGTTCTACGGAGCCCTGCTCGGCGGTCGGCTGCTGCCCCCACGCCGGCTGCGCGAGATGCTCGACACCCGTGCCGCACACGGCGCGTACGGCATGGGGCTCTTCCCTGAGAAACTTCCGTGCGGCACGACGGTGTGGGGGCACAACGGGCACATATCCGGCAGCTATGTGCGCACCGCGGCAACCGTCGACGGACGGCGTGTCCTCACCTTCCGCGTGAACACGGACGCGATAGCCGATCCCGGCCTCGAACCCGCGGTGCTCGCGGCCGAGTTCTGCCCCCGCACCTCGTAGAACGACCGGGTTCCGAACGAAGATCCCGGTTCCCTACACCCGTTCGAGTGATGCGTGGTGGCCCCGGCCCCTGTCCCGCTGGCGGACGACCCGGTCCCCGCTGGCAGACGGCCTGCCCGGTCCTCACTGACGGACGGCCCTGTCCCCACTGACGGACAAGGCCGGCCACACCGTCAGGTTCACAGCGGCACGATGTCAGGCGCTCCCAGGCGCGCCGCGTCCGCCGTCAGGTCGTCAGGCTGCCGCTGCGACTCCCGCTCGGCCTCCACCCGCTTCTGGTAGTGCTCGACCTCGCGCTCGATCTGGTCCTTGTCCCAGCCGAGCACGGGCGCCATCAGCCCGGCGGCGTCCCTTGCGCTGCGGGTGCCCCGGTCGAAGGTCTCGATCGAGATGCGCGTCCGCCGGGTCAGGACGTCGTCCAAATGCCGCGCCCCCTCGTGGGAGGCCGCGTACACGATCTCGGCACGCAGATAGTCGTCCGCCGCGGCCAGGGGCTCGCCCAGCGACGGGTCCTCGGCGATGAGCTGGAGAAGTTCCTCGGTCATCGTCCCGTAGCGGTTCAGCAGGTGCTCGACCCGCACCACATGCAGGCCGGTCCGGGCGGCGATCCGTGCCCGCGCGTTCCACAGGGCCCGGTAGCCCTCGGCGCCCAGCAGCGGCACGTCCTCGGTGACGCACTCGGCGACGCGCATGTCGAGCCCGTGCACCGCCGCGTCCACCGCGTCCTTGGCCATGACCCGGTACGTCGTGTACTTGCCGCCCGCCACGACGACCAGCCCGGGCACCGGGTGTGCCACGGTGTGCTCACGCGACAGCTTGCTGGTGGCATCCGACTCACCGGCGAGCAGCGGCCGCAGGCCCGCGTACACGCCCTGGACGTCGTCCCTGGTCAGGGGCACCGCCAGCACCGAGTTCACATGTTCCAGCAGGTAGTCGATGTCCGCGCTGGAGGCCGCCGGGTGGGCCTTGTCGAGGTCCCAGTCGGTGTCCGTGGTGCCGACGATCCAGTGCCGGCCCCAGGGGATGACGAACAGCACGGACTTCTCCGTGCGCAGGATCAGCCCGGTCGTGGAGTGGATCCGGTCGCGCGGCACGACAAGGTGGATGCCCTTGGACGCCCGGACGTGGAACTGCCCGCGCTCCCCGACCATCGCCTGGGTGTCGTCCGTCCACACGCCGGTGGCGTTGACGACCTGCTTGGCGCGGATCTCGTACTCGCCGCCCCCCTCTACGTCCTGCACCTTCGCGCCGACGACCCGCTCGCCCTCCCGCAGGAAGCCCGTCACCCGCGCGCGGTTCGCGGCGTTGGCGCCGTACGCCACCGCCGTGCGCACGAGGTTCGTCACATAGCGGGCGTCGTCCATCTGGGCGTCGTAGTACTGCAACGCGCCCACCAGCGCGTCCTTCTTCAAGCAGGGCGCCACGCGCAGGGCGTGAGAGCGGGTCAGGTGGCGGTGCATCGGGAGTCCCCTGCCGTGGCCCTTGGCCATGGACATCGCGTCGTACATGGCGACGCCCGACCCGGCGTACAGCCGCTCCCAGCCCTTGTGCTGCAAGGGGTACAGGAACGGCACCGGCTTCACCAGGTGCGGGGCGAGCCGCTCCAGCAGCAGGCCGCGTTCCTTCAGGGCCTCGCGGACGAGTGCGAAGTCGAGCATCTCCAGATAGCGCAGGCCACCGTGGATGAGCTTGCTGGACCGGCTGGAGGTGCCGGACGCCCAGTCACGCGCCTCGACCAGACCTGTGGACAGGCCCCGGGTCACCGCGTCGAGCGCGGTGCCCGCACCCACCACGCCTGCACCCACCACCAGCACGTCCAGCTCGCGCTCGGCCATGGATGCGAGGGACTCGACGCGCTGCGCCGGTCCGAGTGTCGCTGTCCTCACCGCTGCCTCCCGCTCGTCGGTCGCGCCGACCGCACCCGTCGGGTGCGGCCCCGTCCGTATCCCCCTGCCCAGATTCTGACCGGGTTGCCCGACTTCAGCCACCACGGCTTCGCAGCCTGTGGACAACGCTCACGGAACGCTCACCGAAACTCGGCCAGGCAATCCCGCATATCGGTCATATTTACTCCTAGTCTGACATTGCGCTCGCCCGTCCTGTCCACAGGGCTTGCGCCTCTGTTCCCCTTCGGCTATCGGGAAGGACGGCCACGCCATGCCCGCAGATCTCGCCGTCATCGGACTCGGCCCGTACGGCCTGCCCCTGGCCCAGGCCGCCGTCGCCGCAGGCATCCCCACCCTCGGCTACCGGACCGGCCCCGAGGCGGGCTCGCTCAGCCCCGCCGAACTGCGCCGGATGCTGGCGGGGGGCTTCCGGCCGACCACCGACCCCGCCGAGCTCGGCCGGGTACGCACCGCGGTGGTCTGCGCGCCGACTCCGCCGGGAGCGGACGGCGGGCTCGACCTGAGCCAGCTGGAGACGGCCGCCCGTACCCTCGCCGGCCACCTGCGTCCGCACACCACGGTGATCCTGGAGTCACCGGTGTACCCGGGGACGACGGAGCGACTCCTGCGTCCGCTCCTCGAAGAGGGCTCCGGGCTGCGGGCGGGCCGTGACTTCCACCTCGCGTACTCCCCCAACCGGGTCGACCCGGGCAACCGCGACGTCACGCCGGCCACCACGCCCAAGGTCATCGGCGGCCTCACCCCGGCCTGCACCGAGTCGGCCGCCGCGTTCTACGGGCGGCTGACCGACAAGGTGGTACGCGCGCGTGGGCTGCGCGAGGCGGAGACCGTGCAACTGCTGGAGACCAACTACCGGCACGTGAACATCGCCCTCGTGAACGAGATGGCCGTCCTCTGCAACGACCTGGGCGTCGACCTGTGGGACGTCGTCCGCTGCGCGGAGACCAAGCCGTACGGCTTCCAGGCCTTCCGCCCCGGCCCCGGCGTCGGCGGCCACTCCGTCCCCCAGGACCTGACGGCCGGCGGCGGACGCGGGCTGCGCATGGTGGAACTGGCCCGGGAGGTCAACAACCGCATGCCGGGCTACGTCGTCCAGCGCGCCGCCGCACTCCTCAACGAACACGGCAAGTCGGCGCGGGGAGCCCGGGTGCTCCTCCTCGGCGTCACCTACAAGCCCGACCTCGCCGACCTCCAGGGCACCCCGGCCCGCGAGATCGCCCTGCGCCTGCGGGAACTGGGCGCCGCGGTCAGCTACCACGACCCCTATGTCCCGTCCTGGAGCGTCCTCGACCACCCGGTCCCCCGTGCGGACTCCCTCTACGAGGCCGCAGCCGGCGCGGACCTGACCATCCTCCTCCAGCAGCACCGCACGTACGACCTCCAGGGCCTGTCGGTGAAGGCCCAGCTCCTGCTGGACACGCGAGGGGCGGCGCCCACGGGGGCGGCGCATCGGTTGTGAACGGGGCGCGTGGGATGGATGGATCGCAGAAGGGCCCGGCCACTCACCCGAGTGACCAGGCCCTGCTCAGCGTCGAAACGGATTACCGCCGGTGCTGCGAGTCCGCCACCGTCACCTCGACGCGCTGGAACTCCTTCAGCTCGCTGTAACCGGTCGTGGACATGGCGCGGCGCAGGGCACCGAAGAGGTTCATCGAGCCGTCGGGGGTGTGGGACGGGCCCGTGAGGATCTCCTCCAGGGTGCCGACCGTGCCGAGGGCGACCTTCTTGCCGCGCGGCAGCTCCTCGTTCACCGCCTCCATGCCCCAGTGGTGGCCCTTGCCCGGCGCGTCGGTGGCGCGGGCCAGCGGGGAGCCCATCATCACCGAGTCCGCACCGCAGGCGATCGCCTTGGGCAGGTCGCCGGACCAGCCGACACCGCCGTCGGCGATCACGTGCACGTACCGGCCGCCCGACTCGTCCATGTAGTCACGGCGCGCCGCGGCCACGTCTGCGACCGCCGTCGCCATGGGGACCTGGATGCCGAGCACGTTGCGCGTGGTGTGTGCCGCGCCGCCACCGAAGCCGACGAGGACACCCGCCGCGCCGGTGCGCATCAGGTGCAGGGCCGCCGTGTACGTGGCGCAACCGCCGACGATCACCGGCACGTCCAGCTCGTAGATGAACTGCTTGAGGTTCAGCGGCTCGTGCGCGCCGGAGACGTGCTCGGCGGAGACCGTCGTACCGCGGATGACGAAGATGTCCACGCCCGCGTCCACGACCGCCTTGGAGAACTGGGCGGTGCGCTGCGGGGAGAGCGCGGCGGCGGTGACGACGCCGGAGTCGCGCACCTCCTTGATGCGCTGCCCGATCAGCTCCTCCTTGATGGGAGCCGCGTAGATCTCCTGCAGACGGCGGGTCGCGGTCTCCGCGTCGAGGCCGGTGATCTCGTCGAGCAGCGGCTGGGGGTCCTCGTAGCGCGTCCACAGGCCCTCGAGGTTCAGCACGCCGAGTCCGCCGAGCTCGCCGATGCGGATCGCGGTGGCCGGGGAGACGACCGAGTCCATGGGGGCGGCCAGGAAGGGCAGCTCGAAACGGTAGGCGTCGATCTGCCAGGCGATCGAGACCTCCTTCGGGTCCCGGGTACGGCGGCTGGGGACGACGGCGATGTCGTCGAAGGCGTACGCCCGGCGGCCGCGCTTGCCGCGCCCGATCTCGATCTCAGTCACGTCTGTGGCCTTTCCCTGATGCGTTGCAGCGTCTTCCAGTATCGCCGACGGGCACGACGAGGGCGGCCCCGGATGCCCCGGAGCCGCCCTCGGAAGGCCGGGCCGCTACTTGCTGCGGCTGTAGTTCGGCGCCTCGACCGTCATCTGGATGTCGTGCGGGTGGCTCTCCTTGAGGCCCGCGGACGTGATCCGGACGAAGCGGCCCTTGGTCTCCATCTCGTCGATGGAGGCGGCGCCCACGTAGCCCATCGTCTGGCGCAGGCCGCCGACGAGCTGGTGCAGCACGTTGGCCAGCGGGCCGCGGTAGGGCACCTGGCCCTCGATGCCCTCGGGGACGAGCTTGTCGTCGGAGCCGACCTCGGCCTGGAAGTAGCGGTCCTTGGAGTACGACCTGGCCTGGCCGCGGGACTGCATCGCGCCGAGCGAGCCCATGCCGCGGTACGACTTGAACTGCTTGCCGTTGATGAACTGCAGCTCGCCCGGGGACTCCTCACAGCCGGCGAGGAGGCTGCCCAGCATCACCGTGTCGGCGCCGGCCGCCAGGGCCTTGCCGATGTCGCCGGAGTACTGCAGGCCGCCGTCGCCGATCAGCGGGATGCCCGCCGGACGGGCCGCGAGGGACGCCTCGTAGATGGCGGTGACCTGCGGGACGCCGATACCGGCCACGACGCGGGTGGTGCAGATCGAGCCGGGGCCCACACCCACCTTGATGCCGTCGACACCGGCGTCGATCAGAGCCTGGGCGCCGTCACGCGTGGCGACGTTGCCGCCGATCACGTCGACACCCACACTCGACTTGATCTTCGCCATCCAGCTGAGGGCGTTGCTGTTGTGGCCGTGCGAGGTGTCGACCACCAGGAAGTCCACACCGGCACCGGCGAGCGCCTGGGCGCGCTCCAGCGCCTCGGGGCTGGCGCCCACGGCCGCACCGACGAGCAGCCGGCCCTCGGCGTCCTTCGCCGCGTTGGGGTACTGCTCGGCCTTGACGAAGTCCTTGACCGTGATGAGGCCCTTGAGGACGCCCGCGTCGTCGACCAGCGGAAGCTTCTCGATCTTGTGGCGGCGCAGCAGCTCCATGGCGTCCGCTCCGGAGATGCCGACCTTGCCGGTGACCAGCGGCATCGGGGTCATGACCTCGCGCACCTGACGCGTGCGGTCCGACTCGAAGGCCATGTCGCGGTTGGTGACGATGCCGAGCAGCTTCTTGTTGCCGTCGGTGACGGGGACGCCGCTGATGCGGAACTTGGCGCACAGGGCGTCGGCCTCGGCGAGCGTGGCGTCGGGGTGCACCGTGATCGGGTCGGTCACCATGCCGGACTCGGAGCGCTTGACCAGGTCGACCTGGTTCACCTGGTCCTCGACGGACAGGTTGCGGTGCAGCACGCCGACGCCGCCCTGGCGGGCCATCGCGATCGCCATGCGGGACTCGGTCACCTTGTCCATCGCCGCCGAGAGCAGCGGGATGTTGACCCGGACGTTGCGGGAGATGCGGGACGAGGTGTCGACCGCGTTGGGGAGCACCTCGGATGCACCCGGCAGCAGCAGCACGTCGTCGTAGGTCAGCCCGAGTGTCGCGAATTTTCCGGGCACTCCGTCGACGTTGGCAGTCATGACACCTTCCCCAAATGGCCTTGATCGGTGCGGATGTCCATGCTAACGGGAAGCAGGGCTGTCTCATTCCACGGTTCCGGCCCGCACCGGGCTTCGTATGTTCGTACGGAAGCGGCGCACCGCCTGTTCAACGAAGGGCCGCCGAGGGCCTACTGCTCGGCCAGCGCCCGCAGTCGGCTCAGCGCCCTGTGCTGAGCCACCCGGACCGCGCCGGGTGACATTCCCAACATCTGGCCGGTCTCCTCGGCCGTGAGGCCCACCGCGATCCGCAGCAGCAGCAGCTCCCGCTGGTTCTCGGGGAGGTTGGCCAGCAGTTTCTTGGCCCATTCCGCGTCGCTGCTGAGCAGGGCGCGCTCCTCCGGACCGAGGGAGTCGTCCGGACGCTCGGGCATCTCGTCGGACGGGACGGCCGTCGAGCCGGGGTGGCGCATCGCCGCGCGCTGCAGGTCGGCGACCTTGTGGGCGGCGATGGCGAAGACGAACGCCTCGAAGGGGCGTCCGGTGTCCCGGTAGCGGGGCAGCGCGAGGAGCACCGCCACGCAGACCTCCTGGGCGAGGTCCTCCACGAAGTGCCGCGCGTCGCCCGGCAGACGGGACAGACGGGTGCGGCAGTAGCGCAGGGCCAGGGGGTGGACATGGGCGAGCAGGTCGTGCGTGGCCTGCTCGTCCCCGTCGACGGCGCGGTGGACGAGCGCACCGATCGCGCCCTGGGCATGGGCCGCCTCGTCGTCGCGCATCGGTCCATGGTGCCTTGCGGCCGCCGGGTCCGCGGCACCGCGCCCGTTGTTGTGCACTGAAGCGTTATGAGCAGGTGCGCCGGCACTCATCCCCTGCGCCCTCCCCTTCCGCTCGACCGACTCGTCCCCGAGGAACTCCACACCCTCAAGGATGCGGCATCCGCGGCGAAACGAGCAGCGGGCACCCTGTGGGCTCCGGGCCCACCCGCGCCCACCTGGCTTTCCGCGCCCGCACCGGGATCGCTGGGACCTGTCGTTCGGATCGTCCCGGGGACGTGGGCCCTCGCGCGCACCCTGCCGGGCCCTCGACCCCGCCCGGCCGGGCACGGATCCCCGGCACCGCCGTCGGCCACCGGCTCCGACGCGTGCGGGTGCGGCTCCCGCGGGGGCATCCAGGTGCCCCCGCTCCTCCGCCGGGACCGGAGCCCCCGCCTCGGAACCGGCCCGGTCCGGGGGACGGGCGTGATCCGAGGGACGGGCGTGATCCGAACAACAGGTCCTAGCGCACCAGACCCCACCGGAAACCGAGCGCCACGGCGTGGGCCCTGTCCGAGGCGCCGAGCTTCTTGAACAGGCGCCGGGCGTGCGTCTTGACGGTGTCCTCGGAGAGGAACAGCTCGCGGCCGATCTCGGCGTTCGAGCGGCCGTGACTCATGCCCTCGAGTACCTGGATCTCACGCGCGGTGAGCGTGGGCGCGGCGCCCATCTCGGCCGAGCGCAGCCGCCGCGGGGCGAGCCGCCAGGTCGGGTCGGCCAGGGCCTGCGTCACCGTCGCGCGCAGTTCCGCGCGGGAGGCGTCCTTGTGCAGATAGCCGCGGGCACCGGCGGCGACCGCGAGGGCCACGCCGTCCAGGTCCTCGGCGACGGTGAGCATGATGATGCGCGCACCGGGGTCGGCCGACAGCAACCGCCGGACCGTCTCGACGCCGCCCAGTCCGGGCATGCGTACGTCCATCAGAATCAGGTCCGAGCGGTCGGCCCCCCAGCGGCGGAGGACTTCCTCGCCGTTGGCCGCCGTCGTCACGCGCTCTACGCCGGGCACGGTCGCCACCGCACGACGGAGCGCCTCTCGGGCAAGCGGGGAGTCGTCGCAGACGAGGACGGATGTCATGACCGCCCTCCGCAGCTGATGCGCGTCACCTTGAGCCTCCAGGCTGGTACGAAATCGTCACCTGTGCGGTCGACCGTCTCGGACGCGGGCCCGAGCACTTGTTCCTTCAACCGCCTCGCACTCTCAACGACGGTCACTCGAAAGAGTTACGGGGGCGGCTGCCCTCTTCGGCACTCTACGTGAGGGGGCGGACACGGTGGACGCATGCGCAGCGGACCCTCGAACTTTCACCACAAGCCATGCCCCATTCAGACCTATTTCTTCCGCTTTGCCAGTGTCTGGAGCTAGATTCGCAATGAGTCATATTTTCATCTCCTTAGATCGTAGTTGTACGGTCATAGACACCGGATCCGCTCAGAACGGCAACAAGGGGTCACGTAATGGCAGATTTCTCCCGCCTTCCCGGACCGAACGCGGACCTGTGGGACTGGCAGCTGCTGGCTGCCTGTCGCGGGGTGGACAGCTCGCTCTTCTTCCACCCGGAGGGTGAGCGCGGTGCGGCGAGGAGCGCTCGTGAGAACTCGGCCAAAGAGGTCTGCATGAGGTGCCCGGTACGCGCGGAGTGCGCCGCTCACGCCTTGGCGGTGCGTGAGCCGTACGGCGTGTGGGGCGGGCTGACCGAGGACGAGCGCGAAGAGCTCATGGGGCGGGCGCGCAACCGGCTGGTGTCGGCGTCGGCATCGGGCGGGCACACCGCCTCGCACGACTGAAGGAACGTTTCTGCGAAGGGCACGCACACGCGTGCCGTTGGTTTTTGACGCGAGTGGGCCGCTACGGGCGGCGGGCGGCCCGGGCCAGCTGGTCGAGTGTCGCCGCCACGGCCGGGACCTGTGCGAGGTCGGGCAGGGTGAGCGCGACGATCTCCCGCCGCACCGCCGGTTCGAGCCGTACGGCGCGCACCCCCCGGGGCCGGACCGACTCGACGGCCAGCTGGGGAAGGACGGCCACGCCCAGGCCGGCGCCGACGAGGCCGACCACCGCCGGGTAGTCGTCGGTCGCGAAGTCGATGCGCGGGGTGAAGCCGGCCGCCGCGCACACCTCTACCAGCTGTCCGCGGCAGCGCGGGCAGCCCGCGATCCACGGCTCATCGGTGAGTTCGCCGATCGCGACGGACTCCGCGCCCGCGAGCCGGTGACGCTCCGGCACGAGCGCGACCAGCCGGTCCGACAGCAGCGGCCGTACGACCAGGTCGTCCCACTCCTCCGCACCCGCCGCCCCCTCGTAGCGGAACGCGAGCGCCACGTCGCAGTCGCCCTCGCGCAGCAGCCCGACGGACGCGGGCGGCTCGGCCTCCTCGAGGGAGACCCGGGTACCGGGGTGCGCCTCGCGCAGCGCGGCGAGGGCCGTGGGGACGAGCGTGGAGCTGCCACTGGGGAAGGAGACGAGCCGGACCCGGCCCGCGCGCAGCCCGGCGATGGCGGCGACCTCCTCCTCCGCGGCCGTGAGACCCGAGAGAATCCCGGCGGCGTGCCGCACCAGGACCTCGCCTGCCTGGGTCAGACGCATCTCGCGTCCGGTGCGGATCAGCAGCGGTGTGCCGACGGAGGTCTCCAGGGCCTTCATCTGCTGGCTGACGGCGGGCTGGGTACAGCCCAGCTCGCGGCCTGCGGCGGAGAAGGAGCCGGTGGTCGCGACAGCGCGCAGGACACGGAGATGACGAGCTTCGATCACCCTCAGAGGATAAGTCACTCTTTGATGTCGCGCCTGATAATGCGTCGACGCTTTGGGCGCCGGTCGCCTACCGTGCGGGCATGAAGCTTCTGTCAGTGAATCTGGGCCACGCCGTGGCCGTGCCCTGGACGGACCACCCGGAGGGCGTGACCGGGATCGACAAGCGGCCGGTGGACGGCCCGGTGCGGGTGTCCGCGCCCGGCCCCAAGGGCATCGGCGGGAGCGGACTGGCCGGGGACACCGTGTGCACGCTGAAGCACCACGGAGGCGATGACCAGGCGGTGTACGCCATGGCCCGTGAGGACCTCGACGAGTGGGAGCGCGAGCTGGGCCGGGCGCTGCCCGACGGCGCGTTCGGCGAGAACCTCACGACTCGTGGCCTGGACGTGTCCGGTGCCCTGATCGGTGAGCGCTGGCGGATCGGGCCCGAGGTGGTGCTGGAGGTCACCTCCGGGCGGATCCCGTGCCGTACGTTCCAGGGCCACATGGGCGAGAAGGGCTGGGTGAAGCGGTTCACGCAGCGCGGGGCGCCGGGGGCGTATCTGCGGGTGGTCGTGCCCGGGGAGGTCCGGGCGGGCGATGCCGTCGAGATCGTGCACCGGCCGGGTCACGAGGTGACCGTGGCCCTTCAGTTCCGCGCGGTGACGACCGAGCGGACGCTGCTGCCGAGGGTCCTGGCGGCGGGCGGGGCCCTGCACCCGGAGGTGCTGCGAACGGCCCGGGAGTACGAGGAGAAGTACGGGGCCTGATCGCCGCTCACCACGCCCGTCTCCACGGACCCTTCACCACGGACGGCCCCCTGGGGAAGCGGATGCACGCGGTCCGTGTCACTAACCTTCTGCCATGACAACGGCTCTGATTACGGGATCGACGGCAGGCATCGGGGCCGCGTTCGCGCGGCGACTGGCTGCGGACGGGCACAACCTGGTGCTGGTGGCCCGCGACACCAAGCGGCTGCGCGAACAGGCGACCGAACTGCACGACCGGCACGGCATCGAGGCGGAGGTGCTGACGGCCGACCTGGCCGAGGACGAGGGCATCGAGGCGGTGGCCGGACGTCTCGGCGACCGCAAGAACTCCGTCGACCTGCTGATCAACAACGCCGGGTTCGGCAACAAGGGCCGCTATCTGGACGTCTCCATGGCCGACGAGCTGCGGATGCTGAAGGTGCACTGCGAGGCGGTGCTGCGGCTGACGTCGGCGGCTACCGCGGCGATGCGCGAGCGCGGCCGCGGCGGCGTCGTCAACGTCGCGTCGGTGGCCGCCTTCGTCCCGCGCGGCACCTACGGTGCCTCCAAGGCCTGGGTCGTGCAGTTCACGCAGGGCGCGGCCCGCGACCTGGGCGGCAGCGGCGTACGGCTGATGGCGCTCTGCCCGGGGTTCGTGCGCACCGAGTTCCACGAGCGGGCCGGGATGGGCACCGACAACATCCCGGGCTGGATGTGGCTCGACGCGGACAAGCTGGTGGCGGCGGCGCTGCACGATCTGGCGCGCGGCAAGACGCTGTCTATCCCGGACCCGCGCTACAAGGCGCTGATGGGAGTGGCGAAGCTGGTGCCGCGCGGGATGCTCGGGGCCGTTTCCTCCAGGACGGGCCGGAAGTACGGGCCGCAGTAGCCGCGGACGACCCGGCCCGGCCGGCTGCTCCCCTCCCCGTCGGCCACCGCGCACCGGGAGGCAGCAGGGCCGCCCCCTTGGGACAATGAAGCTGTTTCAGCCGGACCCAGGGGGGCCGGAAGGCGATGCCATGACCTTCGTACAGCTCATCGAATGCAGGACCAGCCGGCTCGACGAGATGAACCGGCTGATGGACCGGTGGGTCGAACAGACCAAGGGGAAACGGACCGCGTCGCACAGTGTGGTGGCCAAGGACCGGGCCGACGCCTCGCACATCGTGGAGATCGTGGAGTTCCCGTCGTACGAGGAGGCGATGCGCAACTCCGGGCTGCCGGAGACCGACCGGATCTTCCAGGACATGGTGGCGCTCTGCGAGGAGGCGCCGACCTTCACGGACCTGGACGTGGTGCGGGATGAGCAGCTCTACGCGGCCACCGCGCGCAGGTTCTTCGAGATCGCGCCGGGCCAGGGGGCCGCGCCGCCGCTCAACGACGTGTTCATCGAGGACTACCACGACCACGATCCCGCCAATGTGCAGGACGTCATCGGGCTGGACGCGGTCCGGCGCGAGGTGGAGGTGTGGCGGGGCGGGTTCGACTTCTCGTTCACCATCGAGGACCAGATGGCGCAAGGGGACCGGGTGTGCACCCGGTGGACCTTCCACGGGCGGCACACCGGCGAGTTCCTCGGGATCCCGCCGACCGGGCAGGAGGTCACCATGACCGGGACGACCGTCCACCGCTGCACCCCGGACGGGAAGATCGCCGAGGGCTGGTGGCAGTACGACCGGCTGGGGCTGATGCAGCAGCTGGGAGCGTTGGAGCCCACGGAGCTCTGACTCCGCAGTCGCCGAGCGCGGGAGTCACGAGGCGGTGACCGGCCGGCGGCCGGCTAGTCGCCGCCTCCGCCGCCTCCTCCGTCTCCACCGCCGCCGCCGTCACCGCCGCCCCCGCCCCCGTCTCCGCCCTCTCCGCCGTCGCTGCCCCAGCCGTCGCCGCCGCCGGGTTCGTTGTCGTCACTGCCGCTGCCGAGGTTGCTGAACCAGGGGAGGCCCCAGGTGTCGTCGTCCGTGTTCCGGCGGGAGTGCACGGCACGGAATCTGGCCAGGCCCGTCGTGTCGCCGAGGCCGAAGGACACGGCGACCGCGTGGGCCATGACGGCGTCCAGCGGGTCGGGGCTCTCGTGGCGCACGTCGGCCAGCGGCAGCAGCACCGAGCCGGGCTGCGGGCCGGGCCGCCGCCCGGGGCGGGTCAGCAGCGCGACCCCCCGGCCGTCGCGCGACAGCCACGAGCTCTGCGCGGTCTCACGGCGCAGGGTCCAGCGCCGGTCGGGCAGGACTATGTCCACGCTGCTCTTGGACTTGCGGAACTTCTTCTGCAGGATCAGCCGGGCGCCGACGTCTCCGACGGTCATGACCAGGCCGCTGCCCGGAACCGTCGAGTCACCGCGGAAGCCGTAAGGGGCCCGCAGGCGCACGGCGGGAGCGCCCGGGCCCCAGACGTCCACGCGGACCAGGCGCCGGTCCACCGCGACGGCGACCGGCCCGGCGGGCCCCGGCGCGTACCGCCGTGCGATCCACAGCGGCACGTCCTCCGCACGGGCCCGCTCGGCGAGTGCGGCCACCTGGTCCGCCCCGCCGCACCTGCGCACCGCGAGTTCGCCGAGCGCCCGGGCGAAGTCGGCGGTCCTGCGCACCTTCAAGGGCGTGGTGGTGCCGGTGACGCGGGTGACCGGGACGATGCCCGGGCCCTGCACGAGCGACGCGAGGGGGCGTTCGGCACCGCCACCGCCGAGCCAGTGTCCGCGCAGATACGCCTCGGCCATGGCACCGAGGTTCAGCTCGTCCAGCGGTGTGGTCCGGCCGCCCCGGCGCAGCCGGTCCTCGGTGAGTTCCGCGGTGCGCGCCAGTGGATTCCTGGATCGCTCCTCGTAGAGCACCTGACTCATCGCAACCCCCTTCTGCTCCCGTATTCAGGAGGCCGAACACGGTCCCGACGGTTCCCGTCACGGGCGGACGCGACGGCGAAGGCCCGGCACCCCGTGTCAGGGGTGCCGGGCCTTCACTCGGGCTCCGGCGACCTTACGTCGTCAGGCGTGAGGCGTGGGCCTCAGTGGGCGTGGCCGTGGCCGTGGCCCGCGGCGGCCGGCTCCTCCTCTTCCTTCTTCTCGACGACCAGGGTCTCGGTCGTGAGGAGGAGGGAGGCGATGGAGGCGGCGTTCTCCAGGGCGGAGCGGGTGACCTTGACCGGGTCGATGACGCCGGCCTTCACCAGGTCGCCGTACTCGCCGGTGGCGGCGTTGAAACCCTGGCCCTTGTCGAGCTCGGCCACCTTCGAGGTGATGACGTAGCCCTCGAGGCCGGCGTTCTCGGCGATCCAGCGCAGCGGCTCGACGGCGGCGCGGCGGACGACCGCGACACCCGTGGCCTCGTCGCCGGTCTTGCCGAGGTTGCCCTCGAGGACCTTGACGGCGTGGACCAGCGCGGAGCCACCACCGGAGACGATGCCCTCCTCGACCGCGGCGCGGGTCGCGGAGATGGCGTCCTCCAGACGGTGCTTGCGCTCCTTGAGCTCGACCTCGGTGGCGGCACCCACGCGGATGACGCACACGCCGCCGGCCAGCTTCGCGAGGCGCTCCTGGAGCTTCTCGCGGTCCCAGTCGGAGTCGGTGGTCTCGATCTCGGCCTTGATCTGGGCGACGCGGCCGTGCACGTCGTCCTTCTTGCCGGCGCCGTCGACGACGGTGGTGTCGTCCTTGGTGACGGTGACGCGGCGGGCGGAGCCGAGGACGTCCAGGCCGACCTGGTCGAGCTTGAGGCCGACCTCCTCGGAGACGACCGTGGCGCCGGTGAGGACGGCCATGTCCTGCAGCATCGCCTTGCGGCGGTCGCCGAAGCCGGGGGCCTTCACCGCGACGGCGTTGAAGGTGCCGCGGATCTTGTTCACGACGAGGGTGGAGAGGGCCTCGCCCTCCACGTCCTCGGCGATGATCAGCAGCGGCTTGGAGGCGTTGGCCTGGATGACCTTCTCCAGCAGCGGCAGCAGGTCCGCGATGGCGGAGATCTTGCCCTGCGTGATGAGGATGTACGGGTCGTCCAGGACGGCTTCCATGCGCTCCTGGTCCGTCACGAAGTACGGCGACAGGTAGCCCTTGTCGAAGGCCATGCCCTCGGTGAAGTCCAGCTCCAGACCGAAGGTGTTGGACTCCTCGACGGTGATGACACCGTCCTTGCCGACCTTGTCCATCGCCTCGGCGATGAGCTCGCCGACCTGCTGGTCCTGGGCGGACAGCGCGGCGACGGCGGCGATGTCGGACTTCTCGTCGATCGGGCGGGCCGTGGCGAGCAGGTCCTCGGAAACGGCGGCGACGGCGGCGTCGATGCCCTTCTTCAGGGCGGCCGGGGAGGCACCGGCGGCGACGTTCTTCAGGCCCTCGCGCACGAGCGCCTGGGCGAGCACGGTCGCGGTGGTCGTACCGTCACCCGCGATGTCGTTGGTCTTGGTCGCCACCTCCTTGACCAGCTGGGCACCGAGGTTCTCGTACGGGTCCTCGACCTCGACCTCACGGGCGATGGTCACACCGTCGTTGGTGATGGTGGGAGCGCCGAACTTCTTGTCGATGACGACGTTGCGGCCCTTGGGGCCGATCGTCACCTTGACCGTGTCGGCAAGCTTGTTGACGCCGCGCTCGAGGGCGCGACGGGCGTCCTCGTCGAACTTCAGGATCTTCGCCATGGGAGCGTGAGCCCTCTTCCGGAATCTGGGATATACGGCACTGCGCCCCGGGCGCCCGGCTTATTGGCGATCGCGGGAGCCAGGGGCGCAGTTCAAAGCAATGTGCTTGGGTGAATTACTTCTCGACGATCGCGAGCACGTCGCGGGCCGAGAGGACGAGGTACTCCTCGCCGTTGTACTTCACCTCGGTGCCGCCGTACTTGCTGTAGAGCACGACGTCGCCGACGGAGACGTCGAGCGGAAGACGGTTGCCGTCCTCGAAGCGGCCCGGGCCCACGGCCAGGACGACGCCCTCCTGGGGCTTCTCCTTGGCGGTGTCCGGGATGACCAGGCCAGAGGCGGTGGTCTGCTCGGCGTCGAGCGGCTGGACCACGATGCGGTCCTCGAGCGGCTTGATGGCAACCTTGGAGCTGGTGGTCGTCACGATCCGACCTCCCCCTTCGGAGATCTCACGGGGTTAACTGTCTGAGGTGGCGACCAGGTGGATCCGTCGTCGCGGGTGCCGGACCTGCCCGTCGCTGTGTTGGCACTCTCCTAGGGGGAGTGCCAGAGCCGAGACTATGACTGCGATTAGCACTCGGTCAAGCGGACTGCTAATTGCCGACGGCGCGTCGGGCAGGCGTCCCCTCCAGGTGGTCCTCGAGCCGCCCCACCCGCAGTCCCCGTGCCCCGATCTCCCGCAGCAGGCGTTCGGTCCGTTCCGTGAGGGTCGGGGACCCGGTGTCGCCGGACGGCACCGAGACGATGTCGCCTGCCCGCAGACCGTGCGCGCCCCGGGTGTACGTCAGTGCGCCGTCGCCGCCCAGGGACGCGCGCCACAGGACGACGGCGGTGATGCCGCAGTCGTCGGCGGCGCGCAGGGTCGTGGTGTCGTAAGAGCCGTAGGGCGGGCGGAGGAGCCGGGGGGTGACGCCGAAGCGGGAGCGGAGTTTGTGCTGCTGGCCGCAGATCTCGGCGCGCTGTCCGGCGTAGGGCAGGCCGCGCAGGGCGGGGTGGTCGAGGGTGTGGTTCTGGAGGGACGCGCCGACCGCGCGCAGCCGGGCGAAGTGGCCGTAGCCGGGCCCTACGACGCTGTCCGTGAGGAACATGCTGACCGGGAGCCGCCGTTCGCGGACGAGGTCGATGAAGCGGGGGTCGCGTTCGGCGCCGTCGTCGTAGGTGAGGAAGACGACGGGCTCGCGGGTGGGGACGTGGTCCACGACGGGCGGCAGCCGGCGCGGGTCGCTCACCCCGGGCGCCGGATCCCGGGCGCGGCCGTCGGCGGTGCCCGGCCGCTCCCCCGGAGCCCCGGCGCAGCCGGTCAGCAGGGCCGCGCACAGCAGGGCGGCGGCGGGCCGCCTCACAGGTAGTCCTCCAGTCGCGCGACCGTGTACCCCTGGGCCGTGACCTTGTTCAGGAAGCGGCGGACCATGTCGGCCATCGTGCCCTTCCACTGGTCGCGGCCCCGGAAGTGCGTGAGGACGATGTCGCCCGGGTGCAGCTTCCGGCCCCCGTCGCGGTACTCCCAGTGGTCGGCGAAGACCTCCTCGTTCCACAGCGGCACGTAGGCGATCCCGCAGGCCTTGGCGGCGCGCAGGGTCGCCCGGTCGTAGCTGCCGTAGGGCGGGCGGAAGAGCGTGGGGCGGGTGCCGAAGCGCCTCTCCATGTAGCGCTGCATGCCGCAGATCTCGCGCATCTGCGCCCGGTAGGACAGGCCCCGCAGATTGGGGTGGTAGAGGGTGTGGTTGTGCAGCGCCACGCCCCCGGACTGCATCCGCCGGAAGTAGCCGGGGTGGTCCTTGACCAGGTAGCCGCTGAGGAACGCGCTGTACGGCACGTCGAGGTCGCTCATCATCCGCAGGAACGCGGGGTCCTTCTCGGCTCCGTCGTCGATCGTGAGGAAGACGACCTTGTCGCGGGTGGGGATCCTCGTGAAGACGGGCGGGAGGTCCAGCTCCCGGTGGCCGTCCACCTCGAAGCCCTTGCGGGTCCTGATCCTCGGCTTGCTCACGGGGGCGGGCGGGGCGGCCGAGGGGGTCCTGCGCAGGTCCCAGCGGCGTGCGGCGGCGACCCGGGCGTCGTGCGCGGCGCGCAGCTTGGTGGCGTAGGAGTCGAGCGCGCGGGCCGGGGGCGCGTCGAGGGGCTGCTGGCCGCCGGCCGGGGTGACCTGGTCGCCGCCGTCCTGCGCGCAGCCGGAGGCAATGGCGGCGAGGACGAGCACGGCGAGGACGATCCGTGTACCGACGGGCACCCGCCCCCATGCCCGCCTTTTATCGTTTTGTACGACTGCTCGCATGGTGCCGGATCCTCGCAGCCCCCTCACGGCGATCCCGCCCGACACCGCGACCGGCACCCCACCATCCACCGACTGGCCCACACCGGCCGGGTACCGGGACCTGGCCCACACACCGGCCGGGCACCGGGAGCGGCCGCGGCCCCCTCCGGCGGCAGCCCACCGGCCGCGGTCTCCCTGCCCGTTCACAGCACGTCGGACTGCGGCCCTCCAGGACCCGACCGGCGGCACCTCCCCTTGAGCCGTGGCCGACAATGATCCGGTGAACGACCTCGACCTCCTCCTCACCCCCGAAGGCAGCGCCCTCCTCGACGAGGTGCGGGACACCGACCCGGCGCGGGAGCTGGCCGTCGCGACCCGGCTGCGCCGCGAGCACCCCGCCGAACTCGTGTCGGCCGCGCTCGGCCAGGCGCGGCTGCGGCAGCGGGCGGTGGCCAAGTTCGGGGCCGAGGACGCGGGCCGGATGTTCTTCACGCCGAACGGGGTCGAGCAGTCGACGCGGGCGAGCGTGGCGGCCTACCGGGCCCGGCGGATGGCCGAGTCGGGCATCACCTCGGTCGCCGACCTGTGCTGCGGCATCGGCGGTGACGCGATTGCGCTGGCCCGTGCGGGAATCCGCGTCCTGGCCGTGGACCGGGACCCGCAGACGGCCGCCACGGCCCGGGCCAACGCCGAGGCGCTGGGCCTGGCCGGCCTCGTCGAGGTGCGCGAGGCGGACGTCACGGAGGTGGACACGGCCGGTTTCGACGCCGTGTTCGTCGACCCCGCCCGGCGCGGCGGCCGCGGCCGGATCTTCGACCCCGAGGCGTACTCGCCGCCGCTGTCCTGGGCGGTCTCCGCCGCCCGCCGGGCGCCCCGCGCCGCGCTGAAGATCGCCCCCGGCGTCCCGCACGAGGCGGTCCCCGAGGACGCCGAGGCCGAGTGGATCTCCGACCACGGGGACGTCAAGGAGGCCGTGCTCTGGTTCGGCACCGAGCCGGGGGCGGTCCGGGCGACCCTCCTGCCCGGCCCCCGCAGCCTGCTCTCCCGCGGCCTGCCCGACCCCGGCGTCCGCCCGCCCGGCCGCTACCTCTACGAGCCCGACGGCGCCGTCATCCGGGCCCACCTGGTCGCCGAGGTGGCCGACCGGGTCGACGGCGGCCTGCTCGACGCGACCATCGCGTACGTCACGGCCGACACCCTGCGCCCGACCCCGTACGCCACGGCCTACGAGATCACCGACCACCTGCCGTTCAGCGTCAAGAGGCTCAAGGCCCTCCTGCGGGAGCGGCAGGTCGGCACGCTGACCGTGAAGAAGCGGGGCTCGGCGGTCGAGCCGGAGGAGCTCCGCAGGAAGGTCAAGCCGCAGGGCCCGCACGCGGCGACGGTGTTCCTGACCCGGGTCGCGGGGGCCCCGGCGATGCTCATCGGGCACCCCGTCTGACCCCGGCGATGCTCATCGGGCTCGCCGCCTGACCTTCAGGACGGCTCGGCCGCCCTCCGCAGCAGCAGGGCCCGCTCCCTCTCGTTCCGGGTGAGCGACGCCGCCCGTTCGAACTCTGCCCGGGCCTCCGCCGGGCGGCCGAGACGGGCCAGGAGATCGCCGCGGACGCTGGGCAGCAGGTGGTAGTCCCGCAGGGCCCGGTGGCCGGCCAGGGCGTCGACGAGGGCGAGGGCCGGGGCCGGGCCCTCGGACATCGAGACGGCCACCGCACGGTTCAGCTCCACGACCGGCGACGGGGAGCGGGCGGCCAGCAGGCCGTAGAGGGTGGCGATGCGGGCCCAGTCGGTCTCCTCGTAGGTGTACGCGTGCGCGTGGCAGGCGGCGATGGCCGCTTGCAGGGTGTACGGGCCCGGGCCGCCGGAGGAGGTGGCCTCGGCCCGGCCCAGCGCGGCGAAACCGCGGGCGATGAGCATGCGGTTCCAGCGGGAGCGGTTCTGGTCCTTCAGCAGCACCGGCTCGCCGGAGGGGCCGGTACGGGCCGCGGTCCGGGAGGCCTGGAGCTCCAGCAGCGCGGTGAGGCCGTGCACCTCGGGCTCCTTCGGCATCAGGGCCGAGAGCACCCGGGCCAGGCGCAGGGCGTCCTCGCACAGGGACGGGCGCAGCCAGTCGTCGCCCGCCGTGGCGGCGTACCCCTCGTTGAAGATGAGGTAGATGACGTCCAGGACCGAACCCAGCCGGGCCTCGCAGTCGGGGCCGCGGGGCACTTCGAAGGCGACGTTCTTCGTCGCCAGGGTGCGTTTGGCACGGACGACGCGCTGGGCGATCGTCGGCTCGGGGACGAGGAAGGCGCGGGCGATCTCGGCCGTGGTCAGACCGCCCAGCAGGCGCAGGGTGAGGGCGGTTCGGGCCTCGGTGGACAGGACCGGGTGGCAGGCGGTGAAGACCAGACGAAGCAGGTCGTCGTCGATGCCGTCGGGGTCGGCGGGCTCCTCCGGTAGCGATACGGCCGACAGGTCGCGGCCGATCTCCGCCAGCTTGCGGGCGTAGTTCTCCCGGCGCCGGACCAGGTCGACGGCGCGGTGGCGGGCGGTGGCCATGAGCCAGGCCCCCGGGTTGTCGGGCACCCCGTCCCGCGGCCACTGCTCCAGCGCGGCGACCAGCGCGTCCTGCGCGAGCTCCTCGGCGATACCGACGTCCCGGACGACCCGGGCGACACCGGCGATGATCCGGGGCGACTCCATACGGAAGACGGTTTCGATGGCCTCGACGGCACGCTCGGACCGGAACCCCGGCGAATGGGCCGGCTCCGGGGCCGGGGTGGGCTGAGAAGCGGGAGGCGGCTCGGCGACCGGGGCGGCCTGCGAGGTCGGAAACGGCTCTCCGGGCGGCTCTGAGGCCGGAGGCGGCTCTGAGGCCGGAGGCGGCTCTGAGGCCGGAGGCGGCTCCGGAGCCGGTTCGGAGGCCGGGGTGGGCTGCGGGGTCACAGCCCACCATCAGACACCCGTGGTGCCGCCCCGCCAAGCGGAACCGGCAGCGCGGACCGGTCAGTCCTCGGCGATCTGCCGGACCTCGGCGGTGATCGTCCAGTAGTCCTCGTGCAGGGAGAGGAACCGCTTGGTCCACTCGATCGCCTCGGCCTTGTCCTTGCACTGGCTGATCGAGTAGCCGCCGATGACCTCCTTGGACTCGGTGAACGGCCCGTCGGTGACGGACAGCCGACCGCCCTCCCAGGTCACCCGGGTGCCGTCCGAGGTCGGCGTCAGCCCGGCCGTGTCGAGCATGACCCCGGCCTTGGTGATCTCCTCCAGCAGCTTGCTCATGCGCTCCATGAGCTCGGGGCTCGGCCCCTCGGCGGGGGCGTTCTTCTCGTCGACGCGGATCAGGGTGAGAAAGCGCGGCATGGTGACTCCTCGGGGTCTCGGGAGGCGGGGCTCCTCCCCGCTCTCACCCCTGCGTCGATCGGGGGGCCGCCGGATCGACACGCTCGCCGGATTTTCTTCGACGTTTTTTCTCCGGGGCGCGTTGCCGCAGGTCAGCGCAGCGACTCCCACAGCTTCCCGGCCTGCGGCTCGTCGGCCACCACCCGGTTGGGATCCGACGGCGCCTGCACCACCGGCATCGTCACCGTCCGCACCCCGCTCGCCGGGAGGCCCTTCAGGCTCTGCCCGAGACGGGTCAGTTCGGCGAGGGAGTCCAGGCCGGTGTCGGCGGTGAGGCCGGCGGTGACCGTGTCGGCCACGCGGTACAGCTCGGCCGGGTCGGTGAGCAGGCCCTGGGAGGCGATCTGCTCCAGCAGGGCCCTCACCAGCTGCTGCTGGAGGCCTATGCGGCCCAGGTCGCTGCCGTCGCCCATGCCGTGCCGGGTGCGGGCGAACGCGGGGGCCCGGGTGCCGTCCAGGTGGTGGGTGCCCGCCTTCAGGCGCAGGTGGCTGTCCTCGTCGGTGATGTCCTCGTCCGTGGTGACGGTGACACCGCCGAGCGCGTCGACGAGCCGGGCGAAACCCGAGAAGTCGATTTCGAGGTAGTGGTCCATGCGGACGTTCGTCATCGCCTCGACCGTCTTCACCGCGCAGACCGGGCCGCCCACCTCGTACGCGCTGTTGAACATCGCGAGGCGGGCGACTCGTGTCGAGCCACCGGAGCGGCGCGGGCAGGACGGGCGGGTGACCAGGGTGTCGCGCGGGATGCTCACCACCGTCGCGGTGGTCCGCCCGGCGTCCAGATGGACGACCATCGCCGTGTCGGAACGGGCGCCCGCGCTGTCGCCGCCGCCGAGCCTGCGGTTCTCCTTGCCGCTGCGCGAGTCCGAGCCGAGGACCAGGATGTTGAGGGCCTCGCTCGGCGGGGCCGATGCCGAGGGCGAGGGTGTGGTCACCGGCTTCGCCGGCCGGTTGTCGCCCGGTGCGCCGTCGATGTCGACGCCGGTGATGTTGTCGCTGAGATGCCAGTAGGCCCAGCCGGCCGCCCCGGCAGCCAGCACCAGCGTCCCCGCCAGGATCAGGCCGGCCGCTCTCAGCGCTCGCGACCGCCGGCCGGCTTCCGAGCACTCGTCCCCGTGGTGTCCCGTCACGGGCAGGAACATAAGTCCGAATTTTGACGGGCAGGGAGCTCAGGGCGTCCTTTCTTCGGAAGTTCTCAGATTTCAGGACGCGAGCCATTCGAAAGTTTCGACAGCGCAGGCGATTGACTTCGGTTCGATGCGGGGCGCCCGAGAAAGCGGTGCGTCCGAGAGATTCGATGCGGGGACGTCCGGGAAGCCCGTCGACGCGCCCCTTACCGTTGCGCGGGCCCCGTCGTGCTGCTGCGCACCACCAGGCTGGTCGCCAGCTCCACCCGGGTCGCCGCCGGGGTCCCCTCGTCCCGCCCGAGATCGAGGACCAGCCTGGCCGCCGCCTCGGCCATCTCGGTCAGCGGCTGCCGTACGGTCGTCAGCGGCGGCCCGACCAGGGGCGCCACCGGCAGATCGTCGAACCCGACCACGCTCAGGTCCTCGGGGATGCGCAGCCCCAGCTCGCGCGCCGCCTCGTACAGCCCGAGCGCCTGAAGGTCGTTCCCGGCGAAGACCGCGGTCGGCCGGTCCGGGCGGCGCAGCAGCTCCAGGCCGAGCCGGTAGCCGGCCTCGTGGTGGAAGTCGCCGGTGGCGATCAGGGTGGGATCCACCGGCAGTCCGGCCGTCTCCAGCGCGGCCCGGTAGCCGTCGATCCGGGCCCGGCTGCACATCATCTGCGAGGGTCCGCTGATCGCGCCGATCCTGCGGTGTCCCAGCTCGACCAGGTGCCGGGTGGCGGCGAGGCCGCCCTGCCAGTTGGTCGCACCGATCGACGGCACGTCGACGCCCGGGTCACCGGCCGGGTCCATCACCACGAACGGGATGGAGCGGCTGGTCAGCAGCGCCCGCTGCGACTCGTCGAGTCCGGACAGGACCAGGATCACGCCGTGCGGCCGGCGTGCGGCGACCTGGTCGGCCCAGGTCCGCCCGGGGGTGAGCCGGCCCGCGCTCTCGGACAGCACCACACTGAGGCCGGCGTCCCGGGCCACGTTCTCCACGCCCCGGATGACCTCCATCGCCCAGGCGCTCTCCAGCTCGTGGAAGACGAGGTCGATCAGGGGCGAGCGGGTCGCCTCGGCGCGGCGGCGCCGGTAGCCGTGCGCGCGCAGCAGGCCCTCGACGCGGGACCGGGTGGCCGGGGCGACGTCGGCCCGGCCGTTGAGGACCTTCGAAACAGTCGGCGCGGAGACGCCCGCCTCACGGGCGATCTCGGCGAGCGTCGCGGTCTGCGCGGTGCGCCCCTCCGTCCGGGTCTGCGTCCGGCTTTCAACGGGCTCCGGGGATGTCATGGCGGCGATCGTAACCCTGCGGGCCCCCTTGACGAAGTCCTCGCACCGCCATAGGTTCCCGGAACATTCGAAGTTCATAACGAAACATTCGCCGATTCGTTCGTGAGAGGGCCGTCCGTCCACCCGACAGGAGCTTCATGACCACCGCGCCCTGGCGTGACCCCGCGTTGCCCGCCGCCGCCCGCGTCGACGACCTGCTCTCCCGGATGACCCTGGAGGAGAAGACCGCCCAGCTGTACGGAGTGTGGGTGGGCGCCGCGACGGACGGCGACGGGGTCGCCCCGCATCAGCACGACATGACCGCCGAGTCCTCCGACGAGGAGTGGGCCGAGCTGATCACCCACGGCCTGGGTCAGCTCACGCGCTCCTTCGGCACCGCCCCGGTGGCCCCGGCGCTCGGCGCGCAGGCCCTGGCGAGCGCCCAGCGCCGGATCGCCGGGGCCGGACGGTTCGGCATCCCGGCCATCGCGCACGAGGAGTGCCTGGCCGGCTTCACCGCCTGGCAGGCCACGGCCTACCCGGTCCCGCTGGCCTGGGGCGCCACCTGGGATCCGCCGCTGGTCGAGGAGATGGCCCGCCGCATCGGCGACGACCTGCGCTCGGCCGGTGTCCACCAGGGCCTCGCGCCCGTGCTGGACGTCGTACGCGATCCGCGCTGGGGCCGTGTGGAGGAGACGATCGGCGAGGACCCGTACCTGGTCGGCACGCTCGGCACCGCGTACGTGCGGGGCCTGGAGTCGGCGGGGATCGTCGCCACGCTCAAGCACTTCGCCGGGTACGCCTCCTCGGCCGGCGCCCGCAATCTCGCGCCGGTGCGGGCCGGTGTCCGCGAGTTCGCCGACGTCACCCTGCCGCCCTTCGAGATGGCCCTGCGCGAGGGCGGCGCCCGTTCGGTGATGGCCGCCTACACCGAGACGGACGGCGTCCCGGCCTCCGCGGACCCCGGGCTGCTGACTCATCTCCTGCGCGAGGAGTGGGGCTTCACCGGCACGGTCGTCGCCGACTACTTCGGCGTCGGCTTCCTCCAGAGCCTCCACCGGGTCGCCGCCACCCCCGCCGAGGCGGCTCACGCGGCCCTCACCGCCGGCATCGACGTCGAACTGCCCACCGTCAAGTGCTACGGCCGGCCGCTCCTGGAGGCGGTCCGCGCGGGCGGGATCCCCGAGGAGCTGGTGGACCGCGCGGCCCGCCGCGTGCTGATCCAGAAGTGCGAGCTGGGCCTGCTGGACGAGGACTGGGCCCCGGAGCCGCCCGCCGGGATCGACCTCGATTCCACGGGCAACCGCATGCTCGCGCGCCGCATGGCCGAGCAGTCGGTGGTCCTGCTCGACAACCCCGACGGCCTGCTCCCGCTGCCCCCCGACACCCGCATCGCGGTGGTCGGGCCCAGGGCGGCCGACGCCCTGGCCATGCTGGGCTGTTACTCGTTCCCCTCCCACGTCCTCACCCAGCACCCCGGGGTGCCGGCCGGCATCGAGATCCCGACCGTGCTGGACGCCCTGCGCACCGAACTCCCCGACGCCAAGGTGACGTTCGCGCAGGGCTGTGACGTGACGGACCCGGGCACCGGGGGATTCGAGGAGGCGATCGCCCGCACCGCCGAGGCGGACGTGTGCGTGGCGGTGCTCGGCGACCGGGCGGGTCTGTTCGGCCGCGGCACCTCGGGCGAGGGCTGCGACGCGACGGACCTCGGCCTGCCGGGCGTCCAGGGGGAGCTGCTGGACGCTCTGGTCGCCACCGGCGTCCCCGTGGTGCTGGTGCTGCTGACCGGCCGCCCCTACGCGCTGGGCCGCTGGCACGGCCGCCTCGGCGCGGTCGTCCAGGCGTTCTTCCCGGGCGAGGAGGGCGGCCCGGCGGTGGCGGGCGTCCTCTCGGGCCGCGTGAACCCCTCGGGCCGGCTGCCCGTCAGCGTCCCAAGGGTTCCCGGCGGGCAGCCCTGGACCTACCTCCAGCCACCCCTTGGCCTGGCGGGCGAGGTCAGCAACCTCGACCCGACCCCGCTGTACGCCTTCGGCCACGGCGGCTCGTACACGGCGTTCACCTGGGAGGACGACGCCCCGGCCGAACCGGTCGAGATCGGCACGGACGGCTCCCACGACGTGTCGGTGACCGTCCGCAACACCGGCGGCCGCGCGGGCGCCGAGGTCGTGCAGCTGTACCTGCACGACCCGGTGGCCTCGGTGACCCGGCCCGACGTCCGTCTGATCGGCTACCGGCGGCTGGAGCTGGCCCCGGGCGAGGCGGCCCGGGTCACGTTCCGCTTCCACCCGGACCTCTCGGCCTTCACCGACCGCTCGGGCCGCAGAGTCGTCGAACCGGGCACCCTGGAACTACGCCTGGCGACGTCCAGCACGGACGTGCGCCACACGACCCGCCTGAACCTCACCGGTCCCCTGCGGGTGCTGGGGCACGACCGGCTGCTGCGGTGCGAGACGGAGGTGTCCCGGGAGGCCGGCTGACCGGGCCGGTCAGCCGAGCCCCACCGACTCGAACCGCCAGCGGTGCACCGCCCGCGTGATCAACTCCGGGGCGGGCTCGGGCAGTTCGGGGAGTTCGGCGTCGTAGGAGGCGTCCCACCAGGTGAGGACGAGGACACGGTCCTGGGGCGCCCGGAAGGTTTCCCGGCGCAGGGGTGCGCGGGGGAGGTCCTGTGCGCGTGCCCAGGCCAGCAGTTCCTCGCCCCGGCCCTCGGCCGCCCGGGCCTCCCACATCAACGCGACCGTCACGAGTAGAGGTTCTCCTTGCTGACCTCGTGCACATGGTCGTGGTCGTGCCCGGGCACGTGCGGCTCGGTCACCGGCAGGGACGAGTCCGCCGACAGGTCCCAGGCGGACGCCGCCCGGTTCCGGGCGACCATCTCGGCGCCCAGGGCGGCGACCATCGCGCCGTTGTCCGTGCACAGCTTCGGCCGCGGCACGCGCAGCCGGATGCCCGCGGCCTCACAGCGCTCCTGGGCGAGGACGCGCAGCCGGGAGTTGGCGGCCACGCCACCGCCGATCATCAGGTGGTCGACGCCCTCGTCCTTGCAGGCCCGGACGGCCTTTCGGGTCAGCACGTCCACGACCGCCTCCTGGAAGGACGCCGCCACGTCCCGCACCGGCACCTCCTCCCCCGCCGCCCGCTTGGCCTCGATCCAGCGCGCCACGGCGGTCTTCAGCCCCGAGAAGGAGAAGTCGTAGGCCGGGTCGCGCGGGCCGGTCAGACCCCGGGGGAAGGCGATCGCGGCCGGGTCGCCCTCCTTCGCGTACCGGTCGATGACCGGGCCGCCCGGGAAGCCGAGGTTCAGCACCCGGGCGATCTTGTCGAAGGCCTCGCCGGCCGCGTCGTCGATGGTGGCGCCCATCGGGCGGACGTCGGAGGTGATGTCCGAGGAGAGCAGCAGCGAGGAGTGCCCGCCGGAGACCAGCAGGGCCATGGTCGGCTCGGGCAGCGCGCCGTGCTCCAGCTGGTCCACGCAGATGTGCGAGGCGAGGTGGTTGACGCCGTAGAGCGGCTTGCCGAGCGCGTACGCGTAGGCCTTCGCCGCGGAGACGCCGACCAGCAGGGCACCGGCGAGGCCGGGACCGGCGGTGACGGCGATGCCGTCGAGGTCACGGGCGGTGACGCCCGCCTCCTTCAGGGCACGGTCGATGGTGGGGACCATCGCCTCCAGGTGGGCGCGGCTCGCGACCTCCGGGACGACACCGCCGAAGCGGGCGTGCTCGTCGACGCTGGAGGCGACGGCGTCGGCCAGCAGGGTGGTGCCCCGGACGATGCCGACGCCGGTCTCGTCGCAGGAGGTCTCGATTCCCAGTACGAGGGGTTCGTCAGCCATTGATCTCGGTTCCTTGCACGGAGTTCTCGGGGGCGGTCAGGCGCATCACCAGGGCGTCCACGTTTCCGGGCTGGTAGTAGCCGCGCCGGAAACCGATGGGTTCAAAGCCGAAGCGCTCGTACAGCTTCTGTGCGCGGACGTTGTCGACCCGGCACTCCAGCATCACCTCGGCGCACTCGAAGGTGGTGGCCGCCCGCAGCAGTTCGGTCAGCAGCCGTCCGCCGAGGCCGGTGCCCCACAGGTCGCGGGAGACCGCGATGGTCTGCACGTCGGCCTGCTCGCCGGTGGCGACCAGACCCGCGTACCCGACGATCCGGGAGCCGGCCTCGGCGACCACGTACCGCCGGTTGGCGTCGGGCCCGCGCGCATGGGCGAGCTCGGACCAGAACATGCCCCGGGACCAGGCGTCCTCGGGGAACAGCTCCCGTTCCAGCTCCAGTACGGGGTCGATGTCCCACCAGCGCATCTCGCGCAGCGCGCACGTCACGGGTTCGGTCACTTGGGGGTGACCACCTTGTAGTTCTTGGGGACCTGGGCGTCGGGGCGGCGCAGGTACAGCGGCCGGGGCGCGGGCAGTTCCTCGCCGGCGGCCAGCTTCTCCGCTGCCAGCCGGGCGAGGGCGGCGGCGGACACGTGCTCCGGCTCGTGCGCCTTGGGGAAGGTGTCGGGGTACAGCAGCGCGCCCGCGCCGACCGCGGGCAGCCCCTCGACCCGCTCGGCGATGTCGGCGGGCCGGTCCACGGCCGGGTCGGTGACCCGGGTGCGGGAGTCGGCGTAGCGGGCCCAGTACACCTCCTTGCGGCGGGCGTCGGTGGCGACGACGAACGGCCCCTGGAGGTCGGCGGCGTAGGCGAGGCCGTCCAGGGTGCACACGCCGTGCACGGGGACGCCGAGGGCGAGTCCGAAGGTGTCGGCGGTCATCAGGCCGACGCGCAGCCCGGTGTACGGTCCCGGGCCGATCCCGGCGACGATCCCGGTGACGGCGTCGAGCCGCAGACCGGCCTCGGCGAACACCCGGTCGATCGCCGGCAGCAGCAGTTCCCCGTGCCGCCGTGCGTCGACCTGACTCGACGAGGCGATGACGTCGCGTCCGTCGTGCAGGGCGACGGTGACGGCGGGCGTGGCGGTATCCAGAGCGAGCAAGAGCACGCAAACAGCCTACGGCTCCCCGGGGCCCGGCACGGTCGCACCTGTCGGGTCGTCACCTGCTGCTACCGTCACCTTCCGTCACGACAGGGACGTACGACGTGAGGTGGACGCCGGTGACAGCCAGCAGCTCGGGAATCGTGGCCGGGCTCACCGCCGCGGCCCTCGCGACGGTCGGCTACCTCGCCCACGAGGCCGCCGAGACTCTCCCGGCCGGCCTGGGCAAGGCGGCGCACGCGGGCGTCGCCCCGGCGCCCGGTACGTCGAAGGCGCCCCGGGTCAAGAGGGGCCCCACGGCACTGCCCGCCGACTCGGGGAAGGGCGCGCGGGTCGTGTACTCGCTGCGCCGCGACCGGGTGTGGCTGGTCGCGGGGGGCGAGGCGGTCAGCCGTACGTTCGCGGTCGTCCCGAGCGCGGTGGACCCGGCCCCGGGCAGTTACTCGGTGACGTCCCGCTCGAACGCGGTCACCGGGTCCGACGGTGTCCCGGTCGAGCACGTGGTGCGCTTCGCCACTGTGGACGGCGTGGTCGTCGGCTTCAGTGCGGCCGTGAAGGAGCCGGCCGGCCCGGCCCCCGACCCGAAGGTCCGCACGGGCGGCATCCGCGAGTCGCGCGCGGACGGCGACGCGATGTGGGCGTTCGCCACGATCGGCCGCACGGTCGTGGTGGTCCGCTAGGGGGCTTCTGCGAGGGAGCAGAGGATCCTTCAGGCGGCTTCGCGGTGTGCGCAGGCCCGCTCGGCGACTTCCGGATCGGGGGCGCGCGGCGGTGTGGAGAGCAGCGCCGCCGCCTCACCGGCCGCCAGCAGGTCGCGCATGGACACCCCGGCGACCGCGAACCGCTGCGGCTGCCCCTTGCTCTCTGTAGCCGACATGGACGCCTCCCGAAGGACCGGGGCACACGTGGTTAGGTACACCTAACCACTGACTGGATACCATGTGACCACGCACAGGACGCCGGACGCAACATCTTGCCGACGTCTTGTCGGAACGTTCATCAAAAGGCCGCACACCGGGAGTCACCGGGGGCTTCAGGCGGCGAGCACGCTCAGATCCGCCTCGGCCCAGCGTTCCCCCACACCGGTGAGCGTCATCTGCCGGACCTCGTCGGTCGTGTCGCCCACCGCGCGGTGGATCACGACCTGGAGCCGGTCCTCGGTCAGCTCCTCGACCTTGCCCTCGCCCCACTCCACGACGACCACGGAGTCGGGCAGCGAGACGTCGAGGTCGAGGTCCTCCATCTCGTCGAGCCCGCCGGAGAGCCGGTAGGCGTCGACGTGGACCAGTGGCGGCCCGTCGCCCAGCGCGGGGTGCACCCGGGCGATCACGAACGTCGGCGAGGTGACGGCCCCGCGCACGCCGAGCCCTTCGCCCAGGCCGCGGGTCAGCGTCGTCTTGCCCGCGCCGAGCTCCCCGCTGAGCATCACCAGGTCACCGGCGCGCAGCAGTTTCGCGAGCCGGCGGCCCAGCTCCCGCATCTGCTCGGGGGACGTGACGACGATCTGGACGGAGCCGGGCTCAGCCGGGCTGTGCGGTGCTGGTGCTTCCATAGCCCTTCACGGTAGCCCCTGCGGGCACGGCACCCGTGCGGGTGAGCAGGTCGGCGAGGCGGTCGGTGACCACTTCCGGGTGTTCCAGCATCACCAGGTGCCCCGCGTCCGGCACCAGCACCAGCTCCGCGTCCGGCAGCAGATCGGCGATGGCCTCGCTGTGTTCACTCGGCGTGACCAGGTCCTGCACCCCGGCCAGCACGAGCACCGGCAGGTCCGCGAGGTGGGCGAGCGCCTCGGTCTTGTCGTGGTCGTTGAACGCCGGGTAGTACTCGGCGACCACGTCGATCGGGGTGCTCTCGATCATCCGCTCGGCGAACCGGGCGATCGCCGGATCGACGTCCCGGGAGGCGAAGGAGTACCGCTTGATGATCCCGGCGAACAGGTCCGCGGTCGCCCGGCGCCCCTTCTCCACCAGCTCCGCCCGCTGCCCCAGCGCCTTCAGCACCCCGGGCAGCACCCGCCGCACCGCGTTGACCCCGGCGACGGGCAGGCCGTAGTTGACCTCGCCGAGCCGCCCGGACGACGTGCCCACGAACGCGACGCCGACGACCCGCTCGCGGATCAGTTCCGGGTACTGGTCGGCCAGCGCCATCACCGTCATGCCGCCCATGGAGTGCCCGACGAGCACCAGCGGCCCCTCGGGTGCCGCCGCGTCGATGACGGCCTTCAGGTCCCGGCCGAGCTGCTCGATCGTGATCGGCTCGTCGTCCCGCGTCTGGGCCACGCCCCGCCCGGACCGGCCGTGGCTGCGCTGGTCCCAGTGCACGGTCCGTACGACGCCCCGCAGGGCCGCCCGCTGGAAGTGCCAGGAGTCCTGGCTGAGGCAGTAGCCGTGGCTGAAGACGACGGTGACGGGAGCGGGTGACTTGCGGCCGAACAGCCGCCGGCGGCGCGGGCCGATGGCTGCGGGGGCGGCCTCCGCGTCGAGGTCGTCGACCTCGTAGTAGAGCTCCGTGCCGTCGTCGGCGAACGCCTTGCCGGGCATGCCCCGCAGCGAGCCGTAGGGTCCCGCCGAGTCCAGGGCGAGCCGGGCCTTCTGCCGCATGCCGCGGCCGACCGTCATCCGCTCCAGGGCGACACCGGCGGCCGCGCCCGCGGCCACGACGCCTATCGCCACGCCGGCGATGCCGGTCGCCCGGCGCCAGCCTCCCGCCGCCCCCGCGGCAGAGGCCGCGACGGCCGCGGAGGCGACGTCCGCGACGACCTCCGCACTGCTCTCGCTCACGTACCGCTCCTCTTCGCCGGGGCGCCGATCGGGTGACTCGCCGGTCGAGTGATGCCGATGTTGCTGTGGTGACTGTCGTTTCTCGCGTGACCGCTTCTCTGTGCGAGTTACCCGTCCTGTTCCTCATTCACATAGACGCGAGGAACGCGCGTTCCGATCCGGGTCACGATTTCGTAGGCGATGGTTCCGGCCGCCTGCGCCCAGTCCTCCGCGGTGGGCTCGCCCCGGTCCCCCGGCCCGAAGAGGACTGCCCGGGCCCCCGCCGCCGGCTCGTCGCCCCCCAGGTCGACCACGAACTGGTCCATGGCGACCCGCCCGGCGATCGTGCGCCACTTGCCCTCGACCAGGACCGGACCGGCCGAGGAGGCGTGCCGCGGGATGCCGTCCGCGTAGCCCAGCGGGACCAGGCCGAGAGTCGTCGGGCCGGGTGTCACGTACCGGTGGCCGTAGCTGACGCCGTGCCCGCCCGGTACGTGTTTGACCAGGGCCAGCGAGGCGGACAGGGTCATCACCGGACGCAGGCCGAAGTCGGCCGGGGTGCCGAGTTCGGGGCTGGGCGAGATGCCGTAGGTGGCGATGCCGGTGCGGACCAGGTCGAAGTGGCTCTCGGGGAGCGTGAGGGTGGCCGGGGAGTTGGCGATGTGCCGGACCTCGGGACGCACGCCTCGCTCCTCGGCGTACGCGACCATGTCCCGGAACACGTCGAGCTGGGCGGCGATGGAGGGGTGCCCGGGTTCGTCGGCGCAGGCGAAGTGCGACCACAGTCCCGTGACGCGCAGCAGCCCCTCGGCCTCGGCGCGCAGCGCCGCGGAGACGAGGGTGGCCCAGTCGTCCCCGGGCTGGCACCCGTTGCGTCCGAGCCCGGTGTCGGCCTTCAGCTGCACCCGCGCGGGCCGGTCGGCTCCCCTGGCCGCCTCGACGACCTCCTCCAGGGCCCACATGCCGCTGACGGACACGTCGAGGTCGGCGTCGATCGCCTCGCGCCACGGACCTCCGGGCGTCCACAGCCAGCACATGATGCGGCCCGGCAGCCCGGCGGCCCGCAGGGCGAGGGCCTCCTCCGGCGTGGCCGTGCCCAGCCAGGCCGCTCCCGCGGCGACGGCCGCGCGGGCGCACGGCACAGCCCCGTGGCCGTACGCCTCGGACTTCACCACGGCCATCACGGCCGCGCCCGGCGCATGGGCGCGCAGGGCCCGCACATTGGCCCGCAGGGCCGCCAGGTCGATCTCGGCCCGGGCCCGCAGGGGGGCGGTCGGGGCTGTTCTCTCGCTCATCGCGCCCAGTGTCTCAGAGGCCTCCGACGCCGGGCCGCCTACGTACCTCTGTGCGTCGCTGGGGCGAGTTCGGGGCGGGGCGTCGAGCGGACGGGGGAGCGGAGGGGCTTACCGGGAGTACGAGGCGTCGAGCGGACGGGGCGCGGAGGCTTACCGGGAGTACGGTCCTCAGAGCGCGCGTGAGGCCGGGGCCGATGCCCGTCTGCCGCGCGGGGGCGTGTCACCTGGTCTGTCGTTCGTCCCGGTGCCGCCATCGGAGTGGTCCAGCCGGTGGCCAGGTCTTCCCCGGCGGGCCCGGCCCGGCCAGGTCGCCTCAGCGGCCCCGGCCCCCCGGCTCACCCCGGCTCACCCCAGGACGTTGCGCCAGGCCACCGGGATCGCCTCGGCGACATCGTGCGCCCCCACCGGAGCCCCGTCCGCCGCCAGCCGTCCGGCCAGCCCGTGCAGATACGCCCCCGCACTCCCCGCGTCCACCGCGGACAGCCCCGCCGCCAGCAGGGACCCGCACAGCCCCGACAGCACGTCCCCGCTCCCGGCCGTGGCCAGCCACCCCGTCCCGGTCGGGTTCACGCGTACCGCGCCGCCTCCCGAGTCGGCCACGAGCGTCGTGGAGCCCTTCAGCAGCACGGTCGCGCCGTAGCGCCGCGCCAGCTCCCGGACCGCGGACAGCCGGCCGCCCTCGACCTCGCCCCGTTCCACACCCAGCAGCGCCGCCGCCTCCCCCGCGTGGGGTGTCATCAGCGTCGGTGCCCGCCGCCCCCGTACGACCTCCGGGTCCGCCAGCCGCAACCCGTCGGCGTCGATCAGCACCGGCACGTCCGCCGCCAGCACCTCCGCCACCGTCACGGCGTCGTCCCCGGCCCCCGGTCCGACGACCCATGCCTGCACCCGCCCGGCGTGCTTCGGTCCCCGGTCCGACACGAGCGTCTCGGGAAACCGCGCGATGACCGCGTGCCCGGCCGGCCCGACGTACCGCACGGCCCCGGCACCGCCGCGCAGCGCCCCGGCGACGGCGAGCACGGCTGCCCCCGGATAGCGCGCGGACCCGGCGGCGATCCCGACCACGCCCCGCCGGTACTTGTCGCTCTCCGCCCCCGGCACCGGCAGCGACCGGGCCGCGTCCGCGTGCTGCAACGCCTCCACTTCCGGCTCGGGAGGCAGCTCCAGCCCGATGTCGACCAGGCGCACCGATCCCGCGTACTCCCGGGCGGGGTCGATCAGGAGCCCCGGTTTGTGCGTGCCGAACGTGACGGTCAGGTCGGCCCGCACGGCGTCCCCGTGCACCTCCCCGGTGTCGGCGTCGACCCCGCTCGGCAGGTCGACGGCGACCACGCCGGCCCGTGACCGCTCGGCGGCGGCCGCCAGCGGCACCGCTTCCGGCCGCAGCCCGCCTTTCCCGCCGATCCCGACGATCCCGTCGACGACGAGGTCCGCGCCCTCGACGAGCGCCTCACCCTCGCCGGCACCCGCGACCCGGCCCCCGGCCCGCCGCAGTGCCGCTAGCCCCGCGGCGTGCGCCCGTTCCGGCGCGAGCAGCACCGCCGTGACCCCGGCCCCCCGGCGGGCCAGCCGGGCCCCGGCGTACAGGGCGTCACCGCCGTTGTCGCCACTGCCGACCAGCAGCACGACCCTGCTCCCGTACACCCGCCCCAGCAGGTCGGCGCAGGCCGCGGCGAGCCCGGCGGCGGCGCGTTGCATCAGCGCCCCCTCCGGCAGCCGCGCCATCAGCTCCCGTTCGGCGTTCCGGACCGTCTCCACGCTGTAGGCAGTACGCATGCGGTCGAGTTTCCCGCAGGACCCCCGGGCCACTCCCCTCACCCGCACCTCGCGCGCCCTGTCCTTCGGCGGACCGTGTCACAGCCGTGCCGGTTTCGTCCGGCCCACGACGACTTCATCAGCGGTGGCGCGTGGGTGGACAGCCCGTTCGTGAGGCTGACCGAAAGGCTGCGCGACGACCCGGGGTGGCAGGTCCACGAGTTTCCCGTCGGTCACAACATCGCCCGCAGGGACCCGCACGGTCTCGCGGCCGTTCTCGGCGCACTGCCGCACGGCTCCCCGCATTCCGGCTCCTGACCGACGCGCTCGCCGACCCGCCGCGACACCGCGAGCGGGTCCTTCGGGACAGCCCGACTCGCGCACCGGGACCGACGGGATCACCCCCTGCGCCGCCCGCTGTTCCCTCACCCCCGCCGGGCCGGTACCATCGAGCTACGTTTTGAACTTGTTCAAAAGGGGGATCGGCGAGACATGACCAGCTCGACAGCACCCGGCGACACCGACAGCCCGGCCACCGCCCTCGGCCCGACGGCCCTCGTCCTCGGCGCCTTCTCGGCCGTGGGCACCTGGGCCTTCCTGTTCCCGTGGACGGTCCTGGCCGGAGCACTCGCGGTGACGTTCGGGGCGATGGGCCTCCACTACGCCCGCAAGGGCACGGGCCGCATGTGGCCGGCCGCGGCCGGTACAGCCCTGGGCGCGATCGGCTTCATCGGCACCGCCACGCTGATCTGGGGCCTGTACTAACCGGGCCCCGCACCGGCCGGGTCCGGGGCGTTCCTCACCCCTCGGCGATGACCACCGCGGAGGCGACGCCCGCGTCGTGACTCAGTGACACATGCCAGCTCCGCACGCCGAGTTCGGCGGCCCGGGCCGCCACCGTCCCGGTCACCCGCAGCCAGGGGCGTCCGCTGTCCTCGACGCACACCTCGGCATCGGTCCAGAGGAGCCCGGCCGGCGCGCCGAGCGCCTTGGCCAAAGCCTCCTTGGCCGCGAACCGCGCGGCCAGCGAGGCGACCCCCCGCCGCTCGCCGCCGGGCAGCAGCAACTCCCGCTCCAGGAAAAGCCGTTCGGCCAGCGCAGGCGTACGCTCCAGTGAAGCCGCGAACCGTTCGATCTCGGCAACGTCGATACCGACCCCGATGATGCTCATGGGCAGCACCCTACGGTGACGCGCCGGATCCGGCCCGGACAGCGCCCGGAGCACCGCCCGGACGACCCCGTGATCTTCAACTCCCGTCCCTCCCTATAGAGTTCGCGCTGACCGCGATGAGCAAACGGCATCGCACCAAACGGGAGGACACCGACCATGAAGTTCGCGTCGCTGGGAACCGCGGCCAGTGCCCTGGCTCTCTTCGCCACGGCCCTCACCGGCACCGTCGCCGCCGCGGGCACCGCCGCCGCGGCCCCGCCGAAGGACTGCAGCAAGGCGATCGTCAACGTCAAGGCCAAGGAGACGGTCAACGTCCGCAGCACGCCCAAGACGTCCGCCACGGCCCTCGGCATCTGGGGCAAGGGCAAGAAGGGCGGCATCTGCAACGACGGCAAGTCCTTCAAGGGCGGCTCGTACACGGCCTGCGGCAAGACGAGCAACCAGTGGTACTACGGCGGCGACAAGGTGAACGGCTGGGTCCCGAAGACCTGCATCAACTGGTAGTCGCCGAGCGGGCGGCAGGGGCGGGCGGCGAAGGGCCGCTCGCCCCTCGTGCTCACTCCACCGTCACCGACTTCGCCAGGTTGCGTGGCTGGTCCACCTCGTTGCCGCGGGCCGTCGCCAGCTCACAGGCGAACACCTGCAACGGCACCGTGGCCACGAGCGGTTGCAGCAGCGTCGGGGTGGCCGGCACCCGGATCAGGTGGTCCGCGTACGGCACGACCGCCTCGTCGCCCTCCTCCGCGATCACGATCGTCCGCGCGCCCCGCGCCCGGATCTCCTGGATGTTGGACACGATCTTGTCGTGCAGCACCGACCGTCCGCGCGGCGAGGGCACCACCACGACCACCGGCAGGTCCTCCTCGATCAGCGCGATCGGACCGTGCTTCAGCTCCCCGGCCGCGAACCCCTCCGCGTGCATGTAGGCGAGTTCCTTCAGCTTCAGCGCACCTTCCAGCGCCACCGGATACCCCACGTGCCGCCCGAGGAAGAGCACCGTCTTCTTCGAGGCCAGCGTGCGGGCCAGCTCCCGCACCGGCTCCATCGTGCCCAGCACCTCCTCCACCGCACCGGCGATGGAGGACAGGTCGCGGACCACCGCCCGGATCTCGTCGCCCCACTTGGTGCCGCGCACCTGGCCCAGGTACAGGGCGACCAGGTAGCACGCCACGAGCTGCGTGAGGAACGCCTTCGTCGAGGCGACGGCCACCTCGGGCCCGGCGTGCGTGTACAGCACCGCGTCCGACTCGCGCGGAATCGTCGAGCCGTTGGTGTTGCAGATCGCCAGCACCTTGGAGCCCTGCTCACGGGCGTGCCGCAGCGCCATCAGCGTGTCCATGGTCTCGCCCGACTGGGAGATGGCGATGACCAGCGTTCGTGCGTCCAGGATCGGGTCCCGGTAGCGGAACTCGCTGGCCAGCTCCACCTCGCAGGGCAGCCGCGTCCAGTGCTCGATCGCGTACTTGGCGATCAGCCCGGCGTGGAAGGCCGTCCCGCAGGCGACGATGACGACCTTGTCGATCTCCCGCAGCACCCGCGGGGGGATCCGCACCTCGTCCAGCGTCAGCGAACCGGAACCGTCGATCCGGCCGAGGAGCGTGTCCGCGACCGCCTTGGGCTGCTCGGCGATCTCCTTGAGCATGAAGTAGTCGTAGCCGCCCTTCTCGGCGGCCGACGCGTCCCAGTCGACGTGGTACGACCGCACGTCGGCGGGGCGGCCGTCGAAGCCGGTCACCCGCACGCCGTCCCGGCGCAGCTCCACCACCTGGTCCTGCCCGAGCTCGACCGCCGAGCGGGTGTGGGCGATGAACGCGGCGACATCCGACGCGAGGAATGCCTCGCCCTCCCCCACACCGACCACCAGCGGGGAGTTCCGCCGCGCGCCGACCACCACGTCCGGCTCGTCGGCGTGCACCGCGACCAGCGTGAACGCGCCCTCCAGCCGCCGGCACACCAGCCGCATCGCCTCGGCGAGATCCGCGCAGGCGGAGAACTCCTCGGCGAGCAGATGCGCCACGACCTCGGTGTCCGTCTCGGAGGACAGCTCGTGGCCGCGCTCCGCCAGCTCGGCGCGCAGCGGGGCGAAGTTCTCGATGATGCCGTTGTGCACCACGGCGACCCGGCCCGCGTTGTCGATGTGCGGGTGGGCGTTGGTGTCGGTCGGCGCGCCGTGCGTCGCCCAGCGGGTGTGCCCGATGCCCGTCACACCGGTCGGCAGCGGTCTGCCGTCCAGCTCCTTCTCCAGGTTGAGCAGTTTGCCGGCCTTCTTGGCCGTCGCCAGCCCCCCGTCGGCCAGGACGGCGACGCCCGCCGAGTCGTACCCCCGGTACTCCAGCCGTTTCAGCCCGGCCATGACGACCTCGAGCGCGGACTGCGGCCCCACGTAACCCACGATTCCACACATGAGCCGCAGCCTACGGTCCGATGCTCCCGAAAAACCCCTGAAGCGTGCCCGGAATCGGAAATAATCCCGCCTTCCACGACCCCGGCGACGGCGACTTTCCGCCCTGACGCCTCCTCATACGCCGGCGCGGGGATGACCGGCGGCAAACGGACAGGGCCTCAGACCTTCGCCCGGTAGGCCCGCATCGCCAGCGGATAGAACACCAGGGCGATGCCCGCCGCCCACACCAGCGACCACATCACCGGCTCCGCCACCGCCCCGCCCAGCAGCAGTCCCCGGAACGCATCCGACAGGTGCGTCACCGGATTGACGTCGCTCCAGGCCTGCAGCCAGCCCGGCATCGTGTCGACGACGACGAACGCGCTGCTGGTGAAGGTGATCGGGAAGATGAGCGTGAAGGCGAACGCCTGGACCTTCTCGGCGTCGCCCGCCAGCATCCCGATCAGCACCGCGCTCCAGGACACCGCCGCGGCGAACACGATCACCAGCAGGGCGCCGAGCAGGAAGCCACCGAAGCCGCCGGTGACGCGGAAGCCGAGTGCGAGGCCGAGGCCGATCATCAGCAGCAGCGCCCACAGGTGCTTCGCGAGGTCGGCGGTGATCCGGCCGATCAGCGGCGCGGAGCGGGCGATGGGCAGGCTGCGCAGCCGGTCGAAGACGCCCTTGGTGAGGTCGGTGTTGAGCGCCATGGCCGTGTACATCGTCATGAACAGCGTGTTCTGCACGATGATCCCGGGCAGCGCGTACTTCAGATACGCCTCGGGCGAACCGGCCATCTGCCCGCCCAGGACATAGGTGAACAGGAACACGAACATGATCGGCGTGATGCTGTAGTCGACCAGTTCCAGCGGGTTGTGCTTGACGGCGACCAGGCTCCGCCAGGCCATCGTGAAGGTCTGCCGCAGTCCGGCGAGGGGCGGCACCCGGCCCGACGCGGTGACCGGCGCGCCGAGGGTGCCGGCGGTGGTGGTCATGACCCGCTCACCGCCTTCGCCAGTTCCTCGTCCTCCCGCACGGCCGCACCGCCGTCCTCCTCGGCCTGGCCCGGCTCGGCGCGGTGGCCGGTCAGGGACAGGAAGACCTCGTCGAGCGAGGAGCGGCGCAGCGCCAGCTCCCCGACCGCGATGCCCTCCCTGTCCAGCGCGCGCACCACGGCCGGCATCAGCTCGGGGTCCTTCACCGGGGCGGTGACCGTCTCGCCCTCGATCCGGGCCGCGGGGCCGGCGGCCCCGGCCACCAGGGCGTGCGCCCGCGCCAGGTCCTGCCCGGCGATCGGCCTGAGCTCCAGCACCTGGCCGCCGACCTGCGCCTTCAACTGGTCCGGAGTGCCCTCGGCGATCACACGGCCCTTGTCGATCACCACGATGTCGTCGGCGAGTACATCGGCCTCGTTCAGATACTGCGTGGTCAGCAGCGCGGTCGCACCGTCCGCGACCAGGCCGCGCAGCAGGTCCCACAGCTCACCACGGCTGTGCGGATCAAGACCCGTGGTCGGCTCGTCGAGGAAGAGGATGCTGGGCCGGCCGACGAGACTGGCCGCGAGGTCCAGGCGTCTGCGCATGCCACCCGAGAAGGTCTTCGCGGCCCGTCCGGCCGCGTGGGTCAGCTGGAACCGCTCCAGCAGTTCACCGGCCCGCGCCTTCGCCTCCCGCCTCGGCAGACCCAGCAGCCGGCCGATGAGCAGCAGGTTCTCCGTCCCGGTGAGGTTCTCGTCGACCGCCGCGTACTGCCCGGTCAGCCCGACGAGCGAGCGGACGACCCCCGCCTCCCGGATCACGTCGTGTCCGGCCACCCGGGCCCGTCCCCGGTCCGGCCGCAGCAGTGTCGCGAAGATCCGCACCGCCGTCGTCTTCCCGGCGCCGTTGGGGCCCAGCAGCCCGAGCACCGTGCCCTTGCGGGCCGCCAGATCGACGCCGGCCAGCGCCTCGGTCTCCCGGAACCGCTTGACCAGGCCTTCCGCCTCTATCGCGTACGTCATGGGTACTCCCGGGCGTCCGTGGACCCCGGACCGGGCCCACCCTTTCCACAACTGTGACGCACGCCACTGACATTCCTCGCGGATCAGTTTTTCTCCGGCGTAAGCGGGGCGAACGGCTCGCGTGACGGATCCCACCTCACGGTCCGTTCGTACGCCCGTAACAATGGACTGTGATCTCTCCGGTCTCCTCGATGCCCCGGAGCGCCCACCGGCCCCGCCCGGAGGCGACTCCCTACGTCGACCTCACCCGAGCCGAGTGGAGCGCGCTGCGCGACAAGACGCCGCTGCCACTGACGGCCGAGGAGGTCGAGAAGCTGCGCGGTCTCGGCGACGTGATCGACCTCGACGAGGTGCGGGACATCTACCTCCCGCTGTCCAGACTTCTCAACCTCTACGTCGGCGCCACCGACGGCCTCAGAGGCGCCCTGAACACGTTCCTGGGCGAACAGGGCTCCCAGTCGGGCACCCCGTTCGTCATAGGGGTCGCCGGTTCGGTCGCCGTGGGCAAGTCGACGGTCGCCCGCCTCCTCCAGGCCCTGCTGTCGCGCTGGCCCGAGCACCCGCGGGTCGAGCTGGTCACCACCGACGGCTTCCTGCTGCCGACGAAGGACCTCCAGGCCCGCGGCCTGATGTCCCGCAAGGGCTTCCCGGAGTCCTACGACCGCAGGGCCCTGACCCGCTTCGTCGCCGACATCAAGGCCGGCAAGAACGAGGTCACCGCGCCCGTCTACTCCCACCTGATCTACGACATCGTCCCCGACAAGAGGCTCACGGTCCGCCGCCCCGACATCCTGATCGTCGAGGGCCTGAACGTCCTCCAGCCGGCCCTGCCCGGCAAGGACGGCCGCACCCGCGTCGGCCTCGCCGACTACTTCGACTTCAGCGTGTACGTCGACGCCCGCGTCGAGGACATCGAGACCTGGTACCTCAACCGCTTCCGCAAGCTGCGCGCGACCGCCTTCCAGAACCCGTCCTCGTACTTCCGCAAGTACACCCAGGTCTCGGAGGATGAGGCCCTGGACTACGCCCGGACGATGTGGCGCACGATCAACCGTCCCAACCTGGTGGAGAACATCGCCCCGACCCGCGGCCGCGCCACCCTCGTGCTGCGCAAGGGCCCGGACCACAAGGTGCAGCGGCTGAGTCTGCGCAAGCTGTGACGGCCGGGGAAAGGCGGGTTAGATGGGCGCCATGCTTCATCTGCGCGTGATCACACCGTCCGACCGGACCGACGAAGTGGTCCTGCTGATCGAGAAGACGGTCGGCACCACCCACCTAGTCGTGCTGCCGGGCGCCGCCCGAGACCCCTCCGGCGACGTGGTGATGTGCGACGTGGCGCGCGAGGCGGGCGACGAGCTGCTCGGCGGCCTGCGGGAACTGGGCATAGACACCACCGGTTCCATCGCCGTCGAGTCCATCGACCTGTCCCTGTCCGAGCGGGCCGACCAGGCCGAGGCCGACGCACCCGGCGAGGGCGCGGACGCGGTGCTGTGGGAGCAACTGACCGAGGCCACACACGAGGAGTCGACCCTCTCCGTCACCTACCTCGCGTTCATCACGCTCGCCACCATGATCGCCGCCTGCGGTGTGGTCCTGGACAACGCGATCCTGATCGTGGGCGCCATGGCGGTGGGCCCCGAGTTCGGTCCCCTCACCGGCATCTGCACCGCGATCGTCCGGCGCCGGCCGAGGCTCGCCCTGCGCTCGCTGATCGCGCTGCTGGTGGGTTTCGCGGTGGCGATGGCGGTGACGGTCGGCTTCAGCCTCCTCATGGACGCCGCCGGTCAGTTCACGGAGAGCCGTCTGGAGGCGGACCGGCCCAACACGGGCTTCATCTACGCGCCCGACAAGTTCTCCTTCATCGTGGCGGTCCTGGCCGGCATCGCGGGCACCCTCTCCCTGACCTCGGCCAAGTCGGGCGCCCTGGTCGGCGTGGCCATCTCGGTCACCACGATCCCGGCCGCCGCGAACGCGGCCGTGGCCCTGAGCTACGGCGACACGAAGCAGACGTGGGGCTCCACGGAACAGCTCCTGCTGAACCTGCTGGGCATCATCGTCGCCGGCACGGCGACCCTGCTGGCCCAGAAGTGGTTCTGGGCCGAGCAACGCAAGCGTGCCAACGCCCGGTAGGGCAACGCCCCAGGGTGCGCGGGGAACTGCGCGACAAGCCACGAAGAACCCGCAGCCCGCGGTCAACCGCAGCCCCCACCCTCACCCGGTTCACTACCCGAGCGCGGACTTCACCGCATCGGCCAGCCGCCCCGCAACGGACCGGGCCTGCTCGATGTCGGCGGCCTCCACCATCACCCGGACCAACGGCTCGGTCCCGGAGGACCGCAGCAGCACCCGCCCGGTCTCGCCGAGCTCCCGCTCCGCGTCCGCGACGGCCGCGGCCAGCTCCGAGGAGGTCTTCACCCGGGACCTGTCCACGTCCGGGACGTTGATCAGCACCTGCGGCAGCCGCTCCATGACGGCGGCGAGTTCCGCCAGCGTGCGCCCGCTCTGCGCCACCCGCGCCGCCAGCAGCAGCCCGGTCAGCGTCCCGTCCCCGGTCGTCGCGTGGTCGAGGATGATCACGTGCCCGGACTGCTCGCCCCCGAGGGCGAACCCGTGCTCCTTCATCTCCTCCAGCACGTACCGGTCGCCGACGGCGGTCTGCACCAGCCGGATGCCCTCGCGCTCCATGGCGAGCTTGAACCCGAGGTTCGACATCACCGTCGCGACGACGGTGTCGGACCTCAGCGCGGAGCGCTCCCGCATCGCCAGCGCGAGCACCGCGAGGATCTGGTCCCCGTCCACCTCCGCACCGGTGTGGTCGACGGCGAGGCACCGGTCGGCGTCACCGTCGTGCGCGATGCCGAGGTCGGCCCCGTGCTCCACGACGGCGGCCTTGATCTTGTCCAGGTGCGTCGAGCCGTACCCGTCGTTGATGTTGAGCCCGTCGGGCTCGGCTCCGATCGTGAAGACCTGCGCACCGGCCTGCCGGAACGCCTCCGGCGAGACCCGGGCGGCGGCGCCGTGCGCCTCGTCCAGGACGACCTTCAGCCCGTCGAGCCGGTTCGGCAGGACACCCAGCAGATGCGCGACGTACCGGTCGGCGCCCTCCTCGTACTCGCGTACGCGGCCCACGCCGGACCCGGTCGGACGGTCCCACGGGGCACCGGTGCGGTGCTCCTCGTAGACGGACTCGATCCGGTCCTCCAGCTCGTCGGCGAGCTTGTGCCCGCCGCGGGCGAAGAACTTGATGCCGTTGTCGGGCATGGCGTTGTGGCTCGCGGAGAGCATCACGCCGAGGTCGGCGCCGAGCTCCCCGGTCAGGTACGCCACGGCGGGCGTCGGCAGCACACCGACCCGCAGGACGTCCACGCCGGCGCTGGCGAGACCCGCCACCACGGCGGCTTCCAGGAACTCCCCGGACGCACGGGGGTCACGCCCGACCACGGCCTTCGGCCGGTGTCCCTCGAACGTGCCCGCCTCGGCCAGTACGTGTGCCGCGGCCACGGAGAGGCCCAGGGCCATCTCCGCCGTCAGATCCGCGTTGGCGACACCGCGCACGCCGTCCGTGCCGAAGAGTCGTCCCACAGTGGTGTCCTCCGTATTGCTGAAGAGAATGCGGCTCACATTCCCGCGTACCTTCCCTGAGACTGTCCGGGGCCGGTAGGGGTTGTGTAAACGAACCGCCCCGGCAGCACAACCGTGCCGCCGGGGCGATCGAGGCGAAGCCAGTCGCGAGGACGGGCGTCGCGTTTAGCGCTTGCTGTACTGCGGCGCCTTGCGGGCCTTCTTCAGACCGGCCTTCTTGCGCTCGACCGCACGGTCGTCGCGCTTGAGGAAGCCGGCCTTCTTCAGCGGGCCGCGGTTGTTGTCGACGTCCGCCTCGTTCAGCGCACGGGCGACACCGAGACGCAGCGCACCGGCCTGGCCGGAGACGCCGCCACCGGCGATGCGGGCGATGACGTCGTAGCGGCCCTCGAGCTCGAGAACCTTGAACGGCTCGTTGACTTCCTGCTGGTGCACCTTGTTCGGGAAGTAGTCCTCGAGGGTGCGACCGTTGATCTTCCACTTGCCGGTGCCCGGGACGATCCGGACGCGGGCGATGGCGTTCTTGCGACGGCCCAGGCCGGCGGCCGGCTGGGGCTCACCGAAGCGGGAGGCCATGGACTCCGAGGTGTACTCACCCTCGACGGGGACCTCGGACTCGGTGGTGTAGCTGTCGATGTCAAGCTCTTCGAGCGGCTGCTCGGCAGTGGTCTCGGCCACGATTCTCCTCAGATTCTGTTCAGTCTTAGGGGGTGGCCGGACTTACTGCGCGACCTGGGTGATCTCGTACGGCTGCGGCTGCTGCGCGCCGTGCGGGTGCTGGTCACCCTTGTAGACCTTCAGCTTCGAGAGCATCTGACGGCCCAGCGTGTTCTTGGGGAGCATGCCCTTGACGGCCTTCTCGATGGCCTTCTCGGGGTTCTTGTCGAGCAGCTCGTCGTAGCGGACGGAGCGCAGACCACCCGGGTAGCCGGAGTGGCGGTACGCCATCTTCTGGATCCGCTTGTTGCCGGACAGGTGCACCTTGTCCGCGTTGATGATGATGACGAAGTCACCAGCGTCGACGTGGGGGGCGTAGATCGGCTTGTGCTTGCCGCGGAGGAGCGTCGCGGCAGTGGTGGCGAGACGACCCAGGACAACGTCCTGAGCGTCGATGACGTGCCACTGGCGCGTCACATCGCCGGGCTTGGGGCTGTACGTACGCACGGTTCGTAGCCTTCGCTTCGAGTGAATGGTCCATAACTGGTCACCGAAACGATCACGACAGCCTGGACCGCACTGCGGCGACGCATACCGCGTACGTGGGGTCGCTGGTCATCGGCCCGGTGGACCGGTGTAAGGGCCCGTCCCGTGAGAATGAGCAAGCCAATACACAACGAACAAGCAGAATACCGGGGCTCACCACAAGGGTCAAAACGCGGTATCACCGGAGCCGCTCGGTCACCGACACGTACAGGGCGGCACAGAGCGTGACCACCCGCCGCAGTGTCCTTCGCCGCGGCGGTCTTGCATACGGGAACACCGACGAGACGACCACGTCCACGGTGACCGCGGCGCACCACCGCAGCAGGGACCGGCCCGCGCGCGGACGGCGGAACGCCCCGAGCGCCCCCACCACGACCGACGGCCACACCCCGGCCGTGAGGACCGGCCAGGACAGCAGACACCCCAGCAGCACCACGGTCGGCAGCAGTCGCCCCAACCACCCGCAGATGTCGCCTTTGCCCGTGCGCATGGGAGGAACGCTAGGGGCTCCGGTGCCCAACCGGGCGGACCAGCACGCCCCTTGTCCCGTCTAAGATGCGCCCCATGAGCTTTGGGCAGGGGGGACCTCAGTCCCAGTGGGATCCCTGGAAACCGCAGTCGCAGCAGCCCTGGAACAGCGGGGGCGGCCAGTCTCCGGACTGGGCAGCGCTCGCTGAAGCCTCCGAGGCCCGCAACAAACGACGCCGTGTGCTGCTGATCGGCGGCGGCGCGCTCGCCACCGTCGCGATCGGCACCGCCGTCGCGGTGGCCGTCGTGTCGGCCGGCAGCGACAAGCAGGGCAACCCGACCGCGCTGCCCTCGTCCGAGATCCCGAGCCAGTCCGCGTCGGCGCCCTCCTTCGCCCCGACCAGCGCTCCCCCGCCGCTGGACCCTAAGGACTTCATCGCCAGCGCGAAGAAGGACAAGGCCCCGCTCAGCCCGGACACGCTCTTCCCGGGCACCCAGCTCACCGTCGGCGAGACGGTCTACAAGAAGGGCCCCACCGCGGACACGAGGAACTGCGCCTCGGCCGCCGGCGGCACCCTCCCCAAGATCCTCACCGGCAACGACTGCACCCGCCTGATCCGGGTGACCTACGTCAAGGACGGCATCGCGGTGACGGTCGGCGTGGCCGTCTTCGACACCGAGGCCCAGGCCGCCAAGGCCAAGGGCCAGACCACCAAGAAGAGCTTCGTCAAGTCGCTCTCCGGCGGCGGCGTGAAGGCCTTCTGCGAATCCGGCTTCTGCCGCACGACCAGCAACTCCTACGGCCGCTACGCCTACTTCACCAACGCCGGCTTCACCAGCGGCAAGGACGTGACGACGAAGGACACCGAGGTGTTCGCAACGGGCGACAACCTCCAGCAGTTCACGTTCAACCAGATCCGACGCCGCGGCGAGGCCCAGGCCTCGGCCGCGGCCGACGAGTGACCGGACGTCAGCAGCAGCCGGCCGACGGCAGCGACCGCTTGTTCCGCGCTTCCCTGCTGCGCGCGGCGAGCAGTTCGTCGGCCGGGTAGCCGACCTCCTCCAGCGTCAGCCCGTGCGGCCGTACGACGTGCACGGCCGAGTCGCGCACACCGGCCGCGAGCACCTTGCCCGGCCAGTCGGCGGGCCGGTGCCCGTCCCCGACGAACAGCAGCGCCCCGATGAGCGAGCGCACCATGTTGTGGCAGAAGGCGTCGGCCCGCACGGTCGCGGTGACGATGCCGTCCTCACCACGGACCAGGCTCAGCTCCTGGAGCGTGCGGATGGTGGTCGCCCCCTCCCGCTTCTTGCAGTAGGCCGCGAAGTCGTGCTCGCCCAGCAGCTGCCGCGCGGCCTCGTTCATGGCGTCGACGTCCAGGGGCCAGTCGTGCCACAGCACGTGGTTGCGCAGCAGCGGGTCGACGCCGCCCGGGTTGTCGGTGACCCGGTACGCGTAGCGCCGCCACACCGCCGAGAAGCGGGCGTTGAAGCCGCTGGGCGCCTCCCTGAGGGCCCAGACGCGTACGTCCCGGGGCAGCCGGCCGGCGAGCCGCTTCAGCAGCTTCTGGTGATGCTCGGCCCACACCTCACGCGGCAGATCGACGTGAGCGACCTGCCCCCGTGCGTGCACCCCGGCGTCAGTGCGTCCCGCGACGGTCAGTTCGTACGTCTCCCGCGACCGTGTCACGGTCCGCAGGGCGTCCTCGATCTCGCCCTGCACGGTCCGCCGCCCCCCGGCCTGCTTGGCCCACCCGGAGAACTCACTCCCGTCGTACGACAGATCGAGCCGGACCCGCACGTGGCCGGCCTCTACTTCCTCACTCACTCCAGGATCCTCTCACCAACACGAAAGCGGGCCCGCCCCCCGCAAAGGGAACGGACCCGCCAACAACGCCCTTCAGGGGCGCGGGGAACTGCGCGAACAACCACGACGACGCCGCAGCCGCCGACGCACAGCCCCCGGCAGACGCTTACGCGTCCTTCGACTCCTCGGCGGCCTCGTCGGACTTGGCCTCGACGGCCTCGTCCTTCTTCAGGGCGTCTTCCTTGACCGCGCGCTTGGTCGCGGCCTCGGCCTCGCCCGTCGCCTCCTGCGCCACCGTCAGCGCCTCGACCAGCTCGATGACAGCCATGGGCGCGTTGTCGCCACGGCGGTTACCGATCTTGGTGATGCGGGTGTAGCCACCCGGACGGTTCTCGTAGCGCGGGCCGATCTCGGTGAAGAGCGTGTGCACGATGCTCTTGTCCGTGATGACCTGGAGAACCTGACGGCGGTTGTGAAGGTCGCCCTTCTTCGCCTTGGTGACCAGACGCTCGGCGTACGGCCGCAGACGGCGGGCCTTCGCCTCGGTGGTGGTGATGCGACCGTGCTCGAAGAGCGACTTCGCGAGGTTCGCGAGCATCAGCTTCTCGTGCGCGGCGCTGCCGCCCAGACGGGCACCCTTGGTGGGCTTCGGCATGGTGTTTCTCCTAGGTGTCTGCCCCGGCCGTATCAGGTACCGGGGTCAGTATCTGAGCAGACGGTTGCCTGTCAGAGATCCGGGAGCCGCCCCGAAGGGGTGCTCCCGGAAGGGGCGCGGGGAACTGCGCGACCAGGCACAGCGCACCCGCACCCGAGAACGAGCCGTGCGGCCCGAGCTCTCAGTACTGCTCGGTCTCCACGAAGCCCGCGTCCGCGTCGTCGTCCGCGCCGAAGGCGTCCGCCGCGGCGGTGGGGTCGAACCCGGGAGGCGAGTCCTTGAGCGCCAGGCCCATACCCGCCAGCTTCGCCTTGACCTCGTCGATCGACTTCGCACCGAAGTTGCGGATGTCGAGCAGGTCCGCCTCGGAACGGGCGACGAGCTCACCCACGGAGTGGATGCCCTCGCGCTTGAGGCAGTTGTACGACCGAACGGTGAGCTCCAGCTCCTCGATCGGCAGCGCCAGGTCGGCGGCCAGGGCGGCGTCCGTGGGGGACGGGCCCATGTCGATGCCCTCGGCGTCGATGTTGAGCTCGCGGGCCAGACCGAACAGCTCGACCAGGGTCTTACCGGCGGACGCCATGGCGTCACGCGGGCGCATGGCCTGCTTGGTCTCGACGTCGACGATCAGCTTGTCGAAGTCGGTCCGCTGCTCGACACGCGTGGCCTCGACCTTGTACGTGACCTTGAGCACCGGCGAGTAGATGGAGTCGACCGGGATACGGCCGATCTCCTGGCCGACCTGCTTGTTCTGCACGGCGGAGACGTAACCGCGGCCGCGCTCGACCGTCAGCTCCATCTCCAGCTTGCCCTTGCCGTTGAGCGTGGCGAGGACGAGGTCGGGGTTGTGCACCTCGACACCGGCCGGGGGCGCGATGTCGGCGGCGGTGACCAGACCCGGGCCCTGCTTGCGCAGGTACATCACGACCGGCTCGTCGTGCTCCGAGGAGACGACCAGCTGCTTGATGTTGAGGATCAGGTCGGTGACGTCCTCCTTGACGCCCGGCACGGTGGTGAACTCGTGCAGCACGCCGTCGATGCGGATGGACGTGACCGCCGCACCCGGGATCGAGGAGAGGAGGGTCCGGCGCAGGGAGTTGCCGAGGGTGTAACCGAAGCCCGGCTCCAGCGGCTCGATCACGAACCGGGAGCGGAACTCGTCGACGACCTCTTCGGTCAACGAGGGACGCTGAGCGATCAGCATGTGTGGATCAGATCCTTCTTTCGTGGACGCCCGCTATTTGACGTCCGACGGAAACCGCACCGGGAAAAGTGCGGGTACTGCAAGGGTACGGGCGATACGGCCCTTTTCGGAGCCGTACCGCCCGGAACCACGCTCTTCGTGCAGCAGCCTCGCGTCAGACGCGGCGGCGCTTCGGCGGACGGCAGCCGTGCTGCGACATTGCGGGGGACGACCCCCGCACCCCCAGCAGGATGCCGACCGCCTGAGCCGATGCGTCAGACGCGGCGGCGCTTCGGCGGACGGCAGCCGTTGTGCGGGGTCGGGGTGACGTCCTGGATGGAGCCGACCTCGAGGCCCGTGGCCTGCAGGGAGCGGATCGCGGTCTCACGACCGGAACCCGGGCCCTTCACGAACACGTCGACCTTGCGCATGCCGTGCTCCTGGGCGCGGCGGGCAGCCGACTCGGCGGCCATCTGCGCGGCGAACGGCGTGGACTTCCGGGAGCCCTTGAAGCCGACGTGGCCGGCGGAGGCCCAGGAGATCACGTTGCCGGACGGGTCCGTGATCGAGACGATCGTGTTGTTGAACGTGCTCTTGATGTGCGCGTGGCCGTGAGCGACGTTCTTCTTTTCCTTGCGGCGCACCTTCTTGGCAGCGCCCTGACGACCCTTGGGGGGCATCTATAACTCCTACGGGAGGTGGTCGGTCCTACAGCGAAGACCGTGGACAGGCGTCCGCTGTGGACTACTTCTTGCCCGGCTTCTTCTTGCCGGCGATGGCGCGACGCGGACCCTTGCGGGTACGAGCGTTGGTGCTGGTGCGCTGACCGCGGACGGGCAGACCACGACGGTGACGCAGACCCTGGTAGGTACCGATCTCGACCTTGCGGCGGATGTCGGCCTGGATCTCGCGACGGAGGTCACCCTCGGTCTTGATGTTGTTGTCGACGTACTCGCGGATCGCGACCAGCTGCTCCTCGGAGAGGTCCCGAACACGGGTGTTCGGGTCCACGCCGGTGGCGGCCAGCGTCTGCTGGGAGAGGGTCCGGCCGATGCCGAACACGTAGGTGAGGGCGATCTCCACGCGCTTTTCGCGCGGGATGTCAACACCGGAAACGCGTGCCATTCAATGGCTCCAGTTACTTGTCGGAGGTCTTCCGCAGAACCGACTCCCAGCCGCCGTACCAGGTACGAACTGGGTCCCCAGCCTCCGAACCGGGGGTGTCAGACGAACGGGGTCCGCCTGGATCCTGCGTATGAACATATTCAGCTTGCGTCGCGCGAATCTCTGCGATGGATGCAGAGGGATCGGTCGTGCGTCAGCCCTGGCGCTGCTTGTGGCGCGGGTTGTCGCAGATGACCATGACCCGACCGTGACGGCGGATCACCCTGCACTTGTCGCAGATCTTCTTGACGCTCGGCTTGACCTTCATGGGTGTGAGGTTCTCCGGGTCAGTGCCGGCAGCCCCACCACCCAGGGCGGCGGGGCACAGGCAAGATCTACTTGTAGCGGTAGACGATCCGGCCACGGGTCAGGTCGTACGGAGACAGCTCCACCACGACCCGGTCGTCAGGGAGGATGCGGATGTAGTGCATGCGCATCTTGCCGCTGATGTGTGCCAGGACCTGGTGGCCGTTCTGGAGCTCGACCTTGAACATGGCGTTCGGAAGAGACTCGACGACAGTGCCCTCGATCTCGATGGCACCTTGCTTCTTGGCCACGCTTCGCCCTTCGAATCGACTACCTTGATCGACTCTGTGCGGGCGCATGCAGACATGCGGGTACACAAGAGCCGACGAGTCAGTCTACGTCAGGCCCCTCAGAAACACGAATCGAGAGAGTCTGCCCCAGCGGGCAGATCTTTAAGCGCCCCTTCAGGGGCGCTGGGAACTGCGCGAACAACCCCAACGAACCCGCAGCCGCCGGACGACTCGGCCGTCCACCCCGGCGGGCGCGGCGCTCAGCCCAGCGGATCCGGCGCAGCCACGATCCCCAGCTCGGCGAGCTTCGCCTTCCCCCCGTCGGGAGACGTGAGCACCAGCGGCCCTTCCTCCGTCAGAGCCACCGAGTGCTCCCAGTGCGACGACCACGTACCGTCCGTCGTGATGACCGTCCAGTCGTCCTCGAGGACCTCCGTCTTCGGCGTCCCCAGGGAGACCATCGGCTCGATCGCCAGGCAGAAACCGGGCACCAGCTTCGGCCCCTTGCCCCGACGCCGGTCGACGTAGTTCAGCAGGTGCGGGTCCATGTGCATCTCGGTACCGATGCCGTGGCCGCCGTAGTCCTCGATGATCCCGTACTTGCCGCCGCCCGGCTTGGGCTGGCGGCGGATGTACGTCTCGATAGCCCGGGAGACGTCGACGAGCCGGTTGCCCTGCTTCATCGCGGCGATGCCGGCCCACATCGACTCCTCCGTCACCCGGGAGAGCTCGACGAGCTCCGGGGCGTGACCGGAGCCCACGAAGGCCGTGAAGGCCGCGTCGCCGTGCCAGCCGTCGATGATCGCGCCGCAGTCGATGGAGATGACGTCCCCGTCCTTGAGGACGACGTCGTCGGACGGGATGCCGTGGACGACGACCTCGTTCACGGACGTGCAGATCGTCGCGGGGAAGCCGCCGTAGCCGAGGAAGTTCGGCTTGGCGTTGTGCTCGGCGAGCACCTTGCGCGCGACCTGGTCCAGATCCCTCGTCGTGGCCCCGGGCACGGCTGCCTCGCCGGTCGCCGCGTGGATGGCCGCGACGACCAGCCCCGCCTCGCGCATCTTGGCGATCTGCTCGGGGCTCTTGATCTGCACCATGGGAGCTACGGCCTTTCTGGACCTTCGACGACGACGAACGCCTTCAACGATACGGGGCCGAGCGGCCGGCCCACCCGCACAGCGGCCGCGGCTCCCCGAGGGGAACCGCGGCCGTAGCTGCGTACGGACGACTACTTGTCGTCCTCGCCACGCTTCAGCGCCTCCATGGCGCGGGTCGTGACGTCCTCCACCTTGCCGAGCGCCGAGATCGTGACCACCAGGCCCTGGGCCTTGTAGTAGTCGATGATCGGCTCGGTCTGGGTGTGGTAGACCTCCAGCCGCGTGCGGACCGTCTCCTCGGAGTCGTCGTCCCGCTGGTACAGCTCGCCGCCGCAGACGTCGCAGACGCCTTCCTTGGCCGGCTGCTTGTACGTCACGTGGAAGACGTGCGAGGAGTCGTTGCGGCAGATGCGCCGGCCGGCGATCCGCTTGACGACCTCGTCCTCCGGGACCTCCAGGTCCAGCACCGCGTCCAGCTGCATGCTCTCGGTCTCGAGGAGCTCGTCGAGCGCCTCGGCCTGGGAGACGTTGCGGGGGAAGCCGTCCAGCAGGAAACCGTTCTCGGCGTCCGGCTGCTCCATGCGGTCCTTCGCCATCGCGATGGTGACCTCGTCGGGCACGAGATTGCCCGCGTCCATGTAGGACTTCGCCAGCTTGCCGAGTTCCGTCTGCCGGCTGATGTTGGCCCGGAACAGGTCGCCCGTGGAGATGTGCGGGATCGACAGGTTCTTGGCCAGGAACGCGGCCTGCGTTCCCTTACCGGCACCCGGCGGCCCGACGAGGACGATACGCATCAGCGGAGGAACCCTTCGTAATTGCGCTGCTGGAGCTGGCTCTCGATCTGCTTCACGGTCTCGAGACCGACACCCACGATGATCAGGATGCTGGTCCCGCCGAACGGGAAGTTCTGGTTCGCCCCAAAACCAACCAACGCCATCGTCGGCACGAGAGCGATCAGGCCCAAGTACAGCGAACCCGGCCAGGTGATCCGGTTGAGCACGTACGACAGGTACTCAGCGGTCGGTCGGCCAGCCCGGATGCCCGGGATGAAGCCACCATACTTCTTCATGTTGTCGGCGACTTCCTCGGGGTTGAAGGAGATCGCCACATAGAAGAACGCGAAGAAAACGATCAGCAGGAAGTACGAAATGATGTAGTACGGGTGGTCGCCCTTGACGAAGTGTTGCTCGATCCAGGTCTTCCACTCGGACTTGCCACCGGCGAACTGGGCGATCAACGCCGGGATGTACAGCAGCGACGAGGCGAAGATGACGGGGATCACACCCGCCTGGTTCACCTTGAGCGGGATGTAGGTGGACGTACCGCCGTAGGAACGGCGGCCGATCATGCGCTTGGCGTACTGCACCGGGATACGGCGCTGGGCCTGCTCGACGAAGACCACCAGGCCGACCATGACGAGGCCGACCAGGATCACGGTGCCGAACTCGATCCAGCCGCCGGCCAGGGAGCCCTGCTTCTTGATGGCCCACAGCGCGGACGGGAAGGTGGCGGCGATCGAGATGAACATCAGGATCGACATGCCGTTGCCGATACCGCGGTCGGTGATGAGCTCGCCGAGCCACATCACGGCCGCCGTGCCGGCGGTCATCGTGATGACCATGGTGATGGTGACGAAGATCGACTGGTCAGGAACGATCTGGCTGGCCACCGGGCAGTTCTGGAACAGGGCGCCGCTGCGGGCGGTGGCGACGAGGCCGGTGCCCTGAAGGATGGCGAGGGCGATCGTCAGGTAGCGGGTGTACTGCGTGATCTTCGCCGTACCGGCCTGGCCCTCCTTCTTCAGGGCTTCCAGGCGCGGGATCACCACGGTCAGCAGCTGCAGGATGATGCTCGCCGTGATGTACGGCATGATGCCCAGCGCGAAGATCGTGATCTGCAGCAGCGCGCCGCCACTGAACATGTTGACCAGGCCGAAGAGACCCTGGTTGGCCTGGGCCTGATCGATACAGGTCTGGACGTTCCGGTAGTCGACGCCTGGGATCGGGATGTGCGTACCGACCCGGTAGACCACGATGATGCCGAGTGTGAAGAGCAGCTTCTTGCGCAGGTCGGGCGTCTTGAACGCCCGGGCGAACGCGGTGAGCACGGTGCCTCCTGCGACCCCCGCGCAACTGCGTCAAGGGTGACGTCTTGAGAGTCCAATAGAACAACGACATGGGTAACGGTCAACTGCCGCTGAGAGTGCCCGAAGTGAAGCACCCTGTGAAAAGTGGGCAGTGCAGGCCACCTTACCGGCGAGACTGCCGCCCTAGGAACGACCAACCGGGGATACCCCATTTGTGGGGTATCCCCGGTCGGGATCGCTCAGGTCATCGAGACGCCTGTGGTGTTCAGACGAGCTCGGTGACAGAACCGCCGGCGGCGGTGATCTTCTCCTTGGCGGAGCCGGAGACGGCGTCGACCGTCACCTGCAGCGCCACGGAGATCTCGCCCTGGCCGAGGACCTTGACGAGGCTGTTCTTGCGAACGGCCCCCTTGGCCACCAGACCCTCGACGGTGACCTCGCCACCCTCGGGGTAGAGCGCGGCCAGCTTGTCGAGGTTCACGACCTGGAACTCGGTCTTGAACGGGTTCTTGAAGCCCTTCAGCTTCGGGAGACGCATGTGGAGGGGCATCTGGCCACCCTCGAAGCGCTCCGGAACCTGGTAACGGGCCTTCGTGCCCTTGGTACCACGACCGGCCGTCTTACCCTTCGACGCCTCACCACGACCGACACGGGTCTTGGCGGTCTTGGCGCCCGGGGCGGGACGGAGGTTGTGGATCTTGAGCGGGTTCTGCTCCGCCATGATCAGTCGACCTCCTCGACCGTCACGAGGTGGCGGACGGTGTGCACCATGCCGCGGAACTCGGGGCGGTCCTCCTTGACGACCTGCGTGTTGATGCCCTTGAGACCAAGGGAACGCAGGGTGTCACGGTGGTTCTGCTTGCTGCCGATGTAGGACTTGACCTGCGTAATCTTGAGCTGCGCCATGATTACGCACCCGCCCCGGCACGCGCACGGAGAAGAGCCGCGGGGGCGACGTCCTCGAGGGGCAGACCACGGCGGGCCGCGATCTCCTCGGGACGCTGCAGACCCTTCAGGGCCTCCACGGTCGCGTGCACGATGTTGATCGCGTTGTCGGAGCCGAGCGACTTCGACAGCACGTCGTGGATACCGGCGCACTCGAGCACGGCACGCACCGGACCACCGGCGATAACACCGGTACCGGGCGACGCGGGCTTCAGGAGCACGACGCCGGCAGCCTTCTCACCCTGGATGGGGTGCGGGATGGTGCCCTGGATGCGGGGGACCTTGAAGAAGTGCTTCTTGGCCTCCTCAACGCCCTTGGCGATGGCGGCCGGCACCTCCTTGGCCTTGCCGTATCCGACACCCACGGTGCCGTCACCGTCGCCCACCACGACCAGCGCGGTGAAGCTGAAGCGACGACCACCCTTCACAACCTTGGCGACGCGGTTGATCGCGACAACGCGCTCAACGTACGCGGTCTTCTCGGCGGCAGCAGCGCCGCCGTCACGGCCCTTCCGGTCCCGCCGCTCGCCGCCACCGGCACCGCCACCGCGGCGCTGGGGTCCAGCCATTGGAATTACCTCTCTCTGTTTCCGCTAGCTACGGAACCGACTCAGAACTTGAGTCCGGCCTCGCGGGCGGCGTCCGCCAGGGCGGCGATGCGCCCCGCGTACTGGTTACCACCACGGTCGAACACGACGGCCTCGACACCGGCGGCCTTGGCGCGCTCGGCGACCAGGGCGCCGACCTGCTTGGCCTGCGCGGACTTGTCGCCCTCGCCACCGCGGATCGAGCTGTCCAGGGTGGACGCCGACGCAAGGGTGTGACCCTTGATGTCGTCGATCACCTGGGCCACGATGTGGCGGTTCGAGCGGGTAACGACCAGACGCGGACGCTCCGCCGTACCGTTGATGTGCTTACGGATACGGATGTGGCGGCGCTTGATCGCGGCGCGCTTGTAGGCGTCGCCCTTAAGGATCTTCTGCCCGTATGCCATGGCTTACTTACCCGCCTTTCCGACCTTGCGGCGGATGACTTCGCCCTCGTACTTGACGCCCTTGGCCTTGTACGGGTCGGGCTTGCGCAGCTTGCGGATGTTGGCCGCAACCTCGCCGACCTTCTGCTTGTCGATGCCCTCGACCGAGAAGCGGGTCGGGGACTCCACCTTGAAGGTGATGCCCTCGGGGGCCTCGACCAGGATCGGGTGGCTGTAGCCCAGGGAGAACTCCAGGTTGGAGCCCTTGGCCACGACACGGTAACCGACACCGCTGATTTCGAGCTTCTTGACGTATCCCTGGGTCACACCGGTGATCATGTTCGCCACCAGCGTGCGGGACAGGCCGTGCAGGGCCTTGCTCTGCCGCTCGTCGTTCGGCCGGAGCACCTGAAGGGTGCCGTCCTCGGCCTTCGCGATGTCGATCGGCGCGATGACGGTGTGGGTCAGTTCGCCCTTGGGGCCCTTGACCGCGACCGTACGGCCGTCGATGGTGACGTCCACGCCGGCGGGAACCGGGATGGGGAGCTTGCCGATACGCGACATTGCTGTCTCTCCTCCGTTCCCGAATTACCAGACGTAGGCGAGGACTTCCCCACCCACGCCCTTCTTCTGCGCCTGCTTGTCGGTCAGGAGCCCGTGGGACGTGGAGATGATCGCCACGCCCAGGCCGCCCAGGACCTTCGGCAGGTTGGTGGACTTCGCGTACACCCGGAGACCGGGCTTCGAGATCCGCTTGATGCCCGCGATGGAGCGCTCACGGTTGGGGCCGAACTTCAGCTCCAGGACGAGGTTCTTGCCGACCTCGGCGTCCTCGACCTTCCAGCCCGTGATGAAGCCCTCCTGCTGGAGGATCTCCGCGATGTGCGACTTGATCTTGGACGCCGGCATCGTCACGGAGTCGTGGTATGCCGAGTTCGCGTTCCGCAGACGCGTCAGCATGTCTGCGATCGGATCAGTCATGGTCATGAATTGGCCTTCGGCCTCTCTCGCCGGGGTTTCCTGGTGCGCCATCCCTCTCCCCGATCCGAGACGGGACGGGTGCGGCGCGGTGGACCTACGGCGTAGTAAGCATGCAATGAGCGGACAGCTGTCCGCGGGCGTAAGGGCGGCGGCAGACGCCCAACCCCACAAGCCTAAGGCATGTGGGCCGGGCGTCCTGCCACCCTTACGTGCTTACCGAGAGCCCTGCGAATCCCTTATTAGGGGGATTACCAGGAGCTCTTGGTCACGCCCGGCAGCTCGCCACGGTGAGCCATCTCACGAAGGCACACGCGGCACAGGCCGAACTTGCGGTACACGGAGTGCGGGCGGCCGCAGCGCTGGCAGCGGGTGTAGCCACGCACACCGAACTTGGGCTTGCGAGCAGCCTTAGCGATCAGAGCCTTCTTCGCCATCTCGCTCACGCCTCCTTGAAGGGGAAGCCGAGGTGACGAAGGAGCGCGCGGCCCTCAGCGTCGTTGGTCGCCGTGGTCACCACGGTGATGTCCATACCCCGGGTGCGGTCGATCTTGTCCTGGTCGATCTCGTGGAACATGACCTGCTCCGTGAGACCGAAGGTGTAGTTGCCACGGCCGTCGAACTGCTTGGGGGACAGGCCGCGGAAGTCGCGGATGCGCGGCAGCGCGAGCGACAGGGTGCGGTCCAGGAACTCCCACATGCGGTCGCCACGAAGCGTGACGTGGGCACCGATCGGCTGGCCCTCACGCAGCTTGAACTGCGCGATGGACTTGCGAGCCTTGGTGACGGCCGGCTTCTGACCGGTGATCGTGGTGAGGTCGCGGATGGCGCCCTCGATCAGCTTGGAGTCGCGGGCGGCGTCGCCCACACCCATGTTGACCACGATCTTGACGAGACCGGGGATCTGCATGACGTTCTCGTACTTGAACTCGTCACGCAGCTTGCCCGTGATCTCCTCACGGTACTTCTGCTTCAGACGCGGAGTGGTGGTGGTAGCCATCAGATGTCCTCACCCGTCCGCTTGGCAACGCGGATCTTGTTGCCTTCGTCGTCGAAGCGGTAACCGACGCGGGTCACGACCTTGTTGCCGTCCTTCTCCACGACCAGCTGGACGTTGGAGACGTGGATCGGCGCCTCGGTGGTGACGATGCCGCCGGCCTGCGAACCGCGAGCCGTCGGACCGGCCTTGGTGTGCTTCTTGACCCGGTTGACACCCTCGACCAGGACGCGGTCCTCACGGGGGAAGGCCGCGATGACCTTGCCCTGCTTGCCCTTGTCCTTACCGGTGATGACCTGGACCAGGTCGCCCTTCTTGATCTTCATGCTCACAGCACCTCCGGCGCGAGGGAGATGATCTTCATGAACTTCTTCTCGCGCAGCTCACGACCCACCGGGCCGAAGATACGGGTGCCACGAGGGTCGCCGTCGTTCTTGAGAATGACAGCGGCGTTCTCGTCGAAGCGGATGTACGAGCCGTCCGGACGGCGGCGCTCCTTGACGGTGCGAACGATGACCGCCTTGACGACGTCACCCTTCTTCACGTTGCCACCGGGGATCGCGTCCTTGACGGTGGCGACGATGACGTCACCGATACCCGCGTAGCGGCGACCGGAGCCACCGAGCACACGGATGCAAAGGATCTCCTTCGCACCAGTGTTGTCGGCGACACGCAGTCGCGACTCCTGCTGGATCACGTCTATCTCCTGATTGTCTGCCGGTTCCCGGGGCGGCCGCGCGCACGCACAACCGCCCCGAGCCTGGCGGAACGATTCCTAGGGGGTCCCCCTAGGTGGGATTACTTGGCCTTCTCGAGGATCTCGACGACGCGCCAGCGCTTCGTCGCGGACAGCGGCCGGGTCTCCATGAGGAGGACGCGGTCGCCGACACCCGCGGCGTTCTGCTCGTCGTGGGCCTTGAGCTTGTTCGTACGGCGGATGACCTTGCCGTACAGCGCGTGCTTGACGCGGTCCTCGACGGCGACGACGACGGTCTTGTCCATCTTGTCGCTGACGACCAGGCCCTCGCGGGTCTTGCGGAAACCGCGGTCCGTCTTGGTCTCTTCAGTCACGTTGCTCTCGCTCATCAGGCGCTCTCCACCGTCTCGATGCCCAGCTCGCGCTCACGCATCAGGGTGTAGATCCGCGCGATGTCCTTACGGACGGCCTTGAGCCGACCGTGGTTCTCGAGCTGGCCCGTCGCCGCCTGGAAGCGGAGGTTGAACAGCTCTTCCTTGGCCTCGCGGAGCTTGTTGAGGAGCTCCTCGTTGCCCAGCTCGCGCAGCTCGGACGCCTTGGTACCGGCCGACATCACGCTTCACCTGCCTCGCGCTTGACGATCTTGCACTTCATCGGCAGCTTGTGAGCCGCACGGGTCAGGGCCTCGCGCGCGATCTTCTCGTTGGGGTACGACAGCTCGAACATCACGCGTCCGGGCTTGACGTTGGCGATCCACCACTCAGGAGAACCCTTACCGGAACCCATGCGGGTCTCGGCGGGCTTCTTGGTGAGGGGGCGGTCCGGGTAGATGTTGATCCAGACCTTGCCGCCACGCTTGATGTGGCGGGTCATGGCGATACGGGCGGCCTCGATCTGGCGGTTCGTCACGTACGCCGGGGTCAGCGCCTGGATGCCGTACTCGCCGAACGCGACCTGCGTGCCACCCTTGGACATGCCGTTGCGCTTGGGGTGGTGCTGCTTGCGGTGCTTGACCCTACGGGGGATCAGCATGACGGTCAGGCCTCCGTTCCGGTGCTCTCAGCCGGAGCGGCGGACGCGGGAGCCTCGGCCTTGGGGGCCTCGGCGCCGGCAGCCTGCTGCGGCTTGCGACCGCGCCGCTCGCCACCGCGGCCACCACGGGCCGGGCGGTCGGCACCACCGCGGGCCGGGCGGTTACCCGCACGGGCAGCGGCGTTCTCGGCGCGGACCTCGGCGATGTTCTTGACGTCGCCCTTGTAGATCCAGACCTTCACGCCGATGCGGCCGAAGGTCGTCTTGGCCTCGAAGAAGCCGTAGTCCACGTTCGCGCGGAGCGTGTGCAGGGGCACACGGCCCTCGCGGTAGAACTCCGAGCGGGACATCTCGGCGCCACCGAGGCGGCCACCGCACTGGATCTTGATGCCCTTGGCGCCGGCCTTCATCGCCGACTGCATGCTCTTACGCATGGCGCGGCGGAAGGAGACGCGGGAGGAGAGCTGCTCGGCGACGGCCTGGGCAACCAGCTGAGCGTCGGTCTCGGGGTTCTTGACCTCGAGGATGTTCAGCTGGACCTGCTTGCCCGTGAGCTTCTCGAGGTCACCGCGGATGCGGTCGGCCTCGGCGCCACGGCGGCCGATGACGATGCCCGGACGAGCGGTGTGGATGTCCACACGCACGCGGTCACGGGTGCGCTCGATCTCGACCTTGGAGATGCCGGCGCGCTCCATGCCGGACGTCATCATCCGACGGATGGCGACGTCTTCCTTGACGTAGTCCTTGTACAGCTTGTCGGCGTACCAACGCGACTTGAAGTCGGTCGTGACACCGAGCCGGAACCCGTGCGGGTTTACCTTCTGGCCCATTACCGGGTTCCTTCCTTGCTGCTGACGACCACGGTGATGTGGCTGGTCCGCTTGCGGATCCGGTAGGCACGGCCCTGGGCGCGCGGACGGAACCGCTTCAGGGTCGGGCCCTCGTCGACGTAGGCCTCGGAGACGAAGAGGCTGTCGACATCGGTGTGGTCGTAGTTGTGCGCGGCGTTGGCGATGGCGCTGTCAAGCACCTTGCCGACCGGCTGGCTCGCGGCCTGCGGGGCGAAACGCAGGACCGCCTGAGCCTCCGTGGCGTTCATGCCACGGATGAGGTCCACCACGCGGCGGGCCTTCATGGGCGTGACGCGGATGTACCGCGCCTGGGCCCTGGCTTCCATGGTTGTCCTTCCAGTGTCTGTCATGGTCATTCCACCCCGCGCTTAGCGGCGCTTCGACTTCCGGTCGTCCTTGACGTGACCCCGGAAGGTGCGCGTCGGCGAGAACTCGCCGAGCTTGTGGCCGACCATCGACTCGGTGACGAACACCGGAATGTGGGTCTTGCCGTTGTGCACCGCGAGCGTGTGGCCGAGCATGGCCGGCACGATCATCGAGCGACGGGACCAGGTCTTGATGACGTTCTTGGTGCCGGCTTCGTTCTGGGCGTCCACCTTCTTCATCAGGTGGTCGTCGACGAAGGGCCCCTTCTTCAAGCTACGAGGCATCTCAACCCGTCCTTAGCGCTTCTTGTTCGTCTTGCGGCGGCGGACGATGTACTTGTTCGACGCCTTCTTGGGCGAACGAGTACGGCCTTCCTTCTTGCCCCACGGGGACACCGGGTGGCGACCACCGGAGGTACGGCCCTCACCACCACCGTGCGGGTGGTCCACCGGGTTCATGACCACACCACGCACGGTCGGGCGGACGCCCAGCCAGCGCTTACGGCCCGCCTTACCCCAGTTGATGTTGCTCTGCTCGGCGTTGCCGACCTCGCCGACGGTGGCGCGGCAGCGGACGTCGACCAGGCGGATCTCACCGGACGGCATGCGCAGGTGGGCCATCTGGCCCTCCTTTGCGAGCAGCTGCACCGAGGCGCCGGCGGAGCGGGCGAACTTGGCGCCGCCGCCCGGACGCAGCTCGATGGCGTGCAGCGTGGTACCGACCGGGATGTTGCGCAGGGCAAGGTTGTTGCCCGGCTTGATGTCGGCCCCGGGACCGTTCTCGACGCGGTCGCCCTGGTTCAGGCCACGCGGCGCGAGGATGTAGCGCTTCTCGCCGTCCGCGTAGTGCAGGAGCGCGATGCGCGCGGTGCGGTTGGGGTCGTACTCGATGTGCGCGACCTTCGCCGGCACGCCGTCCTTGTCGTGACGACGGAAGTCGATCACGCGGTAGGCGCGCTTGTGGCCACCGCCCTGGTGGCGGACGGTCACACGACCGGAGTTGTTACGGCCACCCTTGCTGTGCAGGGGGCGGACCAACGACTTCTCCGGCGTGGACCGCGTGACCTCGACGAAGTCGGCGACGCTGGAGCCGCGACGGCCCGGCGTAGTCGGCTTGTACTTGCGGATTCCCATTTCTCAGTCCTCGTCCGATATCGGACGATCCGGACCGCCCTTAGGCGGTCGGACCGCCGAAGATGTCGATACGGTCGCCCTCAGCGAGGGTCACGATCGCGCGCTTGGTGGACGCGCGCTGGCCGAAGCCGGTGCGGGTCCGCTTGCGCTTGCCCTGGCGGTTGATCGTGTTGACCCCGGTGACCTTGACCGAGAAGACCGCCTGGACGGCCTGCTTGATCTGGGTCTTGTTGGCGCTCGGGTCCACGATGAACGTGTACTTGCCCTCGTCGAGGAGCGCGTAGCTCTTCTCGGAGACGACCGGCTTGAGCAGCACGTCACGGGGGTCCGTGAAGGACTTGCTCAGCGGGGTCTCGACGGTGTTCTTGCCCTCGGCGGCGTGGCGGCGCGCCTTGGCGACGCGCGCGGCCTTGGCCTTCTTCGCCGCCTTGGAGGCGATAGCGGGGTGACGGATAGCCATCAGACCTCGCTCCCTTCGGTGTCATTGGCCTTCGGGCCGGACACGAAGGACTCGAAGGCGGCCTGAGTGAAGACCACGTCGTCCGAGACGAGAACGTCGTACGTGTTCAGCTGGCCCGGCTCCAGGATGTGGATCTGGGGCAGGTTGCGGGCGGACAGCCACGCGGCCTCGTCGGCGCGGTCGACGACCAGGAGCAGGTTCTTGCGCTCCGAGATCTTGCCGAACAGCGTCTTGGCGGCCTTCGTGGAGGGGGTCTCACCCTCGACGACGCCGGAGACGACGTGGATGCGGTTGTGGCGGGCCCGGTCGGTGAGGGCGTGACGCAGGGCGGCAGCCTTCATCTTCTTCGGGGTCCGCTGCGAGTAGTCACGCGGCACGGGACCGTGCACGACGCCACCACCGGCGAACTGCGGCGCGCGGGTCGAACCCTGACGGGCGCGACCGGTGCCCTTCTGGCGGTACGGCTTCTTGCCACCGCCGCGGACCTCGCCACGGGTCTTGGTCTTGTGCGTGCCCTGACGGGCCGCGGCCAGCTGCGCGACGACGACCTGGTGGATCAGCGGGATGCTGACCTTCTCGACGTCGAAGATCTCCGCGGGGAGCTCGACGGAACCGGCCTTGTCGCCCGCCGGCGAAAGGATGTCAACAGTGCTCATCGGTTACCTCAGGCCCCCTTGGCCGCGGTGCGGACCAGGACGAGGCCGCCGTTCGGACCGGGAACCGCGCCCTTGATGAGCAGCAGACCCTTCTCCGCGTCAACGGCGTGGACGGTCAGGTTCTGGGTGGTGACCCGCTCGTTGCCCATGCGACCCGCCATGCGGAGGCCCTTGAACACACGGCCCGGGGTGGCGCAGCCACCGATGGAACCGGGGGAGCGGTGCTTGCGCTGGGTGCCGTGTCCGGCGCCGAGGCCCTTGAAGTTGTGACGCTTCATGACACCGGCGAAGCCCTTGCCCTTGCTCTTGCCGGTCACGTCGACCTTGATGCCGGCCTCGAACACCTCGGCGGTGATCTCCTGGCCGAGGGTGTACTCGCTGGCGTCAGCGGTACGGATCTCGACGAGGTGGCGGCGGGGAGTGACGTCGGCCTTGGCGAAGTGGCCCTTGAGGGGCTTGTTCACCTTGCGCGGGTCGATCTCGCCGAACGCGATCTGGACGGACTCGTAGCCGTCGACGTCGTTCGTACGGACCTGGGTGACGACGTTGGGGCCGGCCTTGACGACGGTGACCGGAACAACACGGTTGTTCGCGTCCCACACCTGCGTCATGCCGAGCTTCTCGCCCAGGATGCCCTTGATCTGCTTAGCCATCGTTCAGATCACCGGCCTCAGAGCTTGATCTCGATGTCGACACCGGCCGGGAGGTCGAGTCGCATCAGAGAGTCAACGGTCTTGGGGGTCGGGTCGAGGATGTCGATCAGGCGCTTGTGCGTGCGCATCTCGAAGTGCTCGCGCGAGTCCTTGTACTTGTGCGGCGACTTGATGACGCAGTACACGTTCTTCTCAGTGGGCAGCGGCACCGGGCCCGCGACCGACGCACCAGTGCGGGTCACCGTCTCGACGATCTTCTTCGCCGAGGAGTCGATGACCTCGTGGTCGTAGGCCTTGAGCCGGATGCGGATCTTCTGTCCCGCCATGGCTACTCAGTAGTCCTGTCTCTCTAACGCTCTGGAACCCGGCGGATTCCTTCTGCTGCCTTCGTTTCTCCGACCCACGCGGTCGGGCGTGTCGCACTCTCGCTGACACAGATGTCCCTTGTTCGAACATCCCTGCGGGATTGCGCACGGCCCTTCCGGAACCGCAGGCCGGGGGCGAAGGCCCACCGGGTGCCTGGCCAGTGCCGCACCGCACTTCCCGAAAGATTCCCGTACGTCCGCCCCAGCGCTGCCTTACGGCAGTTAGGGCGACGAGTACTGTGGGACTCGCTTCCGGTCCCCCCGGCGGGAGGCGCGCAGCATCAACACTCGACCGAGCAACTCCGACAGTCTGCCATATGGGGCAGGGGCGACGCCAATCGAGCCGGAGAGAATACCCCGGGGGTGACGCAGGTCAAACCAGGGGCGCTCCCGGCGCACGCTGGTGATCGCCGGGAGGCCCGGGCTCACCGGAGGGCCGGGCGAGCAGCAGATCACGCGGGACCCGGGAAGTCCTCCTCCAGGATCCAGTAGTCGCTCCCTTCGGTGCTCGCCGCGCAGACCCGGTGGCCACGCGGGGAGCGGGCGATGAGAAGCAGGTCTCCGTCCGGGGACCGTAGGGCCGAGACGTCCGAGTCCTCGGTCAACCGTACGTGCACCCAGCCGTCCTTCATGCCGGCGGCTAGCAGGCAGGTGCCGTCCTCGGACAGGACACCGCCCGCGCGAGCCCGGGCCCTCCACGCCGCGTCGAGGCGGCGCGGTGCGTCCGCGGCATTCCGCTCGATGCGCTCCACAGGCTCGGCGTCGATGTGCACCACCCTGCGAAAGGCCTGCTCGACCGAAGGGTCGCCGTCTACTTCCGGATACCCGATCACTTCCAGGCCTGCAGATCGGAAGCGCGATTCGATTTCCGTGTCCATTACTCTCCTCTGGCTTTAAAGCCAGTACGTCCACCATCTCCCGGAAACACACGAGCATCTCGTCCTCTAGGGGCATCACGAACTCCGTGCCTGTCGTGCCGGCCGTGGGGCACGCCCCGAATTCCACGAGCCACCGCAGGCGCCTGACCTCTGCCACCAGCTGCGGTATCGCCTGCCTGGCCATGGCGATGAACGCGGCGTTCTGATCATCGTCGAGGTTCCTGACGTGCCACGGCCCTGGGGTGGCGGACCTGCACAGTTCCTCGATCGCGTCCAGGTCGAGTTCGTCGCGCGGCGCATCTGAAGTCATGCTCCAGTGTCACGGCCCGGCAGTGACGAACCGGCCGGGGGGCTGTCCCCACCTCCGCTCTCCGGCCCACCGGATGGCTCATCCCCACACTGTCAGGCACGGTAAGGGCACCGACCACACAGCAGGGGGAACCCGTCCGTGCGCACCACCACCGCCGCCACAGCCATCGCCCTCACCCTGACCCTCGCCGCAGCCGCCACGGCGCCCGCCACGGCCGCATCCGCCCCCGGCAAGCCGGGCACCGACGGCGTCTGGCGCATGGACGGCTACGGCACCGTCCTGTCCCTCGACGGCGACACCCTCCAGGAGTTCCAGACGACGTCCGTCAGCTGCCTCAAGGGTGACCGTGCTCGGCGGACCGGCCCCGGCACGTACACGACCGCCGACGGCACCACCCTGACCGTCCGACCCGGCCCCGGCGGGAACCGCGCCACCCTCGGCTACGACACCTCGGTCGGACACCGCTCGCTACGGCGGATCCAGGAACTGCCGGCCGACTGCACCCGCCCCACCCCCAAGGACCCCCGCACTGCCTTCGACGTCTTCTGGCACTCCTTCGCCGAGAACTACCCCTTCTTCGCCGCGAAGGGCGTCGACTGGCAGGCCATGAGGGACCGCTACCGGCCCGAGGTGCATGCGGACACCACCCGCAAGGAACTCTTCGGCATCTTCAGCGCCATGGTGCGGCCTCTCTACGACGCCCATGTCGCCGTCCTGGACGGGGACCAGGTCTTCGCCCAAGTGCGCCCCGGCACCGAGATGCCCAGCCCCCAACTGGACGCCAAGGTCAAGCAGTTCATCGGCGAGCGTGACCTCGGGGGCGCCCCCTACCGCCAGGACTTCGCCAACGGTCGTATCACCTACGCCGACCTCCCCGGTCGCGCGGATCAGGGCTACCTCCGCATCTCCGGCTTCGCCGGCTACACCGCCGAGGACGCCCCCTACCCGGCCCATCTCGCCGAACTCGACAAGGCCCTGGACACGATCCTCACCACCGAGCGCACCCGGCGCCTCAAGGGCCTGATCATCGACCTGCGCATCAACGGCGGCGGCTCCGACGCCCTTGGCATCCGCATCGCCGAGCGCCTCACGGACAGGCCTTACGTCGCCTACGCCAAGCGCGCCCGGAATCACCCGACCGACCCGGGCCGGCACACCCGCCCCGAGCCCATCCGGGTCGTACCGGCGGCCGGGCCCCGCTACACCGGGCCCATCGCCGTACTGACCTCGGGCACGACCGTCAGCGCCGGGGAGACCTTCACGCAGGCCCTGTTCGATCGGCCGGGCGGCACGGTTCGTATCGGGCAGCCGACCCAGGGTGTCTTCTCCGACGTCATGGAACGCGGCCTCCCCAACGGCATGACGGCGATCCTCCCGAACGAGGAGTTCCTCGACCGGTCGGGCCGGACCTACGACGGCACGGGCATACCGCCCCACCTGACCGAACCGGTCTTCACGAAGGGGGAGTTCGCCGAGAAGCGGGACTCGGCGTTCGACCGCGCGGTGCGCGTCCTGCGGAACGACGACTAGACGGAGGCCAGGAACTCCGACCAGGCCTCCGGCGCGAGCGCGAGCCGGGGGCCTTCGGCATGCTTGGAGTCCCGGACGTGGACGGTGTGGGGGGCTATGGCGATCTCGACGCAGGACTCGCCGTTGGTACCGCTGCTGTAGCTGCTCTTGAACCACGCCGGTTCAGCGTTGCGGATCATGTCTCTCCCAGCAGTGTCTCGACAAAGGCCAGCGACTCCCGGGGTGGGAGAGCCTGCGCCCGGAGGGTCCCATATTGCAGCTCCAGGATGCGGAGTTGCCTCGGATCAGAGACAGGTCGGCCGCTGTACAAGCCGTCAGCGCGGCCCGCTGCCGTACCGTCCGGGAACTTCAGCAACTCAATCCGGCCATCCAGCCCTGGATGAGCGTCGCTGTTCGTCGGCATGACCTGAAGCGTGACGTTGCTCAAGCGCCCCACCTCCAGCAGACGTTCGAGCTGCTGCCGCCACACCATTGTGCCCCCGACTTGTCGGCGTAGCGGTGCCTCTTCCAGGACGAAATGGACTGAGGGAGCGGGGTCGCGTTCGAATACCGCCTGCCGGGCCAGACGAGCGGCCACCATTCGATCGACGTCGTCCGGCGAGTAGGACGGCTGCCACGACTCGAACAAAGCCCGCGCGTGCTCCGGCGTCTGCAACAGCCCATGGACGCTGTTGCACTCATACACCCCGATCTCCACCGCCTGCCCCTCCAACTTGGCAAGCTCCCGCACCTTCCTGGGGTACCGGACCTTCTTCACGTCCTCCCAGGCCGCCGCGAGCAGCCCACCCGCCCCCAGCACCTCGTCAGCCCTGACCAGATAGTCCTGCCGGGGGATCCGCTTCCCGCCCTCGATCTTGTAGACCATGTCCTCGCCGTACCCGACCGCCGCCCCGAACTCGGCGGCCCGCATCCCCACCGCCTCACGCCGCAGCTTCAGCTGCCGCCCGACGGTCGTGATGACCGCGACACCCCACTCGTCGTCGGGATCGACCTCCCAACCCGGCTCGCCCGCCTCGCCCTTGATCCGCCCCGAGTCCGCCTCGACCGCCGTCATCCCGCACCCTTCCGCCGTCGTACGACCGTGCCCGGCGCCCTACCCGTACGCCCGGCCCCGACAGCCCGGACAACGCCGGACAAGCTCCGGACAGTCACCGTACGCACCCGCTGAGTCACTGTTCACGGTAAGCGTGGACAGCCACGCTGAGTGACGTGAAGCAGAACTCCCCCGAACTCGCCACCGCCGTACGCCACTTCAGCCTCCAGCTCTCCCCCACCCCGCGCGGGGCCCGCCTGGCGCGTCTCCTCGCCACCGAGCAACTGCGCTCCTGGGGACTGCCGCTGGACCCGGCGCGGCAGGTCATCGCCGAGTTGTCGAACAACGCCGCGACGCACGGCCGCGCCCCCGGCCGCGACTTCCGCCTGCTCCTCTACGTCGTCGCCGGCACCCTCCGCGTCGAGGTGACGGACACCCGCGCCGACCGGCTGCCGGCGGCCCGACCCGGCCTGGGCCTCCTCCTGGTCGACGCACTCGCCGACCGCTGGGGCGTCACCCGAGGGCTGCCGCCCCGTAAGACAGTCTGGGCCGAACTCGACCTCGCACCGAAACCCGAAAGTGCGTGCTCCGGCGGTACAGGCGCCCTCCTCCAAGGACCACAAGGGTGAAAGAACCCGACCCAACCCCACCCCTCCTCCCAGCCGCAGGGCCGCCTCACCCTCGCGAGTGAACATCGCCAACTCAACTGGATTCGGGGGTCCTTGCCTGCCCTACGCTCAGCGCAACACGTCACGACACAACCGCAGACATGCGACGGCCCCCGCCGGGACGGCAATCCCAGTGCGAGGGCCTGACCACCGAGGAAGTAGGAGCTTCCCGATGGATACGCAGAACCCTAACGTGCCCGCGCACGCCCACACCCGGGTTGCCGGAAAGAAGCGCCCGAACCGGCGGCACCCCCACTCCGGACTGGTCCACGACAACGCCCGCCACACCACCCGCTTCACGGTGATCGGCAACCACCTGGCCCAGCACCCGGAGCTCTCCCTGCTCGCGATCGGGCTGTCGGTACACATCCAGTCGCTCCCGGCGGGCGCCCGCATCGACATCAAGTCCCTTGCCGCCCGCTTCCCGGAGGGCACGACCCGCATCGCCGCGGCCCTTCGCGAGCTGGAGGCGCACGGCTACCTGCGCCGCACCCGCGAGCGCGTCCCGGACGGCCGGATCATCACCCGCACGACCTCCTGCAACCAGCCGGGTCACAGCCGTACGGACACCCCGCACCCCGCCCCGAGGAAGCGGACGAGGCAGCCCGGCGGCAAACCCCTGCCCGCGGTACCGCGCCCGGCACACCCGGCCCCCGCCCTCCTCCAGCAGGCCACGGACCTCCTCACCGGCCTCCGCCGCCAGGACACCCGCCTGCTCCTCTCCGGGTCCGACACCGCCCATCTCGCCCCGGGCGTCGCCGCCTGGCTGGAGCGCGACGTCTCGCCGGCCGCCGTACGGCACGCCCTGACGGCGGACCTCCCGCCGGAGCCCCTGCACCGCCCGGGCGCCCTCCTGGCTCACCGCCTCACGGCCCAGCTGCCACCCCCACCGCCCTTCGCCTCACCGCAGGCGCCCCCGCCGCCCACCCGGCACCCCCTCCAGACCTGCGACGGCTGCGACCGCGCGTTCCGCGCACCGGCCCCCGGTCACTGCCGCGACTGCCGCTCCGACCATGCCAATCTGCTGGACTCCGCATGAACGGAACAACTGCCGCCCAGGTCTCCCCGCTCCCCTGCCGTCGGGGGAAACAGCAAAGGGGCCCGTACGACCGAAGTCGTACGGGCCCCTTCGAGCCACTCAGGTCAGTGGACCCTCAAGCCAGTCCGAAGACTCACTTGTTGATCTTGGTGACCTGGCCGGCGCCCACGGTCCGGCCACCCTCACGGATGGCGAACTTCAGGCCCTCTTCCATGGCGACGGGCTGGATGAGCTCCACCTTCATCTCGGTGTTGTCACCCGGCATGACCATCTCGGTGCCCTCGGGGAGGGTCACCACGCCGGTCACGTCCGTCGTACGGAAGTAGAACTGCGGGCGGTAGTTGTTGAAGAACGGCGTGTGGCGGCCACCCTCGTCCTTGGACAGGATGTAGGCCTGCGCCTCGAACTCGGTGTGCGGGGTGACCGAGCCCGGCTTGATGATGACCTGGCCGCGCTCGACGTCCTCGCGCTTGATGCCACGGAGGAGCAGACCGACGTTCTCACCGGCCTGGCCCTCGTCGAGGAGCTTCCGGAACATCTCGATGCCGGTGACCGTGGTGGTGGTCTTCTCCTGCTTGATGCCGATGATGTCGACGGTCTCGTTGACCTTCAGGACACCACGCTCGATACGGCCGGTGACGACCGTACCGCGGCCGGTGATCGTGAAGACGTCCTCGATCGGCATGAGGAACGGCTTGTCGACGTCACGCTCGGGCTCCGGGATCGCCGTGTCGACGGCGTTCATGAGCTCGAGAACCGAGTTGCCCCACTCCTTGTCGCCCTCGAGGGCCTTCAGAGCGGAGACCTTGACGACCGGAACGTCGTCGCCCGGGAACTCGTACTCGGAGAGGAGCTCACGGACCTCGAGCTCGACGAGCTCCAGGATCTCCTCGTCGTCCACCATGTCGGCCTTGTTCAGGGCGACGACGATGTACGGAACGCCGACCTGGCGGGCCAGGAGCACGTGCTCCTTGGTCTGCGGCATCGGGCCGTCGGTGGCGGCGACCACGAGGATGGCGCCGTCCATCTGCGCCGCACCCGTGATCATGTTCTTGATGTAGTCCGCGTGACCGGGGCAGTCGACGTGGGCGTAGTGACGCGTCTCGGTCTGGTACTCGACGTGCGCGATGGAGATGGTGATACCGCGCTGGCGCTCCTCAGGAGCCTTGTCGATCTGGTCGAAGGCCGAGGCCTCGTTCAGGTCCGGGTACGCGTCGTGCAGCACCTTGGTAATGGCGGCCGTGAGGGTCGTCTTACCGTGGTCGATGTGACCGATGGTGCCGATGTTGACGTGCGGCTTAGTCCGCTCGAACTTCGCCTTCGCCACTGGGGTCCTCCTGTGGAGTGGTTCTGGTACGCCTTACTCATCGGCGCCAGGTGATCTTTGCTGGAAAGCCCGGGCCCCGGGGCACTCTCACCGCGATTGCGGCGGAATGCCCCTCAAGGCTCCGGAGTCAAGCCTACGGCGTGTAGACGCGGTGCGTTACTCGCCCTTGGCCTTCGCGATGATCTCCTCGGCGACGTTCCGCGGAACCTCGGCGTAGGAGTCGAACTGCATGGAGTAGCTCGCACGGCCGGACGTCTTGCTGCGCAGGTCGCCGACGTAACCGAACATCTCCGAGAGGGGCACGAGGCCCTTCACGACGCGGGCACCGGCCCGCTCCTCCATGGCCTGGATCTGACCACGGCGGGAGTTGATGTCGCCGATGACCTCACCCATGTAGTCCTCGGGCGTGGTGACCTCGACGGCCATCATCGGCTCGAGCAGCACGGGGCTGGCCTTGCGCGCGGCCTCCTTGAAGGCCTGCGAACCGGCGATCTTGAACGCGAGCTCGGAGGAGTCCACCTCGTGGTAGGCACCGTCGAGCAGCGTCACGCGCACACCGGTCATCTCGTAACCGGCGAGGATGCCGAACTGCATGGCCTCCTGCGCACCGGCGTCCACCGAAGGGATGTACTCCTTCGGCACACGGCCACCGGTCACCTTGTTGATGAACTCGTACGAGGCGTCGCCACCCTCGATGGGCTCGATCGCGATGATGACGCGAGCGAACTGGCCGGTACCACCCGTCTGCTTCTTGTGGGTGAACTCGACCTTCTCGACGGCCTTGCGGATCGTCTCGCGGTACGCGACCTGCGGCTTGCCGACGTTGGCCTCGACCTTGAACTCGCGCTTCATGCGGTCCACGAGCACCTCGAGGTGAAGCTCGCCCATACCGCCGATGACGGTCTGGCCGGTCTCCTCGTTGGTGTGCACCTGGAAGGAGGGGTCCTCCTCGGCCAGGCGCTGGATCGCGACGCCGAGCTTCTCCTGGTCGCCCTTCGACTTGGGCTCGATGGCGACCTCGATGACCGGCGCCGGGAAGTCCATGGACTCCAGGATGACCGGGTTCTTCTCGTCCGCCAGCGTCTCACCGGTGGTGGTCTGCTTCAGGCCCATGACGGCGACGATGTCGCCGGCGCCCACCGACTCGATCTCCTCACGCTTGTTGGCGTGCATGCGGTAGATCTTGCCGATGCGCTCCTTGCGGCCCTTGACCGAGTTCAGCACGGCGGTGCCGGACTGCAGACGGCCGGAGTACACGCGGACGAAGGTGAGCTTGCCGAGGTGCGGGTCGCTCATGATCTTGAACGCCAGCGCGGCGAGGGGCTCGTCCTCCGACGGCTTGCGCGCGATGACCTGCTCCGGGTCCTTGACGTCGTGGCCCTCGATGGCCTCGACGTCCAGGGGGGTGGGCAGGTAGCGCACGACCGCGTCGAGCAGGGGCTGAACACCCTTGTTCTTGAACGCGGTGCCGCAGAACACGGGGGTGACGGTGGTGCCGCCGCCCTTGCCGGACGCGATGGTGATACGACGGATCGCGGCGTAGAGCTGCTCCACGGTGGGCTCGGTGCCCTCCAGGTACAGCTCCATCAGCTCTTCGTCGTTCTCGGCGACGGCCTCGAGCAGCTTGCCGCGGTACTCCTCGGCAGCCTCGGCGTGGGTGTCCGGGATGTCGACGGTGTCGTACATCTCGCCCTTGGTCGCCTCGGCCGACCAGACCAGGGCCTTCATCGTCACGAGGTCGATGACGCCCTTGAAGTCCGCCTCGGCACCGATCGGCAGCTGCATGACCAGCGGCTGCGCGCCCAGGCGGTCCGAGATCATGTCCACGCAGCGGTGGAACTCGGCGCCGGTACGGTCCAGCTTGTTGACGAAGCAGATGCGCGGCACGCCGTAGCGGTCGGCCTGACGCCACACCGTCTCGGACTGCGGCTCGACACCGGCGACACCGTCGAACACCGTCACGGCACCGTCGAGCACGCGCAGGGAGCGCTCCACCTCGACGGTGAAGTCGACGTGACCCGGGGTGTCGATGATGTTGATGGTGTAGTCGTCGCCCTCGAGCGGCCAGTGACAGGTGGTCGCAGCAGACGTGATCGTGATGCCACGCTCCTGCTCCTGCTCCATCCAGTCCATGGTGGCGGCGCCGTCGTGGACCTCACCGATCTTGTACGACACGCCGGTGTAGAACAGGATCCGCTCGGTGGTGGTCGTCTTGCCCGCGTCGATGTGGGCCATGATCCCGATGTTGCGGACCTTGGCCAGGTCAAGTGAAGTGGTAGCCATAAGGCTTCAGTCTTCTCTCGGTCTCGATGTGGGTAGCGACTACCAGCGGTAGTGCGCGAAGGCCTTGTTGGACTCGGCCATCTTGTGGGTGTCCTCGCGCTTCTTCACGGCCGCACCGAGGCCGTTGGAGGCGTCGAGAAGCTCGTTGAGGAGACGCTCGGTCATGGTCTTCTCGCGACGGGCGCGGGAGTAACCGACCAGCCAGCGCAGCGCCAGGGTATTGGCGCGGCCGGGCTTGACCTCGACCGGCACCTGGTAGGTGGCGCCACCGACACGGCGGGACTTGACCTCGAGGGTCGGCTTGATGTTCTCAAGAGCGCGCTTCAGCGTGATGACCGGGTCGTTGCCGGTCTTCTCGCGCAGGCCCTCCATGGCGCCGTAGACGATGCGCTCGGCGGTGGAGCGCTTGCCGTTCAGCAGCACCTTGTTGATGAGCGACGTGACCAGAGGAGAACCGTAGACCGGGTCGATGATGACCGGGCGCTTCGGGGCGGGGCCCTTACGAGGCATTCTTACTTCTCCTTCTTGGCGCCGTAGCGGGAACGGGCCTGCTTGCGGTTCTTGACACCCTGGGTGTCGAGGGAGCCACGGATGATCTTGTAGCGAACACCCGGCAGGTCCTTCACACGGCCGCCGCGCACGAGCACGATGGAGTGCTCCTGCAGGTTGTGTCCCTCACCCGGAATGTAAGCGGTGACCTCGATCCCGCTGGTCAGACGCACACGCGCGACCTTACGCAGGGCCGAGTTCGGCTTCTTCGGGGTGGTCGTGAACACACGCGTGCAGACGCCCCGACGCTGAGGAGAACCCTCGAGTGCGGGCGTCTTGTTCTTCTCGACCTTGTCCTGCCGGCCCTTACGGACCAGCTGCTGGATCGTAGGCACTACTTCTCCGGTTTCTGTGTGCCGAATGGTGAAGCTAACCTGGAACGTCGCCGACCCACGCGGTCGGGTGTGTCGAACCCGCGGACTCCCGCCGCGAGGCAGAAACAGCGCAGATTACGGTGGCCGGTGTCAGCTCGCCGTGCGGTTCATGGCACACACGCGAGCCAGGGCACACCCCAGGCACAAGGTCTGAGCGTACCTACCGCATTCGCTGCGGTCAAAACAAATGGGCACCGCCCGCATCGCCATGCGGGACATGTCAAGCCCCCCGGCCGTTGCCGATCTTCAATTCGACGGCGACTGTCCGTTTTGCATACTTTCACGATGCTACGACGGACACCACCGTGAGCAACACCAGAACGAGTGCCCAACCCGCCGTGGACAACCACCCGAGCACCAGACCGGTCAGCGCGAGACCGTCCCCCAGTTCGCCCCGGCTGCGGATCTCTGCCCGGGCCACATGCCCCAGCACGACGGCCGGGATCCCGGTCAGCCCCATGGTCGGCACGCACAGCAGCCCGCACACCCCGGCCGCGACGGCCTTCCCGTTGGTCCGCGGCCGCGGCACCGGCAGGAACGTCCCCGGCACGGGCAGGACCGAGGCCGGCTGCGGCAGCGGCCCCTGCGGCAGGTCCGCGACGAGCAGCGCCAGCTCCCCCACCGTCCGCGCCGCGTACGCCCGCCCGACCCGCTTCTCGAACTCGCCCTGCTCCATCCGCCCCTCGCCGTATCCGGCTCTGAGCACGTCCACGGCCCGCTCCCGGTCGGCGTGCGACGCGAGCATCGAGGGAGCGCCGGAGCCCTGCCAGGGCTGCCAGGACGGGTAGTGCGGCTGCGACACGGAGCGCCTCCCCGGGGCCGGAGTCCTTCCATGATGCGCCGATGCGGGCGTTCCGGCACCGGTGCGTCGGGGGCGGGGCGCCGCATGTCGGCCAGACAGCCGACAGACGCCCTCCGCGACGCGGAGGCGCCCCACCTCGCGGCACCGCCGCCCGCCCGCCGACGCCCCGCTGAAGCGGCGCCCCGGGGCACCTCCCGACCGGCCCCGGGGCCGGGAGCATCGAGGACTCCCGGCCCGGGGACGCCGAGGAGTCGCGTCCCGGAAACATCGAGGATCCCCTCGGCCCAGGAACGCCGAGGAGTCCCCGGGCCCGGGAACGCCGAAGGGCGGCCACCCCTCGGGGTGACCGCCCTCGACTCAAGCGACTCGCTTACTGGTTGTACGGACCGTAGTCGTAGTCCTCCAGCGGAACGGCCTGGCCGGAGCCCGTGCCGAACGGCGAGTAGTCGATGTCGTCGTAGCCGACGGCCGAGTACATCGCGGCCTTGGCCTCCTCGGTCGGCTCGACCCGGATGTTGCGGTAGCGGGACAGACCCGTACCGGCCGGGATGAGCTTACCGATGATGACGTTCTCCTTGAGGCCGATGAGGCTGTCGGACTTGGCGTTGATCGCCGCATCCGTCAGGACTCGGGTCGTCTCCTGGAAGGAGGCGGCCGACAGCCAGGACTCCGTCGCCAGCGAGGCCTTGGTGATACCCATGAGCTGCGGACGACCCGAAGCCGGGTGACCGCCCTCCTGGACCACACGACGGTTCTCGTGCTCGAACTTCGAGCGCTCGACCAGCTCACCGGGCAGCAGCTCGGCGTCGCCGGACTCGATGATCGTCACGCGGCGCAGCATCTGCCGGATGATGATCTCGATGTGCTTGTCGTGGATCGACACACCCTGCGAGTTGTAGACCTTCTGGACCTCGCCGACCAGGTGGACCTGGACGGCACGCTGACCCAGAATGCGCAGCACGTCGTGCGGGTTGGTGGCACCCACGGTGAGCTTCTGGCCCACCTCGACGTGCTCGCCCTCGCTGACCAGGAGACGGGCACGCTTCGAGATCGGGAACGCCGTCTCGTCGCTGCCGTCGTCCGGGGTGACGACGATCTTCTTGGTCTTCTCGGTCTCCTCGATCCGCACGCGGCCCTGGGCCTCGGAGATCGGGGCGACACCCTTCGGGGTACGGGCCTCGAAGAGCTCGACGACACGCGGCAGACCCTGGGTGATGTCGTCACCGGCCACACCACCGGTGTGGAAGGTACGCATCGTCAGCTGGGTACCGGGCTCACCGATGGACTGGGCGGCGATGATGCCGACCGCCTCACCGATGTCGACCAGCTTGCCGGTGGCCAGCGAACGGCCGTAGCACATCGCGCAGGTGCCGACGGCGGACTCGCAGGTCAGGACCGAGCGGGTCTTGACCTCCTCGACGCCGCGCTGCACGAGCTCCTCGATGAGGACGTCGCCCAGGTCGGTGCCGGCCGGGGCCAGCACCTGACCGTCGACCACGATGTCCTCGGCGAGGCAGCGCGCGTACACGGACGTCTCGACGTCCTCGGTCTTGACCAGACCACCCTCGGCGTTCCGGTCCGCGATCTTGAGGCGCAGACCGCGCTCGGTGCCGCAGTCCTCCTCGCGAATGATGACGTCCTGGGAGACGTCGACCAGACGACGGGTGAGGTAACCCGAGTCGGCGGTACGCAGAGCGGTGTCCGCCAGACCCTTACGGGCACCGTGCGTGGAGATGAAGTACTCCAGCACGGACAGGCCCTCACGGAAGGACGCCTTGATCGGACGCGGGATCGTCTCGTTCTTCGCGTTCGACACCAGACCACGCATACCGGCGATCTGACGCATCTGCATCATGTTGCCTCGTGCACCCGAGTTCACCATCATGAAGATCGGGTTGGTCTTCGGGAAGTTGTCGTTCATCGCCTCGGCGACCTCGTTGGTCGCCTTGGTCCAGATCGCGATGAGTTCCTGCGTGCGCTCGTCCTTGGTGATCAGACCGCGCTCGTACTGCTTCTGGACCTTCTCGTCCTGCGCCTCGTACCCGCGGACGATCTCCTTCTTCGCCTCGGGGACGACGACGTCGGAGATGGCCACGGTGACGCCGGAACGGGTCGCCCAGTAGAAGCCGGCCGCCTTCAGGTTGTCGAGCGTCGCCGCCACGATGACCTTGGGGTAGCGCTCGGCGAGGTCGTTGACGATCTCGGAGAGCTGCTTCTTGCCGACCTCGTAGTCGACGAACGGGTAGTCCTCGGGCAGCAGCTCGTTGAAGAGCGCGCGGCCCAGGGTGGTGTTCAGCCGGAAGCTGTCACCCTGCTGCCACTCGGGCTCGCCCTCCTCGCGCGCCGGCGGGGTCCAGCCGCGCGGCGGGATGGTGCCGACCGGGAAGCGGACGTCGATCTTCGACTGGAGCGACAGCTCGCCCGCGTCGAAGGCCATGATCGCCTCGGCGACCGAGGCGAAGGAACGGCCCTCGCCCTTGAGGTCGCGCATCTCGCCGTCGGTGGTGAGGAAGAACAGACCGAGGACCATGTCCTGGGTCGGCATCGTCACCGGACGGCCGTCGGCGGGCTTGAGGATGTTGTTCGAGGACAGCATCAGGATGCGGGCCTCGGCCTGCGCCTCCGCGGACAGCGGCAGGTGCACGGCCATCTGGTCACCGTCGAAGTCCGCGTTGAACGCGGTGCAGACGAGCGGGTGGATCTGGATGGCCTTGCCCTCGACCAGCTGCGGCTCGAAGGCCTGGATGCCGAGGCGGTGCAGCGTGGGCGCACGGTTCAGCAGAACCGGGTGCTCCGCGATGACCTCTTCCAGCACGTCGTACACGACCGTGCGGCCGCGCTCGACCATGCGCTTGGCGCTCTTGATGTTCTGCGCGTGGTTCAGGTCGACCAGTCGCTTCATCACGAACGGCTTGAAGAGCTCCAGCGCCATCGCCTTCGGCAGACCGCACTGGTGCAGCTTCAGCTGCGGACCGACGACGATCACGGAACGCGCGGAGTAGTCCACACGCTTACCGAGCAGGTTCTGACGGAAGCGGCCCTGCTTACCCTTCAGCATGTCGCTGAGGGACTTCAGCGGGCGGTTACCGGGACCGGTGACCGGACGGCCACGACGGCCGTTGTCGAACAGCGCGTCGACGGCCTCCTGAAGCATGCGCTTCTCGTTGTTCACGATGATCTCGGGCGCACCGAGGTCGAGAAGGCGCTTCAGGCGGTTGTTCCGGTTGATCACACGGCGGTACAGGTCGTTCAGGTCGGAGGTCGCGAAGCGGCCACCGTCCAGCTGCACCATCGGGCGGAGGTCCGGCGGGATGACCGGCACGCAGTCGAGCACCATGCCCTTGGGGCTGTTGCTGGTCTGCAGGAACGCGGAGACGACCTTCAGGCGCTTGAGCGCACGGGTCTTCTTCTGGCCCTTGCCGGTGCGGATGATCTCGCGGAGCTTCTCGGCCTCCTCGTCGAGGTCGAAGGACTCCAGGCGCTTCTGCAGCGCCGCGGCACCCATCGAGCCGTCGAAGTACGTGCCGAAGCGGTCACGCAGCTCGCGGTAGAGCAGCTCGTCGCCCTCGAGGTCCTGGACCTTGAGGTTCTTGAAGCGGTTCCACACCTCGTCGAGGCGGTCGATCTCGCGCTGCGCGCGGTCGCGCAGCTGCTTCATCTCGCGCTCGGCACCCTCGCGCACCTTGCGGCGCACGTCGGCCTTGGCGCCCTCGGCCTCCAGCTCGGCCAGGTCGGTCTCGAGCTTCTTGGCGCGGGCCTCCAGGTCGGCGTCGCGGCGCTGCTCGATCTGCTGGCGCTCGACGGAGACGTGGGCCTCCAGCGAGGGCAGGTCGCGCGTACGGCGCTCCTCGTCGACGTACGTGATCATGTACGCCGCGAAGTAGATGACCTTCTCGAGGTCCTTCGGCGCCAGGTCGAGCAGGTAGCCCAGGCGCGACGGAACACCCTTGAAGTACCAGATGTGCGTGACGGGCGCGGCCAGCTCGATGTGGCCCATCCGCTCACGGCGCACCTTGGCGCGCGTGACCTCGACGCCACAGCGCTCACAGATGATGCCCTTGAAGCGGACGCGCTTGTACTTGCCGCAGTAGCACTCCCAGTCCCGGGTCGGACCGAAGATCTTCTCGCAGAAGAGTCCGTCCTTTTCGGGCTTGAGGGTGCGGTAGTTGATGGTCTCGGGCTTCTTGACCTCGCCGTGGCTCCACTGACGGATGTCGTCAGCGGTGGCCAGACCGATCCGGAGCTCGTCGAAGAAGTTGACGTCGAGCACTATGCGTCAATCCCTCTCAGGGTTGTAAGTCATGGGGTCTGATACGGGGGTCCTGGGGCCGGCGGCCTTCATGACGAAGGCCGCCGAACTCCCGTCAGACCTCTTCGACGCTGCTCGGCTCACGCCGGGACAGGTCGATGCCAAGCTCCTCCGCAGCGCGGAAGACGTCCTCGTCGGTGTCGCGCATCTCGATGGACATGCCGTCCGAGGACAGCACCTCCACGTTGAGGCACAGGGACTGCATCTCCTTGATGAGCACCTTGAAGGACTCGGGGATGCCGGGCTCGGGGATGTTCTCGCCCTTGACGATGGCCTCGTAGACCTTCACGCGGCCGGTGACGTCGTCGGACTTGATGGTCAGCAGCTCCTGGAGGGCGTACGCGGCGCCGTAAGCCTCCAGCGCCCACACCTCCATCTCACCGAAGCGCTGGCCACCGAACTGGGCCTTACCACCCAGCGGCTGCTGGGTGATCATCGAGTACGGACCGGTCGACCGGGCGTGCAGCTTGTCGTCGACCAGGTGGTGCAGCTTGAGGATGTACATGTAGCCGACGGAGATCGGCTCCGGGAACGGCTCGCCGGAGCGGCCGTCGAACAGCGGCGCCTTACCGGTCGGGAGCACCATGCGCTCGCCGTCGCGGTTCGGGATGGTGTGGTTCAGCAGACCGGCCAGCTCGTCCTCACGCGCACCGTCGAAGACGGGGGTGGCGACGTTCGTGCCCGGGGCGACCTGGTCGGCCTCGATGGCCTGCAGGCGCTGCGCCCAGTCGTCCGCGAGGCCGGAGACGTCCCAGCCGCGGCTGGCGAGCCAGCCGAGGTGGATCTCCAGGACCTGTCCCGGGTTCATTCGGGACGGCACACCCAGCGGGTTGAGGATGATGTCGACCGGGGTGCCGTCCTCCAGGAACGGCATGTCCTCGATCGGCAGGATCTTCGAGATGACGCCCTTGTTGCCGTGACGGCCGGCGAGCTTGTCACCGTCGGTGATCTTGCGCTTCTGCGCGACGTAGACGCGCACCAGCTGGTTCACACCGGGGGGAAGCTCGTCGCCCTCCTCGCGGTCGAAGACGCGGACGCCGATGACCTTGCCGGTCTCGCCGTGCGGCACCTTCAGCGAGGTGTCACGGACCTCACGGGCCTTCTCGCCGAAGATCGCGCGCAGCAGGCGCTCCTCGGGGGTCAGCTCGGTCTCACCCTTGGGGGTCACCTTGCCGACGAGGATGTCGCCGGCGATGACCTCGGCACCGATACGGATGATGCCGCGCTCGTCGAGGTCGGCGAGGACCTCCTCGGAGACGTTCGGGATGTCCCGGGTGATCTCCTCGGGGCCGAGCTTGGTGTCACGGGCGTCGACCTCGTGCTCCTCGATGTGGATCGAGGAGAGGACGTCGTCCTGCACGAGGCGCTGCGACAGGATGATCGCGTCCTCGTAGTTGTGACCCTCCCACGGCATGAACGCCACGAGCAGGTTCTTGCCCAGCGCCATCTCGCCGTTCTGGGTGGCCGGACCGTCGGCCAGGACCTGGCCCTCGATGATCCGGTCGCCCTCGTTGACGATGACCTTCTGGTTGACCGAGGTGCCCTGGTTGGAGCGGGCGAACTTGGCCAGGCGGTACGTGATGTACGTGCCGTCGTCGTTGGCGGTGGTGATGTAGTCCGCGGAGACCTCCTGGACCACACCGGGCTTCTCGGCCTTGACCACGTCGCCGGCGTCGACCGCGGAGCGGTACTCCATGCCGGTGCCGACGAGCGGGGCCTCGGACTTAATCAGCGGCACGGCCTGACGCATCATGTTCGCGCCCATGAGGGCACGGTTGGCGTCGTCGTGCTCGAGGAAGGGGATCATGGCGGTCGCGACCGACACCATCTGGCGCGGCGAGACGTCCATGTAGTCCACGTCCTCGCCACCGACGTAGTCGACCTCGCCGCCCTTGCGGCGGACGAGCACGCGCGCCTCGGCGAACCGGAGGTCGTCGGTGAGCGGCGCGTTGGCCTGCGCGATGACGAAGCGGTCTTCCTCGTCGGCGGTCAGGTAGTCGACCTCGTCGGTGACCTGGCCCTCGAACACCTTGCGGTAGGGGGTCTCGACGAAACCGAACGCGTTGACCCGGCCGTAGGAGGCGAGCGAGCCGATCAGACCGATGTTCGGGCCTTCGGGCGTCTCGATCGGGCACATGCGGCCGTAGTGCGAGGGGTGCACGTCACGGACCTCGAAGCCGGCCCGCTCACGGGAGAGACCACCCGGGCCAAGAGCCGACAGACGGCGCTTGTGGGTGAGACCCGACAGCGGGTTGTTCTGGTCCATGAACTGCGACAGCTGGCTGGTGCCGAAGAACTCCTTGATGGAGGCGACGACCGGCCGGATGTTGATCAGGGTCTGCGGCGTGATCGCCTCGACGTCCTGGGTCGTCATCCGCTCGCGGACGACTCGCTCCATACGCGCCAGACCCGTACGGACCTGGTTCTGGATGAGCTCGCCGACGCTGCGCAGGCGGCGGTTGCCGAAGTGGTCGATGTCGTCGGTCTCGACGACGATGTTCGTACCGCTGTCGCCGACCGTCTCGGTCTCGCCCGCGTGCAGCTTCACCAGGTACTTGATCGTCGAGATGATGTCCTCGACGGTCAGGATGCCCGCGTCGAGCGGAGCGTCCGCACCCAGCTTCTTGTTGACCTTGTAGCGGCCGACCTTGGCCAGGTCGTAGCGCTTGGGGTTGAAGTAGAGGTTCTCGAGCAGCGTCTGCGCGGCCTCACGCGTGGGGGGCTCGCCCGGACGCAGCTTGCGGTAGATGTCGAGCAGCGCGTCGTCCTGGCCCTGGGTGTGGTCCTTCTCCAGGGTGGCGCGCATGGACTCGTACTCGCCGAACTCCTCGAGGATCTGCTCGGTGGTCCAGCCGAGCGCCTTGAGCAGGACGGTGACGGACTGCTTGCGCTTGCGGTCGATGCGCACACCGACCATGTCGCGCTTGTCGATCTCCATCTCCAGCCAGGCACCCCGGGACGGGATGATCTTGGCGGAGAAGATGTCCTTGTCGGACGTCTTGTCGATGGAGGAGTCGAAGTAGACACCGGGCGAACGGACGAGCTGCGACACCACGACACGCTCGGTGCCGTTGATGACGAAGGTGCCCTTGTTCGTCATGAGCGGGAAGTCGCCCATGAAGACGGTCTGGGACTTGATCTCGCCGGTCTCGTTGTTCGTGAACTCGGCGGTGACGAAGAGCGGGGCCGCGTACGTGAAGTCGCGCTCCTTGCACTCGTCGATGGAGTTCTTCGGCGGCTCGAAGCGGTGGTCGCGGAAGGTCAGCGACATCGACCCGCTGAAGTCCTCGATCGGGGAGATCTCCTCGAAGATCTCCTCGAGCCCGGACTTGGTGGGGACGTCCTGACCGTTCTCGAGAGCCTCCTCGACCCGACTCTGCCAGGCGGTGTTGCCGAGGAGCCAGTCGAAGCTCTCGGTCTGCAGCGCGAGCAGGTTCGGAACCTCAAGAGGCTCCTTGATCTTTGCAAAAGAGATGCGCAGCGGGGCAGTGCTGGCGGCGTTGTTCGTATTCGCGGTCGAGGCGTTGCGCGAGGCGGCCAAGAGGGGGTCCTTCCGAGGGCTCGGACTCACTACGCGCGTACCGGCCCCTCTCCCGTACACGGAGACAAGCTGTGCCATGAGGGCCGAAAGGCCAGGTCAGGCATGTCTTGTCATCGATGCTCGGGCGAGGGCAGACCCCTGGTGACGGGCAGGGGACAGCTAACAGGCAGCGCAAAGGGTCAGTGTAGCCACTTGGCACACTGATGTCCAGTGCGGGTTCTGGAACCCGTGTTCACCCTCGTTGTTCCACTCCTGCGACAAGGCGCGCTGCCCTCAACGCACGTTGATACTGCCCTCTTCGCCGCCGATCCATGCCTCGGATTCGGATCCTGTGACGACGCGTCCTGAGAATTGCGCGCTGCGTGCGGTTCGTCAAGGCCCCTCTGCCCGATCCGGGGCCGCCCGGAGACACGACGAAGATCACCATACCCCCCGTCACCGGGGCTTCAAGGTAACCGTGGCCCGCCCCCGAGAACGCCGAAGAGCGACCACCCGGATGGATGATCGCTCTTCCGCGCTTACGCGTTACACGTCCGGCGGGACGTGTCGTGGATCCTGACGGATCCGAAAGGTCTTACTTGACCTCGACGGAGGCGCCGGCGCCCTCGAGGGACTCCTTGGCCTTCTCGGCGGCGTCCTTGGCGACCTTCTCGAGAACGGGCTTCGGGGCGCCGTCCACGAGGTCCTTGGCCTCCTTCAGACCCAGGGAGGTCAGCTCACGCACGACCTTGATGACCTGGATCTTCTTGTCGCCGGCACCGGTGAGGATGACGTCGAACTCGTCCTGCTCCTCAGCGGCCTCGGCGGCGGCGCCACCAGCGGCACCACCGGCGACGACGACCGGCGCGGCAGCGGCGGCGGTGACGTCGAACTTCTCCTCGAACGCCTTCACGAACTCGGAGAGCTCGATGAGGGTCATCTCCTCGAACTGCGCGAGCAGGTCTTCCTGGCTGAGCTTCGCCATGATGGCGGTCCTTCCACTAATTCGGCAGGTGCCGGATGTACATGTGAGGCGGGCGTACTACTGGCCCGCGACGGTCGCCGCGTTCAGGCAGCGGCGGCCGGGATGCGAGCCGAGTTACTCGGCACCGCCCTGCTCGTCCTGCTTGGCACGGAGCGCGTCCACGGTGCGGACGAGCTTCGACGGCAGCGCCTGGAAGACGGAGGCAGCCTGGGACTGCTTCGCCTTGAAGGCACCGGCCAGCTTGGAGAGCAGAACCTCGCGGGACTCGAGGTCCGCAAGCTTCTTGATCTCATCGGCGGACAACGCCTTGCCGTCAAGGACGCCGCCCTTGATGACGAGGTTGGGGTTGTCCTTGGCGAAGTCACGGAGACCCTTCGCCGCCTCGACCGGGTCACCGGTCACGAAGGCGACGGCCGACGAACCCGCAAAGAGGTCGTCCAGCGTCGTGATCCCGGCCTCGTTGGCCGCAATCTTGGTCAGCGTGTTCTTCGCCACACGGTACTGAGCGTTCTCACCGAGTGAACGACGCAGCTGCTGGAGCTGCGCGACGGTGAGACCGGTGTACGCGGTAACGACAGCAGCGTTGGAGTTGCGGAACTTGTCCCGCATCTCCTCGACGGCATCGACCTTGTCAGGCCTCGCCATGAGCCTCGGCCTCCTTCCGGGTGATTCGGACCGCGCGGACCCGAAGGAGGACTGGGGAAAACGAAACGCCCCGGCGCAAGCGCACGGGGCGTAGCTCGACCGGCTTCACGCACGCACGAGGCGGCGGGTCTCCGGGAGCTTTTCCTGTGTCACCTGCGCGGGCCGTCCGCCGTTTCAGCGGATCCTTCGGCCACCGCGCCCTCTGATGAGCGCGCGGTAACGACCAGCGGTCTTTGGCTTCTGTAGGAGAGTACGGGAACGGATCGCCGTCAAGCAAATCCGCCCGTACGGCTGATCAGTGCGGGGCGGTTCAGCCCTGATCCAGCTCCTTGAACATCTCGCTCAGGTCCGCGACGTCCTTGGCCGGCGGGGCCGTGACGGTGACCGGCTTGTTGTAGTCGAGGAAGGTGATGGTCATGTCCATCGGGCCCTTGTCGGCCTGGCCCTTCATGCGGAACTGCTTGGTGTGGTCCTCGCCGTCGACCCACATGTCCATCGTGAACTTGTCGATGCCGAGCTTCTCGTACTGCTTGATGCTCTTCTCGCGCTGCTTGCGGGTCTCCGCCTTCTCGTCCTTGAGCGAGGCGCGCAGGTCGTCCAGGGTGACCGTGCCCGAGTAGTGGGTGGTCTCGACGCCCTCGACCTTCTCGCTGCCGACCTTCTTCACGTCCTTGGCACCCGTGAGGAAGGTGGACTCGGCCGCCGGGTTCTGTTCGGCCTGGGCCGGCGACCCCATCTTGTCGATCTCCTTGGCCGCGTCGGAGCCGGACAGATCGAACTTCAGCCACTTCTTGCCGTCCATCTCCTTGGCCATCTCGGCTCCCCCACCGAGATACATGGCCTTGTCGACGAGACGGATCTCGACGGACTCACCGGCGGCCTGATCCGGCGCCTCCATCTTCATGCTCATGGCGATCGTGGGCTTGAGGCGCATGGACGCCTCACCCTCGACGCGACCCGACTCCGGGACCGTGCCCTTCATCCGGTACTGGAGGGACGTGATGTCCTCCGTGTTCTTCGCCGCCTTGGCGACGGCCGCAGCGGGTGTCATCTCCGGCGACTGCTCGGATCCACAGCCGACGGCACCGGCGGCGAGAAGCAGGGCGCACGCGCCCGCGGCAGGTATGGATGTCCTCATCGATTCCCCCCAAGGAATACAAACTCGCTTCACAGCAAGGCGGCGAGCCTATCCCAGAGGGGCACACGTGATCTATCCGAATTGGGGACGCAGGAGTCAGGGCGTACCGGACTGCTTGCGCACCAGATCCTCGAAGTCGCCGGTGTCGGACGCCGGGGGCCGCGCGGCCCGGACCGGCGCACCGTAGTCGGCGTAGTGCGCGGTCTGGGTCATCCGGCCGGTGGCCGTCCGCGCCTTCTCGACCTTCTTGACCAGCAGGTTCCGCCGGTCGATCCAGATGTCGACGGTCTCGGTGGTGACACCGGCCTCGGTGAGCTGCTTACGCAGGGCGGCGTCGGTGACGTCGGCCGCCGCCACCGTGCCGGACCAGTGCGTCGCGGACCGGCCGCGGACGGTCTCCTCGCCGACCTTCCTGACGTCCCCGGAGGACAGCAGCAGCTTCACGGACTGGTTGGGGGTGGTGCTGCGCATCTGGTCGCCGAGGTGGGCGCCGGAGCCTCCGGCGAGGGCGTCGAGGTCCTCGTACGCGTACCGGATCCAGCGTTTGCCGCCGGTCTGCTCGGCGAACTTCTCGCCAAGCCGCGCGTAGTACGCCTCGGGCCGGTAGCGGGCCTCCATCGAGGTGGTGCCGAGCCGGCGCATGGTGTCGGCGACGGTGCCGCCGGTGTATCTGATGGTGAGGGTGCCGGTGATGCCGTCGCTCCAGCCGAGGCTGCCGTCGGCCGTCATGGACATCAGCGAGCCCATGGTCGTCGTCGACTCCACCCGGGCGGAGCGGGCGGACTCGGTGGCGCGCTCGGCGGAGCGCAGGGCGGCGAGGGCCGGGCCGTGCGCGGCGCGGTTCTCCCGGCCGGGGCCGTCGGAGGAGTCCTGGGACGTGCAGGCGGTCACCCCCGTCAATGTGGTCGCCACGAGCACCAGGCCCACGCGGCGCACGGTCGTGCCCTGCATACGTCCCCCCGTTCGCATCCGGTTCCCGCACGTTAACCCAGGCCACCGGCGTACGTACCGGAAAAGGGAACGGGCCCCGCACCTGTAAGAGGTGCGGGGCCCGTGACCGGTTGGGTGAGCCTCAGGCTCAGACCGCAGCCGGGTCCTCCTCGACGAGGAGGTTGCGGGTGCGGTTCGGGTCGACCGGAATGCCGGGGCCCATCGTGGTGCTGATGGCGGCCTTCTTGATGTAGCGACCCTTGGCGGCCGACGGCTTCAGACGGAGGATCTCCTCCAGCGCGGCGCCGTAGTTCTCCACCAGCTTGGTGTCGTCGAAGGACGACTTGCCGATGATGAAGTGCAGGTTCGAGTGCTTGTCGACGCGGAACTCGATCTTGCCGCCCTTGATCTCGGTGACGGCCTTGGCCACGTCGGGGGTGACGGTGCCGGTCTTCGGGTTCGGCATCAGACCACGCGGACCGAGGACACGGCCGAGACGACCGACCTTGCCCATGAGGTCCGGGGTGGCGACGACGGCGTCGAAGTCCAGACGGCCCTTCGACACCTCGTCGATCAGTTCGTCGGAGCCGACGATGTCGGCGCCCGCGGCCTCCGCGGCCGCAGCACGGTCACCGGTCGCGAAGACCAGGACCCGGGCGGTCTTGCCGGTGCCGTGCGGAAGGTTCACGGTGCCACGGACCATCTGGTCGGCCTTGCGCGGGTCGACACCCAGGCGGAAGGCGACCTCGACGGTGCCGTCGAACTTGGTCGTGGAGGTGTCCTTGGCGAGACGGACGGCCTCGAGCGGGGCGTAGAGCTTCTCCCGGTCGACCTTGGCGTCCGCAGCGCGAAGGGACTTGCTGCGCTTGCTCACTACTGCTCCTGTGGATTCTTAGGAGTCGTGGTCCGGGCCGAGCAGGCCCTGCCACTTCTGCTGATGGAGGTTGGGGCTCAGCCCTCGACCGTGACGCCCATGGAACGGGCGGTGCCGGCGATGATCTTCTCGGCGGCGTCCAGGTCGTTGGCGTTGAGGTCGGGCATCTTGGTCGTGGCGATCTCACGGACCTGGTCGCGCGTGATCTTCGCGACCTTGGTCTTGTGCGGCTCGCCGGAGCCCTTCTCGATGCCCGCGGCCTTCAGGATCATCTTCGCGGCCGGCGGCGTCTTGGTGATGAAGGTGAAGGAACGGTCCTCGTAGACCGTGATCTCCACCGGGATCACCCAGCCACGCTGCGACTCGGTCGCGGCGTTGTAGGCCTTGCAGAACTCCATGATGTTCACGCCGTGCTGACCCAGCGCGGGGCCGACCGGCGGGGCCGGGTTGGCGGCACCGGCCTGGATCTGGAGCTTGATGAGCCCCGTGACCTTCTTCTTCTTGGGAGGCATAGCTCTCCGGGTCCTTTCGATTCGGGTCCTGCCCACGCCCGGGGACCACCCGGATGCAGGCATACCGCACAACGATAACGGGTATAGATGCGCGGCTGAAAACCGAGCAGGTCAGGCAAGCGCCGGAGCGATCGCCTGACCTGCGCGGAAGCGGTGAGTCCGGAAGTCAGTTCTTCTGGATCTGGTCGAAGGAGAGCTCGACCGGCGTCTCGCGGCCGAAGATCTCGACGAGGCCCTTGACCTTCTTCGAGTCCGGGTTGATCTCGTTGATGGTCGCCTGCAGCGTGGCGAACGGGCCGTCGGTGACGGTGACCGAGTCGCCGACCTCGAAGTCCAGCACCTGGACCTCGACCTTGCGCTGCGGAGCCGGCTTGCCCTCGGCCTCGGCGGCATCGCGGGCCGCCTTCTCCTCGGCCTCGGGGGCGAGCATCTTGACGATCTCGTCCAGGGTCAGCGGGTACGGGTCGTAGGCGTTGCCCACGAAGCCGGTGACGCCGGGGGTGTTGCGGACGACGCCCCAGGACTCGTTCGTCAGGTCCATGCGGACCAGGACGTAGCCCGGAAGCTTGTTCTGCTTGATCGTCTTGCGGTCGCCGTTCTTGATCTGGACGACCTCTTCCTGCGGCACCTCGGCCTGGAAGATGTAGTCCTCGACGTTCAGCGAGACGGCACGCTGCTCGAGGTTGGTCTTCACGCGGTTCTCGTAGCCGGCGTAGGTGTGGATGACGTACCACTCACCGGGCAGGAGCCGCAGTTCCTCGCGGAGCTTCTCGATCGGGTCGCGGTCGTCCTCGGGCTCTTCCTCGAGTTCTTCCGCGGCCTCTTCGCCGTCCTCGGTCTCCGCCTCGGCGGCGTCGTCCGCGACGGCGTCGGCAGCCTCGACCTCGGCGGAGGCCTCGGTGTCCTCGCTGTCCGCGCCCTCGACGATGTCGAGCTCGTCCTCGACGGACTCGACCGGCTCGATGGCGTCGTTCACGTTCGGGTCAGACACGGTGGCTGCTTCTTCCTGGATACATAGGGGTGGAACATGCGAAAGGAGCGCCGGGTACCTCGGCGCTCTTCGCGGACTGCTCAGCCGAACACGTACTTCGCGGCGTTGCTGAGCCCATAGTCAATCACGGTGACCAGGCCGATCATGATGACGACAAAGATGATCACCACGGTCGTGTAGGTCGTCAGCTGGTTGCGCGTCGGCCAGACGACCTTGCGCAGTTCCGCGACGATCTGGCGGTAGAAGAGGGCGAGCCGCTTCAGCGGGCCCTTCTTGCCGCGCTTGCCGCCCTTGCGGGCCTTCTTGGACTCCGGCGCCTCGTCCTGGGCATCAGGCATGTCGATGGAGCCCACGGCGTCCGTCACTCGTCCTCACCTGATTCCGGGTCGTGGCCGTGCCGCGCCCGGTCTGAGCCGCACGGCGGTGCATTGCTGTACGTACATGCGCACACATCCTGGCGAAGGTGTGTGTAGCAGGGCCGGAGGGACTTGAACCCCCAACCGCTGGTTTTGGAGACCAGTGCTCTACCAATTGAGCTACGACCCTTTGTGTGTCCCCCAACGTACCGCATCCATCCGGATGCTTGGTGTGCACCGAACGGGCGCGGCCTGCGAGAGGCCAACGAGGTGAGAGTGTACGTGCTCCGCGGCCGGTCGTCGAACAGAAAGGGCCCGCGGGAGGGCCCGTTGGCGGAAGATCGCCTCGCGGGCGGGGGCCGGACTGACGCGAATCCGCTGAAGATCGCGCAGGCCGAGCGGGCGATCCGCACGGTTGTTCAAGGGTTTGCCCGAGGTTGTTCAGTCTGTGAAACCCCCGTGCCGCGCGCGTTTCCGGTCTGGAACGATGGGGCCCATGAGCGCTGCAACCCCTCCCACCGAGCGCCGGGTCTCCGCCCGAGTCGGCGCGATCTCCGAGTCCGCCACCCTCGCCGTGGACGCCAAGGCCAAGGCCCTCAAGGCCGCCGGGCGGCCGGTGATCGGCTTCGGCGCCGGTGAGCCCGACTTCCCGACTCCGGACTACATCGTCGAGGCCGCGATCGAGGCCTGCAAGAACCCGAAGTTCCACCGCTACACGCCGGCCGGCGGCCTCCCCGAGCTGAAGGCCGCGATCGCCGCGAAGACGCTCCGCGACTCGGGCTACGAGCCGGACGTCTCGGAGATCCTCGTCACCAACGGCGGCAAGCAGGCCATCTACGAGGCCTTCGCCGCGATCCTCGACCCGGGCGACGAGGTCATCGTCCCCGCGCCGTACTGGACGACCTACCCGGAGTCGATCCGGCTGGCCGGGGGTGTCCCGGTGGAGGTCGTCGCCGACGAGACGACCGGCTACCGGGTGACCGTCGAGCAGCTGGAGGCGGCCCGCACGGAGAAGACGAAGGTCGTCCTGTTCGTCTCCCCCTCGAACCCGACCGGCGCGGTCTACAGCGAGACCGAGACCGAGGCGATCGGCCGCTGGGCCGTCGAGCACGGCCTGTGGGTGATGACCGACGAGATCTACGAGCACCTCGTCTACGGTGACGCCTCCGCCGTGTCGCTGCCGGCGGTGCTGCCCGAGCTGCGCGACAAGTGCGTCGTGGTGAACGGTGTCGCGAAGACGTACGCGATGACCGGCTGGCGCGTCGGGTGGATCATCGGCCCGAAGGACGTCGTCAAGGCCGCGACGAACCTCCAGTCGCACGCCACGTCCAACGTGTCCAACGTCGCCCAGGCCGCCGCGCTGGCCGCCGTGTCCGGGAACCTGGACGCCGTGGCGAAGATGCGCGAGGCCTTCGACCGGCGCCGCAAGACCATCGTGCGGATGCTGAACGAGATCGACGGCGTGGTGTGCCCGGAGCCGGAGGGTGCGTTCTACGCCTACCCGTCCGTGAAGGCCCTGGTCGGCAAGGAGATCCGGGGCCGGCGGCCCAAGGACACGGTCGAGCTGGCCGCGCTGATCCTGGAGGAGTCCGAGGTCGCGGTGGTGCCGGGTGAGGCGTTCGGCACGCCCGGTTACCTGCGGCTGTCCTACGCGCTGGGCGACGAGGACCTGGTCGAGGGTGTGAGCCGGATCCAGAAGCTGCTGGCGGAGGCGCGGGACTGACCTGCACCTCACGTGAGGTGGTGGGCGGGCCGTTCCCCTTGTGGGGAGCGGCCCGCTCTGTCGTGTGCGCGTGCGAGCAAGACCACGTTCGGGGAAAACGCTGTCGGGACGGCTGAGGCATGCGGCAGGATCCTGGGATGGAGCGTGAACGTGATGTCTCTGAGCTGCCGAAAGCCCATCTGCACCTGCACTTCACCGGGTCGATGCGGCCCTCGACCGTGCTGGAACTGGCCGACAAGTACGGGGTGCGGCTGCCCGACGCGCTGACCGAGGCGCTGGTCGGCGGGGAGCCGCCGAGACTGCGGGCGACGGACGAACGGGGCTGGTTCCGCTTCCAGCGGCTGTACGACGCGGCACGCTCCTGCCTGCGGGAGCCGGACGACATCCGGCGGCTGGTGCGGGAGGCCGCTGAGGAGGATCTGCGGGACGGCTCGGGATGGCTGGAGATCCAGGTCGACCCCACGTCGTACGCGCCGCGGCTGGGCGGGCTGATCCCGGCCCTGGAGATCATCCTGGACGCGGTGGAGACGACGTCGCGGGAGACCGGGCTCGGGATGCGGGTGCTGGTCGCGGCGAACCGGATGAAGCACCCCCTGGACGCGCGGACGCTGGCGCGGCTGGCGGCGCGGTACGCGGACCGGGGCGTCGTCGGGTTCGGGCTGTCGAACGACGAGCGGCGGGGCATGGCGCGGGACTTCGACCGGGCGTTCGGGATCGCGCGCGAGGCCGGGCTGTTGTCGGCGCCGCACGGCGGTGAGCTGGCCGGGCCGTCGTCGGTGCGGGACTGTCTGGACGACCTCGGGGCGAACCGGGTGGGGCACGGGGTGCGGGCGGCGGAGGATCCGCGGCTGATGAAGCGGCTGGCGGACCGGCAGGTGACGTGCGAGGTGTGTCCGGCGTCGAACGTGGCGCTGGGGGTGTACGAGAAGCCGGAGGACGTGCCGCTGCGGACGTTGTTCGAGGCGGGGGTGCCGTTGGCGCTGGGCGCGGACGACCCGTTGCTGTTCGGGTCGCGGCTGGCGGCGCAGTACGAGATCGCGCGACGGCATCACGGTTTCACGGACGCGGAGCTGGCGGAGGTGGCGCGGCAGTCGGTACGGGGGTCGGCGGCACCGGAGGATCTGAAGACGAGGCTGCTGGCGGGGGTGGACGACTGGCTGGCCGGCTGACTGCCGCTGCGCCTTCCGCGGCTGGGGGGGCCGGGGCCGTGTCGGGGAGCGGGCCGGCCCAGCTGCGGGCGTGCGTGCCGCTGGGGGCGGCACGGGTGGGCGCAGCGGCACCCCGCTACGCCGGGCTGCGAAACGCCCCGCCCCCAGCATCAACGCCGAGCACCCCGTGATGCCCGGTCGCGGACCCACCCGGCCTCAGGGCAGGCGCCAGGGGCCTACAGGCTGACTCCGACCGTCACCGGCTCGTTGACCAGGGTGATTCCGAAGGCCTCGTGGACGCCGGCCACGACCTCTCGGGCCAGGGCGAGGAGATCCTCGGTCGTCGCACTCCCCCGGTTCGTGAGCGCCAGCGTGTGCTTCGTCGAGATGCGGGCCGGACCGTCGCCGTAGCCCTTCGTGAAGCCCGCCTTGTCGATCAGCCAGGCCGCGGAGGTCTTGGTGCGGCCCTCGCCGGCGGGGTAGGCCGGGGGCTCCGCCTCGTCTCCGAGCCGGTCGCGGACCCGTGCGCGGAACGTCTCGAAGTCCGTGTCCGTGAGGATCGGGTTGGTGAAGAAGGAGCCTGCCGACCAGGTGTCGTGGTCCTCGGGGTCCAGGACCATGCCCTTCCCGGCGCGCAGCTTGAGCACCGTCTCGCGGGCCTGCGCGAGGGGAACGCGCTCGCCCGGTTGCACACCGAGGGCGCGAGCCGTCTCGGCGTAGCGGAGGGGGGCGGAGAGGCCCTGGGCGTCCTCCAGGGAGAAGCGGACGCGCAGGACGACGTAGCGCTCGGGGTGGGACTTGAAGCGGCTGTGGCGGTAGGAGAAGGCGCAGTCCTCGTTGGCGAGGGTGACCGTCTCGCCGGTACGGCGGTCGTAGGCCACGACCTCGGTGATCGTGGCGGAGACCTCCTGGCCGTACGCCCCGACGTTCTGGATGGGCGTCGCGCCCGCCGAGCCGGGGATGCCGGCCAGGCACTCGATGCCGGCCAGGCCCGCCTCGACGGTGCGGGCGACGGCGTCGGTCCATACCTCGCCGGCGGCCAGCTCCAGCGTCGTGCCGTCGAGGGAGAAGCCCCGGGTGGCGATGACGAGGGCGGTGCCGTCGAAGCCCTTGTCGCCGATGACCAGGTTCGAGCCGCCGCCGATGAGCAGCAGCGGGGTGCCCGTCTCGTCGGCTTCGCGGACGGCGGCGATCACTTCGTCGTCAGTCGTGGCGGTGATCAGCCGGGTCGCGGGGCCGCCCAGGCGGAAGGTCGTCAGCGGGGCGAGGGGGGCGTCGTGGAGTTCCTGCACGGGCCCAAGCGTACGAGACGGCACTGACGGGGTCGGGCGCACGTGCGTGCGGCCCCGTTCCGCGGGGGAAGGGGCCGCACGCGCGTGGTCGTGGTCAAGGCAGGCGGCGGAGCGCCTCGGACCAGGAGAGGGGGAGGTCGTCGCTGCTCGCCTGCCAGGTGGTGTAGGCCGAGTCCTTCATCTGCGGGGCCAGGCCCTTGGAGGTCGGGCCGTGTGTGCCCGCGCGGGCGAAGGCGTGGAGGGCGTCCTTCGACTCCCAGGCCGACAGGGTCCAGAAGGTTCGCTTCAGGGGCGCGGCCTTCAGGGTGGCTCCGTAGGCGCCGGGGCTGCGGCGGATCTGACGCCAGACGGCGGGCGTACCGGCGAGGAACTTCAGCGCTCCCCACAGTGTGCGGGTCTCGAAGCGGGAGGCGAAGACGTACACCTCGGTGCCGTGGGGCGGGGTGTTCGGGACGGTCCAGGGAAGGGTGGGCATGCCACGTCTCCTTGTTCGGGTCCGGCGGGGTCAGTGGGCGGCCGTCTCCAGGACCGGTGCCGGTTCGGCCGGGGCGGGCTGCTGTGCGGTGTGCCGCCGGGTCGGTATCAGCAGGGCGGCGATGCCGGCGAGGGCGACCACCGCCGAGCCGGTGACCAGCGCGGGCCGCATGCCGTCGACGAAGGTCTGGCCGGTCTCGTAACCGCCCTGGGCGGCGAAGATCGAGGCCATGACCGCGATGCCGAGGGCCCCGCCGACCTCGCGGAGGGCGTTGTTGGCGCCGGAGGCGATGCCCTGCTCAGTGGGGCGGACGCTGGACATCACCAGGTGTGATGCGGGGGCGAAGAACAGTGCCATGCCGATGCCGCTGATGATCAGCGCGGGCAGCTGGACCGTGTAGGAGGCGTCGACGGTGGCCACCGCCGCCATGTAGCCGAGGCCCAGGGCTTGCAGGAAGAGGCCCGCCGCGACGACCGGGCGGCCACCGATGCGGTCGGCCAGGATGCCGGCGATCGGCGCGACCAGCATCGGCATGCCGGTCCAGGGCAGCATCCGCAGGCCCGCCTCGGTGGGCGAGTAGCCGAGGACGCCCTGCATGTACTGGCTGAGCAGGAAGATCGAACCGAACATGCCGAGGAACATCAGCAGGCTCGCCGCGTTGATGCCGGCGAAGGCACGGGAGCGGAACAGGCGCATCGGGAGCATGGGGTTCTTGGCGCGGGTGCTGTAGAGGACGAAGCCGAGGAGCAGTGCCCCGCCCGCGAACAGGCCGGTCAGCACGAGGGACGAGGTCCAGCCGTCCGCGGGGCCGCGGACCAGGCCGTAGACGATGCCGAAGAGGCCGCCGCTGGCGAGCAGGGTGCCGGGGACGTCGAGCGGGGCTCCCGTGCCGTGTGACTCGGCGAGGCGGAGGCGGGCGAGCGGCAGCAGGACCAGGCCGAGCGGGACGTTCAGCCAGAAGATCCACTGCCAGGAGATGTGTTCGGTGAGGCTGCCGCCGACGAGCGGTCCGGAGGCGACGGCGAGTCCGTTGACGGCGCCCCAGATGCCGTACGCCATACCGCGCTTGGCGGCGGGCACGGCGGCGGTCAGCAGGGTGAGCGTCAGCGGCATCATCACCGCCGCGCCGACGCCCTGGACGGCGCGGGCGGCGATGAGGGAGTCGATGCCCGGCGCCATCGCGGCGGCGGCGGAGGCGCCGGTGAAGACGGTGATGCCCGCGATGAAGAGCCGGCGGCGGCCGAAGCGGTCGCCGAGGGCCGCGCCGAACATCAGCAGGACGGCGAAGGTGAGCGTGTACGCGCTCACGGTCCATTCCAGGTCGTGCAGGCCGCCGCCGAGGTCCTCGCGGATGGAGGGCAGGGCGGTGGTGACGACGAGGTTGTCGAGGGCCGCCATGAATCCGGCGACGCTGGTGATGACGAGGGCCCAGGCGGCTCCCCCGCGACGTGCGGTCTGCTGTGACATCGCTCCCCCATGGAGTGTGTGCCGTGATCGATTAGTTATTGCTTACTAACTTTGAAGGTCATGAAAGGGCCCGTCTCCTGGCCCTGCCGTGTCAGCCGTCGGCCTTCGGTACACCCAGTCCCGCCCAGACGCGGTGATCGGCCGGGAAGCCCATGGCCACCAGGCAGTTGATGAGCATGCCCTGGGCCAGAAAGGTCGTCGTCTCGTGGGCGTCGGCGCCCAGCGGCAGGTGAATGGTGTCCCACAGCCGCATCCATCCCGTGCGTACGGCTTCGCCGAACTCGCGGTCGCCCTCCTCCTCGGCGGCCGCGACGGCGAGATACATCTGCATCTGCATCATCAGCCGCTCGGGCTGCTCGAAGATGGCCTCGACGTATGCGGCGCCCATGGCGTGGCGGGCCTCTTCGCCCTCCAGCCCCTCGGCCGCCTCCGCGAACATCCGGATGGTGTCCTCGACGCACCGCTCGGCCGCCGCCAGGAAGATCGCCTTCTTGCCGGGGAAGAGCCGAAAGAGATAGGGCTGCGAGACGCCGACCCGGCGGGCGATCGCCTCGGTCGAGGTGCCGTGGTAGCCACCGCGGGCGAACTCGGTCGTCGCGGCCCGGATGACGCTCTCGCGCCGCTCTTCCGCACTCATCCTTGCCATGCGAACGAAGTTAGTGCTCAATCACTAACTATGTCAAGCGGTGGTCCGGCCAGGTCATGCGTAAGGGGCGCCACACAATGGGTGGACGCCCCTTACGTCGTGTCGCGGCGGGCTGACGCCGGACTGCTGTGGCCTGGGCAGGCCATTCGGTCGCTGCCTGGGCAGGCCGGCCGGTCGGTCGTGGCCTGGGCAGGCCGGCCGGTCGGTCGTGGCCGGCTCAGGCCAGTCGTACGACCGCCCTGGACATGCCCAGCACCTTCTGTCCGGCGCTGGTCGCCGTCAGGTCCACGCGGACCGTGTTGTCGTCGAGCTTGGCGGCGACCTTGCCGGCCACCTCGATCACGGCGCCCTGGTCGTCGTTCGGGACGACGACCGGCTTGGTGAAGCGGACGCCGTACTCGACGACCGCACCCGGGTCGCCGGTCCAGTCGGTGACCACCCGGATCGCCTCGGCCATGGTGAACATGCCGTGCGCGATCACGTCCGGCAGGCCGACCTCCTTGGCGAACTTCTCGTTCCAGTGGATCGGGTTGAAGTCGCCGGAGGCGCCCGCGTACTGCACGAGGGTCGCGCGGGTCACGGGGAAGGTATGCGCGGGCAGTTCGGTGCCGACCTCGACGTCGGCGTAGGAGATCTTCGCGGTCATGGGGTCGCTCACGCCTCCTCGGCCGCGCGGGCCACGAGCTTGGTCCAGGCGGTCACGACGTGCTCGCCGGCCTCGTCGTGCACCTCGCCGCGGATGTCCACGATGTCGTTGCCCGCGAGGGACTTGATCGCCTCGATGGTCGAGGTCACCGAGAGCCGGTCGCCGGCGCGGACCGGGCGGCGGTAGGCGAACTTCTGGTCGCCGTGCACGACGCGGCTGTAGTCCAGGCCGAGCTGGGGGTCCTGGACGACCTCGCCCGCGGCCTTGAAGGTGATCGCGAAGACGAAGGTCGGCGGGGCGATCACGTCGGGGTGACCGAGTGCCTTGGCGGCCTCCGCGTCCGTGTAGGCCGGATTGGTGTCCCCGACCGCCTCGGCGAACTCACGGATCTTCTCCCGGCCCACCTCGTACGGCGCGGTGGGCGGGTACGTCCGCCCCACGAAGGACTGGTCGAGCGCCATGGCCCGGCACCTCCTGGTAGCTCTACTGATCGGTACGGGTACCTCAACGACGCGAGGCCGCCCCCGATCTCTCGGGAACGGCCTCGCATACGAGCCTGATTTATCGCGTCTCGCGGTGCGCGGTGTGCGCGTTGCAACGCGGGCAGTGCTTCTTCATCTCAAGACGGTCCGGGTTGTTACGCCGGTTCTTCTTGGTGATGTAGTTCCGCTCCTTGCACTCCACGCAGGCCAGCGTGATCTTCGGGCGGACGTCGGTGGCAGCCACGTGAGTGCTCCTAAGACGAACGGATGGACTATTTAACGCAAGAAAGAGTAGCCGATCGAAGGACCGACCCCGCAATCGGCTACTGTCAGTAGCGGTGACCGGACTTGAACCGGTGACACAGCGATTATGAGCCGCTTGCTCTACCGACTGAGCTACACCGCTTTGATGTGGTCCGGGTCCGCCTTGCGACGGAACCAGTCACACCAGAGCCCCAAAACGGAATCGAACCGTTGACCTTCTCCTTACCATGGAGACGCTCTGCCGACTGAGCTATTGGGGCGAGCGATGAAGACATTACACGCTCGCCCGCCGTTCGCCCAAATCCGTTTCGAGGCCCCCGCCCCGGACGCCCGGACCGTCCTCCCGACAGCCTCGTGCACGCCTCCTGCCCCATGACGGGGACCGCCGCCTGCCTCGAGGGGACACCGCCGTCAGCCCCGCGAGGGGACCGCCTCCATCTGTCGCGGGGACCACCTCCCGTCCCTTGCGGGAGCCGGCGGCGGATCCGGGCGGACCACGCCGGTACGACTATTGCGCTCCTCCCGGCGAGGGGCGTGAGGCCGTCCTAGGCTCGTCTCACTCTGCGTGATCACGCGTCCTCCCGTGCGCAGCCCGAGCCCCTGGAGTGCGATGCCCGACAGCCGGCCGCAGCCACCACCGCCCCCGTCGTCCTCGCCGGGTCCGGCGGAGCCGTCGTCGCTGCTGCTGTGCGGGGCGCGGCTCACCGACGGCAGGACCGTGGACGTGCGGCTGGGCGGCGGGCGCATCGAGGCGGTCGGCACGGCCGGAAGCCTGCGAGCGGGCGGCACGCGCGCGTGCGGGGCGCGCGTGGACCTCAGCGGCTATCTGCTGCTGCCGGCTCCGGTCGAGCCGCACGCCCACGCCGACACGGCCCTGTCGGCCGACACCGAGGGGCCGGTCTCCTACGAGCCGCAGGACGTGCAGCGCCGCGCGACGGAGGCCGCGCTGCTCCAGCTCGGTCACGGGGCGACGGCGCTGCGGGCACATGTGCGCGTCGGGGACGTCCAGGGCCTGGGCGCGCTGGCGGCCGTGCTTCAGGCGCGGCGAGCGCTGCGCGGGCTGGTGGAGCTGACGACGGTGGCGATGCCCCGGGTGCTGACCGGGGTGGCGGGCGCGGACGGGCTGGCGATGCTGCGGGACGCGGTGAAGATGGGCGCCACGGTGGTGGGCGGCCGGCCGGACCTCGACCCGGATCCGACGGGGTACGTGGAGGCGGTCCTGGAGACGGCCTCCGAGCACGGCTGCCCCGTCGACCTGCACACGGACGCCGGGGACCCGGCCCGGCTGGCCCGGCTCGCGGCCATGGCGGGCGGGCTGCGTCCCGGGGTGACCCTCGGGCCGTGCGGCGACCTCGGCCGGCTGCCCTCCGAGGTGGCCTCGCGGACGGCGGACCAACTCGCGGCGGCCGGGGTGGCCGTGGCGTGTCTGCCGCAGGGCGGCTGCGGCGGCGTGGACCGGCGCGGGGCGGCTCCGGTACGGCTGCTGCGCGCGGCCGGGGTGCGGGTGGCCGCCGGGAGCGGGGCACTGCGGGACGTGTCCAACCCGGTGGGGCGCGGCGACCCGCTGGAGGCGGCGTTCCTGCTGGCCTCGCGCTACGGACTGCCTCCCGAGGAGGCGTACGACGCGGTGAGCTCTTCGGCGCGGGCGGTGCTGGGGCTGCCGGAGGTGCGGGTGGAGGCGGGCTTCCCGGCCGAGTTGCTCGCGGTGCGCGGGGAACGGCTCGCGGGGGTGCTGTCCCTGGCGTACAGCCGGATCGTGGTGCACCAGGGGCGCGTGGTGGCGCGGACCAGCGCGGTACGGGAGTACTGCAGTTCGGCGGCGTCGGTCGAGCTGGGGCTGCCGAGGCAGGGTCGGGGGGACGTGCCGTAGGGCCTGCGGCAGGAACCGGGGGAAGTGCCGTAGGGCCTGCGGCGGGGGTGGAGCCGGGCGTCGTATGGACTGCTGCGTGCGGGGGAGGTGCGTCGGGGCCTGCGGAGAGGGTGGAGCGGGGCGTTGAGGGTGGCTGCGGGGCGGGCCGAGTCGTGCGGCGGGCGGTGCCGTCGAGGCGTACGGTCGAAGACATGCGCATTGTCATCGCTGGTGGTCATGGTCAGATCGCGTTGCGGCTGGAGCGGCTGCTCGCCGCGCGCGGGGACGAGGTTGCGGGGATCATCCGGAAGGCAGAACAGGCCGCCGACCTGCGGCAGGCCGGTGCCGAACCGGTCGTGCTCGACCTGGAGTCGGCGTCCGTGGAGGAGGTCGCGGAGCAGCTCAGGGGTGCCGACGCGGCGGTCTTCGCGGCGGGCGCGGGCCCGGGCAGCGGGGCGGCCCGCAAGGACACGGTGGACAAGGCCGCGGCGGTTCTCTTCGCGGACGCGGCGGTGAGCGCGGGGGTGCGGCGCTTCGTGGTCGTGTCGTCCATGGGCGCCGACCCGCGCCACCAGGGTGACGAGATCTTCGACGTGTATCTGCGCGCCAAGGGCGAGGCGGACGCGTATGTGCGCGGGCTGGACGCCCTGGACTGGACGATCCTGCGCCCCGGGCAGCTCACCGACGACGCCGGCACCGGCCTCGTACGGCTGGAGGCCCGCACCGGCCGCGGCCCGATCCCGCGCGACGACGTCGCCGCCGTACTGGCGGAGCTGGTGGACACCCCGGCCACGGCCGGACTCACGCTGGAGCTGATCAGCGGGTCGGCGCCGGTGTCCGTGGCGGTCAAGTCGGTCGCAGGCAACTGAGGTTCGTTGCCGGCCCCTCGAGCGTGCCTTAGAACAGGGACAGTTGGCCGGGGAACTCCGGGACCGCGTAGCCGTCCAGGGACGGTTGTTCCGGTCCGGGGAGCGCCTGGCGGCGGGAACCCGGGCACGAGGTGAGTTCGCCGTGCTCGCGGGCGCCGGGCGGGTCGTGGCGCGCGTACCGCCCGGCGACGACGGCGATCTCGCGGCGGCACTCGGGGCAGAGTCTGCGGCGGGAGGACATGAGGCCAGTGTGCCGCGTGGACGGGCCGGCCATGCCCCTCCCCTGCGGGGCTGTCCCGTATTCACGGACGCGCCTCGCGGGGCAGCCCCGTACGGGGGGCGCCCGCGCGGGGCCACCGCACAGAGAGTGTCCTCGCGTAGCTGTAGCGTGCAGGGAGCGTCCGGGTGCTGAGGGCTGACCGTACGGCGGTCGGCGGGGCCGCCGTGACGCTCGTGTCGCAGCGCGGGAAGCAGCTCGGGCGGTCGGTCCCGCGAGGGGCGGTTCGTACGCCGTCGACGCACCGGGCGCCGGTTCGTACGTCCTGATCGCCGCGTCGGAGGGCTGTCAGCCGCAGGCCTCCACGACCGTCGCGGCCGGGGAGCCGGTGGCGTACGACGTGCTGCTGAGCGGCACCAGCGGCCTGACCGGTGCGGTGCGTTCCGCGGACGGCGGGACGCCGGTCGCCGAGGCCGCCGTCATCGTGACGGACGTACGCGGAGAGGTGCTGGCCGCGGGTCGGACGGACGTGCTGGGCGAGTTCGCGGTCACCGACCTGGTGCCGGGGACGGTGACCCTCGCGGTCAACTCCCCCAAGTACCGGCCGCCGGCCCGTGTCGTCGCGGTCGGCATGGCCGGGACCACCCGGGTCGAGCTCGAACTGCGCCCCGGCGCACAGGTGCGGGGCACGCCAGTGCCGGGCGCGGTGCGCGCAGGGGGCGCCCCGCTGGCAGACGCGCGGGTGACGCCGGTGGACGCGGCGGGCAACGTGGCCGCCACGACACACACCGGTCTCGATGGTCCCTACGCCTTCTCCGACCTGGACACCGGCGCGTAGACGGTCATCGCGACCGGCTACCCGCCCGGGCGCCACCGCTGACCCTCCCGGGGACCGGCGTGGACGACCACGACATCGAACTGGCTCACGCCTGCGGCGAGTGGACGGCCCGGTGGGGTGAGGCACGCGGGGTCGGGCTGCTCGCGTGCCCCGACCCAGCGGCCGTACGCGGCCCGTTCAGCCGGTTGCCGCTCCGAACCACCTCTGCAGATGGTCGAGCAGATCCCGCTGGTCGTCACCGACCCAGACGACGTGCCCATCAGGTCGCAACAGCACCGCCGGCACGTCGAGTTCCTCGCTGACGTCGGGTTCCTCGCTGGTGTCGGGAACTCCACTGGCGTTGAGTTCCCCGCTGACGCCGGGTTTCCCGCTGACGTCGGGTTTCCCGCTGACGTCGGGTTTCCCGCCGATGTCGACGACATGGCCGACCCGGTCCGACCAGCCCGCCACCGACAGCCGGCCGCCGGTCCGGTCGAGCAGCAGTCCGCGCCCGTCGCGCATCCGCTCGTAGAGGCGGCCCCGCTTCAAGCGCACGTCCCGCAGTCGCCGGCCGAGGAGTTCGTGACCCTCACCGCAGTCGTAGCGGACGTCGATCGCGGTGACCTTCTCGATGAGGTACCGGCTCACCTCCTCGAAGTCCATCAGCTCCGCCAGCAGCCGGCGCACGGCCTGCGGTCCCGGTTCGGGCGCCAACAGGTGCATCTGCGCCCGGGTGTTGTCCAGTACGGCGGCGGCCACCGGGTGGCGTTCGGAGTGGTAACTGTCCAGCAGGCCCTCCGGTGCCCCGCCGCGCAGTTCGGCGGCCAGCTTCCAGCCGAGATTGAACGCGTCCTGGATGCCGAGGTTGAGCCCCTGCCCGCCGGTCGGCGGGTGGATGTGCGCGGCGTCGCCGGCCAGCAGGACACGGCCCGTGCGGTAGCGCTCGGCCTGCCGAGTGGCGTCCCCGAAGCGGGAGAGCCAGCGCGGGGAGTGCACACCGAAGTCGGTGCCGGCGTACTTCCGCAGCTGCCGCCTGAACTCGTCGAGGGTCGGCGGGATCGTCCGGTCCTCGGCCACTCCCTCGGCGGGCACGATGACGCGGTGCACCCCCTCCCCCACCGGCATGGCGCCGAACCGGAAGTGGGTCTTGCGGACCTCCGCCGTCACGGCCGCCAGTTCTTCCGGCGACGCGTTCACCGCCATCTCGCCCATCAGCGTCTCGACCCTGGAGGGCTCGCCTGGGAATCCGACGTCGAGCAGCTTGCGCACCGTGCTGCGGCCGCCGTCGCACCCCACGAGGTAGCGGGCGCGCAACCGTGTGCCGTCCGCCAGTTGGGCCGTCACGCCGTCCTCGTCCTGGCTCAGCCCGGCCAGTTCGCAGCCGCGCCGCACCTCGGCGCCGAGTTCGACCGCGTGCTCGGCGAGCAGACGGTCGGTGACGGGCTGCGGGATGCCGAGGACGTACCCGTGCGCGGTGTCCAGCCGGTCGGGAGGCGGCTTGCTGAGGCCGGCGAAGAAGCCGCCGAGCGGATGCTTGCGGCCCTCGGCGAGGAAACGCTCCAGCAGACCACGCTGGTCGAGCACCTCGATACTGCGCACGTGGAGGCCGAGCGCGCGCACGTACGCGGCCGGTTGGGCCTCCCTCTCCAGTACGAGCACATGACGCACGCCGTGCAGCCGCAGCTCCCCGGCCAGCATCATGCCCGTCGGACCGCCGCCGGTAATGACCACATCGATCAAGGCAGACCCCGCTTTCGCCCTTTCCGGGTTCGGAGCGAGGATTCTGCGGCACTGCGGGGGTCTTGCCGCAAGGTCCCCCTTGCGCTATACGTTGAGAGTGGCAAGGAGCTGACGAGCCCTTGCCTTTCCCATTGGCCCGACGCCACCTTTTCTCCGGCGTCTTTCTCGCGCGGCCGACGCCTCTTTCCCACTGCGCATCGGGTCGGGATCCCTGTCCGCCAGGCTTTGGTCCCTCTTCGTGACGCCGAGCCTCGCGGTGGAGGTAATGGCAGGTCAGGACGTCCATGGGCCTGGAAGACGGTGCGCGGGATCCCGACCCGCCACTTATTGCGTCAGCGCACGTCGACGTAGTCGGCCGCACTGGTGGCGACGCCGGTTGTGGAATTGCCGTAATAGACCCAGCGGTACGAGCCGTCGACCGAGGCGGTGACCGTGGTCTTCAGACCCCCGGTGCTGCTGGTGGTGGACTTCTTCACTGTCTTGAACGTGTCGCCGCCCTTGGCGCGGAATTGGAGGCTCACCGTACGGCCGCTGTAACCGTCGTACTTCTTGGTGCTCCAGTTCGCCCGGGTCAGCTTGCCCGTGACGGTGATCGTCTTGCCTTTGGTGACCGGTTCGGGCGAGGCATTGGTGGTGGCTTTGGCCGCGCGCTTGAGCTGGGTGGTGGTGGACCGCGTCTCCAGTTCGCCGGTCTTGAGGCCGCCGTCGGCCTTCCACAGCTTCAGTGAGACGCCGACCTTCCAGGTCGTGGCGTCGCTGTTGGAGTCGACGTGCTCCTGGCTCGGGTGCGGGTCGATGTAGAGGGTGCCCTCGCAGCGAGCGTGCTTGGAGTCGGTCTCGTAGCAGGTGTAGCTGCCCGGCTGGATGAAGTTCTCACCGGTGTCGGCCGCGGTCTTGATGCTGCCCCGGTAGAGGAAGGGGTACGCATCGTAGCGGGAGGGGTCTGCGGTGCTGTAGCCGGAGGGCAGTGCGATGGCGAAGCTGATCGACGGCTCCACGACCTTCGACGTGCCGACGACGATCGGCTTGCCGTTGTTGATGACGATGTCCGACACGGTGATACCGGTGTCCGCCGCTTGAGCCGTCGGCGCGTTGAGCACCGAGAGCCCCAGCGCCCCCACGAGCGTGGCCACCGCGACGGTTCGTCTGCCTGTCTTCATTGCACCTCTTCAGGAGGATGGCGTTACGAGAGGCGGCAGCCTAGCTGACGCGTTCATGCCCTCTACCTGGCCGACTGGAGTGATCATGCTCACCCGGGGGGGCGTGCGCCGCTCGGGGGCGGCGTGGGGGCAGCAGGGGGTGGGATGCGTGGGGATGCGTCCACGGCCGTTCCCTCCTGGGAGGACCAGTACGAGGCAACGAAAAACCCCCTCTGATCAAGTGACTACCTGATCAGAGGGGGTCTTCCCCAGTGTGGCGGCGCCAGGATTCGAACCTGGGAAGGCTGAGCCGGCAGATTTACAGTCTGCTCCCTTTGGCCGCTCGGGCACACCGCCGGGGTTGCTGCCCTTTGAACCGCTTCTCCGCGGTGCTCCGTGGCAACGACGTAAACAATACCTGATGCCGAGGGGTGCTTCGCCACCCGATTGATCGGCGCTCCGGCGGCCGGGGGTGGCTAGGCTGGTCCGGATGCGGCCCATGACCCGAACGGGCCCTGCGGCCGCCCGCATACGCCGGTACGCACGATACGCACCCCGATACAAGGAGCCACAGGACATGGCCGACTCCAGTTTCGACATCGTCTCGAAGGTCGAGCGGCAGGAGGTCGACAACGCACTCAATCAGGCCGCCAAGGAGATCTCGCAGCGCTACGACTTCAAGGGCGTGGGTGCCTCGATCTCGTGGTCCGGTGAGCAGATCCTCATGGAGGCGAACTCCGAGGACCGGGTGAAGGCCATCCTCGACGTCTTCCAGTCCAAGCTGATCAAGCGGGGCATCTCGCTGAAGGCCCTGGATGCGGGCGAGCCCCAGCTCTCCGGCAAGGAGTACAAGATCTTCTCGTCGATCAAGGAGGGCATCTCCCAGGAGAACGCGAAGAAGGTGGCGAAGACCATCCGTGACGAGGGCCCCAAGGGCGTGAAGGCGCAGGTGCAGGGCGAGGAGCTGCGGGTCAGTTCCAAGAGCCGTGACGATCTGCAGGCCGTCATCACCCTGCTGAAGGGCAAGGACTTCGACTTCGCGATGCAGTTCGTGAACTACCGGTAGGTCCGGTCACCCGGGCTGCCGCACGCACGGTTACGAGAAGGGTGGGCACCACGGGTGCCCGCCCTTCGTCCCGTCTGCCGGCGGTGGCCTTCGTCCCGTCTGCCGACCGCGTCGGGGACGCGCGGTCAGTCGCGCGAGTTGCCGAACAGGAGGCGGTAGGCGATCAGGAGGACGAGCGATCCGCCGATCGCCGCCGCCCACGTCGCACCGTCGTAGAAGCTCTTGCTGATCGGGTGGTCCATCCAGCGGGCCGATATCCAGCCGCCGATGAACGCGCCCGCGATGCCGATCAGGGTCGTGCCGATGAGACCGCCCGGGTCGCGCCCCGGCAGCAGGAACTTCGCGATGGCCCCGGCCAACAGTCCCAGGATGATCCAGCTGATGATGGTCATGCCGTGAACCTGCCCTTTCACGCTGTGCCCGCACTGTCCCGGCCGTGTGATCTTGCTTTCGGCGGGCCGGGGCCGTGCGTCGTACGTCCGGTGTTCCGGGCGTGGCCTCCTCGCCACGCGCGTTCACGCCGTGTTGGTGGGAAGGACGTTCCGCCCGCATCCGCCGGTTGCACCGATCAGTAGGGTGCGACGCATGACAGCCTCCGGTCCCAGCCTTCGCCGCACCCTCGGCGTGGGCGACGCCGTCGTCATCGGACTCGGCTCGATGGTGGGAGCGGGGATCTTCGCCGCTCTCGCGCCGGCCGCGCACGCCGCCGGCACCGGGCTGCTCCTCGGGCTCGCCGTCGCAGCCGTGGTCGCGTACTGCAACGCCATGTCGTCGGCGCGCCTCGCGGCCCTGTACCCGGCCTCGGGCGGCACGTACGTGTACGGGAGGGAGCGGCTCGGGCGGTTCTGGGGGTACCTCGCCGGATGGTCGTTCGTGGTCGGGAAGACGGCCTCCTGTGCGGCGATGGCGCTCACCGTGGGGACGTACGTCTGGCCGGATCAGGCGTACGCGGTGGCGGTGGCGGCCGTGGTGGCGCTGACGGCTGTGAACTACGGCGGTGTCCAGAAGTCCGCGTGGCTGACGCGGTTGATCGTGGCGCTGGTCCTCGCTGTCCTCGCTTCCGTGGTGGTGGTGTGTCTGACGTCGGGTGAGGCCGATGCCGGGCGGCTGGACATCGGGGCCTCGGGCGGGGCGGACGGGGTCTTGCAGGCGGCCGGTCTGCTGTTCTTCGCCTTCGCCGGGTACGCCCGGATCGCGACGCTCGGCGAGGAGGTGCGGGATCCGGCACGCACCATTCCGCGCGCGATTCCACTGGCGCTGGGGATCTCGCTGGTGGTCTACGTGTGTGTGGCCGTGGCTGTCCTCTCCGTACTGGGGCCGGATGGTCTCGGGGACGCGTCGGCGCCGCTGGCCGAGGCGGTGCGTGGGGCGGGGGCGCCCTGGCTGGTGCCGGTGGTGCGGATCGGTGCGGCGGTGGCCGCGCTGGGCTCGCTGCTTGCGCTGATCCTCGGCGTGTCACGGACGACGCTCGCCATGGCACGGGACCGGCATCTCCCGGTGGCGCTGGCCGCCGTGCATCCGCGGTTCCAGGTGCCGCACCGGGCTGAGCTGGCCGTGGGCGCGGTGGTCGCGGTCCTGGCCGCCACGGTGGACGTCCGGGGCGCGATCGGGTTCTCCTCCTTCGGTGTGCTGGCGTATTACGCAGTGGCCAATGCGTCGGCCTGGACGCTGTCTCCGGCCCCGGCGGCACGGGTGGTGCCCGCGGTGGGGCTTGCCGGGTGCGTGGTCCTGGCGTTCTCGCTGCCCGGGGTGTCGGTGGTGGTGGGCGCGGGGGTACTGGCGGCCGGGGTGGTCGCGTACGCGGTGCGGCGGTGGATGCAGGCCCGGGCGGGGAAGGGCTAGGGCGGGCGGACTGCTGACTGGGCCGGTGGCCAGGGGCGCGAAGTGCGGTTCCTCGTGAGCTTGTTGCAGGGCGTGTCCGTCACTCGGGGCGGCAACTGCTCGATCTCGGTCATGGGTTCATGATGCAGGCCGCCGCCGACAGCCGGGCCGGCCTGTGGATAACCCTTGTCCTGTGGACTGACGGCGGGTCGGCGCCCCTCCGTCAGCGCACCGCGAACGGCTCGTTCGTCCGCACGATGTCGCGGCCGAGCGGGAACAACGAGACCGGGATGAGCTTGAAGTTGGCGATGCCCAACGGGATACCGATGATCGTGAGGCACAGGGCGATGCCGGTGGTGATGTGGCCGAGGGCGAGCCACCAGCCCGCGAGCACCAGCCACAGCACGTTCCCCACGCAGGACGGCGCACCCGCGTCGTGGCGCTCGATCGTCGTGTACCCGAAGGGCCAGAGGGCGTAGACCCCGATCCGGAAGGCCGCGATGCCGAACGGGATGCCGATGATGGTGATGCAGAGCAGCAGGCCCGCGAGCATGTAGGCGAGGAACAGCCAGAAGCCGCTCAGGATGAGCCATATGACGTTGAGTATGGTCCTCACTGGTTCCCACCTGCCATCTTCTCGAGCCGGGCGATCCGTTCCGCCATCGGCGGGTGTGTGGAGAACATCTTCGAGAGTCCCTGGCCGGGCCGGAACGGGTTCGCGATCATCATGTGGCTGGCGGTCTCGATCCGCGGTTCGGGCGGCAGCGGGAGCTGCTTCGTGCCGAGTTCGAGCTTGCGCAGGGCGCTGGCCAGGGCGAGCGGGTCTCCGGTGAGCTGGGAGCCCGAGGCGTCCGCCTGGTACTCGCGGGAGCGGCTGATGGCGAGTTGGATGAGTGAGGCTGCGAGCGGACCCAAGATCATGATCAGCAGCATGCCGAGCAGACCGGGTCCGTCGTCGTCGTCCGAGCGTCCGATGGGGATCAGCCAGGCGAAGTTGACCAGGAACATGATGACGGAGGCGAGGGCACCCGCGACCGACGAGATGAGGATGTCGCGGTTGTAGACGTGGCTCAGTTCGTGACCGATGACGCCGCGCAGCTCCCGCTCGTTCAGCAGGCGCAGGATGCCGTCGGTGCAGCACACGGCGGCATTGCGTGGGTTGCGGCCCGTGGCGAAGGCGTTGGGTGCCTCCGTCGGGGAGATGTACAGGCGCGGCATGGGCTGGCGGGCCTGGGTGGAGAGCTCACGGACCATGCGGTAGAGCGCCGGAGCCTCGAACTCGCTGACCGGGCGGGCGCGCATCGCGCGCAGTGCCAGTTTGTCGCTGTTCCAGTACGCGTACGCGTTGGTGGCCAGTGCTACCAGGACGGCGATGACGAGCCCCATGCGGCCGAAGAAACTGCCGATGACGATGATGAGTGCGGACAGTCCTCCCAGGAGGATCGCTGTCCTGAGCCCGTTGTGCCGGCGGTGCACGGTACGCCCTCCTAGTGGTGCGGCAGGGGACCCTTGCTTGCTGTGTCTGCGGTGCCACTGGTGCCGCGTCGTCACGTCCAGTGGACCCTCCCGTACTGGTCAACGCCAGGCGAGAGGCTCGAGTTCCCTGGTGCGTGCGGCGGCCGGTGTGGGCCGTCCGGGTGACGGCACCGGGAGACGGCACGCGCGCGTGGGGGGCGAGTGCCCGCACGCGCGCGGTGTAGGCGGCCCGGGGTGAACGGCCGGATCTTTCGAGGGCCGGCCTTGCCCGGAACGGGTTTCAGAAGAGTCCGGTGTCGGTGAAGCGCAGGACCAGCTGGGGTGCGCCGGACAGGGCGATGCCGAGGACACCGGTCAGAGCGATCGCGGCGGTGACCGGGCCGGGGACGCGGTGCTTCTCGGGTTCCCCCTCGGGTGCGCGGAACAGCAGGGCCGTCCACTGGAGGTAGTAGAAGAGCGCGATGACGACGTTGACGGCCATGACCACGGCGAGCCAGCCGAGACCGGCGTCGACAGCCGCGGAGAACACGGTGACCTTGGCGAACAGACCGATGATGCCCGGTGGCAGCCCTGCGAGGCACAAGAGGAAGAACGCCAGGAGCAGTGCGGACAGGGGGCTGGAGGCGTACAGACCGCGGTAGTCGGCCACCCGGTTGAGGACCTTCGTACGGCCGACGAGCGCGGCGACGGCGAAGGCGCCGAGGTTCACGGCGCCGTACATGAGCGCGTAGGCGACGGTCGAGCCGATCGACTTCTCGGCGTCCCCGGAGTACGCGGCGGCGGCGATCGGCACCAGGAGGTAGCCGGCCTGGCCGACGGAGGACCAGGCGAGCAGGCGTACCGCGCTGTACGCGCGCGTGGCCTGCTGGCGGAGGGCTCCGGCGTTGCCCACGGTCATGGTGAGCGCGGCCAGGGCTGCCAGGGCGGGGCCCCAGACGTCGGCGTACGAGGGGAGGGCCACGACCGTCACGAGGATGAGGCCGCTGAAGCCGACCGCCTTGCCGATGACCGACAGGTAGGCCGCGATCGGCAGGGGCGCCCCGACGTAGGTGTCGGGCACCCAGAAGTGGAAGGGCACGGCGGCCGTCTTGAAGGCGAAGCCGACCAGGGTGAGGACCACGCCGGTCTGGGCGAGGGTGTGGAACTGCGCGTCGACGTCCTGGATGCGGTCGGCGACCTGGGTGAGGTAGAGGGTGCCCGTGGTGGCGTACACGAAGCTGATGCCCATCAGGCTGACCGCGGTGGCCGTGACCGAGGACAGGAAGAACTTCAGGGCCGCTTCCGAGGACTTCCGGTCGCCGTACCTGAGGCCGACCAGCGCGAAGGCGGGCAGCGAGGCGACCTCCAGGGCGACGATCAGGGTCGCGAGGTCGCGGGAGGCGGGCAGCAGGGCGGCGCCGGCTGCGGAGGACAGCAGCAGGAACCAGTACTCGCCCTCGGGCAGGTCCTTGCGGGCGTCCTTCAGGGCGGTGACCGACAGGAGGGCGGCGAGCAGGGCGCCGCCGAGGACCAGGAACTGGATGACCAGGGTGAAGCGGTCGGCCGTGTAGCTGCACACGGTGGCGTCGCCGGTCAGGCAGAAGGTGCTGCGGTCACCGTCGAGGAGGGGCAGCAGCATCGCCGTGGCGGCTGCCAGGCCCGCCACCGACGTCCAGCCGAGCAGGGCCTTGCGGTGCTCGGCGACGAACAGGTCGGCGACCAGGACGACGAGTGCGACGACCGCCGCGATGGTGGGCGGAGCGATGGCGAGCCAGTCGACGGACTGGACCAGCGACGCCGCCAGGGGCTGGGCCGGGGAGCTCATCGGGTGCCTCCTGCGAGCAGCTGCTGGACGGCCGGGTCACTCAGGCCGAGGAGGGCTCTGGGCCACAGGCCCGCGACGACGGTGAGGGCCACGAGCGGGGTCCACGCCGCGAACTCGTAGGAGCGGACGTCGGCGAGTTTCGGGGCGTCCTGGGGCAGGGCGCCCATACAGACCCGGCGGACCACGATCAGCAGGTACGCGGCGGTCAGCAGGGTGCCGAACGCGCCGATCGCCATGAACGTGAGGAAGGCGGGGCGGCTGAGGCCCTCCGCCGGCTGGAACGCGCCGAACAGGGCCAGCATCTCGCCCCAGAAGCCGGCGAGGCCCGGCAGGCCGAGCGAGGCGACGGCGGCGAACGCGAGCAGACCGCCGAGGCGCGGGGCCTTGCCGTAGAGGGCGGCGCCGGTCTCCTCGGCGAGGGTGTCGAGGTCGGTGGTGCCGGTGCGGTCCTTCAGGGCGCCGACCAGGAAGAAGAGCAGGCCGGTGATGAGGCCGTGGGCGATGTTGGCGAACAGGGCGCCGTTCACGCCGGTCGGGGTCATCGTGGCGATGCCGAGCAGGACGAAGCCCATGTGGCCGACGGACGAGTAGGCGATGAGGCGCTTGAGGTCGCCCTTCGCGCCCTGCTTGGCGAGGGCCAGGCAGGCCAGCGATCCGTAGATGATGCCGACGACGGCCAGGGCGGCGAGGTAGGGCGCGAAGGTACGGAAGCCGTCCGGCGCGACGGGGAGCAGGATCCGGACGAATCCGTACGTACCCATCTTGAGCAGCACGCCGGCCAGGAGGACCGAACCGACGGTGGGCGCGGCGGTGTGGGCGTCGGGCAGCCAGCTGTGCAGCGGCCACATCGGCGTTTTCACCGCGAGCCCGATCCCGATCGCCAGAACGGCGATGACCTGCACGGATGCGGTCAGCGACCGGCCGTTGTCAGTGGCGAGTGCCACCATGTCGAACGTGCCCGCCTTGATTCCGATCAGGAGCAGGCCGAGCAGCATGACCACGGAGCCGAGCAGCGTGTAGAGGATGAATCGCCAGGCGGCCCGGCTCCGGTCCTCGCCGCCCCAGCGGGCGATGAGGAAGTACATCGGGATGAGGACCATCTCGAAGGCGAGGAAGAACAGCAGCAGGTCGAGGACGGCGAAGGTCGCGAGCGTGCCGCCCTCGAGGACGAGCAGCAGGGCGACGAAGGCCTTCGGGCTCGGGCCTTCGGGCATCTTGAAGTACGAGTAGAGCGCGCAGAGAAAGGTCAGCAGCGCGGTCAGGACCAGAAGGGGGAGAGAGATGCCGTCGACGCCGAGGTGGATGCGCACGTCGAGCGCGGGGATCCAGCTGATGTCCGTGCCGGCCTGCATCTTCGACGGCCGGTCGTGGTCGAAGCCGAGCGTGAGGACGATCGCCGCGGCGAGAACCGCGCCGGTGACGGTGACACCGTGCCGGAGCACGGCCTGCTCGGGTGACTTCCCCTTCAGTCCGGGCGGGGCGGGCAGGAGAGCCGCGACGGCGCCGAGGAGCGGACCGACGACGACGAACGCCAGAAGGAACTGCATCACGGACTCGTTGATATCGATCACGTCTGCTCACGCTCCCGTGGCGACGAGGACGGCGGCGACCGCGAGGACCACGGTGCCGGCGAGCAGCGCGCTCACATAGGTCTGGACGTTGCCGGTCTGGGCACGCCGTACGGCGGCGCCGAGCCAGCGGGGCAGCGCACCCGCACCGCGGACGTAGGTCTCGACGACCTCGCGGTCGAGGAACCGGACGAGGCTCGCGCCGGCCTGGACCGGTCGGACGAACAGGACCGTGTACACGGCGTCCAGGTGGAAGCCGGCGGCCGCGTGGCGGTGCAGGGGGCCGAGCAGCAGCCGTCCCGGGTCGGCGGGGTCGGGGGCGTAGGCGATGTCGCCGTAGGCCGGCTCGTGGCTGGTGATGGCTTCCGCCTCGACCTGGGCGGCGTCGCCCTCGGGGTGGGCCGCGACGGCACCCAGGGGGACGCGGGCCGCGAGGGCGGTGGTGTGCCGCCAGGCCGCGTAGGTGACGATGCCGCCGACCAGCACCAGGCCCGTGCCGAGCACGGATGTGGTCAGGGTGGGGCCGAGGTCGCGGCCGTCGAACCAGTCGGGCAGCAGGCGGAACGCGAATCCGCCGAGGGCCAGGGACGGGACGGCGAGGACCCACAGCACGACGGTCATCGTCAGCGGCTGCCTGCCGTGGTCGGGGGCTTCGGTGCCCCGGCCCCGGAAGGCGAGCAGCCACAGGCGCATCGCGTAGGCGGCGGTGAGCACGGCCGTGAGCAGACCGGCGACGAGGACGAGCCAGCCCGCGGCGGCGGGGGCGCGCTCGGTGTGTCCGGTGACGACGTGCTCGGCGACGCCGAGGACGGCCTCCTTGGAGAAGAAGCCGCTGAACGGCGGGATCGCGGCGAGCGCGAGCAACGCCATGGTCATCGTCCAGTAGGCGTCGGGGATGCGGTCGCGCAGGTTGCGCATGCGGGACATGGCGGCGAGCGAGTTGGTGCCGGCGGCGTGGATGATCACGCCGGCCGCGAGGAACAGCAGCGCCTTGAAGGCGCCGTGGGACAGGAGGTGGAAGACGGCGGCACCGCGGTCGCCGACGGCGAGGGCACCGGTCATGTAGCCGAGCTGGCCGATCGTCGAGTAGGCGAGGACGCGCTTGATGTCGTCCTGGGCGAGCGCGGCGAGCGCCGAGCCGGTCATCGTGACGGCGGCCATGACGGCGAGGACGACCATCGCGGCCTGCGAGGCCTCGAAGACCGGGAGGAGACGGGCGATGAAGTAGACACCGGCGGCGACCATCGTGGCGGCGTGGATCAGCGCGGAGACGGGGGTCGGGCCCGCCATCGCGTCGGGGAGCCACGTGTGCAGCGGGAACTGGGCCGACTTGCCCGCCACGCCCGCCAGGAGCAGCAGGGCGATCAGCGTCGGGTGGTCGAGCCCACCGCTCGCGACGGTGCCCAGGATCCGGGTGACGCGGAACGATCCGGCGTCGGTGGCCAGGGCGAACAGGCCGATGAGGAAGGGGACGTCGCCGAGCTTGGTGACCAGGAAGGCCTTGAGGGAGGCGCCGCGGGCCTCCGGGGTCTCCCAGTAGTGGCCGACCAGGAAGTAGGAGCAGATGCCCATGACCTCCCAGCCGACCAGCAGCACGATCAGGTCGCCGGAGTAGACGACCAGGAACATCGCGGAGGTGAACAGCGAGACGAGCGCGGCGTAGGAGGGGTAGCGCGGGTCGTTGCGCAGGTAGCCCGTCGAGTAGATCTGCACGCAGGAGGCGACCAGGCCGACCAGCACGGCGACGAGGGCGGCGAAGCCGTCGACGTGCAGGGCGAGTTCGATCGGGACCGAGCCGGTGGGGGTGAGTTCCGTGGCCGAGTCGACGGCGGCGCCGCCGCCCTGGCGAACGGCGACCAGCGCGGCGAGCACCAGGGAGGCGAGCGTCGGGAGGACGGCGAGCGGGCGGACGAAGCCGGGTGCCGTGCGCCCCAGCAGCAGGCCGGCGGCCGCGCCGAGGAACGGAAGGAGGGGGACGAGGACGGCGAGGGTGGTCGTGGTCACGCGGTGGCCTCAGCCTTCTGGGCCTCGTCGGACCGCTCGGCCGTGAGGGCGTCGTGGTCGGGGCCGTCGGGGTCGTGCCGTTCGGCGGTGTCGCGGAGCTTGTCGATGTCCGCGGTGCCGCGGTTGCGGTGGACGGCGAGGACGATCGCCAGGCCGATGCCGATCTCCGCGGCGGCGATGGCGATGGTGAACAGGGTCAGGGCCTGGCCGGAGTGCAGGGTCTCCTCGGCGGCCCTGCTGAGCCAGACGTCGAAGGCGACCAGGTTGAGGTTGACGGCGTTGAGCATCAGCTCGACCGACATCAGGACCAGGATCGCGTTGCGGCGGGCGAGGACGCCGTACAGGCCCGTGCAGAAGAGGAGGGCGGAGAGGACGGCGGGGTAGGCGAGGTGCATCAGCGGGTCCCTTCCTGCTCGGAACTCCCTGAACTCTCCGTGACCGCTCGGGAACTCTTGGTGGCGGCCGGGGCGTTCACGGGGGGAGAGCTCGACTCCGCCTTCGCCTTGCGGGACAGGACGATGGCGCCGACCAGGGCGGCGAGGAGGAGGACGGAGAGAGCCTCGAAGGGGAGCACCCAGTTCTGGAAGAGGCTCGCGCCGGTGGCCTCGGTGGAGCCGGCGGCGGGGCCGTCCAGGTCGATCCAGGTCGTGCGGAAGGCGTCGACGACGACCCAGACCAGGGCGGCGGCAGCGGCGACGGCCACGGTGAGGGCGGCCCACCGGTTGCCGGAGTCGGCGTCCGGAGAGCGGCCGATGGGGGCTCTGGTGAGCATGAGACCGAACAGGAGGAGGACGACGACGGAACCGACGTAGATGAGGACCTGTACCCAGGCGATGAACTCGGCGGTGAGCAGGAGGTACTCGACGGCGAGGCCGCCGAGGGTGACCACCAGCCACAGGGCGGCGTGCACCAGCTGCTTGGTGGTGACGGTGACGAGGGCCGCGCCGAAGGTCAGCAGACCGACGAGGAGGAAGGCGATCTCGACGCCGGTCGGGGAGAGGAAACCGTGGGTTTCCGCGGCAGCCCCGGCGGTGTGACCGGTTGCGAGATAGGCGGCACTGCTTGCGGCGAGGGTCATTCCGTCCCCTCCTGCCCCGGCTTGGGGTGACCGGGCATCGGACGACCTTGCTCAGGACGATCCGTCTTCGGACGATCCGTCTTCGGGCGATCCGGCTCCGGACGATCCGGCCCCGGGCGATCCGACTCCGGGCGATCCGGCTCCGGCTGGTCGGTCTGCTGCTTCGAGTCGCCCTGGGGCCGGGTGGGCTGTTCGGCGGCGCGGGCCTGCTCGTCGGCGTGGAGGCCGGTGGCAGGCGGGGTCTGCTGCGCGGCCAGCTTGTCGGCGGCCTTGCGGGCGGCGGCGAGTTCCTTCGGCTCCTCAGCGGCGGGGTCGAGGGCCGGCGGGGCCGGGACGGTCCACATCCACTCGCGGAGCTTGTCGCGCTCGTGGGTGAGGTCGCGGATGTCGGTCTCGGCGTACTCGAACTCGGGAGACCAGAACAGGGCGTCGAAAGGACAGACCTCGATGCAGATACCGCAGTACATGCACAGGGAGAAGTCGATGGCGAAGCGGTCGAGGACGTTGCGGCTGCGCTCGCGACCGCCGGGGGCCGCCGGGGGGACCGTCTCCTTGTGGGAGTCGATGTAGATGCACCAGTCCGGGCACTCGCGGGCGCACAGCATGCAGACCGTGCAGTTCTCCTCGAACAGGCCGATCACGCCGCGGGTGCGGGGCGGGAGGCCGGGCTGGGCGTCCGGGTACTGCGCGGTGACGGACTTCCTCGTCATCGTGCGGAGGGTGACGGCCAGGCCCTTGGCGAGGCCACTGCCGGGAAGGGGGGCCATGGTTACTGGATCACCACCTTGACGATGCCGGTGAGGGCGATCTGGGCGAGGGAGAGGGGGACGAGGAGGGTCCAGGCCAGCTTCTGGAGCTGGTCCTCGCGCAGGCGGGGATAGGTGACGCGCAGCCAGATCACGAGGAAGGCGAGGACGGCGGTCTTCAGCAGGGTCCAGACCCAGCCGAGACCGTCGGCGCCCCAGGGGCCGTGCCAGCCGCCGAGGAAGAGGACGGTGGTCAGACCGCACAGGACGACGATTCCGGCGTACTCGGCGAGGAGGAAGAGAGCGAAGCGGAGGCCGGTGTACTCGGTGTACGCGCCGAAGATGATCTCCGAGTCGGCGACGGGCATGTCGAAGGGAGGGCGCTGGAGTTCGGCGAGGCCGGCCACGAAGAAGACGATCGCGCCGACGATCTGCCAGGGCAGCCACCACCACTCGAAGGCGTCGAGGATGCCGGGGAGGGAGACGGTGCCGGCCGCCATCGCCACCGAGGCGGCGGTCAGCAGCATCGGCAGTTCGTAGGCGAGGAGCTGGGCGGCGGTGCGCAGGCCCCCGAGCAGGGAGAACTTGTTCGCGGACGCCCAGCCGGCCATGAGCGAGCCGAGGACGCCGACGCCCATGACGGCCAGGACGAAGAAGACGCCCGCGTCGATGACCTGGCCGACGGCTCCCTCGCCGGGGCCGATGGGGATGGCGAGCAGGACGAGGAGGTACGGCAGCAGGGCGACGGCGGGAGCCAGTTGGAAGATGCGGCGGTCGGCGCCCGCGGGGACGACGTCCTCCTTCTGCGCGAACTTCACGCCGTCGGCGATCAGCTGGGCCCAGCCGTGGAAGCCGCCTGCGTACATGGGGCCGAGGCGGCCCTGCATATGGGCCATGACCTTGTGCTCGGTCTGGCCGATGACCAGGGGGAGGGTGAGGAAGACGACGAAGACGACCAGGAGTCGCAGGGCGACGTCGAGCACGTCGTTCACTGCGGGCCTCCTGAAGGGTCCTCGGGCTTGTCGGGCCTGTCAGCGCTGTCGGGTTTGCCGGTGGGCTTCGCGTCGCCGTTCGTGGTCTTCGCGTCGTCCGTGGACTTGGCGTCGTCGTCCGTGGTCTTCACGTCGTCCGTGGACTTGGCGTCGCCGTCCGTGGACTTGGCGTCGGCGTCCGTGGACTTGGCGTCGCCGTCCGTCGGCTTCGGGTCGTGGTCCGCGGGACTCGGGGTGTCGGCCGGGTCCGGCGTGGGTGCGGTGTCCGGAGGGGCCGGGGTCTGCGCTGCTTCGGGCGACGGTTCGGGTGCCGGTTCGTTGAAGGCCGGGCGGGCGTGGTGCCAGGGCGCGTCCGAGCTGCGTGGGGCGCTAGGGGCCGTGTCCGGCCTGGCGTCGGTCCGGTCGGGCTCGGTCCGGTCGGGTTCGGTCTTCCGGGCCGGAGCAACCGGCTCGCCGGAGGTGGACTGGCTCGCGGAGCCCTCAGCGGCCGTACGCGTACGCCGGGCGGCCGGCCGGGTCTCACCGGCGGGGGTGGACTGGCTCGCCGAACCCTCCGACGCCGAACGGGCCCGGCGCGGGGCAGCCGGACCGTCCGCTCCGGCTTCCGGGGTCTGCGCACCGGCAGCGGACTGGCTCGCCGACCCCTCCGACGCCGAGCGGGTGCGTCGTACGGGGCGCTCTCCCGCCGACCGTGCGGCGCCTCGGGCCGGGCGTTCGCCTGCTGCGCGGCCTGCGCCTCGGGCGGGGGCCGGGGGGAGTTGGCCCTTGAGGGGACCCCATTCGTTGGGGTCGGGGACGCCGGGCGGGAGCATCTGGCGTCGCTTGGGGCCGCCGTGTTCCGACTCGCCCGGTTCCTTCGCGCCGGGCCAGGCCTTGGCGACGCGGGCGGCCAGGACGAAGTCCTTGCGCAGGGGGTGGCCTTCGAAGTTCTCGGGCAGGAGCAGGTGGTCCAGCGCCGGGTGGCCTTCGAAGGTGATGCCGAACATCTCGTGCGTCTCGCGTTCGTGCCAGGCGGCACCCGCGTAGACGTCGATCGCCGAGGGCAGCGTGGGGGCCTCGTGCGGGACGGTCGTGCGCAGCAGGAGGCGTCGTACGGGGGCGAGCGCGGCGACGTGAGCGGCGACGCGGAAGCCGGTGCCGGGTTCGTCGACTGCGCTCAGCCAGTCGAAGTAGGTGCAGCCGAGGCGGTCGCGGGCGGTCTCCAGGGCGGTGATCCAGGCCGCCGGAGGTACGTCGACCGTCAGGACCTCGTAAGAGAGCTCGGCCGTGGCGTCCGGGCCGAAGAGTTCCTCGGCGGTGGCGGGCAGCCAGCCGACGGCGGTCATCGGTCCTCCCCCGTGGCCGGGCCCGCCGCGGGCGGCTGCACCAGTCCGCTCTGCAGCGCCGCGGCCGAGGGACGCTCCGCACCGCTGCCGTAGCGCTCCCCCAGCGACTCGCGGGCGATCTTCTCCTGGAGCTTGAGGATGCCCTGGAGCAGCGCCTCGGGGCGGGGCGGGCAGCCGGGGACGTAGACGTCGACGGGGATGATCTGGTCGACGCCCTTGGTGACGGAGTAGGAGTCCCAGTAGGGGCCGCCGCAGTTGCTGCAGGCGCCGAAGGAGATGACGTACTTCGGTTCCGGCATCTGCTCGTAGAGGCGCTTCACGGCCGGGGCCATCTTGTCGGTGACCGTGCCGGAGACGACCATCAGGTCGGCCTGGCGGGGCCCCGGGGCGAACGGGATGACGCCGAGGCGGATGAAGTCGTGGCGGGCCATCGACGCGGCGATGAACTCGATCGCGCAGCAGGCGAGGCCGAAGTTGAAGACCCAGAGCGAGTAGCGGCGGCCCCAGTTGAGGACGACCTTCATCGGCTCGGGGGCGAGGCGGGCCAGGGCGCCCAGCCGCTTGGGCTCGGGCAGCAGTACAGGCTCGGACACCGAGGGGTTCACGTCCATGCCAGGACGCCCTTCTTGTAGGCGTAGAGCAGGCCGACCGCCAGGAAGCCGAGGAAGATGAACATCTCGGCCAGGGTCGTCGCGCCGTAGCCGGGGGCGGCGAAGACGGTCGCCCAGGGGAACAGGAAGATCGAGTCGACGGCGAAGATCACGTAGAGGAAGGCGTACACGTAGTAGCGGACCTGGGTGTGGGCCCAGCCCTCGCCGACGGGGTCGACGCCGCACTCGTAGGTCAGGAGTTTCTCGGGGGTGGGGACCACGGGCCGCAGCAGGCGGCCGGCCCCGAAGGCGACGGCGACGAACAGCACGCCGATCACGGCGAGCAGTCCGACGACCGAGTAGGACTGGAAGTAGTCCGCCGCGACGACGGTCGTGGTGACGACGGTCGGTTCCGGCACGTCCGTCCCTCGCTCCCTCAAAATTCGGACTGGATCCTGCGACGATGCTGCGGCTCACGGGGACGCAGCCGTTCGACGATCTGTACGCACGGGAGTCTAGGCCCTGATAAGGGCAGGGTAAGCAGCCCGTCACCGCCCGGGACAGGGGGGTGGGGTTTTCCTCAGTCGATCGTGGCGGTCCCCCTCATGGCGCGGAGGCCCGCCGCCGGGCACGCTGACCCACATGATTCAACGCATCCCGTCCCCGGGCACGACGGCGGCCCGGCCGGCCGCCGGGCCGGACGACCGGCCGCCGCCGGCCCGGCTCGCCTACGACCGGCACACCTGGAAGGAGATCGCACACCTGCTGGCGAACCTTCCGGTCGCGCTGCTCGGTTTCACCTATGTCGTGACGATGCTGTCCACCGGGTTCGGGCTGACCGTCACGGTGGTCGGGTTCCCGCTCCTCGCGGCCGGACTCGTGGGGGCGCGGCAGTTGGGCAGGCTGGAGCGGGCCCGGGCCCGGGCTCTGCTCGGGGTGCGGATCGAGGAGCCGAGCCGGCTGCGGCTGCGCGGTGGGGGCGGGTTCTTCCAGCGGCTGTGGATGCAGCTGAAGGATCCGGTGGGCTGGCGCACGGTGCTGTACGAGTTCATCCGGCTGCCCTGGGGTGTGCTCACCTTCACGGTCACGCTGGTCTCGCTGTTCGTGCTGTGGCCGGTGCTGCCGTTCATCGCGCGGGGGCTGACCAACGCCGACCGGGCCATGGTGCGGGCGCTGCTGTCGCCTTCCGACGAGCTGGAGCGGCGGATCGCGGAGCTGGAGTCGGACCGGGGGGTCGTGGTCGACACGGCGGCGGCCGACCTGCGGCGCATCGAGCGGGATCTGCACGACGGGGCGCAGGCGCGGCTGGTCAATCTGGCGATGGGGCTGGGCCTGGCCAAGGAGAAGGTGCTGGAGGACCCCGACGCGGCGGCCGCGATGGTCGAGGAGGCGCACGGTGAGGTGAAGCTGGCACTCCAGGAGTTGCGGGATCTGGCGCGCGGCATCCATCCGGCGGTCCTGACCGACCGCGGCCTGGACGCGGCCCTGTCGTCGGTCGCCACGCGCTGCACGGTCCCGGTGAAGGTGACGGTCGATCTCCCGGAGCGGCCGGCCGCGGCCATCGAGGGCATCGCGTATTTCACCGTCTCGGAGCTGCTGCAGAACGTCAGCAAGCACAGCGGGGCGAGATCGGCCTCGGTGGATGTGTGGCGGACCAGCACCCGGCTGCTCATTCAGGTGTGGGACGACGGGAGTGGGGGTGCGAGCCTCGACGGCGGTACGGGGATGAAGGGTCTGGCGGAGCGGCTGGACGCCGTCGACGGCCTGTTCGTCCTGGAGTCGCCCGAGGGTGGTCCGACGACGGTCACGGCGGAGCTGCCGTGGCGTGACCGGTCGGGGTCCGCGGGGTAGGGAAAACCCCCCGTGCCAGACGCCGACGGACTCCATGGTCCGCCGGCCTGCGGCGGAGCAGGGTGGAGGTACGGAGCACAGCCGCGGGACGAGGAGAAGGACGACGCCGATGGCCACGGAGTACGGACAGGGGTACGGGCTCGACAGCGGGTCCGGGTTCCCGGGGAGCACCGAACGGCGGCACCGGCTGCCGGCCGCGCTGCGGGCGCCGGTCGAGCTCCGCACCTGGAAGGAACTCGCCCATGTGCTGCTGGGCCTGCCGGTCGGCATCCTGCTGTTCACCTACGCGGTCACGATGGTGTCGCTGGGGGTGGGGCTGCTGGTGACGTTCCTCGGCATACCGGTGCTGGCGGCGGGGCTCGCCGGGTGCCGCGGTCTGGGGGCGCTGGAGCGGATGCGGGCGCGGGGACTGCTGGGTCTGGAGGTGGCGGAGCCGGAGCCGCTGCGGACGAAGAAGCCGGGCGTGATGGCGTGGGTGGGTGCCGTCCTCAAGAGCGGCGCCTCGTGGCGGGCCCTGCTGTACGCGGTGCTGCATCTGCCGTGGGCGGTGTTCTCGTTCGTCGTCTCCGTGAATGTGTGGGCGCTGGGCTGGGGGCTGCTGACGTATCCGCTGTGGTTCTGGGTGTTCCCGGTGTACGCCGGTCAGGACGGGATCCAGCTGTACGGCGACGAGGCGCATCTGATCTACCTCGACAACCCCTTCGAGATCACGGTGACCGCGCTGGTGGGTCTGCTGTTCACGATCGCCACACCGTGGATCGTGCGGGCGCTGACCATGGTGGACCGGGTGATGGTGCACGGGCTGCTCGGGCCGTCGCGGCTGGCGTCGCGGGTGGTGGAGCTGGAGTCGGACCGGGGGGTCGTGGTCGACACGGCGGCGGCCGATCTGCGGCGCATCGAGCGGGATCTGCACGACGGGGCGCAGGCCCGGCTGGTGGCGCTGGCGATGGATCTGGGGCTGGCGAAGGAGAAGCTGCAGGAGGATCCGCGGGCGGCCGCGCGGATGGTGGACGAGGCGCACGGCGAGGTGAAGACGGCGTTGCAGGAGCTGCGGGACCTCGCCCGGGGGATTCATCCGGCGGTGCTGACGGACCGCGGGCTGGACGCGGCGCTGTCGGCGGTGGCGTCGCGGTGCACGGTGCCGGTGCAGCTCGAGGTGGACCTGGCGGAGCGGCCGGCGCCGGCGATCGAGGGGATCGCGTACTTCACGGTGTCGGAGCTGTTGCAGAACGTCAGCAAGCACGCGCGGGCCACGTGGGCGGGCGTGGAGGTGTGGCGTACGGAGAACCGGCTGATGCTGCAGGTCGTGGACAACGGCGTGGGCGGGGCCGATGTGTCGCGTGGGTCGGGTCTTGCGGGGCTGGCGGATCGGCTCGACGCGGTGGACGGGATCCTGGTGGTGGACTCGCCGGCGGGCGGGCCGACGCGGGTGACGGCGGAGTTGCCGTGGCGGGGAGCGCATGTGCGGTGACCTCCGGCCGAGGTGTGCTGCCGGGCTCCGCCCCGATGCCCCGTCCGGGGGCTTCGCCCCCGTGATCCCGCCAGGGGGGCTCCGCCCCCTGGACCCCCGGCCTTCGCCCACCCACCACCCGACACGGTGAGACAGAGTGCAAGGCCTCCCCCCCCGATTCGGTAGGGCAAGAAGACGCTCCTCCCCCCATCCGCCCCCCGACCCTGAAATGCTGGACCCGTCGCACGGGTGGGCGCGGGGCCGTTGTGGGCCGCGGACGGGCGGCATCGGGCTGTGGGGGGCCGGACATCGTGGAGGACAGGGTGCGGGTGGTCATCGCCGAGGATTCAGTGCTGCTCAGGGAGGGCCTGACCCGGCTGCTGACCGACCGCGGGCACGACGTGGTCGCCGGTGTGGGTGACGGCGAGGCGCTGATCAAGACCATCACGGAGTTCGACGCGCAGGGCGAGCTGCCGGACGTGGTCGTGGCGGACGTGCGGATGCCGCCGACGCACACCGACGAGGGGGTGCGGGCGGCGGTGCAGCTGCGCAAGGCGCACCCGGGCCTCGGGGTGCTGGTGCTGTCGCAGTACGTGGAGGAGCGTTACGCCACGGAGCTGCTCGCGGGGTCCAGCCGGGGTGTGGGTTATCTGCTGAAGGACCGGGTCGCCGAGGTGCGGGAGTTCGTGGACGCGGTGGTCCGGGTGGCGGAGGGCGGTACGGCGCTCGACCCGGAGGTGGTCGCGCAGCTGCTGGGCCGCAGCCGCAAGCAGGACGTGCTGGCGGGGCTGACCCCGCGGGAGCGGGAGGTGCTGGGGCTGATGGCCGAGGGGCGGACGAACTCGGCGATCGCGCGGCAGCTGGTGGTCAGCGACGGGGCGGTCGAGAAGCACGTCAGCAACATCTTCCTGAAGCTGGGGCTGTCCCCGAGCGAGGGCGATCACCGAAGGGTTCTGGCCGTCCTGACGTATCTCAACTCTTGACGTTCACGATCGCAGACCGCGGAAACCCGGACAAAGACGGACGCATGGTCATACCGAAGTCGTGTCCAAGATGCGAATGACCCGCAGAAGGCGACCCTTGCGGTCGTAGTGTTGATCCCGGGAGGGCCTGCGGGAAGGCCTGTCCCGGACAGCGTCCTCGAGGGAGGTCCAGTTCAGTGACCAGCCAGGTCAGTAGCCCAGCGGAGCAGGCCGACGAAGCAGTCGTAGGAGAGCAGCGCAAAGCGGCGGGCGCGAAGGATGTCCGCCGTCTCGACCGGGTGATCATCAGGTTCGCGGGGGACTCGGGTGACGGTATGCAGCTCACCGGTGACCGTTTCACCTCGGAGACCGCGTCGTTCGGCAACGACCTGTCGACGCTGCCGAACTTCCCGGCCGAGATCAGGGCGCCCGCCGGAACCCTGCCGGGTGTGTCGTCCTTCCAGCTGCACTTCGCCGACCACGACATCCTCACGCCCGGTGACGCACCGAACGTGCTGGTGGCGATGAACCCGGCCGCGTTGAAGGCGAACATCGGCGACCTGCCGCGCGGCGCCGAGGTGATCGTCAACACGGACGAGTTCACCAAGCGGGCGATGCAGAAGGTCGGCTACGAGACGTCCCCGCTGGAGGACGGGTCGCTGGACGGCTACCACCTGCACCCCGTGCCGCTGACCACGCTCACGGTCGAGGCGCTGAAGGAGTTCGACCTCAGCCGCAAGGAGGCCGAGCGCAGCAAGAACATGTTCGCGCTGGGCCTGCTGAGCTGGATGTACCACCGGCCCACCGAGGGCACGGAGAAGTTCCTGAAGTCGAAGTTCGCGAAGAAGCCCGACATCGCGGCGGCCAACATCGCGGCGTTCCGGGCCGGCTGGAACTTCGGTGAGACGACGGAGGACTTCGCCGTCTCCTACGAGGTCGCCCCGGCGGCCACGGCGTTCCCGCCGGGTGTGTACCGCAACATCTCCGGCAACCTCGCCCTGTCGTACGGCTTGGTCGCGGCGAGCCGGCAGGCGGATCTGCCGCTGTATCTGGGGTCGTACCCGATCACTCCGGCGTCGGACATCCTGCACGAGCTGAGCAAACACAAGAACTTCGGCGTGCGGACCTTCCAGGCGGAGGACGAGATCGCAGGCATCGGGGCCGCGCTGGGCGCGGCCTTCGGTGGTTCGCTCGCCGTGACCACGACGAGCGGTCCCGGTGTGGCGCTGAAGTCGGAGACCATCGGGCTCGCGGTCTCCCTGGAGCTGCCGCTGCTGGTCGTGGACATCCAGCGCGGTGGCCCGTCGACGGGTCTGCCCACCAAGACCGAGCAGGCGGATCTGCTCCAGGCGATGTACGGGCGCAACGGCGAGGCGCCGGTGCCGGTGGTCGCGCCGCGCACGCCGGCGGACTGTTTCGACGCGGCGCTGGAGGCGGCGCGGATCGCGCTGACGTACCGCACGCCGGTGTTCCTGCTGTCCGACGGCTACCTGGCCAACGGCTCCGAGCCGTGGCGGATCCCCGACATCGAGGAGCTGCCGGACCTGCGGGTGCAGTTCGCCCAGGGGCCGAACCACACGCTCGACGACGGCTCCGAGGTGTTCTGGCCGTACAAGCGGGACCCGCAGACGCTGGCCCGCCCCTGGGCGATCCCGGGCACGCCAGGTCTGGAGCACCGGATCGGCGGCATCGAGAAGCAGGACGGCACGGGGAACATCTCCTACGACCCGGCCAACCACGACCTCATGGTGCGCACCCGGCAGGCGAAGATCGACGGCATCGACGTCCCGGACGTCGAGGTGGACGACCCGCACGAGGCCAGGACGCTGGTGCTGGGCTGGGGCTCGACGTACGGGCCGATCACGGCGGCGGTGCGGCGGCTGCGCAGAGCCGGGGAGTCCGTCGCGCAGGCGCACCTGCGCCATCTCAACCCCTTCCCGCGGAATCTGGCTTCGGTGCTGGAGCGTTACGACAAGGTGGTGATCCCCGAGATGAACCTCGGGCAGCTCGCCACGCTCATCCGGGCGAAGTACCTGGTCGACGCCCACTCGTACAACCAGGTCAACGGCATGCCGTTCAAGGCGGAGCAGCTCGCCGCGGCGCTGAAGGAGGCCATCGATGGCTGAGACGTCCACGCACGGCACGGGCACCATCGAGTCGCTTTCCCTCGTCCCCAAGGCCGAGGGCAGGCAGTCGATGAAGGACTTCAAGTCCGACCAGGAAGTGCGCTGGTGCCCCGGCTGCGGTGACTACGCCATCCTCGCCGCGGTGCAGGGCTTCATGCCGGAGCTGGGGCTGGCGAAGGAGAACATCGTCTTCGTCTCGGGCATCGGCTGCTCCTCGCGCTTCCCGTACTACATGAACACGTACGGGATGCACTCCATCCACGGCCGCGCCCCGGCCATCGCCACGGGTCTGGCGAGCTCCCGCCGGGACCTGTCGGTGTGGGTCGTCACCGGTGACGGCGACGCGCTGTCGATCGGCGGCAACCATCTGATCCACGCGCTGCGCCGCAACGTCAACCTCAAGATCCTGCTGTTCAACAACCGGATCTACGGTCTGACCAAGGGCCAGTACTCGCCGACCTCGGAGGTCGGGAAGATCACGAAGTCGACGCCGATGGGCTCGCTGGACGCGCCGTTCAACCCGGTGTCGCTGGCGCTCGGCGCGGAGGCGTCCTTCGTGGCCCGGACGGTGGACTCCGACCGCAAGCACCTGACGGAGGTGCTGCGCCAGGCCTCCGCCCACCAGGGCACGGCGCTGATCGAGATCTACCAGAACTGCAACATCTTCAACGACGGCGCCTTCGACGCCCTGAAGGACAAGCAGCAGGCCGAGGATGCCGTGATCCGGCTGGAGCACGGCAAGCCGATCCGCTTCGGCGCCGACCTGGCCAAGGGTGTCGTGAGGGACCCGTTGACCGGCGATCTGAAGGTGGTGGCGGTGACGCCGGAGAACGAGGACCGGGTGCTCGTCCACGACGCGCACTCCCCGTCCCCGACCACGGCGTTCGCGCTGTCCCGCCTCGCCGACCCGGACACGCTGCACCACACGCCGATCGGTGTCCTGCGCTCCGTCGAGCGGCCCGTCTACGACACGCAGATGGCCGACCAGCTGGACACCGCGATCGAGCAGCACGGCAAGGGTGATCTGGGCGCGCTGCTGGCGGGCGGCGACACCTGGACGGTCGTGGGCTGACCTTCCGTCCGCCCACGGGGCCCGGGACCGCTAGGAGGCGGCCCGGGCCTCGTCGTATGTCCGCCGTGCCTGCTCCACGTCGTCCATGCGCCGGTGTGTCCATGCCGCGAGGGCCCGGACCTGTTCGGCGGCCTCGCGGCCCAGTTCGGTGAGGGAGTAGTCGACACGCGGCGGGATGACGGGGTGGGCGTCGCGGTGGACGAGGCCGTCCCGTTCCAGGGTCTGGAGGGTCTGGGTCAGCATCTTCTCGCTGACGCCCCGGCTTCCGTAGGTGCTGATCGCGCGGCGCAGTTCGCTGAAGCGGTAGGGGCGGTCCAGGAGCTCGGTCAGGACGAGCACGCCCCAGCGGCTGGTGACGTGCTCCAGGACCAGCCGGTACGGGCACAGGGCCTCGTTGTCACTTACTGCCATGCCAGTACCTTACTTCAAAGTGGGTACTTTCCAGAAGTTAGCGCATGTTTTAGCGTTAGTGGCAACGCACCCCACAAGGAGAGACCCCACCATGAGCATCGTCGTCACCGGAGCCACCGGACACCTCGGCCGTCACGTCGTGGAGCAGCTGCTGGAGAAGGTCCCGGCCGAGCAGATCACCGCGGTCGTGCGCGACGCGGAGAAGGCCGCCGGCTTCGCGGACCGCGGCGTGCGGATCGCTCTCGCCGACTACAACGACCCCGCCTCGTACGACGGCCTGTTCTCCGCCGGCGACAAGGTGCTGCTGATCTCCGGCAACGAGTTCGACAAGGGCCGCGTTCAGCAGCACAAGGTCGTCATCGACGCCGCCGAGGCCGCCGGTGTCGCCCTGCTCGCCTACACCAGCGCCCCGGGCACCCTGACCGCCGCGCTCGCCGACGACCACCGCGGCACCGAGGAGATCCTGCTGGCCTCCCGCGTGCCCCACGCCCTGCTGCGCAACGGCTGGTACCACGAGAACTACACCGAGAACCTCGCCCCGGTGCTGGAGCACCACGCGGTCGTCGCCGCGGCCGGCGAGGGCAAGGTCTCCTCCGCCGCCCGCGCCGACTACGCCGCCGCCGCCGTGGCCGTGCTGACGGGCGAGGGGCACGAGAACCAGACGTACGAGCTGGGCGGCGACACGCCCTGGAGCTTCGCCGAGTACGCGGCCGAGCTGAGCCGGCAGACCGGCAGGGAGATCGCCTACAACGCCGTCTCCCCCGAGGCCCTCGTGGGCATCCTCACCGGCGCGGGCCTGCCCGAGCCGTTCGCCCGGATCCTCGCGGGTGTGGACGTCTCCATCGAGAAGGGTGAGCTGGTGGTCTCCTCCGGTGACCTGTCCCGCCTGATCGGCCGCCCGACCACGCCCTTCTCCGAGGCCATCGCCGCCGCCCTCAAGGGCTGACACCCCCGCCCCCGCGTCCGCCCCCGGATGTCATGACCGTATGCCGATACGGGCATGACATTCGGGGGCGCTCGGCGTTACCGTCGTGAACGCGGACGCACGCCAGGCGCGAAGGAGGGGCACGTGAGCGGCAAGCCGAGGGGTGAGCGGCACATAGGACTGCTGAACGGCTTCGCGGCCTACGGGATGTGGGGGCTCGTCCCCCTGTTCTGGCCCCTGCTGAAGCCCGCCGGAGCGGTGGAGATCCTGGCCCACCGGATGGTGTGGTCGCTGGTCTTCGTCGGCGCCGCCCTGCTGGTGCTGCGCCGCTGGGCCTGGGCCGGTGAGCTGCTGCGGCAGCCCCGCAAGCTGGCGCTGATCACGGTCGCCGCGGCGGTCATCACCGTCAACTGGGGGCTGTACATCTGGTCCGTGAACTCCGGGCACGTCGTCGAGGCCTCGCTCGGGTACTTCATCAACCCGCTGGTGACCATCGCGATGGGCGTGCTGCTCCTCAAGGAACGGCTGCGGCCGGTGCAGTGGGCGGCGGTCGGGACCGGCTGCGCGGCGGTCGTCGTGCTGACCGTCGGGTACGGCCGGCCCCCGTGGATCTCGCTCTGCCTCGCGTTCTCCTTCGCCACCTACGGGCTGGTGAAGAAGAAGGTGGGCCTCGGCGGCATCGAGTCGCTGGCCGCCGAGACCGCGATCCAGTTCCTGCCCGCGCTCGGCTTCCTGGTGTGGCTCTCCGCGCGGGGCGACTCCACCTTCGCGACCGAGGGCGCGGGGCACGCGGCGCTGCTCGCCTCGGCCGGCATCGTCACCGCACTCCCCCTGGTCTGCTTCGGCGCTGCCGCCATCCGCGTGCCCCTGTCCACCATCGGCCTGCTGCAGTACCTGACGCCGGTCTTCCAGTTCCTGCTCGGCATCCTCTACTTCCACGAGGAGATGCCGCCGGAGCGCTGGGCCGGGTTCGCGCTGGTGTGGCTGGCGTTGACGCTGCTCACCTGGGACGCCTTGCGCGCCGCGCGCCGGGCCTCCCGGACGCTCACCAGTGAGATCAGCGTGCCCAGCACCACCAGGGCGAGCGGCACGGTCAGCGCCGCGCGGAACGCCGAGAGCGTGGCCTCCGGGCCCGACCCGGTGGACGCCAGGCCGTAGACCGCGGTCACCGCCGAGATGCCGATGGCGGAGCCGAACTGCGTCGCCGTGGTCAGCAGCCCGCCGGCCAGGCCCTGCTCCGACTCCGCCACCCCGTCCGTCGCCGCGATCGTCAGCGGCCCGAAGGCCAGGGCGAAGGCGAGGCCGCTGAGCAGCAAAGTCGGGAACATCATGGCGTAGGACCACTCCATGCCGACCGGCAGGAACAGCGCGTACGAGGCAACAGCCAGCAGGAAACCGCCGGTGATCACCCGGGCGTGGCCGAAGCGGGCGACCAGCCGGGGCGTGAGCGTCGGCGCGAGGACGGCGTCGATGCCCGTGACGACCAGGGCCACCGCCGTCTGCAGGGACGACCAGCCACGCAGTTCCTGCAAGTAGAGCGTGACGACGAACTGGAAGCCGAAGAAGGCGCCGAGGAAGAGCAGCGCCCCGAGATCGGCGCGCACGGCCGGGCTCCAGCGCAGCATGCCGAGCCGGACGAGCGGGTCGGGGCAGCGGCGTTCGACCACGACGAAGGCGCCGGCCAGCAGGACGGCCGCGAGACCGGAGGCCAGGGTGAGCGGCCAGTGGTGCAGGCCGTGCTCCAGGCGTACGACGGTGTAGGCGGCCAGCAGCATGGCCCCTGCTGCGGTGATCGCACCGGGGAGGTCGAAGGTGCGCCGGAGCCTCGCCGGCGCGTCCTGCCGGGGGATCAGGCGTACGGCGACGGCGAGCAGGGCGGCGGCCAGCAGCACCGGGGCGAAGAACACCCAGCGCCAGCCGATCTCGGTGAGCAGACCACCGATCACCAGGCCGAGGGAGAAGCCGGCCGCGCCCGTCCCGGCGAAGACCAGCAGGGCCTTGTTGCGCTGCGGGCCCTCCTCGTAGGTGGTGGTGATCAGGGACAGTGCCGCCGGGGTCATGAAGGCGGCGGCGACACCCGTGACGAACCGGGCGACGATCAGCATCCAGCCGTCCGTGGCGAGACCGCCGAGCCCCGAGAAGGCGAGGAAGACGGTCAGCCAGAGCAGGAACATGCGCCGCCGTCCGAGCAGGTCGGCGGCGCGCCCGCCCAGCAGGGTGAAGCCGGCGTAACCGAGCACGTAGCCGCTCATCACCCAGGCCGCGATGCCGGTGGCCAGGCCCAGGTCGGCGCGGACGGCCGGGATCGCCACCGCCATCATCGCGACGTCGATGCCTTCGAGAAAGATCGTGCCGCACAGAACCAGCAGCAGCGCCCAGGCACGGGTGCCCATGAGTCAACACTCCTCCGGTCGGGGACGGTTACGCAACTGAAGGTCGGTTCCTTCTTGTAACCAGGGCCCACCCTGCGGCAGCATCGACAGACATGGAAGAAGGCACTTCGAAGTCACCGAGTCACTGCCAGGGCACCGTGGACCACGGCGACGCCGACCCCTTCCAGTGGGACACTCGCGAGGACTGCCAGGTCCGGCAGATCCTCGACCGGATCGCCGACAAGTGGTCACTGCTGGTCATCGCGCTGCTGGAGAACCGGCGGCTGCGCTTCACGGAGCTGCGCCGGGAGATCGACGGCGTCAGCCAGCGGATGCTGACCGTGACGCTGCGCTCGCTGGAGCGGGACGGCCTGGTGAAACGGACGGTGCACCCGGTGGTGCCACCGCGGGTCGACTACGAGCTGACCTCCCTCGGCAGGACGCTGCACGCAACGATCCAGTCCCTGGTGACCTGGACGGAGCAGCACCAGGAGGAGATCGCGGCGGCCCGGACCGCGTACGACACCCGTGCGGCCGAGGCCCCAAAGGCCACGGCTCCGTAGGTGCGCGGCGGGCACGAGGCGCCGGGGCCGAGGCGGCAGGGCTTATAAGTGGTGGCATGACGCAGACACCCGCATCGCCCACGCCCGTGCACTGGAAACTCGTCATCGACGCGAACGACCCGCACGCCCAGGCCGACTTCTGGGCCGCCGCCCTGCGGTACGAGGTCGAGGACAACAGCGCCCTCATCGGGAAGCTGCTCGGCTTCGGCGCGCTGCCCGAGGAGGCCACGGTCGACTTCCACGGCCGCCGCGCCTTCCGGGACCTGGTCGCCGTACGGCACCCCGAGGACCCCTTCGAGGAGGAGAGCGGAACGGGTCTGGGGCGGCGGCTGCTGTTCCAGCGGGTACCCGAGGCCAAGTCGGGCAAGAACCGGCTGCATCTCGATCTGCACCCGGGCGCGGGCCTGCGCGACGAGGAGGTCGCGCGGCTGGAGGCGCTCGGGGCCAGTGCGCTGCGGCGGGTGAAGGAACAGGGCGGCGAGTGGGTCGTGATGGCGGACCCGGAGGGCAACGAGTTCTGCGTGCAGTGACCCGGGCGGCACAGGTTCCTGCTTCGTAACGCCCTGGCCGAATACGTACCTTGACGGAGAGTCAGTACCAGCTTCACCATCCAGGCACCCCATTCACTGTGGGCGGCCCGTGGACACCCCACGGGCCTCCCGACGGAATCCGGAGCCCCCACATGAAGCTCTCCGTTTCCGCGCGCGCCGTCGCCGCGGGCGGCATGGCAACCGCCATGCTCCTGACCGGCGGTGCCGTGGCGGACGCCGCATCATCCGCTCCTTCGAGATCCGCCGCCGCCCCGGACATTCCCGTGGCGAACGTCAAGACCCACCTGTCCCAGCTGCAGTCCATAGCCACCGCCAACGGCGGCAACCGGGCACACGGGCGGGCCGGCTACAAGGCCTCCCTCGACTACATCAAGGCCAAGCTGGACGCGGCCGGATACACCACCACGATCCAGCAGTTCACCGCCTCCAGCCGCACCGGCTACAACCTCGTCGCCGACTGGCCGGGCGGCGACGCGAACCGGGTCGTGATGGCCGGCTCGCACCTCGACAGCGTCACCTCCGGGCCGGGCATCAACGACAACGGCTCGGGCTCCGCCGCCGTCCTGGAGACCGCCCTGGCCGTGTCCCGGGCGCAGTACAAGCCCACCAAGCACCTGCGGTTCGCCTGGTGGGGAGCGGAGGAGCTGGGCATGGTCGGTTCCCGCTACTACGTCAACCGGCTGGCCACCGGCGACCGTTCGAGGATCAGCGCCTATCTGAACTTCGACATGATCGGCTCCCCGAACCCCGGCTACTTCGTCTACGACGACGACCCGGCGATCGAGAAGACCTTCAAGGACTACTTCGCCGGCATCGGTGTCCCGACCGAGATCGAGACCGAGGGCGACGGCCGCTCCGACCACGCGCCCTTCAAGAGCGCGGGTGTGCCGGTGGGCGGACTGTTCACCGGGGCGAGCCGGACGAAGACGGCGGCGCAGGCGACCAAGTGGGGCGGTACGGCCGGGCAGTCGTTCGACCGCTGCTACCACTCCTCCTGCGACACGACGGCCAACATCAACGACACCGCCCTGAACCGCAACAGCGACGCCCTCGCGTACGCGGTGTGGGGGCTGTCGGAGTAGCCCCCCGCCCCGCGGCTACTGCTTGCGGGCGCGTTCGGTGAGTCGGCCCATGCGGGCCCGGGCCGACTCCAGTTGCTCGACCTCCTCGGCGGCCGGGCCGTCCTCGGCGGCGAGTTCCGTCCACAGGCCGATCAGGTCGCGCCCGAGCTCCAGCCCGAGCGCCGGTTCGCGTACGGCGCGCCAGGCGGTGGCCGCGCTCTCCACGTTTCCGTAGGCGGCCTCCGCGTCACCTGCGCGCCGGTGGGCACCGGCCAGGTCGAGCGACAGCCGGAAGGCACGGAGCGGGTCACCGGCCAAGTAGGCGATGTACGCGGTGAGTTCGCCCAGCCGGAGCACCTCAGGGTGCTCCGGTCCCAGCGTCCCCGACGCCTGCGCGAGGGTCTGCTCCGCCAGAGTGGCGGCCGCTTCGATCCTGCCCTCCTTCACCGCCTCGTTGATCCGTCCGACCGGCTCCGCGAGGAGCGCGGGCGCGTCGGACCCGCCCGGGGCGGTGAGGGGTTCGTCCCCGAGCACGGCCTCCGCGACGGCGTCGAAGCCCCGGGGCGGGGTGGGCTTGGGGTCGGGGTCGGCGGCGATCAGGACGTCTTCCGGGACCGGCGCGGGACGCGGCGCCGACCGGGCCTCGGGGACCGGGAGCGGCTTGGCGTCCATGGGCGGGGGCGGACCGAAGGCGCCGGTGGGCGGAGCGACCGTGCCGGGCGGCGTCGCCGCGTCCGGGGCCGGAGGCGCGTCCTGCGGCGCCGGTTGCGCCGACTCCGGTACGGCCCGCAGTTCGAAGGTCGGTACGGGTTCGGCGGCCGGCTGCGGCTCGGGCACGGGCCGCAACCGGAACGTCGGGGCGGAGCCGTGGCCGGGCTCGGGCACGGGACGCAGCACGTGCGTGGCCCGGTCGCCCGCCGGGTGAGGCGGCTCGGACGGCGGCGCCGCGATGTCGGCGCCGTGAACCTGCTGCGGCCCCTGCGCACTCGCCGTGTCGGTCACTCGGGCCTGCCGCGGCCCCTGGGCGGACGCGACCTCGGCTACTACTCGGGGCTGCTGCGGGCCTTGCGCGGTCGCCGTGTCGGTCAGTCGGGCCTGCTGCGGCCCCTGCGCGGACGCGGCCTCGCGGTCCCGGGGGTGCTGCTGCCGGAGTGGGGGCGTGGCGATCGGCTCGGACGTGAAGTGGCTGGAGCCGTCCGGGTCGACCTGGAGCGGGACGACGTAGCCGATGCGCTCGTCGCGGATCGTCGCGAGGACGGGATGGCCGGTGGCGAGGGCGATGTGGTGGAGGCGGTTCAGGACGGCCCGCTGGATCTCCTCACCGGGGGCGGCGAAGACCGGGACCCCTCCGACGGAGGCCCCGTCGGACACCCCGCCCGCTCCCCCGCCGACGTCCGTGCCGGCCCCGGGGACATGGACGTCGATCGGCGCCGCCGGGGTCGCCGCGTGCGCGGCCTGCTTCTGTTCCCGCTTCTTCTCGCGGCTGAGTCGCGACATCGTCCCCTCACTGGGCGTCGTACACCTACTGTCGAGTGTGTCCGCTCGCCGCCGTTTCTCACGTCACCACGGTGTCACAGGCTCGTCCCAAGGGCCGTCGGCCCCGGCACGGTCGCCGGGAAGGGCATGAGGAGCAGGCGTACGAGGGAGGAGAGGGGCATGCACACAGGCATGCGACAGGGACCCGAGATCTGGCTGCGCGGCCCGGTGGCCACCCCGGAGCCGGGGCCACCGGAGCCCGCGCACGCCCATGCCGCGGCGCGGCGCTTCTCCTGGGTCGGCACGCACGGCGGCGCGGGCGTCTCCACCCTCGCCGCGGTCTACGGCGGCCATGACAGCGGCCGTTCCTGGCCCGGGCCCGGCCATCCCCCGTCGGTGCTGCTGGTCGCGCGCACCCACGCGGCGGGGCTCGACACGGTCGCCGGTGCGGTGGAGCTCTTCCGGCGCGGCCAGGCCCCGCCGGGGCTCGACCTGGACGCCGTCGTCCTCGTGGCGGACGCCCCGGGCCGGCTGCCGCGCCCGCTCGCCCAGCGGGTCAGAGCCCTGGAGTCGGTGATCGACGTGTACCGCGTGCCGTGGGTGCCGTCCTGGCGGCTCGGGGAGCCGGGCCGGCCGCCGCGTGAGACGGAGCATCTGGCCAGGTTGACGGGAGCGGCACGCTGACGGCTCTGACCCTGCCGGCCGTGCCCATGTCGGCGGGGGAGATCGCGGCGGCCGTCCGCGCCCGGGAACTGCGCGCGACGGACGCGGTGGCGGCGGCCCTGGCCCGCGTCGAGCGGGCCGATCCGCACCTGTGCGCGTTCGTCGAGGTGTGGGGCGAGGAGGCGTTGCGGCGGGCGGGTGAGCTCGACACGCGGCTCGACCGGCGGGGCGCGGATCCGTCCCTGCCGCTGGCGGGTGTGCCGATCGCGGTGAAGGGGCGGCACGGGCTGCGCGCGGCGCAGCCGCTGCTCGCGGCCGGCTGTGTGGCCGTGGGGGCCACGTCCGTGCCCGGGCCGGGAACGCCCTGGCAGACGTGGGGGCTCGGGGCCCGGGGACGGACCGTCAATCCGTGGCGGTCCGACCGTACGCCGGGCGGTTCGTCGGCCGGGGCGGCGGCAGCCGTGGCGGCCGGGCTGGTGCCGCTGGCGACGGGCAGCGACGGAGCCGGTTCGGTGCGGATCCCGGCGGCGTGGTGCGGGGTGCTGGGTCTGAAGCCGTCCGGTGGGCGGCTGCCGTCGGGCGACCGTACGGGGCTGGCCGTTCCGGGGGTGCTCGCCCGCTCGGCGGGGGACGCCGGGCTGTGGTGGGCCGTGGTGTCCGGGGAGCCGGTGCAGCCGGACGCCACCCTGCCCGTCACCGCCGTCTGGTCCCCCGACCTCGGATTCGCCGAACCCGACCCGGAGCCCGTCGCGCTGGCGTGGGCGGCCGTTCAGCGGCTGGTGGCGGCCGGGATCGTACGGCTCGTACGGCCGCGGGTGCCGTTGCGGCCGGCGGACCCCGGGCCGGCTTGGCTCGCCCTGCGGACCCCCGGCGCCGATCCGGCCGGGGCCGAGCGTCTCCGGGCGGAGAACGACCGGCACCTCGCCGCGGTCTTCGGCGAAGCAGAGCTGTTGCTGACCCCGACGGCACCGACCGCCCCGCACGGGCACGAGGGGCCCGGGGACCGTTACTCCACCTCTCTCACCTGGGCGTTCAACCTCAGCGGTCACCCCGCGGTGAGCCTGCCGGCGGGTTTCGGCGCGGATGGCTGCCCGGCCGGACTGCAGATGGTCGCGGCGCACGGGCGGGAGGCACTGCTGCTGGCGGTGGCACGGAGGGCGGAGCGCAGCTGACGGGCACTGACGGAACAGTCCGGAGCTGACGGGCACCCCTTGCGACGACGGGCGTCCCCGGCGCCTGCGGGCACCCCTGGCGCATTTACTTGCGTGCGCATATGATGCACACGCGTGTAATTGACGTACGCCGATTTTGAGGGGCACCCATGACCCGCCGTTTCCTTTTCGTCCTGGGCAGCGCTCGCGCCGAGGGCAACTCCGAGTTGCTGGCCCGCCGGGCCGCCGAACAACTGCCCCCGGACGTCGAGCAGGAGTGGCTCGATCTCACGGCGGTTCCGGTGCCGGACTTCGAGGACCTGCGCCACGACAGCGACCACGTCCGCCCGACCGAGGGCAACGTGGCCCGGCTGCTCGACGCCACGCTCGCGGCGACGGACATCGTGATCGTCTCGCCCCTGTACTGGTACTCGGTCTCCGCGCAGACCAAGCGCTACCTCGACTACTGGTCGGGCTGGCTGCGCACGCCGGGCCTGGACTTCAAGGCGACCCTGGCCGGCCGCACCCTGTGGGGCGTCACCGCCCTCGCGCACCCGCAGGAGGTGGTCGCCGGCCCGCTCGTCGGGACGCTGCACAACTCGGCGGCGTACATGGGGATGCGCTTCGGCGGGGTGCTGCTCGGCAACGGCAGCAAGCCCGGTGACGTGCTGACCGACGACGCGGCCCTGACCCGCGCCAAGACCTTCTTCGCGCAGGAGGCACCCCCGGCCAGGTTCCTGTACGAGGACTGAGCGCCTGGACAGCACATCTAGGCGGTGATGTCCTTCGACGTGAAGCGCGCCCACGCCGCCGACCCGAACACCGCCGCGTACAGGGCCTGCAGGCCGAGGTTCCTCGTCAGGTCGTCCCAGCAGACCGGCTCGCGCATGAGGTCGGCGAAGGACAGCCAGTAGTGGGAGAAGAGGTAGGGCTGGAGGGCGTACAGCTGCGGGATCTGGTCGAGGATCTGGACCGTGATCAGCAGGCCGACCGTCGTCGCCATCGCCGCGATGCCGCTGCCCGTCAGCGTCGAGACGAACAGGCCGAGCGCGGCGACACCGACCAGGGAGGCGGCGACGGCCAGGGCGATCAGCAGGGCCCTGCCCAGGCCCTCGGCGAATCCGATCCGCGTGCCGGAGATGGTCGTCAGGTCCCCGAGCGGGAAGAGCAGCGCGCCCACCGTCAGCGCGGACACGGCCACCACGAGCGTGGCGGCCAGGCAGAAGACGACGACCGTCGCGTACTTGGTGAGCAGCAGGCGGCTGCGGCCGGCCGGGGCGACCAGGAGGTAACGGAGCGTGCCGGAACCGGCCTCCCCGGCGATCGCGTCGCCCGCGACGACCCCGACCGCCATGGGCAGGAAGAACGGCAGGGTGGCGGCCAGGGCGGTGAAGACGAGGAACAGGCCGTTGTTGGTGATCTGCGAGATGAAGGCCGGTCCCCCGCCCCCGCCTCCGGGGCCCGCCGGGGAGCCGTCGCCGGTCTCGATCCTCACCGCGATGCCCACGAGGACGGGGACGGCCGCCAACACCGCGAGCAGGGCCAGGGTGCGCCAGCGGCGGAACGTGGTGAGCAGCTCGTTGCGGAGCAGGGTGGCACGGAAGGCCGTCCGGCGAGTGCCGGCCGCAGGTGGCCGGTCGCGCGGTTCCCCGCGCCCCTGAGGGGCGCTCGGCTCAGCCCGCGACATCGAAGCCCTCCCCCGTCAGTGCCACGAACGCGTCCTCCAGCGAGGCCCGTTCGACCGTGAACCCGCGCACCCGGACCCCGGCCGTCACCAGCGCCGCGTTCACCTCGGCGAGGTCGCGGTCCGGTGGTTCGCCGGTCACCCGGTCACCGGTGACGACGACGTCACCCACGCCCTGCTCCTTCAGCACCCGGGCCGCCTCCGCCGCGTCCGGCGTGGTCACGGCCAGCCGGCCGCGCACCCCGGCGGACAGCTCGGCGACCGGGCCCTGCGTGATCAACCGGCCTTGCGTCATCACGGCCGCGTGCGTGCAGACCTGCTCGATCTCGTCGAGGAGGTGGGAGGAGAGGAAGACGGTCGTGCCGTCCGAGGCCAGTTCCCGTACGAGGGTGCGGATCTCCCGCATGCCCTGCGGGTCGAGGCCGTTGGTCGGCTCGTCGAGGACGAGCAGCCGACGCGGCTGGAGCAGCGCGGCCGCGAGTCCCAGCCGCTGTTTCATGCCCAGCGAGTAGGCCCTGGCCTTCTTGCCCGCGGCGGCCGTCAGGCCCACCCGGTCCAGGGCGGCGGCGACCCGGGCGCGCCGGGTGCGCGGATCGGCGGCCGGGTCGGCGCTGTCGTAGCGGGCGAGGTTGTCGCGGCCGGAGAGGAAGCCGTAGAGGGCCGGGCCCTCGATGAGGGCGCCGACGTGCGGCAGCACCGCGCGGGTGGCCCGGGGCATGGGCTGTCCCAGGACCCGGGCCGTGCCGGAGGTGGGTTCGATGAGACCCATCAGCATGCGGATGGTGGTGGTCTTGCCGGAGCCGTTGGGCCCGAGGAAGCCGAAGACGCTGCCCGCCGAGACGGTCAGGTCGAGACCGTCGACGGCGAGCTGTCCGCCGCGGTAGCGCTTGGTGAGCGCGCGGGTGGCGATGACCGGTTCGTCACCGGTCCCGGCCCGGGCCCCACCCTGTTCCGGTTCCGTGGCGGGCACCTCGCCCATCGGCTTCCTCGTCCTCTTGAACTCCCGTACGCCTACGGGGCTCACTTGCCGGCGTCGGCCGCCTTCACGAGCGCGTCCTTGGTGACCAGGCCCGCGTAGACCTTGCCGTCGTCGGTGACGAGGGCGTTGACCAGGCGGGTCGAGAAGACCGTGCCCGAGCCGAACTTGCCGTGGACCTTGTCGCCGAGCGAATCGAGGAAGCCGCCGAACTGGCCTTGGGCCTCGCCCGAGGGCACGCCCTCGCCGCCGGTGTCGAAGGTGGCGATGGCGTTCCACCCCTCACCGATGGTCTTCATCCCGTCGGGGCCGCCGAGGCCCTTGCCCATGTCCTCGCCGGCCCTGGGGGAGTGGTCCTTCGCCCCGCCCTTGCCGAAGTCCTCGCCGAGGCCCTTGCTTTCGCCCTTGTTCGCGCCGTTGAAGGCGTCCTTGCGGGCGTCCTCCTCCTCGGTGACCTTCGCCCCCTTGGGCGGGGTGAAGTCGAAGGTCGAGGCGGCCGGCCGGGCGAAGTCGACCTTCGTGAAACCGACGTCGACGACGGCGGCGCCGCCACTGGCCGGGGTCAGCGTGAACTTCAGCGGCATGCCGGTCTTCGCGTCGACGGCCACGGTGATCGCGCCGACCGTCGAGCCGGACTGCTTCGGCTGGACGACCAGCTTGTAGGCGTCCCGGCCGGCGACCTGGGCGGTGCCGTCCACGGTCACGGAGGTCGTGTCGTCGACCGCCTTCAGGGCCTCCTCGGCGAAGTCCTTCGGCGTGGCCGGCGGCTGCTGGTCCCTGCCGTGCTCCGGGCTCTCCGCGGAGGTGCCGTGGTAGACCTCGTTGGACTTGCTGTCGTAACCCCAGACGTCCTTGCCGTTGTGGATGACGCTGTACTCGGCGGCGTTCTCCAGCAGCGACAGCTTCTGCCTGTCCGGGCCGTCCACGGCGACGCGCAGGGTGTGCGTGCCGGAGGCCAGTTCGGTGAGCTTGGCCGACGGGTCGGCGGAGGAGCCGTCCCCGCCCTGGCCCGCGGCGCCGGCCAGCAGGCCGGACTCCAGGCCGCCGAGGTTCGGCAGGCCGAGGTCCGTGCTGATCTTCACCGTGCCGGACAGCTGCTGGACGTCCGACTTCGCGATCTTCTCGACGAGCTGCTGTGCGGTGATCTTCGGGAGGTCGGGGTCGCCGGAGTCGGCGAGGGCGGGCACCAGCCCGATCGTCGCGGCCGCCACCCCCACCACCGTGACCGGGACGATGTAGCGCGCGGCCTTGCGCCGCCCGGAGCGCTGCTCGTCGACCTCCCCGGCGGTCGTGCTGTCGTCGGATGCGTACGGTGCCATGTGAGCCCTACCTCCGTGGTCGGCGGCGGCTGTCCGTGTCGTCCACGCACTCGTCCCTGAGCCGCCATTCTCACCCGAACAGGTGAGGAGTGGTGTTGTTCCGTGCATCCATCTGACCAAATCGGCCAGGGAGATACGTCAGACCCCGGACTCAACTGCGCGTACTGCTGGGGTATGACACGGAGGGGCGACTTCTCCCCCGACCCGTAGGGGTCGTACGGGAACGACGTGCTAGCCGGCCCGGTGCACCACCGCGTCGCACAGCTCCTGGAGGGCCGTCTTCGCGGTGCACTCCGGCAGCGGTGCCAGCGCCGAACGGGCGTCCTGGGCATAGCGGACGGTGTCCCGCCGGGCCTGTTCCAGGGCCGGGTGGGCACGCAGCAGACGCAGGGCCTCGGTGTGCCGGTCGTCGTCGGTGAGGTCGGAGTCGAGCAACTCGCACAGGGCGATGTCCTCGGCGAGCCCGAGCCGGGCCGCGCGCTCCCGCAGCAGGAGCACCGGCAGGGTGGGGATGCCCTCGCGCAGGTCGGTGCCGGGGGTCTTGCCGGACTCGTGGGAGTCGGACGCGATGTCGAGGACGTCGTCCGCGAGCTGGAAGGCGACGCCGAGCCGCTCGCCGTACTGGGTCAGCACGTCCACGACGGTGTCGTCGGCGCCGGACATCATCGCGCCGAACCGGCACGCCACGGCGATCAGCGAACCGGTCTTGCCGCCCAGCACGTCCAGGTAGTGCTCGACGGGGTCCCGGCCGTCCTGCGGTCCGGCCGTCTCCAGGATCTGGCCGGTCACCAGGCGCTCGAACGCCTCGGCCTGCACCCGCACGGCCTCCGGGCCGAGGTCGGCCAGGATGTGCGAGGCGCGGGCGAAGAGGAAGTCGCCGGTGAGGACCGCGACGGAGTTGCCCCAGCGGGTGTTGGCGCTCGGGACGCCGCGGCGCACGGCGGCCTCGTCCATGACGTCGTCGTGGTACAGCGTGGCGAGGTGGGTCAGCTCCACGACGACGGCCGACGGCACGATCCCGGGCGCGTGGCGGTCGCCGAACTGGGCGGAGAGCATCACGAGCAGCGGGCGGAACCGCTTGCCGCCGGCCCGCACCAGGTGCTGGGCGGCCTCCGTGATGAAGGGCACCTCACTCTTGGTGGCCTCGAGCAAGCCTTCCTCGACAGCCGCCAACCCGGCCTGGACGTCGGCTTCCAGATCCTGGTCCCGCACGCTCAGCCCGAACGGCCCGACGTCGGTCACGAGGGGTCTCCTGTCTGCTGTGTCTGCCGGTGATTACGCGGGTTGTCGATAGGTCGCCGCTCTCACTCCAGTCAGCGTATCCGGTCACGTTTCGATCACCGCCAGCGCCCAGGGTTACAGGCCGGGTGGTATCCGATCACGACCGCTATGTTTTCGATCAACCTATAAGAACAGATATTTATCGACTTACCCAGGGGTAGTGAACTATGCACGATTTGCCGTGATGAGTCGGTGAATTCCCCTTGGTGGAAATTGCCCTTCCGGCTTGTGATCAGTGAGGTCAATCACTTCTCCCCCCACTCCCTCCCTTCTCGGCGCCGACCCGTACCGCCGTTCCGCGAAAGCCAGTTGAGCCTTGGCTCCCGCAAAGGATCAAGCGCCCCAAACTCCCCCGACCAAGGTCAACCACGCGATATGTGATTGAGGTGCTTGTTCCCGACATGTGCTCTCGCATACGTTCCGGCCCTGTCCGGCGGACGCCTAATCCTGCCGCCGCCCGGACTCCCCACAGGAACCGACTCACTCACGCGTGGCAGGAGCGGGGGACCCAGGTAAGTCGCCGGTCCGCACAGCGGCACGGCTCGGGGTGAAGCCGTGTACGGCACACAGCGCCGTACACGGCCGGGCACCTCCCGGCCCGAACCCGACAGCTCACCTCGCAGGCGCCGGAGAGGAACATCGCCATGGCCGGACGAGGCAAGCACCGTCGCCCCAGAACCAACCCGCTGACCCGAGGCATCGTCGCCGTCGGTACCGGTGGAGCCGCCCTCACCCTCCCGCTCCTCGGGGCCGCGCACGCGAGCGCCGCCGAGCCCCAGAGCGCCCCCGCCGCGCAGTCCGTGAAGCAGGCGGCCCAGCCCGCCAAGTCCCGCACGTACACCGTGGTCAAGGGCGACTCGCTCGCCCGCATCGCCGACAAGTACGACATCTCGGGCGGCTGGAAGCGGCTCTACGAGGACAACCGCACCGCCGTCGGCGACAACCCGAAGCTGATCCACCCGGGTCTGAAGCTGAAGGTGAAGACCGCGAAGGCGGTGGACGCCCCGAAGGAGACGGCGACCAAGTCGTCCGCCGCCAAGCCGGCCGCGAAGCCCGCCGGCGGTGTCGCCCAGGCCACCCAGGCGTCCGCGAAGACCTACGCGAACAGCCTCGACGGGTGGATCCGCGAGTCGCTGGACATCATGGCGCAGCAGGGGATCCCGGGCTCCTACGACGGCATCCACCGCAACATCATGCGCGAGTCGTCCGGCAACCCCCAGGCGATCAACAACTGGGACTCCAACGCCGCCGCGGGCACCCCGTCCAAGGGCCTGCTCCAGGTGATCGACCCGACGTTCGCCGCCTACCACGTGCCCGGCACCTCCTTCGACCCGTACGACCCGGTCGCCAACATCACGGCGGCCTGCAACTACGCGGCCGACCGCTACGGCTCGATCGACAACGTCAACGGCCCGTACTGAGCCGCCCCGCCCAGCAGTCGCTCGAGGACGACGGCGATGCCGTCGTCCTCGTTCGACAGGGTGACCTCGTCGGCCACGGCCTTGAGTTCGGGATGGGCGTTGGCCATCGCGACGCCGTGGCCGGCCCAGTCGAACATCGGGATGTCGTTGGGCATGTCACCGAAGGCGATGGTGTCGGCCGGCCGCAGCCCCAGATGCTCGGCGGCCAGCGCCAGGCCGGTCGCCTTGGTGATCCCGCACGGCTGGAGCTCGACCGTGCCGGGCCCCGACATCGTCACCGTGGCCAGTGAGCCGACCACCGAGCGCGCGGTCGCCGCCAACTCGTCGTCCGTCAGGTAGGGGTGCCGCAGCAGCACCTTGCTGATGGGCTCGCCCCACAGATCCGCGCGCCGGTCGACCCGGACCGCGGGCAGCGTCGGGTGCGGCATCAGATAGCCCGGCTCGATCAGCGTGAGCCCGTCGACCCCGTCCTGGTCGACCGCCGCGTACACCTGCCCCACCTCGGCCTCGATCTTGCCGAGGGCGGTCTCCGCCAGCTCCCGGTCCAGGGTGATGGACCACAGCAGCCGGTCCGCGCCGGCGTCGTACACCTGCGCGCCCTGCCCGCACACCGCGAGCCCCGTGCAGCCGAGGTCGTCCAGGAGCGGCCGCACTCTCGGCGCCGGCCGGCCCGTCACCACGAGGTGCTGGGCACCGGCGTCCGCCACCCGCGCGAGCACGGCTAGGGACCGGTCGGACAGGGTGTCGTCGCCGCGCAGCAGCGTCCCGTCCAGGTCGGTGGCGATGAGTGAATATGCGATGGGTGCGGCCATGATCAGAGAATACGGACAGTGCGGGCCTTCGTTTCATCGCTCGGTGGACGCCGATTGCCCGGTTGAAGGCCTCTGCACCGATTGGCAACAACATGCTCCGCTACCTACCCGTGGGGCCGCATCGAGCGGTACCTTCCATGTGTCCAGGGGGGACTTGATCGGGGGGTCGGGTTGAGCAGTGGGCGCATTCGCGTGGCCGGGCCCGGGGAGCTCGGCGAAGGGGAGAGGGAGCGCTGGCGGGCACTGCGCGCCGCCTCGGAGGCACCGCGCAACCCCTTCATGGAGCCGGAGTTCACCGAAGCCGTCGGCCTGGTCAGGCCGGGGGCCCGGATCGCGGTGGTGTACGAGGGGACGGAACCGGCCGGTTTCCTGCCGTATGAGCGGGGCCCGTTGGGGCAGGGCCGGGCGATCGGACTGGGCGTCTCGGACGCGCAGGGCGCGATCCTGCGGCCGGGCCTGGACGTCGGGACGGGTGAACTGCTGAAGGCCTGCTCGCTGTCGAGCTTCGCCTTCGACAATCTGGAGGCCGAGCAGCGGCTGTTCGTCCGGTACGCGGCCGAGGAGTACGCCACCTACGTCATCGACGTGGAGAAGGGCTACGAGACGTACGAGTCGGTGCTGCGCGCGCAGTCGCCCAAGTTCCTTAAGACCACGCTGGCCAAGGAGCGCAGGCTGGGCCGGCAGGCCGGTGAGCTGCGGTTCGTGTTCGACGAACGCGACCCGGCCGCGCTGCGCACGCTCATGGAGTGGAAGTCCGCGCAGTACCGCAGGACCGGCCGCCGGGACCGGTTCGCCCAGGAGTGGATCACCCGGCTCGTCGGGCGGCTGGCCCGGACCCGGGCCGCGGAGTGCAGCGGCACGCTGTCCGTGCTGTACGCCGGTGAGCGGCCCGTCGCCGCGCACTTCGGGTTGCGTTCGGCCTCCGTGCTGGCCTGCTGGTTCCCCGCGTACGACCCGGAGTTCGCGAAGTTCTCACCGGGGCTGGTGCTGCACCTGCGGATGGCCGAGGCGGCGGCCGCCGCCGGCATCGGCACGCTCGACCTGGGGCGGGGCGCCGCCGAGTACAAGGACGCGCTGAAGACGGGCGAACTGCCCGTGTACGAGGGTGCGGTGACCCGGCCGGGGGTGGGCGCGGCACTGCACTGGCTCAGCCGCGAACCGGCGCGCCGTGCGCACAGTTTCGTCCGCAGCAGGCCGCAGCTCGCGTCGCTGGCCGCGCGGACGCTGAAGGGCGCGGCTCGGCTGCGCCGTACCTGACACACGAGGGGGGTGGGCGCATGGCCCGTTCGGTGCGTGCGCAGGAGGAGATCCGGCGGTTCAGGGACATCGGGGCGGTGCAGGTCGCCGAGCTGGACCTCGACGGTGACGAGGCGGTGCTCAGACCCGGGCCGGGGAGTCCGCCCGTGACGCACGGAGAGGTGTTCGTGCTGGTCAGGAGAGGCGGCCGGCCCGTAGGCACACTGCTTGGGCGGGTGCCGGAGGGGGCGGATCCGAAGGCCGTGCTGGCGGAGCGGGCGCGGGCGGAGTGCGGGCCGGCCGTCTTCGGCGGACCCGGGGAGCCGCCGTTCACGACCGTCGTCGTCGCGACCCGGGAGCGGGCCGGGCAGCTGGCCCGGGCGCTGGACTCGCTGCTGGCGCAGGACCATCCGCGGTTCGAGATAGTCGTCGTCGACAACGCGCCCGTCACGGATGAGACGCGCGAGCTCGTCGAGCGGAAGTACGCCGAGCACGTGCGGTACGTCTGTGAGCCCGTTCCGGGGCTCGCAGCCGCCCACAACGCCGGACTGGACGCCGTCGGCGGCGAGGTCGTCGCCTTCACCGACGACGACGTGGTCGCCGATCCGCACTGGCTGACCGAGCTGACCGCGCCCTTCGCCGCCGACCCCGGACTCGGGTGCAGCACCGGGCTGATCCTGCCCGCGCGGCTGACCACCCCGGCCCAGGTGCTGCTGGAGAGCCACGGCGGCTTCGCCAAGGGCTTCACTCCAAGGACGTACGACCCGGCGCACCCTCCGGGCGACGAGCCGCTGTTCCCCTTCACGGCCGGGCGGTTCGGCTCGGGCGCGAACATGGCGTTCCGTACGGCGGTGCTGCGTTCCGTCGGCGGTTTCGACCCGGCCACCGGGGCCGGGACGGCGGCCCGGGGCGGTGACGACCTCTACGGCTTCGTGCGGACCCTGGCGCAGGGCCACCGGCTGCGCTACACGCCGTACGCGCTGGTGTGGCACCACCACCGGGAGACCTGGCGGGACCTGGAGACCCAGGCCTACGGCTACGGCGCCGGGCTGACCGCCTACCTCACCGCGGTGCTCGTGAACCGGCCCGCGCTGCTGCCCGCGTTCCTCGCGCGGCTGCCCCGCGGGCTCGCCCACGCCCGCACGCTGACGGCGGTGCGCGCGACGGACGGGGCGGCCGGCACCGGCACGCCCGGCGATCACGACGCGCGCACGCACCCGTGGCCGCGGCGGCTGTCACGGTTGCAGCGCAGGGGGATGCTGTACGGGCCGGTCGGCTATCTGAAGGCGCGGCGGGTACTGCGCGCGAACGCCCGTGAGCAGACGGCCCGGGGGGCGAGATGAGGACGGACGGCGAAGGCCGGGCGGAGCGGGGTGCGCAGGAGGGCGAGGTGCCGGCGTCCCCGCCGCGGGCCGGTGACTCTCCCGCCGTCCCCGTCTTCCTCTACCACTGTGTGATGGACGATCCGCCGGACTGGATCGCCGAGTTCACGGTCACGCCGAAGCAGTTCGCCGCGCATCTCGACGCCGTGGTCCGCAGCGGGCGCACGCCCGTCACGATCAGCGCGATCGCCGATCACCTGGCCGGGCGGGCAGCGCTGCCGCCCCGGCCCGTGCTGCTCACCTTCGACGACGGTTTCGCCGATCTGCCCGGCCCCACCGCCGAGGCCCTGGCCGAACGCGCGCTGCCCGCCACCGCCTATCTGACCACCGGCGCCATCGCCCCGGGCGGCCGCAGTCTGCTGCCGCCCGCGCCGATGATGAGCCTGGCCGGCGCGGCGGAGCTGGAACGTTCCGGCATGGAGATCGGCAGCCACACCGTGACGCACGCGCAGCTCGACACCCTGTCCGCCAAGGCCCTGGCGTACGAACTGCGCACGTCCAAGGCCGTGCTGGAGGACGCCCTCGGGCACGAGATCCGGCATCTCGCCTACCCGCACGGCTACAACAGCCCCCGGGTACGGGCCATGTCCGCGCGGGCCGGCTACGAGACGGCGACCGCCGTGCGGCACGCGCTCAGCTCCGACCGCGACGAGCGGTACCGCATCGCCCGGCTCATCGTGCGTCGCACCCACACCGTCGCCGACGTGGAGAACTGGCTGGCCGGGACGGGCGCGCGGGTGGCGCCGTACCGCGACGGGCCGAAGACGATCGCGTGGCGGTGGTACCGGCGGGCCCGCGCGGTCGTGCACGGGCCCGAGTTCGCGGGGTGACCCCTGGCCGGGGCTACCGCAGCGGCTGGTTGAGGTAGGGGTCGGAGACGGCCTTGCGGAGGCTGTCCCAGGCCGCGTCGTTCGCGAGTGCCAGGTTGCAGTGCGGCCCGGGGTCGCGGTAGTTCCACTGGAGGGCGGCCTTGACGCCGTCCAAGCCCTTCAGCACGCCGGGCACCTGCGCGTACCACTCGGCCTGCCGCTCGGGGCGGTTCCCGTCCGCGGCGGTGCCGAACTCGGAGAGCATCAGCGGCTTGCCGTCGGAGATGTTCGCGCGGATCCAGTCGTGTGTGGCGTGCTGCGTCTGCGCAAAGGAGAGCCAGCCCGCGTCGTGACAGCGGTAGTAGTTGTACTGGTTGTAGCCGATCCAGTCGACGTAGTCGTCGCCCGGGTACATCTCCCTGATCTCGTCGGCGTGGTCGAGGTAGCCGGTGGTGATCCACGTCCACACCACGTTGTCCACGCCCAGGGCGCGGAACCGGTCGTGGATGTGCCGGTAGGCCTTCACGTAGTCGGCGGGCGTGCCGCTCTGGGGGGTGCGGGTGTCCATCTCCAGGTCGAAGGAGAGGAACACCTTCTTGCCGTAGTCCTTGACGCGCCGGGCCTGGACGTCGATCACCCGGTCGTCCAGCTCGCCGGCCGCTATCTGCTTCCAGGTCGGCTGCTGCCGCTCGGTGCCGCCCCACCACTTGCTCTCCCAGGAGAGCAGCAGCAGGTGATCCTCGCCGACGCGCCGCTCCTCCGGGGTGAGCAGCTGCCCCTCCCGGCGGGCGCCCGAGGGCAGGGACATGTCGTGGTACGTGTACACGATGTCCAGCTCGCGGCCCACCCGCTCCTCGTAGGCGCGCACCTTCTCCGGCAGGTCGTCGCGCTCGTGCGGCACGAACGCCCCGAACCAGGCGCCGCAGGGCGGCTCCAGAAGAGCCGTCGGGCGGCAGTCCGCCCCGGCACCGGCCGCTCCCTGCTCCTGCGGTCCGGAGGCGTTCCTCAGGGCGAGTACGGCGACCAGGACCGCGCTGACGACCGTGGCCGACGTGAACAGCAGTCGGCGCCGGCTCGATGCCAACGGGCCGGCGGCCGCGCGGACCTGGCGCGGATCCTCCTCGTGCGGCTTCGTGCGGTGCCGGCCTCCGGTTTCGTGCGGCGTGCGACGAGAGGGACGGTGGGGACGGTTGAACCTCACTGAGTGGAACCCTTCGGTGTCCTGGGTGTCGTCCTCGGCCGCGGGGAGGCGCGCAGCGGCGGACAGAACGCGGCGAGTGTGGTCAGCAGCGTCAGCGTCAGCAGCACCCGCTGCGCGCTGAAGGTGTGCGTGGCGATCAGCACGGTCGCGACGAGCATCACGGCGCCGATGCTCAGGAACAGCGTCAGCATGAGCCGCTCCAGCAGGTCGGAGTGGCGCGCGAAGTCCGGGTCCCGGCGCTCCACGGGCCCCTCGGCGGGCCGCGCCCCCAGGGCGGGGGCGCAGACTCTGACCATGGCGGCGCCCGGTCCCGCCGCCAGGAACAGCACGACCGCGGTGCCCCGCAGCGGCGACCCGCCGGGCAGGGCGAGCGTGGCGAGCGCCAGCCAGCCGCCGAACGGGGGCAGCATCCGGACCACGAGTTCCTGTGGTGTCATCGCTCCGCTCCCCCTGACTGCTTCAGCACGTAGAGCCATCCGGCGCCGTTCTCCGCCACGAGCCGGAACCGCGGCGATGCCGCGACGGACTTCTGAATGCGGCTCAGTTGGGCCCTGTCGAGCTGTCCGTTCATCTCCGAGTTGGCCAACTGCCCCTGGGTGAGCAGGAAGTAGGCCCGGCCGGGCCGCTCCACTCCGGCCATGTCGCGCGCGAGGGTGGCGGCGGGGCTCCTGACGATCCGGTCGACGTGGCTGCGGCCGTCGTCAAGGAACCAGTAGTGGTCGACTCGCCAGTAGGAGGCGTACGCGTCCGGGTAGTTGCGGTTGGCGGCCACGACCAGTGAGCCGTCGGGCGCCTGGTCGAAGAGCTGCCGTACGAGGGCCACTTCCTGCGGTGGGAAGTAGTTGATCCGGTCCTTGCCCGAGTAGGCGGGGACGAACGCCAGGGTGGTGCCGAGCAGCGCGGCCAGCGGCACCCAGGTGCCGATGCCCCACCGGCGGCGCTCGGCGGGGTCGGCGGGCTGCCGTCTGCCGGCTTCCTGCGCGGCGGCGTCGGCGGCCAGGGTGCGGACCTCGGGCAGCAGCGCCGCCGCTGCGAAGAAGGCGGCGCCGGGCAGCATGAACAGCAGCACCCGGAAGATCATCTCGCTGCCGTAGCTGCTCGCCGCGAACATCGGCAGCGGGGCCGCCGCGATCAGCAGCAAGGGCCGTGCGCGGTGGCGCAGCACGCGCTGGCGCCACACGCCGACGGCCGCGAGCAGCAGCACGGATCCGGACAGCAGCCGGGCCGCCCAGGAGGTCGCGACGGCTCCGGTGCCGGTCGGGGTTGCTCCGTACCCCGTCTCGACGTTGGCGCCGACGTCTCCGATGGAGCGGATCATGTCCGGCATCGCCGCGGACAGGAAGGGCAGCGCGGCCGTGAGGCACCACGCCAGGAAGATCACGACGGTCGTCACCACCGGGACCCAGTCGCGGTAGCGGCGGCCCAGGCACAGGGCGAGCAGGCAGACGACCAGCATGCCCGGCGTGAGCTGGTGGGAGATGACGATCGCCACGACCATGACGGTGAGCACCACCGTCCACACCGCCTGCCGAGGCTGTCCGCGCCGCACGGCGGACCGGCCGAAGCGGCGCAGGACCACCGCGAGCACCCCCACGTGCAGGGCGTACGCCACGGACTGGGGGGAGAAGTAGTCCTGCCCCACCCAGTTGGCGACGTAGAAGAGCCAGACAGCGGTCCAGATCAGCCGCCGGTCCTCGGTGAAGGTGCGGTAGATCAGCAGCAGCGGGAGCAGCAGCATCAGACTGGAGACCAGGGGCCACCAGGCCATGAACATCGCCGCCGAGTCCACGCCCAGCAGCCGTTGCAGGGCGGCCTGGGCGGCGAAGAAGCCCGGCCACTGGTCGTACACCGCCATGTCGCCGACCTGGTCGGCCGTCTGAAGTCCGCCGGCCGTCAGCAGGTGGTCGATGACCGCTTCGTGCTTCCATGCCCAGGCGTACAGCGGGGTCGGGTAGAGCACGGCCTGCGTGGCCCGCTCCATCACCAGCAGGCCCAGCACGTACGCCGCCGGCCAGGCGCCCGGGCGGCGCGGGTCGCGGACGGTGAACCAGAAGCCGGTGGTGAGCACCGCCAGCCCCGCCCAGAAGGCCGGGTGCAGCGCGCTGAGCAGCCCGTAGTCGTCGAGCCGCGAGACGTCGGTGTGCCGCACGGCGTACGCCCAGAGCGCGAGCGCGACGAGCAGGAAAGCGGCGGGCCCGGCCAGAGCGCGGCGCCCGGTCAGTGCGCTGCGCCCGGACCAGGCGGGGGTCAGGTCGGACAGATCCGTCACGGGCTCATGGGCGGGGCTCGACGAGTCCGAAGTGGAGGGACTGGAGGACTGGCTGGCCGTCTCCGGGCCGCTGCCATGGGTGTTCGAGCCGTCCCGTGGGGGTGTCGGTTCCGGCGTGGATCTCTCCTTCGGTGTGGCTGGCGGACGCACGGTGGTTCCCCCCTGGCGGTTGCTCTCTTCGGCTGTGCTCGGCTCTGTCGGCTCTGTCCGGGCCCGGGCCCGGGTCGGTCTCGGCTTCGGGTGTGATCAGTGGCGGGGCCGGCCGTTCGGTAATGCGCCGGCCGTTCGGTTGGCTGTCGGACCTGTCGGGGCTGTGGTGCGGGAGCGAGCCCACGCCGATGCGGCGCGGTGCAGGGGCAGGAGCAGCAGGAGGGCGACGAGCAGGGGTGGCGCGAGGGGTGCGAGCGCATCGCGCCACACCCAGCCGCCGACCGCGACGAGATACAGAACCCCCCAGCGCCCCGGCCACGTCAGATTGCGGCCCGCGCTCGCGAGCAGCAGTCCCAGTGGGACGAGGCAGAGCAACTGGCAGACCGGCGGCACCCAGCGCAGCAACGGCTCGGGCCCCTCGAGCCCCACCGCGTCCGCCAGGAAGCCGGCCGTCTTCTCGTACAACGCCCCTTCCACTGGCCGCGGTTCCCGTCCGAGGGCGACCGGGGCGGCGTACAGGGCGCACAGGACGGCGCCCAGTGCCGTGCCGGGCAACCACGGGTCGCGCCGGGTGCTCAGCGTGACGGCGGCGACGAACACCACGAGCAGCAGGCCGCCCGCGGTGAGGGACGGCAGGGGCAGGCCCGCCAGCAGCTGACGCCCGCTCAGGGCAGCTTCGGATGCCCGGCCGAGCCACGGCAGGTCCCGCAGCGGAGCGCAGAAGAAGACGACGGCGACCCCGAGCAGGCTCCACAGGGCGCCCCTCAGCCGGCGCTCCCACGGCTGCGGGTCCGGTTCCCCGGGCTCACGGGGCGATGGCTCCCCGGCCGGTCCGTCCGGCCGCACGATCAGCGCCAGGGTGTCCGCCTGCAGTGCCTCGCGCTCGTAGCCGGGGCGTCCGATGAACAGCGTGACAGTGTCCTGGTCGCCGTCCTTGGGCTGGTAGGCGGCCCGGCGGGCCCAGGTCGTGCCGTATCCGGCGGTGGCGTTGAGTTTCGCCCAGCGGGTGCCGTAGGCGGTGTCGGTGGCGGCCGTACGGACGGCGGGAGTGCTCTCCCCGGGGCGCAGGGCCGCGCGCAGTCCGGCCATGGAGACCACGGCGATCAGCGTCATGCTCAGCAGCACCGCCCAGCCGGCGCCCGCGATCCCCGACGGGGTGAACAGCACGGCAGCGCTCCCCAGGACCAGGGCGCACATGGCCCCTTGGAGCGCGGCCAGCACACCGGTGCGCCCCTGGACGCGCAGCACGCCGATGTACAGCTCCACCACGACCCGTGGCAGGGCGCCGAGCGCCAGCAGCCGCAGCACGGTCGAGCCGTGCTCGGCGTAGTCGGGGCTGAACGGCGTGAGGATCTGCGGGGCGAAGACGACCAGCACCGCCACGACCGGGACCAGCAGCAGCGTCATGCGCCGCAGGGCGCCCCGGACGCCGTCGGCGAGCCTGCGCGGGTCGTGCGAGGCGTGCGCGGTGAGCGACGAGGCCATGTTGATGGCCATGAACTCCATCGTGCCGCCGACGGTGTAGGCCACGTAGAAATAGCCGTTCTCGGCGGCGCTGAAGCGGACCGCGACCATCACCGGCAGCAGGTTGATCATCGCCAGGCTGAACAGCGCGCCCAGCGAGTCCCCGGCGAGGAAGCGGCCCATGTCCCGGATCTTCGGGGGCTCTTTGTCGCGGTCGTCCTCCGCCTGGCGCGGGATGAGCCGGCGGAAGATCAGCCAGCCCAGCGGCAGGGTGGAGAAGGCGATCGCCACCGCCCAGGAGACGAAGATGCCGAGGACGGGCAGCGTGCCGGCGAAGACGCCCAGGAGGACCAGCTTGCCGACCGAGAACACCGCGTTGCCGGCGGGCACCCACTCCGCCTTGCGCAGCCCGGTGAGCACCCCGTCCTGGAGGGTGAGCAGCGCCCAGGCCACGCACGCCGCGACGAACACCGCCCCCGCCAAAGGCGTTCCCAGGGGGGCGTAGGACGCTCCCCAGGCGTCGAGCGTGAGCAGGAAGACGGCGGCGGCGAGCGCCACGACCAGCGAACTGGCCACGTACGTGCCCCACACCAGCCGGCCGGTCTCCCGTCCCGCGCGCGGGACGAAGCGGACGACGGCGCCGATCATCGTCGTCGCCGTGATGCTGGCGAGCAGCCGCATCGCGGCGATCGCGGCGGAGCCCTGGCCGACGGCCTCCTCCGTGTAGTAGCGGGCGGCCACCAGCCAGAACCCCAGGCCCAGTACGGCGGAGACGCCGGTGCTGAGCATGAGGAAGTAGGCGTTCTTGAACAGCGAGTCGTGGGTGTGGTCGCCGTCGGCGGGCTTCGGCCCGCCGCCGTCGGTGCGCGCGGCGGTGGGCTCGTGCACCTGGATCTCAGCCACGGGACCGTCCCAGCCCTCCCGGTGCCGTTTCGTTCCCGGGCAGTTCTCCGGGCGCGCTGACGGGTTGCGCCCCGGACCGCTCCAGCACCTCGACGACGGTCCGTGCCCGCAGCGGGTCCACGGGCAGGGCGTGCCGCGCGAACCAGCGCGCCGTCTCGGGGGCCGGTGAGGGGTCGGTGAACCGCGCACCGGCGTAGTCGTCCAGCGGCGGGTCGTAGAGGTAGCCGACGACGACGCCCTGCCGTGCCAGCGCCGCGATCGCCGCGTCCCGGTCGGCCACGAACAAGGGGACCCGGAACAGCGGCTGCGTCCCGTGGCCGTCGCGCGGCTTGGCCCAGGGCGTGGACAGCAGCAGTTCCGTGCCCGCACGGCAGGCGCCCAGGACCTCGTCCAGTCGGTCGAGCCTGTGCCCGATGCGGCGCAGCCGAAGCCGGCCGGACTCCAGGCGGTAGTCGTGCATGTCGACGCGCACCCACGGGTGGTGGGCGTCGAGGCCGGGTGCCTCGCCTGCGGCGCGGGCGAGTTCGTCCGGGCGCAGCGGCATGCGGATCTCCTCGCGGTCCGCCAGCCCGAGCAGCCGTACCGCCGCCCAGGCGGCACGCCGCAGCCGCAGCCCGCGCACCGCCGCTTCCGCGTACGGCCGGACCAGGTAGGCGAGTTCGGCACTGGCCCGGCGTGGCGCGAGCAGTCCCTCGCAGGTCTTCTCGACCGCCTCCCGCAGGCCGGGGTCGGCGAGCGAGAGCATGCCTCCGGCCTTCGCCCCGACGTGCTTGGACAGGCTGAACACGGAGGCCTCGCCCCACGCCCCCACCGGCCGGTCCCCGACTCGGCTGCCGATCGCGTGCGCCCCGTCCTCGAACAGCGGGATGCCCAGAGCGTCGCACTTCTGTCTCAGGCTCGGCGCCGGGTCCGGGTTCCCGTACAGGTTCGTCGTGAGCACGGCCGACACCGAGCTCCACACCTCGTCCGGCACGGCGTCGATGTCGATGGAGGCGTCGAGCGGGTTCAACGGCGCCTGCACCGGGCGCAGTCCGGCCGCGAGCACGACGAAGAAGATCACGTCGTCGTTGACCGGCGACATCAGCACGCGTCCGCCGGGCGGGCACCAGTGGCGCAGCGCCACATACAGCCCGAAACGGCACGACGGTACGTACACACATTCCCGGCCGAGCCGGGTGCCCATGGTCTCTTCCAGCCGCTTCGGCTGTGCACCACGCCGCACCGAACCCGGACCGGCCTCCCCTATGGCCATCCGCCCCCCAGTGGTGCCGTGGGAAAGCCCCCTCCCCGAGGCCTTCCGGCACCCGCCCAGAGTCGCCCCGTTCGCACCGCTCCGTCAAGATTGCGTCGCGTCCTGTGGATAACTTCCGGCACGTACGAATGCGGCGTCCCGTCCGGCGCGCCGGAGTCGCCCAGGCCGGTCCCACCCGGGCCCACCTGCCCCGTTCGTCCCTATCCCGCTCCTCGGACTCTGCCCAGGACGGGTGTGTCACCCGTAACGTGTGGCACGACCACGAATACGTGGCGACGACATGGCCCACCCGAAAGCGAGGCAGCACCCGATGCCCCCCTTCGACGTCCCCGAGGGCGACCCCTTCGGCCCGCACAACCTGCCGTACGGCGTGTTCTCCCTGCCCGGCTCGTCCCACCGGACCGTGGGCGTCCGGCTCGGGGACCACGTGCTGGACGCGGGCGCGGCGGCCCACGCGCTCGGCTCGCCCTACGCCTCCCTGCTCGCGCAGCCCACCCTCAACCCGCTGCTGGCCGCCGGCCGCACGGCCTGGTCCGACGTGCGCCGGGCGCTGACGGCCTGGGTGACCGTGCCGTCCCACCGGGAGACCGTCGCACCGCTGCTGCACCCGCTGTCGTCGGTGACCCTGCACCTGCCGTTCGAGGTAGCGGACTACGTGGACTTCTACGCCTCGGAGAACCACGCCCGCAACGTCGGGCAGATCTTCCGCCCCGACGCCGAGGACTCCCTCACCCCCAACTGGAAGCACCTGCCCATCGGCTACCACGGCCGCTCCGGCACGGTCGTCGTCTCCGGCACCGAGGTCCCGCGGCCGTCCGGGCAGCGCAAGGCCCCCACCGACGCCGCCCCCGTCTTCGGCCCGTCCGTCCGCCTGGACATCGAGGCCGAGGTCGGCTTCGTCGTCGGCGTGCCCTCCCGGATGGGCGCGCCGGTGGCCCTCGGGGACTTCCGCGAGCACGTGTTCGGGCTGTGCCTCCTCAACGACTGGTCCGCGCGCGACATCCAGGCCTGGGAGTACGTGCCCCTCGGCCCGTTCCTCGGCAAGTCCTTCGCCACGTCGGTGTCGGCGTGGATCACTCCGCTGGACGCCCTGGAGGAGGCCCTCGTGGCGCCCCCGGCCCGGACGCACGAGCTGCTGCCGTACCTGGACGACAGCAACGAGGAGCCCGGCGGCTACGACCTGCGGATCAGCGTCGCCGTCAACGGCCACGTGATCTCCGAGCCGCCCTTCTCCACCATGTACTGGACGGCCGCCCAGCAGCTGGCCCACATGACCGTCAACGGCGCTTCCCTGCGCACCGGCGACCTCTACGGCTCCGGCACGGTCAGCGGCCCCGCGGAACGGGAGCGGGGTTCCCTGCTGGAACTGACCTGGAACGGCCGCGACCCGCTCGAACTCCCGGACGGCAAGCGGACGTTCCTGGAGGACGGCGACGAGGTGACCCTTACGGCCTGGGCCCCGGGACCCGACGGGGTGCGGGTGGGGCTCGGTGAGGTGACGGGGCGGGTGGTCCAGGGCTGACGCGGGCCGGCCGGGAGCCGGCCGACGGCCTCCCCTCCCGTCTCCGGTGCCGCCGTCCGGTCCCCGATCTGCTGTGTTGCCGTCCGGACCGTGATCTCCCGTGTTGCCGTCCGGACCCTGATCCCCTGTGTTGCCGTCCGGACCCTGATCCCCTGTGTTGCCGTCCGGACCCCTGACGCACACCGCCCGGCCCGTCATACTGGGCGCGGGGCGGTGTGCCCGCACGTCCGCCACGCTCGTCGTGGCCACCGGTGCGCACGGCGGCCGCCCTCCCCGCACGACCCGTAGCCGCCCCTCATGTGACGAGGAACCGGAGCCCGTGGCCATGACCGTCTGCCTGCTCCTGCTGAGCGTCGTCGCCGTGACGGCCGCCGTACCCGTTCCCCGTGCGCTGACCAGGGCGTCCTGGCCCGAGCGGGAACCGGTGGTCGCGCTGTGGGTGTGGCAATGCCTGGTCGCCACCGTCCTGCTGGCGTGCGTGACGGCCTTGTCCCTGGGCGCCGCCGCCGTCTTCGGCACGGTCCGCGCGCAGCTCTTCGCCCCGGCGCCGGCCGCGGTGACCGCCGCGTACGACCTGTCCGCCGCCCCGCCGTGGGCCACCGCCCTCACCCTGCTGCTGGCCTGCGGCGCCGCCTGGACGACCGCGATGCTCGCACGGGAACTCGTCGAGGCGCGCCGGCGCCGGGCCCAGGCCCGGGCCCATCTGCGTGAGCGCGCCCCCGACCTGCCGGCCGGCCTGCCCGCGGCGCGGGGTCCGCTGCTGGTCCTGGAGGACGAGTACCCGGACGCCTGGTGGATGCCCGGCCACCCGTCCCAGCTGATCGTCACCACGGGCGCCCTGCACCGCCTCACCGGCCACCAGCTCGACGCGGTCCTCACCCATGAGCGGGGCCACGCCCGGGCCCGCCACGACTGGCTGCTGCACCTGTCCACCGCCCTGGCCACCGGCTTCCCCCGCGTCCCGCTGTTCACCCACTTCTGCGACCAGACCCAGCGCCTGGTCGAACTCGCCGCCGACGACACGGCCTCCCGTCGCTGCGGCCACCTGACCACGGCCCTGGCCCTGATCGAGCTCAACCAGCACCGGGGCGTGTTGTCCTGCGCCTCCAGCAACCGCCTGCTGGGCGAGCGGGTCGACCGGCTCCTGGAACCGCCGCCCCGGCTGGGACGCCGGCACCGGGCCCTGACCACCACGACGGCCGCGCTCGTACCGCTGCTGCCCCTGCTGATCGTCTTCGCGCCGGGCCTGTCGGCACTGTCGTAGAGCACGGGCCGAGGGGCCCGGCCGAGGGGCGACGAGTTGTCGGAGCGGCGTCGGCCGAGAGCCGGCCGGTCGTCGGCGGGGCACCGGCACGAAGGCGGCCGGTTGTCGGCGCGGCACCGGCCAGGAGACGGTCGATGGTCGGCGCGTACCGGCTCGAAGGCGGTCCGCTGTCGGCGCGGCAGGGTTCGGGCGGCCGGTGGCGGATCTGGTCCTGGACCGGCCAAAAGACCAGCTCACTCGTCGAACAGGTCACATTGCCGGTGGCGCAACATTCCTGCAACACCACTTTTCCTATCGGATAGGTATGGTCCGAGCCATGCCCAGTGACCGCATCCGAGACCACGCCGGACAGGGAGCCGCGACCACCGTCGCCGCCCACCGCGCGCGGCGACGGCTGCGCGCCGACCGGGCACGGCAACTGGCCGACTTGCTCAGGCGGTTGCTGCTGACCGGCGCCTTCCCGAACGGGATCCTCCCCCACGAGTCGGCCCTCGCCACCGAGTACGGCGCCAGCCGCAACACGGTCCGCGAGGCTCTCGACCTGCTGCGGGCCGAGGGTCTCGTGGAGCGTCAGCCAGGTGTCGGCACGGTGGTCGTGGCCCACAAGTACCCCCACGGCCTCGACCGCCTGATGGGCCTCGCGGAGACCCTCCGCGAACACGGCCGCGTCACCAACGAGGTCCGCACCATGGGCCCCACCCCGGCACCCGCGCCGGTCGCCGACCGCCTCCGGCTGGCGCCCGGCACCGACGTCCTCTACATCGAACGCCTGCGCAGGCTCGGCGGACTGCCCCTGTCGCTCGACCTCACCTACATCCCCCTCGACATCGGCACCGAGCTGCTCGGCGCCGACCTGGAGAACACCGACGTCTTCCGCCTCCTGGAAGCCGTCACCGGCCGGCGCCTCGGCCATGCCGAGATCACCCTGGAAGCGGTGAGCGCGGACGGCCACTCGGCCTCCGTGCTCGAGGCTCCGCGCGGTGCCGCCGTCCTCATGCTGGAACGCCTCACCCACCTCGCGGACGGCCGCCCGGTCGACCTGGAGTTCATCCGCTTCCGCGGCGACCGCATCACCATGAGCGGCCTGCTGCACCGGAACCGGTGACCAACCCGCTCGCGCACATCCCTGGAGACAGCCATGCCCTTGGCGCCCCAGCGGGCCGACGTGCCCGTGACCATCGACGAGTCGAAGTGCATCGACGGCTGCACGCTCTGCGTGGACATGTGCCCGCTGGACTCCCTCGCCATCGACGAGCGCAACGGCAAGGCCTACATGCATGTCGACGAGTGCTGGTACTGCGGCCCGTGCGCGGCTCGCTGCCCCACCGGAGCCGTCACGGTCAACATGCCCTATCTGCTCCGGTGAGAGGCCCGAACCGTCATGTCCCGAACCCTCACGTCCCGAACCGCCACGTCCCGAACCGCCGTGAAACGCACGGCAGTCGCGATCTCCGCCATCGTCCTGCTGCTCCCGCTGAGCGCCTGCGGCGGTGACGCCGAAGCGGGCAGCGGCTCCACGGTCACCGTCACCGTCGGCTACCAGTCCAGGACGATCAACACCGTCACCGCGGGCACCCTGCTCCGCTCGCTCGGCGCCTTCGAGACGCAGCTGAACTCCCTGCACGACGGCGTCCACTACAAGGTGGACTGGCAGGACTACGCCACCGGCGCCCCCATCACCGCCCAGATGACCGCCGGGAAGATCGACATCGGCTCGATGGGCGACTTCCCGCTGCTCATCAACGCGGCCCGCGGCAAGCAGCTCAACAGCCCCACCCGCCTGGTCTCGGTCACCGGCTACAACCTCCGCGGCGGCCTCAACACCATCGTCACCGCGCCCGGATCCGAGCTGACCTCCCTGAAGGACCTGAAGGGCAAGAAGGTCTCCACTAGTGTCGGCTCGGCCGCCGACGGCACCCTCGTACGGGCCCTGCAGCGTGCCGGCATCGACCCGGACAACGGCATCGAGAAGCTCAACCAGCAGCCCTCCGTCGGCGCCTCCGCCCTCACGGCGGGCAGCACGGACGCGCTCTCCCAGTTCGTCGCCTGGCCCGGCCTGCTCGCCTTCCAGGGCAAGGCGAAGGCGGTCTACGACGGCGCCCGGCTGAACCTGCCCACCTTCCACGGCGTCACCACCCGCGAGGACTTCGCCAAGCGGCGCCCGGCCGTGCTGGAGGCGTTCCTGAAGGCCCAGGCGAAGGCGACCGACTACCTGAACGACCATCCGGTGGACGCCGCCGAGAAGGTCGCGAAGGCGACGGGCCTGCCCGCCGAGGTCGTCTACCTCTACAACGGCGATCACGGCATCGCCACCTTCGACCCGGCCATCAAGCCCCGGCTCGTCTCCGCGCTGAAGCAGGACGTGTCGATCCTCAAGTCGGCGAAGCTCACCGGTGACGTGGACGTCGACTCCTTCGTGGACGACCGGTACGTGAAGAAGGCCCTCGGGCCGGCGGCGTACGCGAAGCACCTCGCCACCAGGCCCGCACCGGCCGCGAGCGAGGCCTGGCCCAAGGGCGCCTCGAAGACCGTCACGTTCGACTCCCCCTCCAAACTGTTGCGTTACGTCGCCGGGCACCGCGACACCCTGCGCGCCGCCTACGTCCCCGACACCACCACCGGCACCCTCTGGTTCGCCGACAAGGCCGTGTGGGTGTCCGACGGCGACAAGCTGCTGCCCTTCGTCGCCCCCGACACGGCGCAGGCGTACATCGCCGGGCACGGCGGGGCGCGAGTCGTCCCGTACGCCGACGCCCTGGAGCGGGCGTCGTGAGGCGGTACGCGCTCCGCGTGCTGTCGCTCGCCGCCGCGCTCGGCCTGTGGCAGACGCTGACCAGCCTGAACATCGACCTGTGGCTGCGCTTCTCGCAGTTCCCGACGGTCACCGACGTGGCCCGGGCCTTCGCCGCCCGGGTGTCCGGGCCGGACTACTGGACGGACCTCACCGACAGCCTCACCCGGATCCTCACCGGCTTCCTGCTGGCCGCCGTCCTCGGTGTGGCCACGGGCGTGCTCGTGGCGCGCTCGCGTCTCGCCGAGGACCTGCTCGGCCCGGTGCTGGAGGTGATCCGGCCGATCCCGGCCATCGCCCTGGTGCCCGTCGCGATCCTGCTGTTCCCCTCCAACGAGCAGGGCATCGTCTTCATCACCTGCACCGCCGCCTTCTTCCCCGTCCTGGTCTCCACCCGGCACGCGGTGCGTGCCCTGACCCCCGTGTGGGAGGAAGCCGTACGCACCATGGGCGGCGGCCGGTGGCGGACCCTCGGCTCGGTCGTCCTGCCGGGCGCGCTGCCCGGTGTGTTCGGCGGACTGTCCGTCGGCATCGGCGTCTCGTGGATCTGTGTGATCTCCGCCGAGATGATCTCCGGCCAGTACGGCGTCGGTTACCGCACCTGGCAGGACTACACCGTCGTCGACTACCCCGGGGTGTTCGTCGGCATGGTCACCATCGGCGTGCTCGGCTGGCTCACCTCCACCGCCGTGGAGCTCCTGGGCCGCCGCCTCACCCGCTGGCTGCCCCGCACCGCGTCCGTGCCCGGTGCCCGGCCGCCCCGGCCCGTGACACCGGCTCCGGCCGCTCCCGCCACCGCCCCCGGCGGGGCCCGATCCGAGGAGACGCGCGATGAGCACCTCGTCTGAGACCGTCCCGGACACCCCGCCGGCGGCTGCCCCGAACACCCCATCAGGCGCCGCACGGGGCACCACGTCCGGGACCGCCGCCACGGACACCCCCGTCCGCGGCACCCGGCTCACCCTCACCGGCGCCCTGCTCGGCCGTCCCGGCGCGACCGCCCTGGAGAAGGTCGACCTGGACGTCGCCCCCGGCGAGATCCTCACCGTCGTCGGCCCTTCCGGCTGCGGCAAGTCGACCCTGCTGCGCACCCTGGCAGGTCTGCTGCCGCCGCTCGCCGGCGGGATCGCCCAGGACGGGCGGCCGCTGACCGGCCCCTCGGCGGACCGGGCCCTGGTGTTCCAGGAGGACGCCCTGCTCCCCTGGCGCACCCTGCGGGCCAACGTCGAACTGCCCCTCGCCATCCGCGGCGTGGGGCGATCCGAGCGCCGGGAACAGGCACGGACCTGGCTGGATCGGGTCGGACTCGGCCAGCAGGCACGGCAGTTGCCGCACCGGGTCTCCGGAGGGCAGCGCCAGCGCGCCCAGCTGGCCCGCGCCCTGGCCGCACGCCCGCGCGCCGTCCTCATGGACGAGCCGTTCGGCGCGCTCGACGCACAGACCCGGGCGGGCATGCAGGACCTGCTGGTGGAGGTGCTCCAGGGCACGGGCGCCACCGTCGTATTCGTCACCCACGACGTGGACGAGGCACTGTTCCTCGGCGACCGGGTGGCCCTGCTCGGCGCGGGCGCCCTCGTCGCCGTCCGGGACATCCCCCGCCCGCGCGATCGCTCCGCGCACGCCGATCCGGCCCGCAAGGCCCTGCGGCGCGACATCCTCACCTCGCTCGGTACGTGAAAGGCACCCCGGTGACCACCTCCGTGAACCCCCCTGCGGACACCCCCCTGGCCGTCCCGCCCCTCGCCGACGCCGAGGAACTGACCTGCGACGTCCTCGTCATCGGCGGCGGCACCGCCGGCACCATGGCCGCCCTGACCGCCGCCGAGCACGGCGCGAACGTACTGCTGCTGGAGAAGGCCCACGTCCGCCACTCCGGCGCGCTCGCCATGGGCATGGACGGCGTCAACAACGCGGTCGTCCCGGGCCGCGCCGAACCGGACGACTACGTCGCCGAGATCACCCGCGCCAACGACGGCATCGTCGACCAGTCCACCGTCCGCCAGACCGCCACCCGCGGCTTCGGCATGGTGCAGCGGCTGGAGTCCTACGGCGTGAAGTTCGAGAAGGACGAACACGGCGACTACGCCGTCCGCCAGGTGCACCGCTCCGGCTCCTACGTGCTGCCGATGCCGGAGGGCAAGGACGTCAAGAAGGTCCTGTACCGGCAGCTGCGGCGGCGCGAGATGCGGGAGAGGATCCGCATCGAGAACCGGGTCATGCCGGTGCGGGTCCTCACCGCCGGGGGGCGGGCCGTGGGGGCGGCCGGCTTCAACACCCGCACCGGGCAGTTCGTCCAGGTCCGCGCGGGCGCGGTGATCCTCGCGACCGGCGCCTGCGGCCGCCTCGGCCTGCCCGCCTCCGGCTACCTCTACGGCACCTACGAGAACCCCACCAATGCCGGCGACGGCTATGCCATGGCCTACCACGCGGGCGCCGAGCTCACCGGCATCGAGTGCTTCCAGATCAACCCGCTGATCAAGGACTACAACGGCCCGGCCTGCGCCTACGTCGCCAATCCCTTCGGCGGCTACCAGGTCAACCGGCACGGCGAGCGCTTCGTCGACTCCGACTACTGGTCGGGCCAGATGATGGCCGAGTTCGCCGCCGAGGTGGCGTCCGACCGGGGCCCCGTCTACCTGAAACTGAGCCACCTCCCCGAAGAGTCCGTCTCGGCCCTGGAGACGATCCTGCACTCCACCGAGCGACCCACCCGCGGCACCTTCCACTCCGGCCGCGGCCACGACTACCGCACCCACGACATCGAGATGCACATCTCCGAGATCGGCCTGTGCGGCGGCCACTCCGCCTCCGGCGTCCGCGTCGACGAGCACGCCCGCACCACCGTGCCCCGCCTGTACGCGGCCGGTGACCTGGCCTGTGTGCCGCACAACTACATGATCGGCGCCTTCGTCTTCGGCGACCTCGCGGGAGCGGACGCGTCCCAGTACTCCGCGTTCGAGGGGGAGTTGCCGGGCGAGCAGCTGCGCGAGGCACACGAGCTGATCTACCGTCCGCTGCGCAACCCCGACGGCCCGCCGCAGCCCCAGGTCGAGTACAAGCTGCGCCGCTTCGTGAACGACTACGTGGCCCCGCCCAAGTCCGGCGCCCGGCTGTCGCTGGCCCTGGAGGCCTTCGAGCGGATGCACACCGACATCGCCGGGATGGGTGCTCGCACCGCGCACGAGCTGATGCGCTGCGCCGAGGTCACCTTCATCCGGGACTGCGCGGAGATGGCCGCGCGCTCCTCCCTGGCCCGCACGGAATCCCGCTGGGGCCTCTACCACGACCGCCTCGACCACCCCCGGCGGGACGACGCGTCCTGGTTCCACCACCTCGATCTGCACAAGTCCCCCTCTGGTGCGATGGAGTTCACGGCACGTCCCGTGGCCCCCTATCTCGTTCCCGTCGACGGTTTCGGCCCCGTCGGCGGCCCCTCCCGTGTCCTCGGCGAGGTGCATGCCGAGGACGTGGCCACGGCGGGCTCACGGGATGTGGCGCCGGTCGCCTCAGCCGTGGGAACGCCGGTGCCGGAGCCGGCTCCGGCAGCACGGGCCTCGGCCACCGCGCCGTCCGGCGAGCAGTCCTCCACCCGCCTGCTCGAACTCGTCGCCCTCGCCGATGAGGAGCCCGAACTCGGCGCCCTGCGGCCGTACCTGACCGACCCCGCGCCCGCCGTCCGTCGCGAGGCCGTCGCCGTGCTCACCGAGACCCTGCCGCCCGGGACGGGCACCGCTCTCGCCGCCGCCCTGTGCGACACCGCCGCCGAGGTGCGTGCCGCCGCTGCCGCGTCCCTGCGTGAGCTCGTCGAGACGCTCCCGGCCGAGCCCGACCTGCGCGACGGCCTCGTCGCCGCCCTCGCCGAGCCGGACCCCGTGGTCCGTGCTGCGGCACTGGACGTCCTGCGCGCCCTGCGCCTCGGCGACGCAGCCCTGTTCGCGGCCCTCCTCGCCGATTCCGACATCACCGTCCGCATCGAGGCCGTCCGCGCCCTGGTGTCGGTCGACGCCACCGGCGAACTGGCCCGCGCGGCACTCTCCGACCCCTCCCGCGAGGTCCGGGTCGCGCTCGCCAAGGGTCTGGCCACGGTGGGTGCCGGGCAGTCGACCGCAAAGGCCCCGGCCAGGGTGGATGCGGAGCGGGCGGCGGATGACACCCCGGCCGCCACGGCCCCGGCCGCCACCGATCCGACCGCCACCGCCAGCGCCACTGCCATCGAAGAGGCCCTCACCGGACTCCTCGACGACCCCGACGCCCTGGTGCGGGCCGCGGCCTACGGAGCGCTCGGCACCACCGGCTGCCCGGCGCCCCTCACCGCACGCGCGGTCGCCGCCCTGTCCGAGCCGGCCTGGCAGGTACGGGCCGGAGCCGCCACGGCCCTGTCCGTCGCCGACCCCGACGTGGCCGTCCCGGCTCTCGCCAAGACCCTGGCGGACGCCAACGCCGATGTCCGCAAGGCCGCCGTCCTGGCGCTGACCCGGCACCGCGCCACCGAGGAGGCGCGGGCGGCCCTCGCCACGGCGACGACCGACTCCGATGCGGATGTCAGGGCGTACGCGGGACGGGCGTTGTGACCGGCCGGGCGGTCAGGGCGTACGCGGGACGCGTTGTGACCGGCCGGGCGGCTCGTCGCCGCCTGTGACGCCGCCGGACCCCGGCCCTATATCCAGTCGTCGGGCTCCGGCTCCTCGTCCAGCTCCGGCCAGTGGTCCGGCTCGCCCGCGTCATGACCGGCGGCGTGAGCCGGGCCCTCGCCGGACGCTGTCGGGGCCGAGGACGCGTCGCCCGCGGAAGCGGAGCCCGCCGGACCGCTCAGCGACGCGAGCACCTCCAGCACGCCCTCCCCGTACGTGGTGAGCTTCTTCTCACCGACCCCGCTGATCCCGCCGAGCTCCCGCACCGATGTCGGCCACACCGTGGCGATCTCCCGCAGCGTGGCGTCGTGGAAGATCACGTACGCCGGGACGCCCTGCTCACGGGCCTGCTCGGCGCGCCAGGCGCGCAGCGCCTCGAACGCCGGCAGCAGCTCCTCGGGCAGCTCGGCGGCGACGGCCTTGCCCTTGCGCTCGCCGCGCCCGGAGCCGGCGGAGGAGGACCCCGACCGGGAGGACACCGGCTTCTTCGGCTCCTTGCGCAGCGGCACCTCCCGCTCCCGCCGCAGCACCGCCCCGCTGGCCTCGGTCAGCACCAGCGTGCCGTACTCGCCCTCCACCGCGAGCAGACCCTGGGCGAGCAACTGCCTGATGACGCCCCGCCATTCGCCCTCGGTGAGCTCCTCGCCGATGCCGAACACGGACAGCTGGTCGTGGTCGAACTGGATGACCTTGCCGGTGCGCTTCCCCAGCAGGATGTCGATGATCTGTACCGCGCCGAACTTCTGTCCGCGCTCCCGCTGCAGCCGGACGACCGTCGACAGCGCCTTCTGTGCCGCGACGGTGCCGTCCCAGGTCTCCGGCGGGGTCAGGCAGGTGTCGCAGTTGCCGCAGCCGGACGGGTCCGGGTCCTGGCCGAAGTAGGCCAGGAGCTGGCCACGGCGGCACTGGGCCGTCTCGCACAGCGCCAGCATCGAGTCCAGGTGGGACTGGGCCCGGCGCCGGAAGGCCTCGTCGCCCTCACCGGACTGGATCAGCTTGCGCTGCTGTATGACGTCGTTCAGCCCGTAGGCCATCCAGGCCGTCGACGGCAGCCCGTCCCGGCCGGCCCGGCCCGTCTCCTGGTAGTAGCCCTCGACCGACTTGGGCAGGTCGAGGTGGGCGACGAAGCGGACGTCCGGCTTGTCGATGCCCATGCCGAAGGCGATGGTCGCCACCACGACCAGGCCGTCCTCGCGCAGGAAGCGGGACTGGTGGGCCGCGCGCGTGCCCGCGTCCAGGCCCGCGTGGTACGGCACCGCCTCGACGCCGTTGCGGCTGAGGAACTCGGCGGTCTTCTCCACCGAGTTGCGCGACAGGCAGTAGACGATGCCCGCGTCGCCCGCGTGCTCCTCGCGCAGGAAGCTCAGCAACTGCTTCTTGGGGTCGGCCTTGGGCACGATCCGGTACTGGATGTTGGGCCGGTCGAAGCTCGCCACGAAGTGGCGGGCCGTCGGCATGTTCAGCCGCTGGGTGATCTCCTGGTGGGTGGCGCGCGTGGCCGTCGCCGTGAGCGCGATCCGCGGCACGTCCGGCCAGCGCTCGCCGAGCAGCGACAGCGCCAGGTAGTCGGGCCGGAAGTCGTGGCCCCACTGCGAGACGCAGTGCGCCTCGTCGATCGCGAAGAGGGAGATCTTGCCGCGGGAGAGTAGATCGAGCGTGCTCTGCAGACGCAGTCGCTCCGGGGCCAGGTACAGCAGGTCCAGCTCGCCGGCGAGGAACTCGGCCTCGACCATCCGCCGCTCGTCGAAGTCCTGTGTGGAGTTCATGAACCCGGCCCGTACGCCCAGCGCCCGCAGCGCGTCCACCTGGTCCTGCATCAGGGCGATGAGCGGGGAGACGACCACACCTGTACCGGGCCTGACCAGGGACGGAATCTGGTAACACAGCGACTTGCCGCCACCGGTCGGCATGAGCACGACGGCGTCACCGCCCGCCACCACGTGATCGATGACGGCTTCCTGCTCGCCGCGGAAGGCGTCGTAGCCGAAGACCCGGTGCAGTGCGGCCAGCGCCTCGCTCACGTCGGCGCCGAGGGGCCCTCCGGGACCGCTTCCCGCTCCGGCCCCGGTCGCCCCGGCCCCGGTCACCGCGTCCCGTTCCGTCATCACACCCGTCCCGCCCGTCGCGCCCATCGTTGCGTCCCCCGTGCGTCGTGCCTCGACCACTGCGTCCACCATAGGCGTCCACACCGACAGCCCCGGAGTTATCCACAGGTCCCGCCCGACGGAGACCGTTCCACACGTATGTTCGACCAGGGCCCTGCTGTCCACCGGAAAACGCCGTGGGGCCCGGCTCCGAGGAGACCGGGCCCCACCCAGGGCGTCGGGCTGTCAGCGCACGAAAACCCCCGCCTGCCCCGCAAGGTCCAGGAAGTACTGCGGCGCCACACCGAGCACCACCGTGACCGCCACGCCCACCCCGATCGCCGTCATCGTCAGCGGTGACGGTACGGCCACCGTCGGGCCCTCCGGCCGCGGCTCGCTGAAGAACATCAGCACGATGACGCGGATGTAGAAGAACGCGGCGATCGCCGACGAGATCACACCGATCACGACGAGCGGTGCCGCCCCGCCCTCCGCCGCCGCCTTGAACACGGCGAACTTCCCGGCGAAGCCGGACGTCAGCGGAATGCCGGCGAAGGCCAGCAGGAACACCGCGAACACCGCCGCCACCAGCGGGGACCTGCGGCCGAGCCCGGCCCACTTGGACAGGTGCGTCGCCTCACCGCCCGCGTCGCGGACGAGAGTGACCACCGCGAAGGCGCCGATCGTCACGAACGAGTACGCCGCCAGGTAGAACAGCACCGACGAGACACCGTCGGGCGTGGTCGCGATGACACCCGCGAGGATGAACCCGGCGTGTGCGATCGACGAGTACGCCAGCAGCCGCTTGATGTCGGTCTGCGTGATGGCGACGATCGCACCGCCCAGCATCGTGACGATGGCCACGGCCCACATCACCGGCCGCCAGTCCCAGCGCAGGCCCGGCAGCACGACGTACAGCAGCCGCAGCAGGGCGCCGAACGCCGCCACCTTCGTCGCCGCCGCCATGAAGCCGGTCACCGGCGTCGGAGCGCCCTGGTACACGTCCGGCGTCCACATGTGGAACGGCACCGCGCCCACCTTGAACAGCAGCCCCATGACCAGCAGCGCGGCGCCGATCAGCAGCAGCGCGTCGTTGCCCATGGTGTCGGCGAGCGCCGGGTTGACGTCCTGCACGGTGCCGTCGACGACCTGCGCGATCGTGGCGTACGACATCGAGCCCGCGTAGCCGTACAGCATGGCGATGCCGAACAGGGTGAACGCGGAGGCGAAGGCGCCCAGCAGGAAGTACTTGACCGCGGCCTCCTGTGACATGAGCCGCTTGCGGCGGGCCAGCGCGCACAGCAGGTACAGCGGCAGGGAGAGGACCTCCAGCGCCACGAACAGCGTCAGCAGGTCGTTGGCCGCCGGGAAGATCAGCATGCCGGCGACGGCGAACATCAGCAGCGGGAACACCTCGGTGGTGGTGAACCCGGCCTTGACCGCGGCCTTCTCGCTCTCGCTGCCGGGCACGGACGCGGCCTGGGCGGCGAAGGAGTCGACGCGGTTGCCGTGCGCTTCCGGGTCGAGGCGCCGCTCGGCGAAGGTGAACAGGCCCACGAGGGCCGCCAGCAGGATCGTGCCCTGCAGGAACAGGGCGGGCCCGTCGACGGCGATCGCGCCCATCGCCGCGATGCGCGCCTTGGTCGTGCCGTACCCGTCGGCGGCGAGCGCCACGACCGCGGCGAAGGCCGCTGCGAGGGCGACGACCGACACGAACATCTGGACGTAGTAGCGGGACTTCCGTGGGACGAACGCCTCGATCAGGATCCCCACGATGGCCGCGCCGACGACGATCAGGGTCGGCGCCAGCTGTCCGTACTCGAACTTCGGTGCGTCGATCTTGGTGATCGGATCGGCCGCGGTTGTCCACAGGCTGTGGACGGCTGTTGCGCTCACTTGGCCGCCTCCACCTCGGGCTGGGGGTCCTTCTTCTGGACGTCGGACATGGTCTGCTGGACCGCCGGATCGATGATCTGCGTGACGGGCTTCGGGTAGACGCCCAGGAAGATCAGCAGGACGACCAGCGGGGCGACGACCACGAGCTCACGGACCCGCAGGTCCGGCATCGCGGAGACCGCCGGTTTCACCGGGCCCGTCATCGTCCGCTGGTAGAGGACGAGGGTGTAGAGCGCGGCGAGGACGATGCCGAAGGTGGCGATGATGCCGATCACCGGGTAGCGCGTGAACGTGCCGACCAGGACCAGGAACTCACTGACGAACGGCGCCAGCCCCGGCAGCGACAGCGTCGCGAGGCTGCCGATCAGGAACGTGCCGGCGAGCACCGGGGCGACCTTCTGCACCCCGCCGTAGTCGGCGATGAGCCGCGAGCCGCGCCGGGAGATCAGGAAGCCCGCCACCAGCATCAGCGCGGCCGTCGAGATGCCGTGGTTGATCATGTAGAGCGTCGCGCCGGACTGGCCCTGGCTGGTCATCGCGAAGATGCCCATGATGATGAAGCCGAAGTGGGAGATCGACGCGTACGCCACCAGCCGCTTGATGTCCCGCTGGCCGACCGCGAGCAGCGCCCCGTAGATGATGCTGATCAGGGCGAGGACGAGGATCGCGGGCGTCGCCCACTTGCTGGCCTCCGGGAACAGCTGGAGGCAGAAGCGGAGCATCGCGAAGGTGCCGACCTTGTCGACCACCGCCGTGATGAGTACGGCGACCGGGGCCGTCGACTCCTGCATGGCGTTGGGCAGCCAGGTGTGCAGCGGCCACAGCGGCGCCTTCACCGCGAAGGCGAAGAAGAAGCCGAGGAACAGCCAGCGTTCGGTGTTGGTCGCCATGTCGAGCGTGCCGTTGGCACGGGCCTCGGCGATCTCCTGGAGCGAGAAGTTCCCGGCGACCACGTACAGGCCGATCACCGCGGCCAGCATGATCAGACCGCCGACCAGGTTGTAGAGGAGGAACTTCACGGCCGCGTACGACCGTTGCGTCGCGGCCGCCTTCTCGCCGTGCTCGTGGGCACGGTCCCCGAAGCCGCCGATGAGGAAGTACATCGGGATCAGCATGGCTTCGAAGAAGATGTAGAAGAGGAAGACGTCGGTGGCCTCGAAGGAGAGGATCACCATCGCTTCGACGGCGAGGATCAGGGCGAAGAAGCCCTGCGTCGGCCGCCACCGGCTGCTGCCGGTCTCCAGAGGGTCGGCGTCGTGCCAGCCCGCCAGGATGATGAACGGGATGAGCAGCGCCGTGAGCGCGATGAGCGCCACCCCGATGCCGTCCACGCCCAGTTCGTAGCGGACTCCGAAGTCGGCGATCCAGGCATGGGACTCGGTGAGCTGGTAGCGGTCGCCGTCCGGGTCGAAACGCACCAGGACGACGATCGCCAGGACGAGCGTGGCGAGGGAGAAGAGCAGCGCCAGCCACTTGGCGGCGGTGCGCTTCGCGGCCGGTACGGCGGCCGTGGCGATCGCCCCGACGGCCGGGAGCGCCGCTGTCACTGTCAGCAGAGGAAAGGACATCGGTATCAGACCGCCCTCATCAGCAGGGTCGCGGCGACGATGACCGCCGCGCCGCCGAACATCGAGACCGCGTAGGAGCGGGCGAAGCCGTTCTGCAGCCTGCGCATCCGCCCGGAGAGGCCGCCGACCGAGGCCGCCGTGCCGTTGACGACGCCGTCGACCAGGGTGTGGTCGACGTAGACCAGGGACCGCGTGAGGTGCTCGCCGCCGCGGACCAGGACGACGTGGTTGAAGTCGTCCTGGAACAGGTCGCGCCGGGCGGCCCGGGTGAGCAGCGAACCGCGCGGGGCGACGGCCGGGACCGGGCGGCGGCCGTACTGGGCCCAGGCGAGGGCGACACCGATGACCATGCAGGCGACGGTCGCGGAGGTGACCACGCCCGCGCTGATCGGCGGGTTGCCGTGGCTGTGGCCGGTGACCGGCTCCAGCCAGTGCATGAACCGGTCGCCGATGCTGAAGAACGCACCGCCGGCCACCGAACCGACGGCCAGCACGATCATCGGGATCGTCATGATCTTCGGCGACTCGTGCGGGTGCGGCGGGGTGTACTCGCCGCGCGTCTCGGCGGCGGGCTCCACGTCGGGCCGGGCCGGGGACGGCGTCGGGGCGTTGCGCCAGCGCTCCTCCCCGAAGAACGTCATCAGCATCACCCGCGTCATGTAGAACGCGGTGATGGCCGCGCCGAGCAGGGCGCAGGCGCCGAGGATCCAGCCCTCGGTGCCGCCCTTGGCGAACGCCGCCTCGATGATCTTGTCCTTGGAGAAGAACCCGGACAGCCCCGGGAAGCCGATGATGGCCAGGTAGCCGAGGCCGAAGGTGATGAACGTGACCGGCATGTACTTCCGCAGGCCGCCGTAGCGGCGCATGTCGACCTCGTCGTTCATGCCGTGCATGACCGAACCGGCGCCGAGGAACAGGCCGGCCTTGAAGAAGCCGTGCGTCACCAGGTGCATGATCGCGAAGACGTAGCCGATGGGGCCGAGGCCCGCGGCGAGGATCATGTAGCCGATCTGCGACATGGTCGAACCGGCCAGGGCTTTCTTGATGTCGTCCTTCGCGCAACCGACGATCGCACCGAAGAGCAGCGTGACCGCACCGACGATGGTGACGACCAGTTGCGCGTCCGGGGCGCCGTTGAAGACGGCCGCGGAGCGGACGATCAGGTAGACGCCCGCCGTCACCATGGTCGCGGCGTGGATGAGGGCCGAGACCGGGGTCGGGCCCTCCATCGCGTCCCCGAGCCAGGACTGCAGCGGCACCTGGGCGGACTTGCCGCAGGCGGCGAGGAGCAGCATCAGCGCGATCGCGGTCAGCTTGTCCTCACCGGCGGCACCGGCGAGCCCCGCCTCCGTGTGGGTGCCGAGCACGGGCCCGAAGGCGAAGGTGCCGAACCACAGGAACATCAGCATGATCGCGATGGACAGACCCATGTCGCCGACGCGGTTGACCAGGAAGGCCTTCTTCGCGGCCGTGGCGGCGCTGGGCTTGTGCTGCCAGAAGCCGATCAGCAGGTAGGAGGCGAGACCGACGCCCTCCCAGCCGACGTACAGCAGCAGGTAGTTGTCGGCGAGGACGAGGAGCAGCATCGCCGCGAGGAACAGGTTCAGATAGCCGAAGAAGCGGCGGCGCCGCTCGTCGTGCTCCATGTACCCGACGGAGTACAGGTGGATCAGCGATCCGACGCCCGTGATCAGCAGCACGAACGTCATGGACAGCTGGTCGAGCTGGAAGGCGACGTCCGCCTGGAAGCCCTCGACCGGGATCCAGCTGAACAAGTGCTGGGACATCTCGCGGTGTTGGGCGCTCTGCCCCAGCATGTCGGTGAACAGCACCAGGCCGAGCACGAAGGAGACGGCCGCGAGCAGGGTGCCGAGCCAGTGGCCGACGGCGTCCAGCCGCCGGCCGCCGCACAGCAGGACCGCCGCTCCGAGCAGGGGCGCCGCCACCAGCAGCGCAATGAGGTTCTCCACGATTCTTCCGACCCCTTACAGCTTCATCAGGCTGGCGTCGTCGACCGAGGCCGAGTGGCGGGCACGGAACAGGGACACGATGATCGCGAGCCCGACCACGACCTCGGCGGCGGCGACGACCATCGTGAAGAAGGCGATGATCTGGCCGTCGAGGTTGCCGTGCATCCGGGAGAAGGCGACGAACGCGAGGTTGCAGGCGTTGAGCATGAGCTCGATGCACATGAACACGACGATCGCGTTGCGCCTGATCAGCACGCCGGTGGCGCCGATCGTGAACAACAGGGCCGCGAGATAGAGGTAGTTGACGGGGTTCACTTGGACGCCTCCTCGGGCCGCTGGAACTTCGCCGGCCCGACCGCCCTGCGCTCCAGACGCTCCTCGGACCGCTGCTCCAAGGCCTTGAGGTCGTTGAGCGCCTCCTGCGACACGTCACGGATCTGGCCGCGTTCGCGCAGGGTCTTGCTGACGGTGAGGTCGGACGGGGTGCCGTCGGGCAGCAGGCCCGCGATGTCGACCGCGTTGTGCCGGGCGTACACACCGGGCGCCGGCAGCGGCGGCAGGTACCTGCCCTCGCGGACGCGCTGCTCGGCGAGCTCCCGCTGCGTCTTGGCGCGCTCGGTGCGCTCGCGGTGCGTGAGCACCATGGCGCCGACGGCCGCGGTGATGAGCAGGGCTCCGGTGATCTCGAACGCGAAGACGTACTTGGTGAAGATGAGGGCGGCCAGCCCCTCCACGTTGCCACCGGCGTTGGCCTGGCCGATGCCGTTGAAGTCCGTCAGGGACGCGTTGCCGATCCCGCCGATCAGCAGGACGCCGAAGCCGAGACCGCACAGCAGGGCCAGCCAGCGCTGGCCCTTGATGGTCTCCTTCAGGGAGTCCGCCGCGGTGACGCCGACGAGCATCACCACGAACAGGAACAGCATCATGATCGCGCCGGTGTAGACGATGATCTGGACGACGCCCAGGAAGTAGGCGCCGTTGGCGAGGTAGAACACCGCCAGGATGATCATGGTGCCGGCGAGGCAGAGGGCGCTGTGCACGGCCCTCTTCATGAGGATGGTGCCCAGGGCACCGATCACCGCGACGGTGCCGAGGATCCAGAACTGGACGGCCTCTCCGGTGGAGGTGGAGTAGGCGGCGAGCTGGGTGGTCATCGGCCGATCACTCCCTCCGACGCCGGTTCCGTCCCGCCGAAGGTCGAGTCGGCCTCCTGGACGACCTCGCCCTTGGAGTGGGCAACCTGCCGCTCGGTGCCGGGCGCGGCCTCCGTCACCAGGCCCCGGTAGTAGTCCTGTTCGTCGGTGCCGGGGTAGATGGCGTGGGGCGTGTCGACCATGCCCTCCTCCAGACCGGCGAGCAGCTGCTCCTTGGTGTAGATGAGGTTGGCCCGGCTGGAGTCGGCCAGCTCGAACTCGTTGGTCATCGTGAGCGCCCGGGTGGGGCAGGCCTCGATGCACAGGCCGCACAGGATGCAGCGGGCGTAGTTGATCTGGTAGACGCGGCCGTACCGCTCGCCCGGGGAGTAGCGCTCCTCTTCGGTGTTGTCCGCGCCCTCCACGTAGATGGCGTCGGCGGGGCAGGCCCAGGCGCACAGTTCACAGCCGACGCACTTCTCCAGGCCGTCCGGATGGCGGTTGAGCTGGTGCCGGCCGTGGAAGCGCGGAGCCGTGGTCTTCTGCTGCTCCGGGTACTGCTCGGTCAGCCGCTTCTTGAACATGGCCTTGAAGGTCACGCCGAAGCCGGCCACGGGGTTCTGGAAACCGGGCTTGGTGTCCTTGGGTTCCTCAGCCTTCGAACGCTCGAGTTCCTCAGCCATCGGACGCCTCCTTTCCATCCGTAGATCCGCCCAGAGATCCGTCACTCTGAGTATCGGGCCCACCACTGACAATCAGCTCCCGCTCCCGGCGCGAACGGCGCGGGACCGGCGGAAGCTCCTGTCCGGGCAGGGGCGGTACGGGGAATCCGCCCGCCATCGGGTCGAAGGCGGCCGGGGTGTCGGCCGGCTGTTCGGCCTTCTTGGCCTTCTCGCGGAACATGTCGGCGACGAAGGAGAGCAGCAGCAGCGCGAGCACGCCGCCGCCCACGTAGAGGGCGATGTCGGCGAAGTCGTAGCCCTCGTTGCGGAAGGCCCGGACGCTCGCGACGAGCATCAGCCACACCAGGGAGACCGGGATGAGGACCTTCCAGCCGAGCTTCATCAGCTGGTCGTAGCGCACGCGCGGGAGGGTGCCGCGGATCCAGATGAACATGAACAGCAGCAACTGGACCTTGACGGTGAACCACAGCAGCGGCCACCAGCCGTGGTTGGCGCCCTCCCAGAAGGTGCTGATCGGCCAGGGGGCCCGCCAGCCGCCGAGGAACAGGGTGGTGGCGACGGCCGAGACGGTCACCATGTTGACGTACTCGGCGAGCATGAACATCGCGAACTTGATCGACGAGTACTCGGTGTTGAAACCGCCCACCAGGTCGCCCTCGGACTCGGGCATGTCGAAGGGGGCGCGGTTGGTCTCGCCGACCATCGTCACGATGTAGAGGACGAAGGAGACCGGCAGCAGCACGATGTACCAGCGGTCGGCCTGCTGCTCGACGATCGTCGAGGTCGACATCGACCCCGAGTAGAGGAAGACCGAGGCGAAGGCGGCGCCCATCGCGATCTCGTAGGAGATCATCTGCGCGCAGGAGCGCAGGCCGCCCAGCAGCGGGTACGTCGAGCCGGAGCTCCAGCCCGCCAGCACGATGCCGTAGATGCCGACCGAGGCGACCGCGAGGATGTAGAGCATCGCGATCGGCAGGTCGGTGAGCTGCATCGTGGTGCGCTGGCCGAAGATCGAGATCTCGTTGCCGGCCGGGCCGAAGGGGATCACCGCGATCGCCATGAAGGCCGGGATGGCCGCGACGATCGGCGCGAGGACGTACACCACCTTGTCCGCGCGCTTGACGACGACGTCCTCCTTGAGCATCAGCTTGATGCCATCGGCGAGCGACTGGAGCATGCCCCAGGGGCCGTGCCGGTTCGGGCCGATGCGCAGCTGCATCCAGGCAACGACCTTGCGCTCCATGACGATGGAGACCAGCACGGTCACCATCAGGAAGGCGAAGCAGAACACCGCCTTGATGACGACCAGCCACCACGGGTCGGTACCGAACAACGAGAGGTCTTCTGCGGCGAGGTACGGGCTCATGCCTCCACCTCCTTGGGGGCCTCGCCGGCGAGCGTCGCCGGGCCGATGCGGACGAGGGAGCCGGGCCGCGCCCCGGTGTCGGAGGCGACGCCGCCGCCGGTGGAGTTCAGCGGCAGCCACACCACCCGGTCGGGCATGTCGCTGATCTGGAGCGGGAGTTCCACCACGCCCCGCGGGCCGGTCACCGCGAGCAGGTCGCCGTCCTTGACGCCCGCCTCGGCTGCCGTCGCGGACGACACGCGCGCGCGGGCCGCGTGCCGCGTCCCGGCGAGTGCCTCGTCACCCTGCTGGAGGAGACCCCGGTCGAGCAGCAGCCGGTGCCCGGCGAGCACGGCTTCCCCGGTGGCCGGCCTCGGCAGTGCGGCCGCCGTCTCCAGGGGCTCACCGGCGCGCGGGCCGTCCCAGGCGCCGAGCCGGTCGATCTCGCCGCGCACGGTGCGCAGGTCCGGCAGCCCGAGGTGGACGTCCATGGCGTCGGCGAGCATCTGCAGCACGCGCGCGTCGGTGGGCGCGGAGCGGCGGGTCATCTGGTCCGGCTTGAGCGCGGCCTCGAAGAAGCGGATCCGGCCTTCCCAGTTGAGGAAGGTGCCGGCCTTCTCGGCGACCGCTGCGACGGGCAGGACGACATCGGCCTTGCGCGTGATCTCGCTCGGCCTCAGCTCCAGCGAGACCAGGAAGCCCACTTCGTCGAGCGCCGCACGCGCGCGTGCCGGGTCGGGCAGGTCGGCGACCTCCACACCCGCCACCAGCAGGGCCTGGAGCTCTCCGGTCGCGGCGGCCTCCACGATCTGGCCCGTTTCACGGCCGTAGCGGTGCGGGAGAGCGGCGACGCCCCAGAGGGCGGCGACCTCGTCCCGCGCGCGCGGGTCGGTGGCCGGACGGCCGCCCGGCAGCAGCGACGGCAGCGCGCCCGCCTCGATCGCGCCGCGCTCCCCGGCCCGGCGCGGGATCCACGCCAGCCGGGCGCCGGTCGCGGCGGCGGTGCGGACGGCGGCGGTGAGCCCGCCGGCCACCGACGCCAGCCGCTCGCCGACGACGATCACCGCGCCCTCGGCCCGCAGCGCCTCGGCGGCGAGCGCACCGCCGTCCTCCAGGCCGGTGCCGCTCGCGAGCGCGTCCAGCCACTCGGTCTCGGTGCCGGGAGCCGCCGGGAGCAGGGTGCCGCCGGCTTTCTCCAGACCCCGGGTGGCGTGCGTGGCGAGCGAGAAGGTCCGCTGCCCGTGCTTGCGCCAGGCCTTGCGCAGCCGCAGGAAGACTCCGGGCGCTTCCTCCTCCGCCTCGAACCCGACCAGCAGTACGGCGGGGGCCTGTTCCAGCACGGTGTACGTGACGCCCGTGCCGTCGAGGTCCCGGCCCCGCCCGGCGACCTGGGCGGCGAGGAAGTCGGCCTCCTCGCTGCTGTGCACGCGCGCGCGGAAGTCGATGTCGTTGGTGTCGAGCGCCACGCGCGCGAACTTGCTGTACGTGTAGGCGTCCTCGACGGTGAGGCGGCCACCGGTCAGGACTCCGGTGCGGCCCCGGGAGGCCAGCAGCCCCTGGGCCGCGATCTGGAGCGCCTCCGGCCAGGAGGCCGCCTCCAGCTCGCCCTCGGCGTTGCGCACCAGCGGCGTCTCGAGCCGGTCGCGCTGCTGCGCGTACCGGAAGCCGAACCGCCCCTTGTCGCAGATCCACTCCTCGTTGACCTCGGGGTCGTTCGCCGCGAGGCGCCGCATGACCTTGCCGCGCCGGTGGTCGGTGCGGGTGGCGCAGCCGCCGGAGCAGTGCTCGCACACCGACGGGGAGGACACCAGGTCGAAGGGGCGGGAGCGGAATCGGTACGCCGCCGAGGTCAGCGCGCCGACCGGGCAGATCTGGATGGTGTTGCCGGAGAAGTACGACTCGAACGGGTCGCCCTCGCCGGTGCCGACCTGCTGGAGCGCGCCCCGCTCGATCAGCTCGATCATCGGGTCGCCCGCGACCTGGTTGGAGAACCGGGTGCAGCGGGCGCACAGCACGCACCGCTCGCGGTCGAGCAGCACCTGCGTGGAGATCGCGACGGGCTTCTCGTAGGTCCGCTTGCGGCCCTCGAAGCGGGAGTCGGCGTCGCCGTGCGACATGGCCTGGTTCTGCAGCGGGCACTCGCCGCCCTTGTCGCAGACCGGGCAGTCCAGCGGGTGGTTGATGAGCAGGAGCTCCATCACACCCTTCTGGGCCTTCTCCGCGACCGGCGAGGTGAGGTGGGTCTTGACCACCATCCCGTCGGTGCAGGTGATGGTGCAGGACGCCATGGGCTTGCGCTGGCCCTCGACCTCGACGATGCACTGCCGGCAGGCACCGGCCGGGTCGAGCAGGGGGTGGTCGCAGAACCGGGGGATCTCGATGCCGAGCTGCTCGGCGGCCCGGATGACCAGGGTGCCCTTGGGCACGCTGATCTCGGCGCCGTCGATCGTCAGCGACACGAGGTCCTCCGGCGGGACCGCCGCCTCTCCCCCGCCGGAGGGAGAGCTGGTGGTCACGGTCATGCGTTCACCTCCGTGCGGTCGGCCCAGGCCGTCGACTTGGCCGGGTCGAAGGGGCAGCCCCGGCCCGTGATGTGCTGCTCGTACTCCTCGCGGAAGTACTTGAGCGAGGAGAAGATCGGCGAGGCGGCGCCGTCGCCGAGGGCGCAGAAGGACTTGCCGTTGATGTTGTCGGCGATGTCGTTCAGCTTGTCGAGGTCGGACATCTGTCCCTTGCCGGCCTCGATGTCGCGCAGCAGCTGCACGAGCCAGTAGGTCCCTTCGCGGCAGGGCGTGCACTTGCCGCAGGACTCGTGGGCGTAGAACTCCGTCCAGCGGGTGACGGCACGGACCACGCAGGTCGTCTCGTCGAAGCACTGGAGTGCTTTCGTGCCGAGCATGGAACCCGCGGCGCCCACTCCTTCGTAGTCAAGGGGGACGTCGAGGTGCTCGTCGGTGAACATCGGGGTCGAGGAGCCGCCCGGCGTCCAGAACTTCAGGCGGTGCCCGGGCCGCATCCCGCCGCTCATGTCGAGCAGTTGGCGGAGCGTGATCCCGAGCGGCGCCTCGTACTGGCCGGGGCTGGCGACGTGGCCGGAGAGGGAGTAGAGCGTGAAGCCGGGCGACTTCTCGCTCCCCATCGACCGGAACCATTCCTTGCCCCGTTGCAGGATCGCGGGAACCGACGCGATCGATTCGACGTTGTTCACCACAGTCGGGCACGCATAGAGGCCCGCGACGGCAGGGAAGGGGGGACGAAGCCGCGGTTGGCCCCGGCGGCCTTCGAGCGAGTCCAGCAGTGCGGTCTCCTCACCGCAGATGTACGCGCCCGCGCCCGCGTGCACGGTGATGTCGAGGTCGAGTCCGCTGCCCAGGATGTCCTCGCCGAGGAAGCCCGCCTCGTAGGCCTCGCGCACGGCGGAGTGCAACCGCCGCAGTACGGGGACGACTTCACCCCGCAGATAGATGAAGGCGTGCGACGACCTGATGGCGTAACACGCGATGATCATGCCCTCGATGAGGCTGTGCGGGTTCGCGAAGAGGAGCGGGATGTCCTTGCACGTCCCGGGCTCCGACTCGTCGGCGTTGACAACAAGATAGTGCGGCTTTCCATCCCCCTGGGGAATGAACTGCCACTTCATCCCGGTGGGGAATCCCGCGCCGCCGCGCCCGCGCAGGCCGGAGTCCTTGACGTACGCGATCAGGTCGTCCGGCGACATGGCGAGCGCCTTGCGAAGCCCTTCGTAGCCGTCGTGCCGCCGGTACACGTCCAGCGTCCAGGACCTGTCCTCGTCCCAGAAGGCCGACAGCACCGGTGCGAGCAGCTTCTCGGGGCTCATGTCTTTCAGCTCGGGTGCCAAGGTCATCACTCCCCCTCCTCGGCGGTGGGCCCGGCCGGGTGGGCCGGGTCGGAGGCCGACGTGTCCTGCGGCGCGTCGTGCGAGCTCAAGTGCTCCGTCGGTGACGGCTCGTGCGGTGCCCCGGTCCGGGCCGCCTCACCGCGCGGGTGCACCACGCGTGCGGGAGAGGCCTCGCCCTTGGCGAGCTTCAGGCCGACCAGGGAGGCGGGTCCCGCGCTTCCGCCGGACTCCACGGCCCCGTCCCGCTCGTCGGGGAAGCCGGCCAGGATCCGGGCGGTTTCCTTGAAGGTGCACATGCGCGCCCCGCGGGTGGGGGTGACCGGCCGTCCCGCGCGCAGGTCGTCGACGAGGCTCTTGGCGCTGGCGGGGGTCTGGTTGTCGAAGAACTCCCAGTTGACCATCACGACCGGCGCGAAGTCGCAGGCCGCGTTGCACTCGATGTGCTCCAGGGTGACCTTGCCGTCGCCGGTGGTCTCGCCGTTGCCGACGCCGAGGTGCTCCTGGAGCTCCTCGAAGATGGCGTCCCCGCCCATCACGGCGCACAGGGTGTTGGTGCACACCCCGACCTGGTAGTCACCGCTCGGCCGGCGGCGGTACATGGTGTAGAAGGTGGCGACCGCGGTGACCTCGGCCGTGGTCAGGCCGAGCACGTCCGCGCAGAACTGCATCCCGGTGCGGGTGACGTGCCCCTCCTCGGCCTGCACCAGGTGCAGCAGCGGCAGCAGGGCGGACCGGGAGTCCGGGTAGCGGGCGACGACCTCGCGCGCGTCCGTCTCCAGACGGGCCCGGACGTCGTCCGGGTAGGCGGGTGCGGGCAGTTCGGGCATGCCCAGGCTGACGCCCCGCTCGGAAGACGATGTGGTCACCGGTCGACGCCTCCCATCACGGGGTCGATGGACGCCACCGCGACGATGACGTCGGCGACCTGGCCGCCCTCGCACATCGCCGCCATGGCTTGCAGGTTGGTGAAGGACGGGTCGCGGAAGTGGACCCGGTAGGGGCGGGTGCCGCCGTCGGACACGACGTGCACCCCGAGTTCTCCCTTGGGCGACTCGACCGCCGCGTAGGCCTGTCCCGGCGGGACGCGGAAGCCCTCGGTGACCAGCTTGAAGTGGTGGATCAGGGCCTCCATGGAGGTGCCCATGATCTTCTTGATGTGGTCGAGGGAGTTGCCGAGGCCGTCGGGGCCCAGGGCGAGCTGGGCCGGCCAGGCGATCTTCTTGTCGGCGACCATGACCGGGCCGGGCTGGAGCCGGTCCAGGCACTGCTCGACGATCCTCAGCGACTGGCGCATCTCCTCCAGCCGGATGAGGAAGCGGCCGTAGGAGTCGCAGGTGTCGGCGGTCGGGATCTCGAAGTCGTACGTCTCGTAGCCGCAGTACGGCTGGGCCTTGCGCAGGTCGTGCGGCAGGCCGGTGGAGCGCAGGATCGGACCGGTCGCGCCGAGGGCCATGCAGCCGGCCAGGTCCAGGTAACCGACGTCCTGCATGCGGGCCTTGAAGATGGGGTTCCCGGTGGCGAGCTTGTCGTACTCCGGGAGGTTCTTCTTCATCTTCTTCACGAACTCGCGGATCTGGTCCACCGCGCCGGGCGGCAGGTCCTGGGCCAGTCCGCCGGGGCGGATGTACGCGTGGTTCATCCGCAGGCCGGTGATCAGCTCGTAGATATCGAGAATGAGTTCACGATCACGAAAGCCGTAGATCATGATCGTGGTCGCGCCGAGCTCCATGCCGCCGGTGGCGATGCACACCAGGTGCGAGGAGAGCCGGTTCAGCTCCATCAGGAGGACGCGGATGATCGAGGCCCGGTCCGGGATCTGGTCCTCGATGCCGAGGAGCTTCTCCACGCCGAGGCAGTACGCCGTCTCGTTGAAGAACGGCGTCAGGTAGTCCATGCGCGTCACGAACGTGGTGCCCTGCGTCCACGTCCGGTACTCGAGGTTCTTCTCGATGCCGGTGTGCAGGTAACCGATTCCGCAGCGGGCCTCGGTGACGGTCTCGCCGTCGATCTCCAGGATCAGGCGGAGCACACCGTGGGTGGACGGGTGCTGGGGGCCCATGTTGACGACGATGCGCTCGTCGTCGGCCCGGGCCGCGGTCTCGACGACCTCGTCCCAGTCGCCGCCGGTCACCGTGTAGACGGTGCCTTCGGTGGTCTCGCGAGGGGAAGCGTGCGAGGTGCTCATGAGTACGACCTCCGCTGGTCCGGAGCCGGGATCTGGGCGCCCTTGTACTCGACGGGGATGCCGCCGAGGGGGTAGTCCTTGCGCTGCGGGAAGCCCTGCCAGTCGTCCGGCATCATGATCCGCGTCAGGGCGGGGTGGCCGTCGAAGACGATTCCGAAGAAGTCGTACGTCTCGCGCTCGTGCCAGTCGTTCGTCGGATAGACCGAGAACAGCGACGGGATGTGCGGGTCGCTGTCTGGGGCGCTGACCTCCAGGCGGATCACCCGGTTGTGGGTGATCGAGCGCAGGTGGTAGACGGCGTGCAGCTCGCGCCCCTTGTCGTTCGGGTAGTGCACGCCGCTGACGCCGGTGCACAGCTCGAAGCGCAGCGCCGGATCGTCGCGCAGGGTACGGGCGACGCGGACGAGGTGCTCGCGCTCGATGTGGAAGGTCAGCTCGTCCCGGTCGACGACCGTCTTCTCGATGGCGTTGTCCGGGAGCAGGCCCTGTTCCTCCAGGGCGCCCTCGAGCTCGTCGGCGACCTCGTCGAACCACCCGCCGTAGGGGCGGGTCGCCGGTCCCGGGAGCCGGACCGAGCGGACCAGGCCGCCGTAGCCGGAGGTGTCTCCGCCGTTGTTGGCGCCGAACATCCCGCGCTGGACGCGGATCTCCTCGCCGCCCTGGCCGCGTTGCCCAGGGAGGTTCTCCGCGGAGAGGTCCTTCTCGGGATTGACACCGTTGCCGTTCGCGTCGCTCACCGCAGCAGCCCCTTCATCTCGATGGTGGGCAGCGCCTTGAGCGCCGCTTCCTCCGCCTCGCGGGCCGCCTCCTCGGCGTTCACGCCGAGCTTGGAGCTCTGGATCTTCTGGTGGAGCTTGAGGATCGCGTCCATGAGCATCTCCGGCCGGGGCGGACAGCCGGGGAGGTAGATGTCGACCGGCACGATGTGGTCGACGCCCTGGACGATGGCGTAGTTGTTGAACATGCCGCCGGACGAGGCGCAGACCCCCATGGAGATCACCCACTTGGGGTTCGGCATCTGGTCGTAGACCTGCCGGAGCACCGGCGCCATCTTCTGGCTCACCCGGCCCGCGACGATCATCAGGTCCGCCTGGCGCGGCGACCCCCGGAAGACCTCCATGCCGAAGCGCGCGAGGTCGTAGCGGCCGGCGCCGGTGGTCATCATCTCGATGGCACAGCAGGCGAGGCCGAAGGTGGCGGGGAAGACCGAGGCCTTGCGCACCCAGCCCGCGGCCTGCTCGACGGTGGTCAGCAGGAAGCCGCTCGGCAGCTTTTCTTCGAGTCCCATGACGTGTGGCCCCTCAGTCCCATTCCAGGCCGCCGCGCCGCCATACGTACGCGTACGCGACGAAGACGGTGAGCACGAAGAGCAGCATCTCCACGAGCCCGAAGATCCCCAGGGCGTCGAAGGTGACGGCCCAGGGGTAGAGGAAGACGATCTCGATGTCGAAGACGATGAAGAGCATCGCCGTCAGGTAGTACTTGATGGGGAAGCGCCCGCCGCCGGCCGGCGTGGGGGTCGGCTCGATACCGCACTCGTAGGCCTCGAGCTTGGCCCGGTTGTACCGCTTGGGCCCGATCAACGTGGCCATGACCACGGAAAAGATCGCAAAGCCTGCCCCGAGGGCTCCCAGTACGAGGATGGGCGCATAAGCGTTCACCGCTCCTCGCTCCTCTCAGTCGGCACTGACTGCTGGCGGTTTGCATCGGGCTCACATCCGCCCCACCCGTCCCTCGAACCCCGCCCGCCCCGGCGAAGATCGGGAACATGTGAAGCAGGTCACAAGCCCAACCGCGTGCATCTTATGCCCGACGCTCTGTGATCTGCGACACGGGGTATTGCACAAGCTTTGTGATCTCCACCACCTGACGATCGATCATGAAGTCGGATGAGCGGTGATCTTCACACGCGAAGCGTCCGAGTGATCACGAGAGGTGACATTTTGGCTCGTCAGCGCAGGCCGGAGGGGGCGTCTCAATATCAAGAGGGTTCTCTTGCATGCAAATTGGCGGTGGACTTGATCTCTTGATAGAGGCGCGTTCACACGTGCGGGGGTGCGCCGGGCGGGGTGTGGACGCGTGCACGCGTTCACGATCTTCGCGAGCCCGTGATCCTGTCGTGATCTACGCACCTGGACGCGGACGGGAGGGCGGCCGTTCCGTGACCTCCGCCACATTGATGAGAGGTCCATGAGAACGGGGCTTGGCCAATCAACCCAACCGATGGTAGGCGCGGGGCAATTCGGGCGTATTGATCAAACACCGTGATCACAGGCCGATCACGGTGCGCCCGCAATGTCCGTTACGGCGTCAATAAAGAGCCTCGTTCGGGGGTTTTGGGGGCCCGATTGAGTAACTGTGGCGCAGCACACGTTTCTTGAAGATATGAAGGAGCCCCTGGTACCGGTTATTCCCATGTCCCACACCGCTCACATACGCAGCCACCGGAAACCCCGCCGCAGCGCGACCTCATCGATCGCCCTGCGCGCCGGAGTGGCCGGTGGCGTTCTCAGCATGGCAGCGGCGGGTGCGTCGGCCTCGGCGAACGCCGCCGAGCCGGTGACGCAGACCATCGAACTGCCCACCCTGACGGCCGACATGTCCGCTCAGGTCGCCCAGTCCGCTGCCGCCACCCAGCAGGCGGCCGCGAACTACGAGCTGCGCGCCGAGCGTGACGCCGCCGCCGCGAAGGCCGCCGCGGAGGCCAAGAAGGACCTCGCCGAGGCGAAGAAGAAGGCGGAGGCCAAGAAGAAGGCCGCCGAGGCCGCCCGCAAGGCCGCCGCCGAGCGCGCCAACCGCAGCACCGAGCGCGCCACCCTCTCCGCGTCCGCCTCCACGTCCACGTCCGTCTCGGCGCCCTCCAGCGGCAGCGTCGCGACGGTCATCGCGTTCCTCAAGGCCCAGGTGGGCGACGCCTACGTCATGGGCGCCACCGGCCCCAACGCCTGGGACTGCTCCTCCCTGGTGCAGGCCGCGTACAAGCAGGTCGGTGTGGATCTGCCGCGCGTCTCGCAGGACCAGTCGATGGCCGGCACGGACGTCCCGCTGTCCAGCGTCCAGGTCGGCGACATCCTGTACTGGGGCGGCAAGGGCTCCGCGTACCACGTGGGTGTCTACATCGGGAACGGCCAGTACCTCGACGCGGCCAACCCCTCCAAGGGCGTCGTCATCCAGGACCTGTCGGGCTACCCGGCGTCGGGCGCGGTGCGCGTCCTCTGACGTCGCACACCGTCTGACCCTTTGCGCACATACGGGCTCGGGGGCCGCTGCCGCACCACGGCAACGGCCCTCCCGGCCTGTCCGGGGCCCGCCGGGTCCCCCGATCCCCACCGTGCCTCCCGAGGCGCTCCAGCGGCCCTCAGAAGCCGTCCTGGAGGCCCCACGGTTCGGCGACCCGACCCGGCGTTTCCGTCACTCCCGCATCTTGCGCCCGAATTGTCACGACGTGACCGAGCGTTGAGGGCACGCAGCACGAGTACGCCGCCCGCGCAGGACCGTTGACGGGCCGGTAGTCCCGTACGCCCGAAAAGCCCCACTCCGTCGACGGGTCGGTAGCCCCGCACGCCCGAAACGCCCCTTGTCGGCATCGCGGCGTCCAACGTCTGACGGCGGGCCGGGGACCCCCACGATCACCCGCGCCCGAGCAGCCACCGGCGCCCGCACCCCCGGGACGGGCGCGCGACGGCTGTTCGTTCGTTCAGGCCTTCGGGGCCACCCGGCTCAGGCCGTTGATGATGCGGTCCATCGCGTCGCCGCCCGTGGGGTCGGTGAGGTTCGCGAGCAGCTTCAGCGTGAACTTCATCAGCATCGGGTGCGTGAGACCGCGCTGGGCGGCGATCTGCATGACCTTCGGGTTGCCGATGAGCTTCACGAAAGCGCGTCCGAGCGTGTAGTAGCCGCCGTAGGTGTCCTTCAGGACGCGCGGATAGCGCTGGAGGGCCAGTTCCCGGCCCGCGGGCGTCGGCCGGGCGTGAGCCTGGACGATGACGTCGGCGGCGATCTGTCCGGACTCCATGGCGTAGGCGATGCCCTCGCCGTTGAAGGGGTTCACCAGGCCGCCCGCGTCACCGACGAGCAGCAGGCCCTTGGTGTAGTGCGGTTGGCGGTTGAAGGCCATCGGCAGGGCGGCGCCGCGGATCGGGCCGGTCATGTTGTCCGGCGTGTAGCCCCAGTCCTCCGGCATCGACGCGCACCAGGCCTTGAGGACCTCGCGCCAGTCCAGCTCCTTGAAGGAGTCGGAGGTGTTGAGCACGCCCAGGCCGACGTTCGAGGTGCCGTCGCCCATGCCGAAGATCCAGCCGTAGCCGGGCAGCAGGCGGTCCTCGGCGCCGCGGCGGTCCCACAGCTCCAGCCAGGACTCCAGGTAGTCGTCCTCGTGGCGCGGGCTGGTGAAGTACGTGCGCACCGCCACGCCCATCGGCCGGTCCTCACGGCGGTGCAGGCCCATCGCCAGGGACAGCCGGGTGGAGTTGCCGTCGGCGGCGACGACGAGCGGCGCGTGGAAGGTGACCTCGCGCTTCTCCTCACCGAGCTTGGCGTGCACGCCCGTGATGCGGCCGGTGCGGTCGTCGATGATCGGCGCACCCACGTTGCACCGCTCGAAGAGCCGGGCACCGGCCTTCTGGGCCTGCCGGGCGAGCTGCTCGTCGAAGTCGTCGCGCTTGCGGACGAGGCCGTAGTCGGGGAAGGAGGCGAGATCCGGCCAGTCGAGCTGGAGGCGCACCCCGCCGCCGATGATGCGCAGTCCCTTGTTGCGCAGCCAGCCGGCCTCCTCCGAGATGTCGATGCCCATGGCCACCAGCTGCTTGACGGCACGCGGGGTGAGCCCGTCGCCGCAGACCTTCTCGCGGGGGAACTCGGTCTTCTCCAGCAGGAGGACGTCGAGCCCCGCCTTGGCGAGGTGGTAGGCGGTGGTGGAGCCCGCCGGCCCCGCGCCCACGACGATCACATCGGCGGTGTTCTCCGAGAGGGGCTCGGTCACGACACTCACGGCGGGATCTCCCCAAGGTTCGGAATTGAAGTGCCGAGCGGCACCCGACATGGGCAGTCTATGCAGCGGTATTCATCACCCGGCTGAAGGGCTGCCCCGTGAATCGAGCTCTCCCCGCCGTACGGCTGCGAGTCCCCACGCACGAGGACGCGTTCGCCTGGCACCGGATCTTCGACGACCCGGACGTCATGGAGTTCCAGGGCGGCAGGGCCGCGGAGGTCTCGGTCTACGAGGAGCTCACCGCCCGCCAGCGCCGGCACGACGCCGAGCTCGGCTTCTGCCTGTGGACCGTACTCGACGAGTCGGGGCAGGTCGTCGGCTTCACCGGTGCCCAGCCGTGGGAGCGGCCCTGGGGCCCGGCCGGGGAGATCGAGATCGGCTGGCGGCTGGGCCGGGAGCACTGGGGCAAGGGTTATGTGACGGCTGCCGCGCGGCGGACCCTGGAGCGGATGCGGGCCGTCGGCGTCCCGGGCGTCGTCGCGATGGTCGACGCCCGCAACAGCCGGTCCATCGCGGTGACGCAGCGGCTGGGGATGCGCCTCGCGGAGACGTTCACGACCCCGGCCTCGCAGCGCACGGGCCACTGCTACCGGCTCGATCTCCAAGGCGTTGACGGACAGTAGTCGTCTGCCACAGAAAGACATCTGTCACTTCCGGTCGGTACGGGGCGGGAGTTACCCTTCCCGTACCGCTGGGGGTGACATCTGTGCACATATCCCACAAGACACCCGAAGTGTGCGTACCGCGTCTGGTCGGGCTGATGGCCGTGGACGCGCGGGAGACGGCCCGGGCGCGGGGTCTCCTCCTCACCACGCCGGACCGGCCGGAGCCCCCGCTCGCCGTCGTCGACTACGTCGTACGCCAGTACCCGCAGCCCGGAGCCGAGGTGCCGCGGGACTCGATGGTCTACGTGTGGTTCGACTTCGGGCCCGGTGAGGGCGGCGGGGGCGTGCACGAACCGCGGATCCCCCGTCCGCCCCGGGGCGGACTGCAGCGCGAGCTGGACGAGCCGGGCGACCCGTCCATGGCGCTCAGCTCGCCTTGAAGCCCCGGTGCAGGGCGACGATCCCGCCGCTCAGGTTGCGCCAGGCCACCCGGGACCAGCCGGCCTTGCCCAGCCGCTCGGCCAGCGCAGGCTGGTCCGGCCAGGCGCGGATGGACTCGGCGAGGTAGACGTAGGCGTCGGGGCTGGAGGACACCGCCCGGGCGACCGGCGGCAGGGCGCGCATCAGGTACTCGGTGTAGACCGTACGGAACGGCGCCCACGTCGGGTGCGAGAACTCGCAGATCACGATGCGCCCGCCGGGCCGGGTCACCCGGAGCATCTCGCGCAGGGCGGCGTCCGTGTCCTGCACGTTGCGCAGCCCGAAGGAGATGGTGACGGCGTCGAAGGTGCCGTCCTTGAAGGGGAGCCGCGTGGCGTCGCCGGCGGTGTACGGCAGCCAGGGCTGCCGCTGCTTGCCGACCTGGAGCATGCCCTGCGAGAAGTCGCAGGGGACGACGTAGGCGCCGGTGCGGGCGAAGGGCAGCGAGGACGTGCCGGTGCCCGCCGCGAGGTCGAGGATCTTCTGCGCGGGGCGCGCGTCGACTGCCTTGGCGACCTCCTTGCGCCATCGCCGGTCCTGGCCGAGGGACAGCACGTCGTTGGTCAGGTCGTACCGTTCCGCCACGTCGTCGAACATCGAGGCGACTTCGTGCGGCTGCTTGTCCAGGGATGCGCGGGTCACGGGCCCATTCTTGCAGGACCCCCTCCGGGCATGAGCCTCGGCTTCTTCCGTGCCGCCGCGTCCTCCACCCAGCCGCACAGCAGCACGAACACCGCGATCAGCACCCGGCCCACAACGGACAGGAACCACTGACTGCCCAGCGGCAGGTGCGCCGCCGTGGCGGGCAGCCCCTCGATCGTCTGTGAGCGGTCGCCGCCCGCGTCGTGGAAGAGCACCGAGGCGCCCTTGTCCTTCTTCGGCGCGGCCCACCGGACGATCTTCGAGGCGCCCGGCTGTTTCCAGTCGTCACTGTCGGTGTCGACGAAGACGCTGGTGCAGCCGTCCCGGCCGAGCTTCTTGTACACGGGCCGGCTGTAGTCGCCGATGGCGCCGGTCTGCGAGGAGTACGGCGCGCGGAACAGGGTGGTCGTGATGCCGGCCGCGCCCGCCGGCGCGAGCTGCGTCTGCTCCATCTCGCGCCGGACCCGGGTGCCGCTCTGGTACGACAGGTCGACGCATCACGCAGGTCAGCGCGAGCAGGAGCACCGGGAAGCCCTCCGGCCCGGGCCCCGCACCCGCGAACGGCGGCAACTGCGACGGCGTCAGGGACGTCCCCCACCCCATGAAGGCAGCGCCGAGGACGGCCGCGTACCCGAGGCAGACCGCCCCCAGCAGGAGGCCGAACCGGCGCAGCAGCCGGGCCGGGCGACCGGGGTTGTCAACGAACACGGGACCTTCCGCGGACCCGTTGCCGCGTTTGCGGCGGCGACCACGAGGGGCGTGGATTTCGGCGGCGGGCTCGGAATGCATTCCCCGGACGGCAGGGCGCCTTTATGTGCTCTAAACTCGGGTTTTCTTGTGAGGGACCCGTGAGATACGACAAAACCTGTCCCTTCTCTGAGAGTTCTCGGGAAACCCAGCGGAACTCGCCGCGCGCAACCGGCCTCGTGAGACGTTTGCTGCGGGGAAACGTACTTCCTGTACGACCACCCCCCTCACGAGAACGGGAGCGCACGTCATGAGGAGTTACCGGAAACCGGTGGCGGCCGGGCTGGGCTGTCTCTTCGCCCTCGCCACCGCCGCGTGCTCCGGGCAGGGCGACGCGGCGCCGGCGGCATCCGAGGCCCCCGCGTCCGCCGCGTCCGCCACGGCGACGGCCGCGGCCGGCACCTCGTACGCCCCGTACCTCAGCGCCACCGAGGCCGCCGGCACCGACACCGCCGGCTCCCCCACCACGTACAACCTCGCGTTCGTCATAGCCGACGGCGACGGCTGCACCCCGCGCTGGAACGGCACGCACGCCATCGACGACGCGAAGGTCGCCTCCCGGATCGCGAAGCTCAAGGCGGACGGCGCCCGGGTCCGGGTCTCCTTCGGCGGCGCGTCCGGCAGGGAACTCGCGGTGAACTGCGACAGCGCCGCGAAGCTGGCGGCGGCGTACGGCGAGGCCCTCGACGCGGCGGGCGCCGCCCTGGCCGACTTCGACATCGAGGGCGACGAGATCTCCGACTCCGCCTCCATCGCCCTGCGTTCGGAGGCGATCGCCCGGTTGCAGGAGAAACGGGCCGACCTGGAGGTGTCGTTCACACTCCCGGTGATGCCGTCCGGGCTCGACGAGGACGGCCTCGCGCTGCTCGCCTCCGCCAACGACAAGGGCGTACAGGTCTCCACCGTCAACCTCATGACGATGAACTACGGCTCGTCGTACGACGGTGACATGGGCGGTTACGCCCTCACGGCTGCCAAGGCCGCGCACACCCAGCTGAAGAAGACCTTCGGCACCTCGGACGCGACCGCCTGGCGGGGCATGGCGCTCACCTCGATGATCGGCGTCAACGACGTCGCGAACGAGACGTTCACGCTCGCGGACGCCGCCGAGGTGCGGGCGTTCGCCGAGGAGAAGGGCATCGCCTGGGTGTCGATGTGGTCGGCGGCCCGGGACCGGCAGTGCGCGGACGGCTCCGACTCGGCGAAGGCGGCGACCGATTGCAGCGGTGTGGCGCAGGGCGCGGGGGCGTTCGGGAAGGCGTTCGCGGGCTGACCGGCCCCGTCAGCGGGCCCGGTACACCAGCCGGCCGGCCAGCACGGTCGCCACGCAGGTGGCCGCGCCGCGCTCGCGCAGGGCCGCCTCGTCGGGTACGTCGAACACGGCCAGGTCGGCCCGGCCACCGACGGACAGCGGGCCGTGGACCGTGCCGGGGAGGTCGTACCCCTCCGCGAACGGATCGAGGTCGGGCCGCTCACCGAGGAGCGTTCCGGGAGCCCCGGTGGTCCCCACGACCAGCAGCCCGGACCGTGCGACGGCCGTGGCCACCAGGGAATCGCGGAAACGGGCGCCGGGCGAGGCGACCGCGGTCGTGCCGTAGCGCAGCATCCGCTGCACTCCGCGCCGTACGCTGCCCGACCAGCGGGTCTCTGTGAGGTCCCCCAGGGCGGCCAACCGCTCGCCCCACAAAGGCTGTTCGCCCAGCTCGTCGGCTTCGCGCGGGTCGGGGTGGTAGCACCGGCGCAGCAGCCACAGCGCGTGCCACTGGCGCAGCCCGGGGGTGAGGACGCCGGGCCAGCGCCGCACGCGCGCGCCCGGCGCGTCCTCGACGGCCTCCTCGAACGGCCCCACGGCGGTGATCCGGTCGCCGTCCACCACGACGGCGCCGTCCACGACGGGTGCGTCCATGCCGGGTGCCGCGCCCGCAGGCAGGACCAGCGGGGCGGCGTGGATCGTCAGCACGGTGGGGTCAGTTGGGGGCCAGCAGCTTCAGCTCGGGGTGAGCCGTGCCGCCCTCGATGGCCGTGGAGGAGATGTGCGAGACCACGCGGTCGTCGACGGGGTCGTTCGCCGGGTCGTCGTGGACGACGAGGTGCTCGTACGTGGTGGCGCGCTGGGCGGGCACCCGGCCCGCCTTCCGGATCAGATCGATGATCTCCATCCGGTTGGACCGGTGCTTGGCACCGGCCGACGACACCACGTTCTCCTCCAGCATGATCGAGCCCAGGTCGTCGGCGCCGTAGTGCAGGGAGAGCTGGCCGACCTCCTTGCCCGTGGTCAGCCAGGAGCCCTGGATGTGGGCGATGTTGTCCATGAACAGCCGCGCGATGGCGATCATCCGCAGGTACTCGAACAGCGTCGCCTGCGTGCGGCCCTTCAGGTGGTTGTTCTCGGGCTGGTAGGTGTACGGGATGAAGGCGCGGAAGCCGCCCGTGCGGTCCTGGACGTCCCGGATCATGCGCAGGTGCTCGATGCGCTCGGCGTTGGTCTCGCCGGTGCCCATGAGCATGGTGGAGGTGGACTCCACGCCCAGGTTGTGGGCGATCTCCATGATCTCCAGCCAGCGCTCGCCGGACTCCTTCAGCGGGGCGATGGCCTTCCGGGGCCGCTCGGGCAGCAGCTCGGCGCCGGCACCGGCGAAGGAGTCCAGCCCGGCGGCGTGGATGCGCTGGATGGCCTCCTCGACGGACACCTTCGAGATCCGGGCCATGTGCTCGACCTCGGACGCCCCCAGGCTGTGGATGACCAGCTGCGGGAATTCCTTCTTGATCGCCGCGAAGTGCTTCTCGTAGTACTCGACGCCGTAGTCCGGGTGGTGCCCGCCCTGGAACATGATCTGCGTGCCGCCGAGCTCGACGGTCTCCGCGCAGCGGCGCAGGATGTCGTCCAGGTCACGCGTCCAGCCCTTGTCCGTGGCCTTCGGCGGGGCGTAGAACGCGCAGAACTTGCACGCCGTGACGCACACGTTCGTGTAGTTGATGTTGCGCTCGATGATGTACGTCGCGATGTGCTCGGTCCCGGCGTACCGGCGGCGGCGTACCGCGTCGGCGGCGGCTCCGAGGGCGTGCAGCGGGGCGTCCCGGTACAGCACGAGCGCCTCGTCCGGGGTGATCCGCCCACCGGCGGCTGCACGGTCGAGGATGGGCTGAAGGTCGGCCTTCTCGGTCACCGGGCGTCCCTTTCGTAAGGGTTGTGGACGGACCAGCCCAGCGTACGCCAGGGGTTCCGCCGGCCGGACGCCAGGCCGCACGGCGGCGTCGTACGACGCCGGGGCATACGTCAGGGCGTGCGGGCGGCGTCGTACGGCGCCGGGGCCGAGAGGCGCTGGGGCTTGCGCCGCCGGGCCAGCCACAGCACGATCGCGGCGTAGAGCAGGTCGGTGACCACCGCGGCGAGGGCCAGCTGCCAGGGCGCGTCGGCCGCCGTCTCGTCGGAGGCCAGTCCGCCGACGACCGCGGCGGAGGCGCCGAAGGCCAGCAGGTTGTTCAGGACGTGCAGGGCGATGGCCGCTTCCAGGCCGCCGGTGCGGATCGTGAGCAGGCCCGCCACCAGGCCGTTCACCATCAGCCCGAGGAAGCCCCAGCGGGTGCCCCAGCCGTGCGCCGCGGCGAACAGCACGGCCTGCGGGAGCACGGCGATCCACGGGGAGCGCACGAACGCCCCGACCGCCTGGGTCAGCCAGCCCCGGAAGACGTACTCCTCGGCCGCGGCCTGCAGTGGGACGAGCAGGACCAGGACGGCCAGCGCCGCGAGGAAGGAACCCCAGCCCACCCATGTGCCGGAGTCACCCGTGTCGTCCGGCAGGAGGAAGGCCGTCCCCGTGAGCAGGAGGACGGGCGGCAGCCCGGCCAGCAGACACCACCCCAGCCAGCCGGCCCGCAGCCGCCCGGTGACCGACGTGACGGTGCCGGCGGGCCGCCTCGCCGGCCAAAGCGTGGCCAGCAGCACCAGGGGCAGGGCTGTCGCGAGCGACACGAGATCCATCGCGGTGTTCCCGAGCGGCCCTAAGTCCGCACCGCCGTCGGGCAGTTCGGGGGCACCGAGCGCCGCACCGAGCACGAAGGAGACGGCCAGCAGCACGAGCAGCACCACGAAGTAGCCGACGGCCAACAGCACCGTCCCGACCAGCGGCCGCCACCACCGGTGACGACCGGTGGTGCGGTCCAGGCGGTGATAGGGCTGAGGCACAGGGTCGGGGAACGGGCCGACGGGATGAGCGGCCGGGTAGGCGGGATAAGGCGATGCGTTTGTCATGATCAGCATCATGACAGCGCCGATTGCGTGGATCACACGCATTCGAGCGCACACCCACCCCGCTTCCAGGAGGCACCCCCGATGATCGACTCCGCCCGCCCCACTGAGCCCCGGGACTTCGGCCCCGCGCGGTACATCGCCCCCTATCTGCTGCTCGTCGTGGCCGACGCCGGGACCGCGAGGACGTCGGTCGGCGACCGCCCCGTGCTGTTCGGGCTGTTCGTGGCCATGGCCGTGCTCGGCGTGGTGAGCGCCTCCGTGTGTCTGCGGCGGATGCGGGCGGCACACCGGCTCCGCGCCCTGCCCGGCTGGACACGCTTACTCGGCGTCTTCCTCGGCGCCTACGGCCTGTACGTCACGTATCGCGTCCTCCACGGCCTCACGGGATGACCCCCATGAGGCGCCGCCCGCTCGGGTCAGGCCGTGTACGCGCCCACCAGTAGGCCCAGGAACGCGCCCGTGATGAGGAACGGGCCGAAGGGGATGGCTGTCTTGCGGGTGGCGCGGCGGGTGAGCACCAGGGCGGCGCCGTACAGGGCGCCCAGCAGGAAACCGGCGAAGGTGCCGAGCATGACCGTCGGCCAGCCGTACCAGCCCAGAGCGGCCCCGGTGCCCAGGGCCAGCTTGACGTCGCCGAAGCCCATGCCGGCGGGGTTGATGAGAAACAGGACGAAGTAGCCGCCGCCCAGGGCGAGGGAGCCCAGCAGGGCGGTCGTCCAGTGACCCGCGTGCTCGGGGACGAGGGCGGTGAGGCCGAGCAGGGCCAGTGCGACCGCAGCGAACGGGAGGGTGAGCGGGTCGGGCAGGCGCCGTACGCGGAAGTCGACGACCGTGAGCAGCACCCCGGCCGGGGCCAGCACCAGCCAGACGCCGAGCTCGGGGCGGGTGCCCGTCGCGGCGGCCAGGGCGGCGCAGACCAGGGCGGTGGCGATCACCAGCGGCGCCGTACGCGGCCCGTATCCGGACTCGGCGCACTCCGGGCACACCGCCCGCCCCAGCCAGCCCTTGACGGCGTGCCCGCCGGGGCACTCCTTCCGCCACGCCTCACCCGACGGCGCCGAGAACCGGTAGGCCGCGCGCGGCAGCAACGCTCCCGCCGCCGCACCCCACAGCGCGGCGGCGAGGGCCGGCAACCCGGTGCTCATCCCGCCGCGGCGATCGCGTCACGCCACGTCGGCAACAGCTCGTCGAGCAGCGCCTCGGTGCGCGGCGGCAGCCCGCGGGCCCCGCTGCGGCCGATGAGGTCGGTGGCGAGGGCGGTCAGCCGCTCCGAGTCGCCCGTGGCGTGCGTGGCGCGCAGCAGCTCGTGCCACAGGCGCTCGTCGGCCGGGGCGGTGCGCAGCGCCGCGTTCAGCGCCTCGATGGCCTTCTCCGCACGGTCCTTCTCCATGTGGAACTCGCACAGCGCAAGCCCCGTGTCCGCGACGAGCAGCGGCAACTGGGCGTCCACGATCTCGTGGGTGAGCCACCGGTAGCGACCCTCGGGCCGGTCGGCGAGCAGCGGCCCGCGCACCAGCACGAGCGCGTCGGTGAGCAGCCGCCCGCGCACGGCCCGGCTGCCGACGCCCCTGCCCTGCGTGGCCTCGTGGTACAGGGACCGCAGCACGTCCAGGTCGGAGACGACCGTCTTGGCGAGCGTGAGCCGGCCGGAGCCGTCAGTGGCGAGGCGGGGCGTGCCGTCGGGGTCGGTGCCGAGCCACTCGCGCAGCCGATCGAGCAGCGCGCTTCGCACGTCGTCGGTGACACCGCGCGGCCACAGCGCCGAGGACAGCACCCGCGGGTGCACGCCCTCGCGGTGCAGGAGCAGCAGGGCGAGCGCCTCGTGCAGCAGCGCGCTGCGCTCCCCGTCCGGGTTGTCCAGGCCGATGATCTCGTACGGCCCGACGAGCCTGGCGTACACGGCCGGACGGCCCTGCTCGCTGATGTCGACGAGGAACGGCGGGGTGGTCGCGGGTCCGTCCGTCTCGCGCTCCGGGTCGGCCTCCACGAACAGCTCGACCACGGCCCGCTGCTGGGTCGCGGGCAGCAGCTGCGCGTCGAGTTCGAGGCCGAGGAGCGGCGCGAGCAGCTTGCCCTGGCCGGTGATCTCCATCTCCCAGGCGGCGCCCGGCAGATCACCGGTCTCGGTGCCGACGAGGTAACCGATGCCGAGACGGCTCGCGTCGGCGGCCAGCTCGGCGAGCTTGACGGCGTCCTCGGCGGACGGCTGGGCGGCGAGCAGCACGAGGTGCGGGGCCCAGCGGGTGTGCTGGGCGGGCCCGGTGCGCCCGGTGAGGACGGAGTCGTGCCCGGCGGCGCCCAGTGCTCCGCGCCGCTGCCGGGTCTCGGCCTCCATGGTCTCGAGGAGAGCCTCGACGTCCTCCAGGTGCCGGATGCGGTTCGGGGCGAGGGGCGTGAGGTCCGCCCCGAATCCGACGAGCGTGATGGTCATGCGGTCCGACCAGCCGTTGGTCGCCAACTCGGCCGCCACGGACGCGAAGACGGCGGCCCGGTCGGCCTCCCGGCCGCTCAGCGACACGATCCCGGGCACCGCTTCCAGGTTGAGCAGCAGCCGCGAGTCGTCCATGGTGCCGAGGCTGACGAGGCCGGGGTAGGGCGCGGCCGTGTCGACGTCCTCGTAGCGCTCGGCGTCGGTGCGGGCCAGCATCCAGAACGTCTGGTCCTGCCCCTGCTGCCAGGGGGTCGGGGGTTTCCCGGCGGGCTGGGCGAGCTGGAGGTGCAGGTCGCCGTTGCTGAGCCAGGCCGCGTAGACGACCGGCAGGGCGCGCGACTCCTCGGCGAGGGAGGCGGCGAGACCCCGCAGGGACCGGTCGAGCAGCCGCACGCCCTCGGGGTCGGCGCCGACGAGCAGCGCGTCCTGTACGTCCTGGGCGTCGCCGGTCGGCGTGGGCGGCTCCATGCCGCGCCGGCCGCCGACGGATCCGAAGGCCGACTGCCACAGCGCCTGCCGGCGACGCCGGCCCAGGGCGCCGAGGAGACCGGCGGCGAGGAGGGGGGCGGTGAGGAGAGCCTCGGGGAGACCGAAGGAGCTGTCGGACTCGGCGCCGACGGCGGTGGCCTGCTGTTGCCCGGTGTCGTGGGCGGGCCGCTGCTGGTCGGGGACGGACACCTGGGCGGCGCCGCCACCGGCGTGCTCGTGACCGCCGCCCCGGGCGCCGGAGCCGCCCCCGCCCTGGGCGTGGTCGCCGCTCTGGGCGTAGTCGCTGATCTGCTGCTGCACGTCCGGCGACACGTCGGGCGCCTCGTCGGGCATCTCGACGAGGTCGCCGCCGCGGGCGTCGCCGGGCATTTCCATGATCCATCCGGGCCGGATGAGACTGGCCTCGGAGAGCCTGGACCCGTCGGGCTGCACGCGGTCCTTGTTGAGCTCGAAGATCTCCTTGTAACGACGCCCGTCACCGAGGTGCCGTTGGGCTATCTCCCACAGGGAGTCGTGGTGACGCCCCTCGGGTGGCTGGATCCGGTAGTACTTCGTGTCGCCCTGCTTGGCGGTGCTGCCGCCGGCGTCGGCGTGGGCGGCGGCGTGCGAGGCCTGCTCGGCGAGGGCGGCCGCGGCGCCGGAGGCCTGCTCCTGCTGCTGGGCGAAGATGCCCGGGGTGGCCTGGGCGGCCGCGACGGTCGGCTTCTGGTTGCCGTCGTAGCTGTGTCCGAGCTGCGACAGGCCGGGCGTGAAGCTGGCGGCGGTGGCGCCGACGAGCAGCAGCGCGGCGACGAGCTGACGGGCGAGCAACTGGCTCGGCCCGGCGCCGGGCACCCGCCCCGGCACGCCGACACCCGACAGCGCGGCCTTCATCTCCACGAGCACGCACGCGGTGAACTGTGCCCAGGCCAGCCACACGATGACGGTGAGGATGTTCAGGAACGTGTGGACGGTGATCTCTTGCTGGAGCCAGTCGAGGCCGGGCACCCCGTCCGGCAGCGGCCAACCGATCTGGGTGGCCAGCGCGCCCGGCACGCCGACGAGCAGCACGGCAAGGGCGACGAAAGCGAGGAACGCCTTGACGAAGTCCCCGAACGACCGCCGCCGGATCGTCACCGGCTGCGGGGTCCGGTTCCTGGGCGCGGCCGTGGCTCCCGCCGCTCCCGTCGTACTTCCCGACGTACTTCCCGTCGAGCTTGACGAGCTTGAGGTGCGGCGTCGCGGCATGGCGGGTGTCCTGGGGTCGTGTGTGGAGTGAGGTGAGGCCGAGCTGTGAGTGAGGGGTGTGCTGAGCCTACAGAGATCTTATGGACTCTCCTCGGGGTCGTCGAAGGGCATCCGCAAGGAGCGTCACTGCCGTCCCATTTGCCCCCGAAGCCACGGGTGTTCACGCCTGGGCCGGGCACCCTGGAGCACCGCCTTCGCAAGTGCCACGCAGGCCCCTCACGATCCCCACGCAATCCACCACTGGCCCTCAAAGCACCACGTCCCACCCCTGATAGCTTCGTTCCCTGTCGCGTACACCGAAACTCACGGGGAGATCAACTGTGGCCCGCCGCGCACTGACCACCACTGCCGCAGCGTTCGCCACGGCGGCAGCGCTGCTTCTGACCGCCTGCGGCGGGGGCGATGACGCGCCGTCGGACGACATCAAGGGCGCGGGCGACAGCTCACCCGGCCCGACGGCGCCGAAGTCTCCCGCGGCCCCCGACGTCAAGCGCCCCGTCATCAAGCTCCCCAGCAGCTTCCAGTTGACGTTCGAGAACTGGACGAGCAGCGATCCGGTGGAGCAGGCGGTGCTGAACGACGGCAAGGAACAGCTGCGGGCCGGGTACGAAGCGATCATCGAGAACGATCCCGAGAGCAAGAACCGTGCCTTCTACGACACGAAGAACGGTTTCCTGCAGAGCCGACAGTGGATCAGGACCTACACGGACAAGAACCTGACCGTCATCGGCAAGCTGCCCGTGTTCGACCCCAAGGTCGTCCTCTCCAAGGACAAGGCGGCAGCGTCCCTCTCCTACTGCACCGACGAGAGCAAGGCCTCCACGAGGAACCGCAAGACCGGCGAGGTCAAGGGCAACCCGGCGGGCACGGACCCCGAGGTCTTCTACGTGATCTCCATGGGCAGGAGCCCCCAGGGTGTGTGGCAGGCAGTGTCGGCCCGCTCGGAGCGGGGTGGCTGCCCCCAGTGAGTCCCTCACACACCTCCCGGCCCTTCCTGGTCCTCTCGCTCACCGGGGTCCTGCTCGCACCCGTACCCGCCGTCGCTCTCGGCGGCGAGGGCAGCTACGGCGGCGGAGCCAAGAACGACGAGATATCCGCTTCCGCCTCGCACTCCCGCATCAAGGTCACCCGAACGAGCGGCCCCACCGGCGGCAAACAGGGCACCGTCGCATCGACGGACGTCAACTGGAAGCCGCCGCCATGCTGGTACGAGCCCGTCTTCACTCCTGAGCAGCTGAAGGACTTCTCGGAGAACGACGGCAGCGGCGACGCCGGTCTGCGCGACGGCTGGTACGGCTCGGAGCTCTGGACGGACCACTTCAGGGACGAGAAGGACGCCACGACCATCTTCACGAAGCCGGCGACCGTGAAGGGCTACAAGAACTACAACCTCGGCAAGAAGGGTTACTTCTGGCGGGGGGTCGCGCCGAAGGTGACCGAGCTCGACGACACGTCCCTGTGCAGCCGGCTGATGTTCTGGCAGGACGCGGGCGAGATACCCGACGTGCCGAACGCCCCCACTCCGGAAGTCCTCGCCGAGTACGCCTACGACAAGGTCAAGGTTCCGGCGACCGAGGTGGAGTTGAAGCCGGCGGCCAGGTCGACGGTGAACCTGCCGACGTGGGTCTGGCTGGACAAGGGCACGTTCAAGGACGTCAAGGTCCGCGCGGAGCTCCCGGGCACGGGCCTGTGGGCCGAGACGACGGCCGAGCCGGTCGCCCTCCACCTGGAGCCGGGCACCGAGGACGCCGAGGTCTTTCCCGCCTCCGGCGACTGCCGGATCGACGACGACGGCTCCATCGGCACCCCGTACAGCAAGGGCGCCGCCGACAAGACACCCCCGTGCGGCATCCGCTACCTCCGCGCGACCGACGGCACTCCCTACCAACTGTCGGCCAGTGTCACCTGGAAGATCACCTGGCAGGGCTCGGACGGCACCGGCGGCGACCTGCCCGACGGCACCTTCGAGACGACGCAGGACATGAACGTCCAGGAGATCCAGTCGATCAACCGCTGAAGGAAAGGCAGGGGCGGGAAGGCCTGAAGGCGGCACCGCCACAAGGAGTTTCGATGATTCGCCCCGCAGGATTCTTCTCCGAACTCTCTCCTGGCTGGGGCCTGACGGAGACCGGTTCGATCAGGGATGCCATCAGGCCCTCGGGCGAGCCGGACGAGAACAGAATCCTCGAGTACCTCAGAAATGGCACAGGGATCTGGAGCGAGATGAGCGCGGGTCCGGACGTTCTCGATCCCGACGGACCCGACCTGCCCGGCATCGGATCCATGTACACGGATGGAACCTGGCTCTGGCGCGAGGATCTCCGCCATTACGTGGCGACGTACCATGTCGCTCTTCCCGACGAGTTCGTCAAGCACATCAGAGACATGGACTACACGGCACCCGCAGTGCCCGAAAGCAGGCTGATCGACATCGCCGGACACGACCTCGGTCTCCACGTGTAGTGGACTTCGACGCCCTGTACCGGACGCTGCGTAGGGTGTTGACCCAGACGTATGCGCTGTGACGAGTGCCTTCCGCTTCGTCTGACCGTCCGACCTTCTGGGGGAATCCGCATGGGCAAAGGCAAGAGCGACCTGGCGCTCCCGCTGACCGAGTTGGAGAGCTACGGGCGTCGACTGCGGTCCATCAAGACGCGTCTGAATCACACCAAGAAGCTCTTCGAGTCGTACCAGGACGACATCGGCGACGGCAGTGTCAATGACGCGCTCGGCGATTTCGAGTCCAACTGGGAAGACGGGCGTGAGGACATCACTCAGCAGTTGGACGCGCTGGCGAGCATGTCCGATGCCGTGGTGCGCGAGTTCAAGAAGCTGGACGACGAACTCGCCAAGAAGGTGAACGACGCCATGAAGACCGAGGACAAGCGGGGCGGTAAGGGCAGTAAAGGCGGCCAAGGCGGAAAGGGCGGCCAAGGCGGTAAGGACGGCGGATGACGCCGTGCTTGAGGTACGCGAAGGCCCCGGGTCCGCGGGACCCGGGGCCTTCTCCTCGCGTGCGTCAGGAAGCGACAGCCGCGTTGAGGTGCAGGTCCGCCTCGATGCCCTGCGGCGAAACGGCGAGGCCCACGCCGCCGCCGACGCCCGCGGTGAGTCCCACGGCCGTGGTCTCGACGTAGAGACCGGCTGCGGCGCCGGCACCCGCGCCCGCCTGGCCGCCGGCGATGGTGTCCAGTTCGGCGTCGGACATCTGGGCGGTCTGGATCTGCGGGGTGAAGGCCATGGGAGGCGGTTCCCTTCATTTTCACTGATTCGACGTGCTCGAACGCGACCGATCAAAGCACGCCGGAAGAAGGGGCGGCCAGTCAGTGCCCAGTCCGTGGATGGGAGAACGGGCGGATTTCCGGGAGCGGATCCATGGGTGTGATCATTCGGTCACCGGCGCATTCAGGGCCTTCACATTTTCCGCCGTTCTGCCGTACCTGAGTCCGGTCCGAGGTACGCGGAACGGGCCGGGCCGGCCGCTTCACCCGAGCCGTCCCGGCCGCACGGTGAACGGTGTGCAGATTCGCGGGATGTTCGGAATCCGCCTCAGCCGACCTCGTTCTGCGCGACGGCCTGCCCGTGGACCACCACGTCACCGCCGTAGAACATGCCCGTGAAGACCGGGGAGTAGGTGAGCTGGACCTCAACCTCGACCTGCTCGGCGTCCGCCGCGACGCAGTGGGTCGCGCCGATGTCCGCGCCCGTCATGTCCATCTCGCGGGCGAAGGCCTTCACACGGGCGTCGCAGTTCTCGAAGTTGATCGGAGCGGGGCCGCCCTCGTTCTCGTAGAGGGCGTCGCGGTCGATGTCCTGGGCCGCGTAGCGGGCGGCCTGCTCGGCGATGTCCGCGGCGCGTTCCCGCTTGGAGATGGACAGGCCGCCGTCGATGACGAACGCGGAGAGGGAGAGGAAGAGGAGCGTGAAGATGATGACCGCGCCGGCACCGGAACCGCGGTCGTCCAGACGCAGGCCGCGGGCCGTCCACCACGACGGCCGGCAGGGCCGGAAGAGTCTCACACCGTCCTCCGGAACGGGTCGAGCGGGGAGCTGAAGCTCGCCGTCAGCGTCGTCGGGACGTCCAGGCCGAGCATGGCCAGGCCTCGCACCTGGCAGCTCACCTCGACCGTGAAGATGGTGTCCGGTTCGAAGCCCTGGCTGGTCTGCACGACGGACACCGGGCCCGAGCAGACGTCCGCCAGGTTCGCCTCCGCGGCCTTCTTCGCCTCGGCCATGGCCGTCGCGTGGTCCTTCTGGATCGACCCCGCGCGGGCCGCGTCCCTGGCCGCGCCGTCGAGCGCGCCGCGGCCGTCCACGAGCTGGCCGAAGGCCACCAGGACCAGGATGAACAGGATCATCACCGGTGCGAGGATGACGACTTCCACGGTGGACAGACCGCTGTCGTCCGCGCACCGGCGGCCTCCGGGCAGCGGAGGGACGGACATCAGTTGCCCTCTTCCTGTACGAACCGCTCCACCGGCCCCGCCGACTGCGCGTGCACCGTGAGGTCCAGCCCGGGGAACACCGTCGGGACCCGTGCCGCGATCTCCACGCCCACCGTGTTCGGCTCCGGCTGCACCATCGTCACGTCCGGGGAGAGGACCAGCTGCGGACCGAGCTGGCGGATGTAGCTGTCCACGACGTCGCGTGCCTCGCCCCGCCACGCGCCGGGCTGTTCGTCGGCCGTGGCGCGGGCCTTGCGGGCTCCGGCCTGGGCCGCCGCCTGGGCGACGTGGTCCGCGAAGAAGTACAGGGCGAACTGCACGGTCGCGAAGATCATGAAGAACAGCACCGGGGTGAGCAGCACGAACTCGATCGCGGTCATACCCGAGTCGCCGCGGGTGGCCGCCCGTTCCCGTGCGGCCCGCACCCAGCGGCGTATCCGTCTGCTGACGTCTGCCGGCATCCCCGTGATCCCCGTTGCCCTGATGCTCCTTGTGATCCCGAGGCGGTCAGCAGGTCTTGCCCGCGTCCGCGCCCTTGATGCAGTCGCCGACCTTGTTGGCGCCCTCGCTCAGCGCGGCGTTGATGATGGCGGCCACGACACCGACGATCGCGACGACGACCGCGGAGATGATGACCCACTCGACCGCGGAGGCACCGCGGTCCAGCTCACCGGAGCGGGCCCGCTCCGTGCGGGCCTGGAGGAAGGTGACGAGGAAGTCCACCGCGGGAATGCCGGTGTGGAAGTTACGTCCGTTCATGACGTCTTGTCCTTTCGAAATCGATTCGCGGAGTTCTGGAGTTGTGACAGTCGTTGCAAGGCTCATGCACGGCTCACTGCACCTGGAACACCCGCATCGCCGCCGGAAAGATCAGGAACACCAGGAACCCGGCGCACAGCAGCAGCTGGGCGACGAGCATCGACTGGGACTTCTCGCCCGCGCTGCCCTCGATCTCGGCGAGTTCGCGGTGCCGCATGGTCTCGGCGCGGGAGGCGAGGGACTCACGGACCTTGGCACCGTCGTCCGCGACCAGGGCCAGGGAGGCGGAGAGGTCCTTGAGCTCCTCCACACCGATCTCCTCGCCGAGCGCGCCGAGCGCCTGCCACTGGCTGACGCCGGTGATGCGGGCGTCGGACAGGGCGTTGCGGATGCGCTGGTTGGCCCAGCCGTCGGAGACCTCGGCCGCCGCCATCAGGGCCTCGGGCAGACCGCGTCCCCCGGCGAGGCTCATCGACACCAGGTCGAGGTAGGCGCCGATCACGCGCCGTAGGTCGCGCCGCTTCTCGGCGGCGTCGCGCCGTACCTCCAGGTCGGGCAGGAAGAAGAAGACGACCGCGAAGAGCAGGGCCAGCCAGACCGGGATGATCGGGCTCCGGCCGAAGCCGAGCGTGTAGACGATGGCGAACAGGAACGGGCCGAAGAACAGGCCCGCCACACCGAGCAGCACCTTCGTCGCCAGGAACTTCTCCCAGCTGCGGTCCAGCACCGCCAGGTCCGCGCGCAGCGAGCGCTGCTCCCAGCCCTGCTGGAGGTAGAACTCCGAGACACGCAGGCCGACTTCGGCACGCAGCGCGCCCAGGCGGCCCTTCTCCCGTTCGACGCGGGCCGACTCGTAGGCCGAGCCGCGGGCCCGCATCGCGTCGATCCGCGCGACCTGCGAGATCGCGCTGCGCTTGCCGGGCATGAGGGCGCGGACGAGGGCGTAGATGCCCAGGCCGATGACGGCGCCGACGACGAGCGGCATCGTGAGGTCCATCAGCGTGCCCCTTCTTCCTGCGGCAGCCGCTGCTGGGACTGCGCCCCCGACGGCGTCCTCGGGCGGACGAACTGGACGGAGGCCTCGTCACGGACGAGGAAGCGCTCGGGCGTCTCGATGGTGGACAGCTTGCGCAGCCACCAGAAGCCCAGCGCGAACAGGCCGCAGACACAGGCCAGGACGAGCTGGCCGACGGCCGTTCCGTAGGGCGCCACGAAGTCGCGGTTGAAGATCGACAGACCGAGGACGAAGGCGATGGAGACCGCGACGACGATCTGCACGGACCTGCGGGTCGAGGCGCGCTGGGCCATGACCCGCTGGCGCATGTCGACCTCCTCGCGGGCCGACTTGGCCAGGGCGCCGAGGACTTGGCGCAGACCCGGGCCGCGCAGGCGGGCGTTGAGGATGAGGGCCGCGACGATGATGTCGGCGGAGGCGTCGTCGATCTCGTCGGCGAGCTGCTGGAGCGCCTCGGGCAGCGGGGTGCGGGCGCGCAGCCGGTCGACGAGGGCGTCGAGGTGGGGCCGCAGGACGGGTGCCGCGGCGCGGGCGGAGGCCGGGATGGCCTGCTCCAGGCCGACGGCACCGGCGATGGTGTCGCGCAGCGACTCCGTCCAGGAGGCCAGGGCCTCCACGCGGCGCATGGCGGCCCGTTCCTCACCGGCCCCGCCGAACAGGCGGTCCCAGAAGAAGACGAGGACTCCGGCGGCGATGCCCGCGACCGCCCAGCGGGTGAGGACGAGGACGACCAGGCCGACGATGGCGGCGAGCGAGCCGCGCTGCCCGGCGAAGCGGATCAGTTCGCTCGCCCGCTCGGCGGCCTTCTGCTTCTCGTGGTCGGGCTTGGCGGGCAGCCCGCGGAGGGCGATGAGCAGGAGGGCGAGGCCGCCGCCGACGGCGACGCCGCTTCCTATCGAGTACAGGACGGTGGTGGAGAACAGGCCGCCCATGGAGCCGAGCGAGCCGAGCGCCGCGAGGTTCGTGGTCATTCCCGGCTCACCCCCAGGTCCCGGTCGGCCGGTAGCCGTGTGCCATCAGTTCCTCCAGGCAGGCTATGGGTGCGTGCGGCACGATCCGGCCGTCGGGGGCCTCCGCGAACACCTCGCTGGACAACACGCGTCCGTCGACGCCGTTGACCTCGCGCACGGAGGTGACCATGCGCTGGAGACGGCCGCCGCTGCCGTAGTTGTTGCGCCGCTGGATGAAGACGACGAAGTTGACCGCGCCCGCGATCAGCATCTGGCTGGCCTCGATGGGCAGCCGTTCCGTGGCCTGCAGCGCGTAGGTGGAAATACGGTTGAAGACCTCGTGCGAGCTGTTGGCGTGGATCGTGGACAGCGAGCCGTCGTTGCCCTGCGACATGGCGTTGAGCATGGTGACGATCTCGTCGCCGAGGACCTCACCGACGATGACGCGGGAGGGGTTCATACGCAGCGAGCGCCGTACCAGTTCCGCCATCGAAATGGTGCCCTGGCCCTCGGAGTTGGGCAAGCGCTCCTCGAAGGCGACGACGTTGGGGTGCAGGTCGGGGAAGGTGTCGAGGCCGAGCTCCAGGGCCCGTTCGACGGTGATGAGGCGCTCGTGCGGCGGGATCTCGTTGGCGAGGGCGCGCAGGAGCGTGGTCTTGCCGGCGTTGGTGGCCCCGGCGATCATGATGTTCTTACGGGCGCGGACCGCGCAGGCCATGAAGTGGGCGACCTCGGGCGACAGGGTGCCGTTGCCGACGAGGTCGGAGATGAACACCTTGCCCATGCGCGCGCGGCGGATGGACAGGGCAGGGCGCCGCGTGACGTCCATGACGGCCGACAGACGCGAGCCGTCGGGCAGGCGCAGGTCGAGCTGCGGGTTGGCCGAGTCGAAGGGCCGCGAGGACAGACCGGAGTACGCGCCGAGCACCTGGATGAGCTCGATGAGCTCCTCGTCGGTCTCGGCGACGGGGTCGCCCTGCACCTCACGGCCGTCGGCGTACCCGATGAACACCTGGTCGCAGCCGTTGATGTCGATGTTCTCGACCTCGGGGTTGTCCAGCAGCGGCTGGAGCCTGCCGACGCCGAACAGCGCGGCGTGCACGGCTGCCGCGTACTGCTCCTCGGTCTCGGCGTCCAGCGGTGTACGGCCCGCGTTGATCTCGGCGCGGGCGTACTCCTCCAGGATCTGGGCTATGACGGCACGGGCGTACTGCCGTTCGTCCTCCGTGGACATCGGGGTGACGCCCGCGACCTGGTCCTGCCGGCGCTGCTCGGCGATGCGGTCGCCGGCGTCCTGACGGAACCGCTTGACCAACTGGTGGTCGACAGCGGTCATGCTCCGGCCCCCGCGTGGCCCTGCATCCGGCCCGGGGCCTGGTGGGCCTGCGGTGCCTGGTTGGCCTGCGCGGAGGCGGCCCAGGCGGCGCCGTACTGCTGGTAGAGGTCGGCGGCGACCTTGCGGGCCGAGCGGATCAGCAGTGACTTGTCGAGACGTCCGCGCCTGCGGCCGGCCAACTGGTCTGCGCCGGCCGGGTCGTCGGCGATGGTGCCGACCACGCGGGCGCCGGTCTGGGCGTGCACCAGCATGTCGTTGACCTGCGAGGCGAGCTTGCCGGCCGTGCCGGTGTCGGCGATCAGGACGACACCGATCACCGGGTTGGCGAGGCTCGCGGCGCCGCGCGGCCCGCCGTGCAGCTTGTTGGCCAGGGCGGCGGCGCGGTCACGGACGCGGGCGAGGGCCTCCGGCTCGGTGCGGGAGAGCAGCAGCACCAGCGAGGCGTGCGGGAACAGCTCGACGGCCGGGGTGTCCCCGCTGACGCGTCCGCAGTCGGCGATGACGTCGGCGGCGGCGTTCGGGGAGTCGGCGAGGGAGGCGAAGGCGTGCCCGAGGGTCGGCCACAGCCCCGCGAGCCCGGCGGCCTGCTCGGCGACTCCGAGGCCCACGAGGACTTCCAGGCCTCCGCTCAGCGGCTGTACGTGGTCCCAGAGCTGGTCGGGCACGAGGCCACGGCGCGCGGTGGCCGCGATGGACAGCATGCCGGTGTTGGGGTTGAGCGGACCGCCGTGCGCGGCGGCACTGCGGTAGACGAGGTCACCGCCCGCCGGGTCCGCCTCGGCGAGCAGGACACGCCGCGGCCAGACCGCCGCGAGGGCGACGGCCGCGGTGGTGACGCCGGGGGAACCCTTGTCGGCGGCGAGAGCGATGAGCGCCATGGGTTGGGTGCCGCCTTCTAGTTGCCGGAGTTACCGGGGACCTGGACGAGAGCGACCTCGCCATTGGAGGCGGCCTGCGCCAGGGCGGCGGCCTTGTCGCTGTCGACGGTCAGGGTGACCGCGAGGTTGGTGCTGCCGACGAGTTCGTCGCTGCTGTCCTTCGGGCCCGGGACGTAGCTGACGCGGGCGCTGTCGACGATGACGGAGCTGTCGGCCGCCGAGGACGACGAGGAGTTGCTGTTGCCGTTGCCCGAACCGGAGGCGGAGCTGACACGGTAGGCCGCGACGGTGTCGCCCTGCTTGATGCCGGTCGGGTACTGGCCGGCCTTGAGGGACAGACCCACGGTGGCCTTGCCCGCAGCGACACCCGCGGCGTCGCCGAACATCTCGCCGACAGCGACGACCCCGGCGGGGATGGGGTTGACGGCCTTCAGCTTCTTGAGCTGCTCGAGCTGGCCGTACTCGACGTAGTGGATGCTCTCGTCCTTGGCCACCATGACGGAGGTCGTATTCGACTTGCTGACCGAGCCGCCCGCGGGGATCTCCTGCGTGACCTTGACGACCTCGATGCGGTCCCCGGCCTGGAGCACGAGCATCGTCGCCCCCAGCGCGCCCACCAGGATGAGCAGCACCGCGAGCGCGGCCAGTGCCGGTTTGCGCTCGCGAGGCGGGGTGGGAAGCCGGTCGCCGACCGACGGCTGAGCCGGAGCGGCAGAACGACCTGCGCCCGCCCCCGTACGCTCTTGGATCTTCACGCAACCGCTCCCCGTACACCCAAGAAGATGTCTGTCATCTGCTTTCAAATTCGGACACTTCACCCGCGACGGCCCGCACGGAGAAGTGCGGGACGGGCCGGACTTACCCGCCCGACCTGGGCGAATAGCCAGCACTGGGGGTGAGTGTCAAGCCATCGCACCGTATCAGCCGCACATAAGCCCCTCAAGGCGCGTCCGGCCCCATGGGCCGCAGGGCGCGGCCTGTTATCCATCTGCAACGTCGCCCCCTCCCAACCCGCCCGGGACCAGCCCCAGATGTCGCCGCCACCTGTGCGCGAGCGAATCGCCCAGGACCCCAACGCCCTTTGCCGACGCCCTCGTTCGTTACCTGCCGGCCATCAGGCCTGCACGATTCACTCACGAAGTCGGAGGTGGGACTGTTCCGTTATCGACACTCTTGTGAGTAAAGGCAGGCCCTCGGGGGACGCCTTCGCCGCCTGGCGTGACAGGGCCGCCCCGGACGACCCACGGCACCCCGGCGGTCCCCTCCCGACAACCGGCCGAGCCGCAACCCGGCGACCTGTAGCACTCGCGAAGCCCCGAGTAGAGTGCGGCGCGGACAGCGATCGGACCGCGGGGGGCTCACCGGTGAGGGCAGTCACGACCAACAGCACCCGGACAGCGCGGACATGGGCCCGCCGCATGAACCGCACCCGTGCGCTCGGGCTGCTCCTCGCCCTCTGTTCGCTGGCGTCCCTCTTCGCAACCGCCACCCCCGCCGGCGCCGTGGACACCCCCACCCAGAGCTCGTACCTCGCCGACCGCCTCCGCGAGAACCCGGTCTACGTCAGCGACCAACTCCCCCGCGAGGTCCCGCTCTCCACCGCGCCCGACTTCGCCCGGCTCGCGAAGAAGACCGGCGTCCCGACCTACGTCCTGGTCCTGCCCATGCTGAGCAGCTCGGACGGCAGACAGCTGCTCGGCGCGGTGCACGACCGGCTCGGGCGCGACGGGCTGTACGTCCTGATCGAGGGAACGGACGTCGCGCAGGCCACGGCCTGGGGCGTGCGCGTGCCCGCCGAGGCGGCCACGACCGTCGCCCTCTACGAACTTCCCTATGACGCAGGCCCGTTGCGCAGCTTCGCGTGTTTCGTCGAGGTCATCGCCCAGGGCGCGCCGAAGGCCACGGCGCGGGCGGAGACGGCGCGCGCGAGGTTCCGGGACGGCGGCGAACCGGCCGAGATGTACATCGGCCCGTCGGACCGCAAGAACCAGTCGTTCCTCACGGGGAGCCTGCTGACCGGCGTACCGCTGCTGATCGTGCTGACGGCCGGGTACGTGCGGCGCCGCCGTCGGCGTTCCGGGGCCCGGCGGCGCGTCCCCCGGTGGGTCGTGCCCGGCGCGGCAGTCCTCTCCGCCGCGGCGATCGCCCTGACCGCTCCGGTCGTCTTCGACCAGACCACGTCGAGCGCGGCACCGCCGCCGACGCCCGCCGACCTGTCCGCCCGGGTGGAGCGGGTCGCGGCCGGGCTGAAGCAGGACCCCGTCTACGCCGACCCGGAGAGCCCGCGGGTCCTCGACACCCGGCAGCGGGACCGGCTGCACGAGCGGATCCGCGACTTCCGGCGCTCCGACGGCGGCGGCCCGGTATACGTCCTGCTCGTGCCGCAGACCCCGGAGAGCGAGTCGGCCGGCGACGCCGAGCTGTTCGTCGCGGCGGTGCACGCCAAGCTGCGCCAGGACGGGGTGTACGTCGTCGCCGACCCGGACGACGGCACCATCGACGTCGTCAACCACGGGCTGCGCCTGGACTCCGGCCGGCTGTCCTTCGGGCTGCCGGACTCCCTCACCTTCGGGGACAGCAAGGCGGACGAGGCCGACGACCACCTCCTCGGCGAGCGCCTCGACGCGCTGATGACCCACCTCGACAGGACTCCGCGCACGGCCCGTCCGCAGAGCGCCTACACCCCGCCCGCCGCCCCGAGCGCGGCCCACGAGAACGACCTGCCGCCCCTGTTCGCCACCGACTTCTGGCCCGGCCTGTTCGTGGGCGCCTTCGCGGCACTCCTGCTGTCCGGTGCGGTGGCCGGGCTGACGTGGGGTGCCGGCAGCCTGCTGCGGTGGCGATCCCCCGCGCCGGAGCCGACGGACCGCCTGTCCCACACGGCCCCGACGGAGCCGTCGGCGTCCTACCTCCGGCGTACCGCGCGCGCCGAACTCACCGCACTGACCGCCGAGTTCCGCAGCCGGGACGAGCACGGCCCCGCCTGGGACCACCTCGACGCGGCGATGCTCCTCCTCGACGGCGACCTCGACCGCGCCCGGCAGGCCGGTACCGACCCGGCGACCCTGGTCGCCGTCATCGTGCTGGCGCGAGCGGGCCGCGCCGCGCTCTCCGGCGGCACGACGGACCGGTGCTGCGGCGTGAACCCCCTGCACGGGCCCGCCGTCGGCCGCCACCACGTCCGTGTCTCGGCGGAGGGTGCCGCCCGCCGTCTGCTCCCGGTCTGCGGGGCCTGCCGCACCACCGCCATCGCCCACCCGAGCGGCATCCCGGACCGTCTGCTGAGGCTGCCCGCCCCGGCCTCGGGCGACGGCAGCCTGCCCTATTACGACGCGACCGACGGTCCGCTGACCGCCGTACCCCACGGAATCGCACGGCTCGTCGACAAGGTGAGGGAGACCGCGGGTGTCCACTGACGTCAAGCGCCTGATCACCGTCCTCGCGGCGCTGCTGCTCGCGGCGCTCGGCACGGACACCGCCCACGCGGCCGACGGGGACGGTGACGACCGCCCGAGCGCCGGTCAGCGCATCGCGAACGCGCTGCGCACCTCCCCCGTGCACGTCGACGAGGCCTACGCCGATGCCGTGCCGCCGTCCCGGCAGCGGCAGCTGGCGGACCGGATCCGCCGCACGGGTCTGCCCATCAAGGTCGTCCTCACGCCCCTCACCAAGGGCGACGCCTTCGACGGCGACTCCGGGGTGCTGGCGGGGATCGTCCGCGACCGGTTCCCGGACCGGCGCGAACTCATCGTCATCACGACGGACGGCGACTTCTCCCACTCGTTGGAGGGCTACGAGTGGCCCTCCGACGCCCATCAGGCCCGGGACGCCGTGGCCGCGGCCGGCTTCCTGGCCGAGACGCGCGACGCGGGGCTGGCGGACCTGACCGCGAAGGCCGTGGACCTGGTGGCGGAGGGCAAGGGCAGGCAACGGTACGAGGAGGCGACGAGGGATCTGGACGCGGCCGCGGACGGGTCGGCCCCTCCCGCGCGGTCCGGAACCGGTTCCGCAGTCGGCGGATCCGGCTCCGCGGTGACCGGCTGGTGGCTGCTGATCGCCGTACCGGCCCTGGCGCTGACCGTGCTCGCGGCCCGCGCCGCCCTGCTCCGTTCGCGAGCGTCCTCCCCGGTCGTCCCGCAACTGGTGTTCGCGTCGGCCCGCGCGGCCGACGAGGCACGGGTGCGGCGCCGGGCGGAGGCGGAGGTACTGGAACTGGGCGAGTCCACGCAGGCCGCCGACGTGGCCACGACACCCGGACTCCAGCGTGCCCTCGACGCTTACGCCGCCGCCGGGAAGGTCCTCGACGGGGCCCGGGGCCTGCCGGACCTGGTGGGCGCCCTGGCGCTGGCGCAGGAGGGCCGCGACGCCCTCACCGGCTCCCGGGGCCTGCCGCTCTGCTTCTTCAACCCCCTGCACGGCCGCGCCGCCCTCCGCACCGGCTGGCGCCGGATCGGCCGGCGGGACCGGCTCGACGTGGCGGTGTGCCAGGACTGCGCGGACGCGCTGCGGGACCACCGCGCCCCGGAGGTGCTCACCGACACGGCCCGGGACGGCCGCACCGTTGCCTACTTCGAGCTCCCCGCAGACCGGAGCGTGTGGGCGGCGACGGGCTACGGCTCGCTGATGTCACCTCTGGAGGGCCTGGACGGCCTGGACTCCCGTCGCCCGATGGCCGGTTGACGGATGACCGGTTGGCTGGTGGCCGGTTGACCGATGACCGACTGGCCAAGGCCGGTTGACCGGCGGGGCGGCCGATCCTGTCGCAGGGCGGACCTGGGCTCCGCTTCTCCGCAGGCCGGTTGATCAGCCGACCGGCCGGTCCTGTCGCAGGGCCGTGAACAGGGCACGGGCCCGCCGGTCGTCCCACTTCACCGCACTGCCCTTGGGCGTACGCAGATCCGGGTCGGCCACCGGCACGTTGAGCTGCCGTCCCCCGCCGCCCGTGGCCTTGCGCAGCGCCTCGAACAGGCCCATGAGGTCGGGCAGTTCCGTACCCTCGTCGACGATGAGCGTGTCGAGCCCGGCCTCCAGGGTCGGGAAGGACTTCGACGGGTCGGCGAGCGTGGACGGGGTGGCCGCCTTGCGGGCGAGGGCGGCGAGGAACCTCTGCTGGTTGCGGGTCCGGCCCAGATCACCGCGGGCCTCCTGTTTGCGCTGCCGTACGAAGGCGAGCGCCTCGGCGCCGTCGAGGGTCTGGCAGCCGGCGGGGAGGTCCGCTCCGGAGTCCTTGTCCCGCACGGGCCGGCCCAGGCACAGGTCGACACCGCCGACGGCGTCCACCACCCCCACGAAACCGGCGAAGCCGATCTCCGCGTAGTGGTCGACGCGCACACCGGTGTTGCGTTCCACGGTCCGCACCAGCAGGTCCGGGCCGCCCAGGGAGAACGCGGCGTTCAGCTTGTTCGGTGCGGCCCGGTAGCTCCTGCCGGTGTCGGGATCGACGTAGGACGGAAGGGTCACCCAGGAGTCGCGCGGCAGACTGAGCATCGTGGTGCCGCTCGCGCCGGTGTGCAGCAGGATCACCGAGTCGGTGCGGCGGCCCTCGGCCGAGCCGGTGTTGAGATCCTTGCGGTCCTGCTCCGACAGCCCCTCGCGGCTGTCCGAGCCGACGACCAGGTAGGTGGTGCCCTCTCCGGGCGGCACCCGGCCGCCCAGCGCGCCGAGGTCGACCTCCTTGTTGAGTCGGGTGTCCGCCCAGACGTACGTGCCGGCGCCGGCGAGCAGCAGGGCGGACGCCAACATCGCCGTCGTCCGCAGGAACCGGCGGCGCCCGCTGAGCCGGCGCCGGTTCCTGCTGCCCCGGCCGCCGCGGGTGGGCGGGCCACTGTCATAGCGGCCGGGTGCGGCGGGCGAGGGCATACCGGGCAGCGGGGCCGTGCGGGTCGAGGGCGGCGGCGCGAAGGAGGGCCCGGGTGGCTCCGGGCGGGGGCTCCACTGCGGCGGGAACTCTTCCGCCCGGTCGGTCCAGTCGCTCATCGACGCCTCGAAGGTGCTGTGGGGGCTCTCGGGTCAGCGCATCGGCACACTCCTATACGCGACGGGCCCGCCTATCTGTTCAGCCGCGCTCCCGGACCGCTTCATCCGCTGCCACCGCAGCGGGCTGCCGAGCAGCAGCGCGACCAGTGACTGGATGACGACCAGATACATCAACTGCCGGTAGACGACGATCTGGAAAGGCATCGACCACAGCGCCCGCACCGGCTCGCCGTCGAGTCTCAGGGCATAACCGGAGCAGACGATCTGCACGCCGAGGAAGGCGAACCAGACAGCGGCCGACTCCCAGGGGTCGCGGAACAGCACGCCGTAGAGGGCGTAGACGTCGATGACGGGCGCGAGCAGCGGCAACGCGACCTGGAAGAGCGCGAGATACGTGAGTCCGCGCCGCCCGAACCGCCCGGCCGGCCCGGTGCCGAGCACGGCACCGCGATGCTTCCACATGGCCTGCAGCGTGCCGTAGCACCAGCGGTACCGCTGTCGCCACAACTGCTGCAAACCGGTGGGTACTTCGGTCCAGGCGACGGCAGACTCCTCGTACAGCACCCGCCAGCCCGCCCGCCACAGGGCCATCGTCAGGTCGGTGTCCTCGGCGAGGGTGTCCTCGCTGACCCCGCCGACGCCGATCACGGCGTCCCGGCGGAACGCCCCGATGGCGCCCGGCACGGTCGGCATGCACTCCAGCACCTCGAACATGCGCCGGTCGAGGTTGAAGCCGAAGACGTACTCCAGGTGCTGCCATCTGCCGAGCAGACTGCGCCGGTTGCCGACCTTGGTGTTCCCGCTGACGGCGCCGACGGCGGGGTGCGCGAGCGGCTGGACGATCCGCTCTACGGCGTCGGGCTCGAAGACGGTGTCCGCATCGACCATCACGACGATGTCGTGACGGGCGTGTGCGAGACCGTTGTTGAGGGCGGCGGCCTTGCCGGCGTTGGCCTGCCGTACGACCTCCACCCGTGCGTCACCGGTGTGCTCCGCGATGTCGGCGGTCCGGTCGGTGGACCCGTCGTCGATGACGACGATCTGGAGCCGCTCATGAGTGGAGTCGAGCAGCGACCGCAGGGTCGGCCCGATCCCGGCCTCCTCGTTGTACGCCGGGACCAGTACGGTCACGGGTCCGGACGTGTCCCGCATCCAGGGCGCGCCGGTCCGGAACCGTTCGAGGCGCCGCACGTGCGCCCGCGCGAACAGGGCGAGCAGCAACAGCCGCAGCACGCCGAGCCCGCCGGCGACACCGAGGATCCAGATCATGACGGTGGAGAAGACCTGTCCGAGGCCGGTGATCCCGATCAGCGCCCGCCCCAGCCACCGCTCGGGGAGGGAGGGAGAGGCGTACGGGACGAGCCCGAGCCCGTCGGACACGGTCGTGAACCGGTCGACACCCTGGTTCCTCAGCAGCCTGCGCGCCTCTTGGTACGCGCTCTCCGTCTGACTGAGCTGCCGGACGATACCCCGGGCGGGACTGCGGGTTCCCTTGTCGGCGGCGACCAGCACGTAGCCGTACCCGGCGGCCCGCCGAGCGGCCTGCCACTCACGGCCGCACAGGGTGTCGGGTGAGGTGGTCCGGGGCATCCGCAGCAGATTCGTCCGCCGGCCGGTGGTCCCCACGAGAGCGCTCTGGGTCAGCTCCAGTTCGGCCCGGAAACGGGGGGCGGAGGACTCCCCGAGGACGGCTCCGGTGTAGGTGTTGGACCCGATCTCATGCCCTTCGTCCCGGATCCGCCGCATCAGCTCCGGGTGCCGGGCGGCCTGGGCGCCGTGCACGAAGAAGGTCGCCCGCGCGTTGTTCCTGCGCAGCAGGTCGAGGATGCGGGGTGTCCAGACGGGGTCGGGCCCGCCGTCGAAGGTGAGCGCGACGGTCCGGGCGGGCATCGATCCGCTCTGGATCCCGCCCCGGTTGATCCCGATCACGGGCCCACCCCGCACGACGGCGTCCGGCGCAGGTGCCGTACAGGCCGACCGCGTCTTCGCGGCATCGACCTCGTGCTCGGTCCAGCCTTCGAAGAGCAGCAGGGCGAAGAGAAGGGGCAGCGTGAGGGCGAGCAGGAGCCAGTGGGCTCGGGGGGCACGGGCTTGCTTGTGGCGGGGTTTGGTGCGGCGGGGTTTGGTGGGGTGGGGTTTGGTGCGCCGGGATTCCGTGGAGTCGGGTGCGGTGGGGCGGAGTTCGGCGGGATGGCGCTTGGTGGGGTGGGAGGGGCTGCCTGTGGGGCGCCGGCCTCGGGTTTCTGCTCGGGGGCGGATCAGGGGACGTCACCGCCCCCGGGCTCCACGCCGTCCGCAGGGCGTCTCCCCAGCGCGCTTCGATCGGACCAACCGGCCGAGATGGGCGTCGTATTCGCGCTGCTGGTACGGGAGTTACGCATGGGGCGCGAGTGTAGTTTCGGAGGTCCGGTTCCAGGGGCGGAACGGGGAGCTTCGGAGGCTGGACGGGCTCTGGTCCGCATGAGCGACTAGGAGCCGCCGACGCCGAGTCGCCCGACAACTGCGCCGCTCGGCGCCGATCCGCGCACGGGCACGATCAGGACACCAGCGACCTTCCGAGAGACCCATACATCCGGCATTGCCCATGTTCTCGCGGAAGTTCGCACTGGTGAAACCGGAAACCTCACCGGTACCGTCAGTGCGCAAACTGAACTTCTGTCTCTCACGGGGAGTCACTGTGAAGCGCCGCTCATTGCCCGTTGCTGCCGCGTTGACGGCGACGGCAGCACTGATGTTGACGGCCTGCGGTAGCGGGGACGAAAAGTCCGGCGACAACGACAAGATCGCGGGCGCCGGCCAGGCGGCACAGAAGCCGAAGGAGTCGGCGTCCGCGTCAGGAGCACCGGCAGGGGACAAGCCGGACGGCGTGGACCTGTCCCTGCCCAGCGACATGGACCTGGTCTTCGACTGGGACAAGCCGAAGGACAAGAACGAGGCGGCGGCGATGGATGATGCCGCGAACTTTCTCCGGGCCATCTACCGCGGCGTCGCCAAGCGCACCACCAAGGACGCGGCCGTGACGGCCTACTCCACCGGCGATGGGCTCCACTATGCGCAGGTGCAGATCAACGAGTGGATCAAGGGTGGTTGGACCGCCACCGGAACCCTGCGTCACTACGACGCCACAACGCGCTCCGCTCCGAACGGCAAGTCCGTGGAGGTGGGGTTCTGCGCGGACTCGGGCAAGTTCTTCGGCAGGGAAATCAAGACCGAGAAGGTCCTCAAGACCAAGCCCAGCATCGAGGACTTCGATTACTTCAAGATCGTCATGGTCAAGTTCCCGACCAGCGAGGGCCTCTGGCAGGCGTCCAAGGTATTCGTCGAGACGAAGGCAGCCAAATGCCAGTAGGCAGGCTGCGGCGTACCACACTCCGACCAGCCCCATACACTCCGGATTGCCCCAGTTCTCACGGAGATTCGCACTGGTGAGACCAGGAACCTCCCCGATACCGTCAGTGCTTTGGACTGTTCTTCTGTCTCACGCGGAGTCACTATGAAGCGCCGCCCATTGCCCGTTGCTACCGCACTCGCAGCAACGACAGCACTCCTATTGACGGCCTGCGGCAGCGGGGACGACAGCGCGAAGAGCAAGGACGACATCGAAGGCGCCGACGCGGGCAAGGCGGCGGCATCGGCTTCACCCAGCGCCAGCGCATCCGGTCCTGCCGACAGGCCCAAGATCACGTTTCCCGACGGCGTGGAGAACAAGTTCGAGAGTTGGAAGACGGGTGACCCGACCAAGGACGCCGTACTGTCCGACGTGACGCAGACGGTCAACGCGGTGGACGATGCGATCCTCCGCGGCGATACGAACTCGTCGACCCTCGCGTACTACCGCAAGGGCAAGGCACTCGTGAGCGCGCAGAAGTGGGTCCTGGCCTGGCTGGACGAGGACCTCACGTGGACCGGCGTTACCCGGTACTACAACCCGAAGGTCGAGGTCGCGGACAGCGACACCGCTGCGGTCGTCTACTGCGCCGACGAGAGCAAAGCCTTCAACAAGAACCGCAAGACCGGGACGGTGGACAGGACACCGTCCGACGAGAGCCCGTACGTCACGTACAGCACGCAGCTCAAGAAGAACAGCAAGGGGGTCTGGCAGACCACTGAGGTGCTGTCGAAGCGAGGGGACAAGACGTGCGCAGCCTGACCTGTGGCATAACCACGCTGAGCGCTCTCCTAGCGACTATTGGCATGACCGCCGACACCTCAAAGGGCGGAAAGTGCAAGAACTACACCCTCGATTAGAAGGACGAGGGCAAATGATGGGCACAACGAGCACCCGGAGGGCAGAGAACGGCGACGCGCCGCCACCCGAGTACGAGGAGGCCATCTCGCCGGATACTCGCCACTCTCGCCTACCAGTAGCAGCTGCCCTACACCAAGGTGAACCTGGCGACCTGGGCCCGGATCGACCAGGCCGCCCTCGACGAGATACAGGCGACGGCGGCCCTCAACGACTCCGGCTGAACATCTGACCACCACCAGGCCGGTGTCCCTCAGGCTGGAGCCGGGGCACCAAGGACGCTGTAGCCTACTCGGCCTCGGGCGAGTGCGTCATCAAGGCCGACAACACCTTCGGCCGAACCTACGCCTAGGGTAAAGCCGCCAAGACCCGCCATGCGGAATCAGGTACTTCCGCTCCTCCGGCGACGGCACGTACATACTCCGGGCCACCATCACTTGGGATTCGACTGGACCAGCTACGGCGGCGCAGGCAGCGCCCTCCCGAACGGCACGCACGTGCGACCGGACGACGAAGGGCGCCGAACATTCGACATCCGACACGGCTATGAATTCGGCAGTTTGGACGGGAGGTCGCACTTCGCTTCCTCGTGGGCGTAGCGACCGACAGCCGTGGCCAGACCGATGAGCGTCTGCCGCACTTCCTTTTCCGAGCCCATAAGGCCTTCCGGGGCCTGAGCGAAAACAGTCAGGTTGTGCGGCTCCCTGGTCTTCCTTTCAGTGCGGTAGCAAGGGATGTAGATGGCAGCCAGATCCACTGTCGAGACGCCCTTAATTCCAGAGTTGAAGTAGGTGCGTTTTCCGGAAGTCGGTGGCAGGTTATGGTTGACCCACTGCCGCCAAGGCATGGCGACACCTGCCTTGGCGTGCAGGTTGAGGACGTTCTTGCCATCACCCGTTCCGCTGCAATTGCTTATATAGTCCCAGTCTGGTGTCGGTGTCGATCTCGTTGCGAAGTCGTAGCGGGCAGCCCGTGGCAACTTAGAGCTGAGAATGTCGGCAGCCGCCTGCCTGTCGGGAAGGTTGCGGCACACGTCGTCAGCCGTGATAGTCCCGCGCTCGGCCTCGAACACTCCTCCCAGATGGGCGACGAGGAGACCGGTGGCCGCGGCCACGGCCACCGCGGCGTAGATGAAGGGCTTCCGGCGAGATTTTCGTTCGCTCGATTCCGTCAAGGTCGGTCACCCATACTCTCGAATGGCTAGCAGGCTATTGGTTAGCTTTGCTCTGATCGACCAGGTCGTGGGCATCGCGGAACCCCTTGCCCGCCTGGTCGCCGGCCATGGATTCGGCTACCTCGGACCCAGTGGCGGCCTTGGCGGACCGCTGCGTGGTCAGGATGGCCGAGTGTTCGATCTGATCCATGCGCTGAACGTTTTGGTAGACCTGCTCCTTCTGTTTCTCGCCGTCGTCTCCGAAGCCATCGAGGAACCCCTTGAAGACCTCTCCCGCGGCCGTTCCGACCAGGCCACCTACGACAACGCCCCCGGGGCCGGTGAAGGATGAGGTCGCAATGGTCGTCGCGCTGCCGACGAGAGACCCTCCCCAGGTACTCGCGTGTCCCTTCCACGCCTCACTTCGTGCAGCAGAATCCGCATCATCCTTGTCAGCCTGAAAATGCTGCCCCTCACCGATGACGCCCTGGAAGAGGCCCGTCTCGTAAGCGATCTTGTTGATCGTGTCGTTGGTGTTCAGCGGGTAGGCATCGGGGTTCTTCGCCTGCGCCTCCATAAGCGCGGCAGCATACACGTGCTGGGAGACGTTGAGCCTGTCGTACCCTTCCGGGTTGCGGGCTACCGCATTCAAGAACCGTGCGGCATCATATTTGTCCATCCGTGCGGTGACTCCCGGCGTTGGAAAGAGCCCGTCTCCGTTGGCGATGTCATAATCGAGCGACCGATGCAAGTCCGGCATATACTCGGCCGAGATATTCGCAAAACTGTCCGACATGTACCCGTGTTGCCGCAGCCGGTCCTGGTCCCCAGACACCGACTTCACAAGCGCACTGAACAGACCCGCCTGCTCCTTCGAGTGCTTCACGTCCTCGGCCGTAGCCGCTTCACCGGGCCGATGCCCGGTGGTTGCCGCTTCCAGCGCGTGCCCCATCGAGTTCCGACCGGTCACGCTCTCCTTGCCTTCCATGCTGTCGTCCGGCCACTTGCGCTCTTCGAAGAGGTACTTGAAGTTGGTCTCGGCCTTGCCGTCGTCTCCCTTCTGCTTGGCGGTGAAGAACTTGGTCGCCGCTCCAGGGCTGTTGGCAAGTGCTTTCATGTAACCGGTGAGAGGATCGTTACCCTCATCGTTGCCCAGGTGGTTGACCGTGCTCGTGGTACCCCAGCCGGATCCGTAGAGTCCATCGGCACCCTCCATGACCCGCTTGTCTTCCTTCACGAGCGCGGTTCCATAGTCCTCAAGGAACTTGTCGTCATAGTCGCCGTAGCGCATGAGGTTACTCATCACGATGAAACCCTCAGGACCGCCGGAGCCCCCGTGCGGGGACGGACCCGGATCAGAGATCGGATCGTCACCGATCTCGACCATGTCCTTCTTCCACTTCCTCATCTCCGGCGAGTCGGAGTTGGTGGCTGCGGCCACGGTGAGACTCAGGTGCTTCTGCATCTCGTCGAGCTCATCGGCCCGCTCGAAGTCCGACGTTTCACCGTACCCGGAAGGCCTGTCGAGGTTGCTCATCTTTTCCCAGAGCTGCAGCGTCTTCCTCGCTCCGAGAGCTCCGACGACCTTTTCGGCAAAGGGATATTCGTCGTAGTTCTCGGCGAAGAGGGCGTCCAACTCGTCGAGCTCCTCGGCACTGAGGTCCTCGGGGTCCTTCTTCGCCAGCTCCGTGGCACGTTTGGCGGCCTTGGCCGCCGCGGCGTTGGCGGCCCTGCTCACCTGCGCTTCGTTGATCTGGACCATGCCCGCGAAACCGGGGTATGGGCCGTTGTCCATGTTGAGGGCCAAGTGGTAACGCCGCTTCAACATGGGGAGTTCAGCCTGGGCCCAGGACGCCACCTTCAGGATGTCTGCAAGCTCCTGGACACCCACACCCCAGTAGGCGAGCTGGGTCTTGTAGTAGGAGGCCCGGTCCCGCAGGGTCTCCTGGTCACGTCGTACCGAGTCGATCGTGCCCTTGAGCTTCTCCGGGTCGATCCCTGAGAAGACGCCTCCGCTGCTTCCCCCGTCGTCCGGGCGCATGCCGTTCCCCGTTCCACTCGCATCGGATCCAGTGCTGCTCTCAGGCCGCGTCAGTACATGTGTCTGCTGCGGTTCATCGAGTTGGCTTCCTCTTGGGTGACCTTCTCCGGCATACGGTCGATCTCGCGCTGAACGTCCTCAAGTACCTTGTCGATGCGCGTTCGTACCGTCTTGCGGTGGCCGGCCACGTCGTCGTGCCACTTGTCGGCGTTCTTGCCGACCCACGACCTCACCGAGTCCCGGCCGCCCTTTCCGATGTCCGCAGCCGCCTTCTTCAAGGAGCTCACGAGTTCGCCCCGCTCCTTCTCAAGCTCTCGCTTGAGCTTCTGCAGCCGCTCGCGGTCCGGGTTGTCCACCTTTGGGTTGTCGCCGTCGGCTCCCATGCCTCCCCCTCATCCGAGCGCACCCTACACAGCAAACGTTTCGTTTCGGCTTCGCCGGCGCGGACGAGCAAACGCGTTCAGGGCCCCATAAGAGGGCAGCAAGCCCGCGCCACGCCACACCCAGACGATCAGTCGCGACGGGCTCGCTCCGACGACTGGGCGACTCCTCTGATCGGTAGGGACATCGGTTGCGGTGGCCTTAAGACCGCGACGCAAGAGAATCGAAGTCCTTCACGCCACGGCGCCGGACGCCCGGACACAGCGTTATCCAACACCGTCCCGCTGGGGACCATCTGGACACGACCAGCGCGCTAGGGTCCGGCATGCGCCGAATTGCCCACACTCTCAAGCAAGTTCACGGTGGTGAACCGGATACCTCACCGGTACCGTCAGTGTGCAACTGAACCTCTGTCTCTCACGGGGAGCCACTGTGAAGCGCCGCCCTTTGCCCGTTGCTGTCGCGCTCACTGCGTCCACAGCCCTACTGCTCACCGCGTGCGGAAGCAGTGATGCCGGCTCAAAGGACAACGACAAGATCGCGGGGTCCGACACCGGATCCCAGGAAGCGACTTCGAGCCCAAGCGCGTCGGACTCCGCCGAGCGGCCCGACATCAAGCTGACCAGCGGCGTGGAAGACGCCTTCGAGGGCTGGGAGACGGGCAACGCTACGAAGGATGCGGTGCTCGCGGACGCCGCACGAGCACAGACCGCGATCAACGACGCCATCCTCCAGGGCAAGACGGACACCCCTGGTCTCACCTTCTACTACCAGGGCGAGGCCCTCACGACGTCCGTGAAGTGGGTGCAGAAGTGGGTGGACGCCGGACTGACGTACACGGGCACCACCCGGTACTACAACCCCAAGATCGAGTTGTTCAACGACACGTCGGCGGGAGTGTCCTTCTGCGCCGATGAGACCAAGGCATACAACAAGGACCGAAAGTCAGGAAAGGTCGACAGGTCCCCAGCCTCGGACGACTCCTACGTGCTGTACAACACCCGCCTGGAGAGGACCACGCAGGGAGTGTGGCAGACGACCGGTGGGACGTCCGTGCGCGGGAGCAAGGGATGCGTTCAGTGACCAAGGTCAGTTCCGCTGCCGCAGTGGGTACGCTCGTAACCGCCTGCACACTTCTGATGTCCAGCTCGGCCTTCGCCAAGGATCCCGGCGGATCTCAGTTCGACGTCTCGGGGAGCAACGAGACGGACAGCGGTCAGACTCTCGAGTCGCGCATCGTCTTCCGTGGATCTACCGGTGGCTCGGGAGCGAAGGAATCCGGACAGTTCACGCCCGTCGGCGACTGGACTCCACCGGCTTGCTGGTACGAGCCCAAGTGGACTCCCGCCGAATTCTCCAAAGAATTTCAGAGGGAATGGAACATCCCGCATGCTAGTGGTGTGGGAGAGGCATACGCCTTGTCCAAAGACTATTACATCAACGGGGAACCATACAAGGACTTCAACAAGTCCGAAACAGGCAAGGGCCTGTGGTGGGACGCTGTTCGAGACAAGAGCCGAGAGGAATCGGGAGACCCGGCCGCCTTTGCCTGTGACACAAAGACATTCTGGGTGGAGAACGGCGAGACACCTAAGGTGGAGAACGCCGTGACCCCGAAGATTCTCGCCGATCTCGCCTACAGCCGGATCAAAGTGCCCGACACCGAGGTAACCCTCGCCCCGGAGAACACCACCAAGGTCAACCTTCCCACTTGGGCCTGGCTCGACCGGGCCAAGTTCCAGAACGTCTCAGTCACCGCCTCCCTCGACGTCGGCGGTGTAAACCTCCAGGCTACAACCACCGCCAGGCCTATCGCGCTCAAGCTGGAGCCAGGAACGTCGGATGCTGAGATCTACCCCTCCTCAGGGGAGTGCACCTTCAACGACGACGGTTCGATCGGCGAACCATACGCAAAGGGCAAGGCCGACCAGACGCCGCCGTGCGGAATCAGGTACCTGCGTTCTTCCGGTGACGGCTCGTTCAAGCTGCGAGCAACCATCACGTGGGAGGTGTCCTGGACTGGGACGGGCGGCGCCGGCGGGGACCTGCCCAATGGGACCTTCGGAAGTGAGCAGAACGTAACCGTCCAGGAGATCCAAGCCGTCAACAGGTGACGGAGCGGACGGGAAGCAAAGGGGTGTGGAACCACGGCCACGCCCCAACGACCTGCTGGAGCAGCCTCTTCGCTGTAGGACGAGCGGCAGGCAGCCCGTCACGCCGTGGTGGAGCGTGCCGTGCTCGCCGAGCGCCTCCACGTAAAGGACGATGGCGGGATCTCGAAGGGTGCTGACCAGCGGGCTCAGTGCGAAGTTGAGGTTTCCGGCCTGGTCGGTCAGGCCGACCCAGCGCAGTTCGTTTGCCTCCGCCAGTTCCGAGGGTGCTTCCTCCCGTCGCGCTGACAAGGGACGGCCAAGTGGTTCGCGCAAAGCCGGAACCGACCTCGTGCGCTGTCATACGAGGGCTGGTGTGTCGCTCTAGTCAGCGGAAAACGTTGCCCGTGATCGCTCAGGGAGTCACGGGGGTCACTGGAATACGTCCAGCCACTGCAGCGACCTGCCGAAGAAGGCACGAACGGCCCCGCCTCTGTTGAGGTTGCGGGTGTTGAGGCCGTACAGCATGGCGGCCAGGGCCAGGTCGGTGACATCCGCCGAGCCCAGGACGATGAAGGCGGCCTTCTTCCGCGAACCGCTGCCGTGGCGGCGGATCCGGATCTCCACACCGTTTCGGACCAGGGCCCGGTCGCGGTGCCGTGCGCTGGTCGCGAGGAAGCGGTACTCCCGCCCGGCGACCTGCATCCGCAGCGCCCTCCCGGCTCGGGTCTGTGCCCAGCGGTTGCGCTTGAGCCGCACTCTGGTCTCACCAACACTGAGTTCGGCTATGTAGAGCGAAGGCTTTCGTCCGTAGGCCCAACCCATGAACGAGGTGAGGGCCACCGTGTCACCCCGGACCTCAGTGACGTGGCGGTCGCCGCGTCGGTTCGCTGGGTAGACCACCTCGACCCTGCCGAAAGCGTGTATGTGTGCTGCTGCATGGTTCCTTCCCCACGCGCCGCTCGGCGCGGATGTGCCACGGCCGACATCAGCCGAACGGGTCAGAGGTCGTTGAAGCGGTTGAGGAAGCGCCCAGGCAGCGACACCAACGCGCCGGGCAACGACAGGTTCCGTGTGTACACACCCTCGAGGACGAGCGCGATGCCGATGTCGAGGGCATCCGCCTCACCCCTCCACGTCCCGGACAGGGTGCTGGGGTTCCTCCAACTCGAACGCGTGATGCGTACGCCGACCCCCGGGCGGACCAGCTCATGGCTCCGCTTGCCACCCCGCTCGGCATACGTGTACGTCCGCCCCTTGACCCCGATGCGAAGAGCCCGAGACTTCTTTCCGGGCCACCACACGTTTCGGGAGAGATCCGCGGGGTCCCAATCCACCCGCAGTTCACCTCTCGCCAGGAGCGGCCGCCGCAGGTACCGCAGCCCGAGGTAAGTGACCAGCGGAAATGCCTCACCACTCACCGCCACCTCGCAGAACTCCGACGGATAGTCGCTGTGCTCTGTCGGGAATGCGAGCTCGATACGGCCGAGGCCGTTCACTTCGCCTACCCAGAGGTGAACGTCACCACGGACACCTCGTGTGGGCGTCGCCCGCTGCAGCTCAAATGTGAGTCCACCCATACGCCTGCCCCTTTCCCTCTGTCTCCCGAACCCTGGCTGATCGGAGCAGCACAATCAAATTCGCTGTTGTGGACCGGCAATCACGGCGCCTGGGACGAGTCACCCGGCGACCATCGACAAGCCATAGGACATATCGGATGTCGTCGAAATCAAGGAGGTACGCTCACGTGGCCACTGGCGCACGGGTTGTGGCGGCCATGTGATGGTCCGGGGAGATTTCACACTCCTTCGCATGGTCGAACACGCCCCCCGTATGCTTCCCCAGCGATGCCGCGGATCAGTACGCGAGGCGGCAGACACCGGCGGTAAACGGGGAGGAAACAACCGTGGGGCCCACACCGGGCGATGATGCAGCCGAGTTGAAGAAGCGGGCCGAACGGCTCCAGGATGCGGCGCGGGACGCCAGGGCGCTGGCCCGCAGGCTGGGACCGTACCTCGACGACGCGGTGAAGAAGGCCACCCCGCGCGCCGCCGCCTTCCGAACCGGCGGCGATGAGGGCGCCTTCTGGCAGGGGCCCTTCGCCGATGAATGCACGGCCAAGCTGCAGCAACGGCAACGCACGCTGAACAGCATGGGCACCGCACTGCTGGCGGACGCCACCCGCTGGGAGAGCCAGGCCAACGAACTGATGCGCCAGGCTGGGGAGAAGGACAAGGCCCGGGCCGGAACGGGTGGCGGCTGATGGGCTTCAGAGGCTTCGACGCCGCCAAGCTGACGACTCTCGCCGGCCACCTGGACACCCTCGCTCAGAACTCCGGAAAGCTCCATTCACAGCTGGCCGCCGTGCTCACCACCGCCCAGCAGAACCTGCCGTCGGGGCAGAACGCCTCCCGCAACCCCGACCTCCAGGATCTCGTCGGCGATGTGATCCCGGTGCCGTCGTTCTTCCGTCGCCCGCGTCTGCCTGGCTCCCTCGGCGGCGAACTCGACGACATGCAGTCGTCGATGAAGCGCCGCATCAGGCAGATCGAGGGACTGCGGGAGCTGGAGCAGCGGGGATACCCCGTGAGCGACAGCAGTCTCTTCCTCGACGAGAAGGCGCCCGACGCGAAGAAGATCGACGATGCCCTGCGCCGTCTTCACGAGCTGAAGGGCAAGGACTTCGGTACCAACGGCAACCGCGACGACCTGGAGCAGATCTCCGGCGAGCTCGACGGTCTGACCGCCGCGAACTGGACTCCTTCGTAACGAAGGCCTCGCCCGGGGACCTGGCCTTCTACAACCAGCTGCTCACCGACACCGGCGACTCCGTCTGGAATCCGTTCGACGTCAACGGCCTGCCCGAGGACAAGCGACGGGACACGCTGAGCCTGATGCTGTCCAAGGTGAGTCCGGAGAGCGTAGGCAAGTTCACGGCGGCCTTCCCGGGCGTGCAGCCCACGTTCACCAACACCGACGCGTACGAGGCGGGCGGCAACAGCCAGAACGGCCAGACCAACAACGGCATTCACTGGGCACCGCCTTCGGACCCCTTGTTCCAAGACGGAGTGTCCGCCGATGACGTCAACCAGCGCCAGTTCGGCGACTGCTGGTACGTCGCATCGCTGGCAGGCCTGGCGCAGAAGGACCCCGCCTTCGTGCAGGAGGGCGTCAAGCAGAACCCGAACGGCACGGTGAGCGTCCGCGTCTGGGACAAGGAGGGCAACTACCACTGGGTGACGATGACGGCCGACCTGCCGTCCGACCAGAACGGCGACCCCATCGGTACGTACGGCAACGGGGAGAGCTGGCCGGCGTACTACGAGAAGGCCTTCGCGACGGTCTACTCCGACGACGGTGACGACGAGCGTGGGTACGGCGGTATCGAAGGGGACGACCCCAAGAAGTCAGCTCCGTATCTGACCGGCAAGGAAGGCGAGGACCTCACCACCGGCGGCTTCCTTGGCATCGGCGAACACGAGGACAAGAGCCTGGTGTCGCTGAAGGAGTCCTACGACTCCGGGAAGGGCGTCACCGTGTCCACCCCGGCCGACGAGGAACTGGACAAGAACCACCCGGCCGAATGGGGCAACACTTACCACAGCAACCACGCATACTACGTCCGGGGATTCACCGACGATGGCAAGGTCATCCTCGGAAACCCCTGGGGCGTCTCCGGCTATCCGCCGATCACCGTGTCGCAAGAGCAGTTCAACAAGTACTTCGGCGGAGCGGAGGCCTTCGATGCCCCATGACGCTCGGGGGGTGAGCAGTGTGTCCGAAGGCCAGAAGGTGAAGTACCCCTTCGCATTCAACGGTCGCTGGGCACTTCGTCACCAGATTCCGTACTCCGTCGAAGACGATGGCCGGACCTATCAGGTCCTGGCGTCCGTCTTCGCCGAACCGTCGGTGCACGGACGTATCCGGATCGGCTGCGAAGGCCGACCCGTCGGGGAGTTCGACGGGTTGACCCCGGGTGACGTTCTGGACATCACCGGGGACAGATGGCGGGTGGTGGATGTCGATTACCGAACCCGCATCGTGCTGGAGCACGTGATCGACGGTTGCAAGGAGGACACCGGTGTTCAGCCCGGCAAGTAGGTACGGCATCGCGGGTGCCACCCTGGCCTTGTGGGCATTGACCGCCTGCGGAACGTCGTCCGGCGGCGGTGACACCCCGACGACCGCACCCACGACCACGCAGGCGGCGGCGAAGGACAAGGGCCCGCAATGCATCGGTGAAGCCCCGGCGGACGGTGTGCACGTCCTGCGCGGAGGCGGCTTCCGGCTGCCTGACGGTGGAGGCGTGCAGTACTCGGCCGCGACCGCTGACGGAAGGTCGCGTACTGCGACACTGCGCGACGGGGCCGGTTACGGGGCGGGACAGCAGCAGTGGACCGTGAAGCCGGGATTCCGGTTGACCGTCTCGGGCCATGCCTACACCGTGCGGCAGGTCTGTTCCTACCGTGTCGTCCTGGAACCGAAGGACGCCAAGGACAAGGCCGCTCTCGCCGCCGCTCCCGAGTCCATGGAGTTCGCGGGCGGCGCCGCCGACAACACCTTGTGCTTCACCACCAACCGCGCCGTCCTGGCCGCCACGTCGAAGAGCTTCCCGGCCAAGGGGCAGCCCTTGGCCCTCCTCGACAACGGCGGCGTGAAGCAACTGGCCACCGGTCCGTCCCTCACCGTTTCGTACGTCGACACCGCGGCGGGGACGGTTGGCTTCGGCGCGAACTGTGCCGGGGTTCCGGTGGCCGTCTACAAAGACGTGAGGATCGGCGACACCGTCGAATTTGCGGGAGTGCTGTTCAAGGTGTCGGGGCTTACGGAGCAGGCGGTACGCCTCACCCGGACGAGCGATTAGCCGCTGCGCGTAGCTCGCGGCAGTGGCCCGACCCCGCCCCGAAGTGCCACGGAGAGCCACACTGTGTTGGGCAAGAACAGACACGTCGACGAACCCTCCGTCACCCTCGTCCCGTGGACGAACGCCTGGGAGTTCGCCGTTACCGAGGAGGAACGACCTGCCGGTGCACAGCGCAAACGGGCCGCGCTCGGCGTCCGTGTTCCTATGCAGCAGTAGCGCGGCGAACAGACAGTGGACGATTCCCAGTGCGGAATGGGCCCTTCTGGACGCCTTAGCCAGAGCCGTCCGGATCCACCGCCGACGGCAGGCGTGCGGATTCATGGGAGGTGTGGCTGAGAATACACAAGTACGGGTACATGAGGCGCAAACGCATCCACCGAGACTTGGAGCCGTTCTGGATCCAAGCGCCATAGGTTGATGGGCCGGCTTGCCAGAAACAGTTCGTAATCCACGTGGGGGGCCAGCTTCTCGGCCCTCTCCCGGCTGACGCCGCTGTTCATCCCGGGAAGAGCAGGCGCTCCGGGCCTGCGTTGCACTCCGACGTAGTTGATCCCGTTCCCTGCCGTGCGCTGATGCCACACCACAATGGACGTGATGTCATTCCACGGGACGTGGGCAAGTTGGGCCTCGTAACGTGCAGGAGCACCCCCGAGGAGCACTCCTTCGCGGTCGACCCGGAACGCGACCAGCTTCTTCCACTTCGAGCCGCCGAGCAACTGGAACGGCGTTCGGACGAAGTGAGCCTCGTAGACAAGTGAGTTCGCATCAGTCATCGGGAACCTCATGAAGGCCGTAGCGGGCAGGACAGATTCGATCCCTCAACCTACTGCGCGGCACCAGTCTTCTTCTTGTGCTCTTCGTCCTGCACGCGTTGCAAGATCTTGTTGTACTGTCCCCGTGCCGCGTCCAGAGCATCGTGAATCGCTTTTCTGCGGCCGCGCCATTCCGAACGGAACTTGTCGGCAGCAGGACCTTGCCAGGCCTCGGTGCCGGACGCCGCGTCCACCGCGTCCAGGGTCTTGTCGATCTCATTCGCGAATCTCTTCAAGTTGCTGAGATCTTTCCTGCACTCCTCGACGCGATCGCTCATTTTCCCCACCCCGTGGACGACTTCTCAGGTGCGGCCGGCTGCCTGATCAACTTGATGATGAACGCCTCAAGGGTACGCTCGCTGACCGCCTGTGCCGTGATGCCGGTCGGCGCCTGCGGTGAGTCAACGTTGACCGCCCACACCTCACGGTCTGTTGCGTACGTCGTCAGAAGCGGTCCGGGTTCATCGGCGAGTACGATCAACTGGCTCACCACCAGAGCTCCATCGATCACGGAGGCCAGCTTCTGGTCCACCGTCTCGGCCGTCAGGGCCGACGGGTCGAGCTGCAGCACCTTTCCATCCCGGTCAGCCGTACCGAAGGGGTCTACGAGCGCCTGGACCATCCGGGCGGCATCGCGCGCCTTACTGGCGAGCGTGAAGATGTGCATCCCACCGCCGGTTACTTGCTCGATCAGCAAGAGCTCAGAGGAATGCACGAAAACGAAGGCGGTCACGCTGCCGTTGGACGTCTGCTGCTCGACGGCGAGTGCCCGTGCAGCCGTGCGCCGCAGAGTCAGCGCCATGCTGACCTCCGGCGTAACCCGCATCTCCACATCTGCAGTGAGTTTCGAGTGGGTTCCCTCGGACCGCAGGACGGCGTCGAGTTCGGAGATGTTCGCGACCTCCACCGCGCCCCGGGAAACCAGAGAGCGAAGCGCTGTTCCCAGAACCCACTCACGCTGCTCTTCGGAAAGCGTAGCCAAATGCGGCGCCGGAGCCACGACTTCCTCGAGGCTACTGGGGTCCAGCACAGCAAGTTCCTCGTCAGTCAGTTTGATGAGCGGCTGAGTTCCCCCTTCTGCGAGTGCCTTGCCGACGAGTTCGCGGAACTTTTCCAACTCGATGTCGAGTTCGGGGTTTGCCATACCGAGTCCTTGCATCTTTTGAGGTTCTGCGGTTGATTCAGAAGTGCCCGAGGGCTTTAAAACTAGAAAATCCGCGCGAGACGAACGACGTAAGGTGAAACCGTCAGGCTTGGCCGGACGACCGCATGCCCGCGGTCTTCACAATGCGCACGCCCGCGAAATCGAGCGGGGGCGCTTCGCTACCACCGAGGAAGAACCCGAGGGGCAGGATCGTGAAGCCGTACGCAATGCCCCCGATCCATCGGCCGAGCAGCTGCCAAAGGCGTGGCCTGCCGCCGTCCACCAACCGGACCACACGCGCGCCGACAAACAGCTTGCCTATGCTGCAACGGAACAGCAGGACCAGTAGCACTTGATTCAGAAACGAGACGCTGATTCCGGCGACGAAAACTCGCAGCCACAGACTCCCGCTGGTGAGCGAAGGCGCATCCGACGCCGGGAGGCTCAGTACATACTGCATCCCGGAAATGGCCGCGCAGATAATCGCGAACGTTCCGTCGATGGCCGCGGCCCCATAGCGACGCCCCATGGATGCTGGCTCTGGGGCCAAAGCACCGCCTTGGTCCGGGCGCCGGTCCCGCGGCACACCGAACAAGTCCTTCGATTCCACCGGAGCCATCTCCTACCAGAACTTGTACTTCTTGATAGTATTGGGGACTAGATTTGTCACCGCACTCTTGGCGCCGTCGACGATCTCCTGGCCCTTGTCCGCCACGTCCCCCGCCCACTTGGTCGTCGCATTCCAGGCCTTTTTGGTCGTATCAGCGATCGCTTCTCTGTTGTCCCAGGCCCAAGTGCCGAGGAAGTAGGCACCGGCCACACCGAGAGCCACCCAGCCGACCACAGGGACTGCCGCCGCGACGGTCGCGCTGGCGCCGAGGGCTGTCGCCGCGGCCGATCCGCCCAGAACCGCCCCTGCGCCGGCCGCCTCCACAAATCCCATGCCGCGGTCGAACCCGCCCAGAACGCCGTTGTGGTCAGGCGCGACCATCTCTTTGACACCATGAACAATCGCCAGCGGCAACCCGACGCGGTCAAGGATGCTGAGTCCGGGGGCCTGATTCAGCAGCTTGGCCGGCAGGGGAATCTTCAGTTTGGTGGTGAGGAAGCTGCGAAGACCCTGTTGCCACTTCCAGGGCTGCTGGTAAAGACCCTCGATCTTCTGGAGCTTCAGGAGCTCGCGCATGTACTCGATGTTCTTCAGCTTCAGCCGATCACCGGTGATGCCGAAGTACTTGTTCAGTTCAAGGACCGCCTTAGCCCCGGCCACGTTCTGGCCCTGGGACCAGCGCTGGTACAGCTGGAGGGAAGCTTCGATACCCGAGGCGATCTTCGTCAGTCGCAGGGGCATCGTTACATTTTTCTTTATTTCCTTGAACTCGTCCACATATTCGCCGACCTCACCCTTGTGCTCCTGGTATTCCTGCCAGGTCTTGAGCACTCCCGTGAGCCCCATGAACATGAGTTCGGCGCTCGGGTCTGCGTCCAGGATTCCGAGCCGACGACGCACATCTTTGGCTTGATCGCGAGCCCATGATGCATCCTGCCGAAAGCGCTTGAGGTTTCCCTGGTCGCCTTCCCATTTAGCAAGAATGCCGGACACCAGGGGGCCCTGAATGGAGAGCGCGCCATCAGCGACGTCCAGCGCGGCAGCCAGTTTGCGCGCATTATCCTTGGACATTCCCCTGAACGTCACGCAAAAACCCCCTGTTGGCATTGTTCATTATTGACGTCACGCGGAGCATCTGCGCCCCCTGCTATCATGCGCCCCCTGGGCACCGCGTCGGAATACCTTCACGCTATCCATGCGTCGCGAGCACCTTTCCAGGACACGTAGCTACGTCGGGACAAGGTAGCAAAGACACCCTGGACAGACACAAGCGGATCCCTGTCGGGACAAGTGGATCAGGGGCCCTGTCGGCATTGGCCTGTGCGTGGCTTTGCCCGGGCGCACGGCATGACTCACGCCCCCTCCTGAAATCAACCGGTTCAGGGGCGAACTGGCTTATCGGGAAAATTTATACAAATTTTCACACTCTTCAAATTTCCTCCGCCAGGCACCTCCGGCCGTGGAGAACGACTGGGCTAGCGGCCCCTGCAACAGGTGTACGACACGTCGGGTAACGACGAGTGGTGCGCGCCACCCTGCGCACACGGCCTCAGTCGGCTGATTCGCGGCCGATTTCCTGAATGTCACGATTTGCCAAAGCGGCTTCTCCTGCTGCCCACGGCATCCCAGCGCATCGGCACTCCACGTATAGCCATCAAGCTCGCCTCACCAGGGTGAACACCACACGTTCACACGAGAACCCCAACTCTGGAGGCCCTGGACTGCAACTACGCCTGGTGCGGTAGCGTCCCATGTTGCAAACGGATCGTCCGTTTACTCACGTGACACGGGGAGGAACGCCATGGATCGCGGTGCAGATCTCACTCAGCTTCGGGAACTGTCCAAGCTCTTCGGTAAGAAGGCCACGGACCTCCAGGGCCTCATCAAGGCACTGGAGTCGGCCACGAGCCACAGCTCTGGCTACTGGAAGGGCCCCAAGGCCGACCGCTTCCGGAATGACTGGCACGACATCAAGCCGACGTTCGACAAGTGGGTCGACACGCTGAACGACGCCAGCAAGTCGGCCAACACCAGCGCCGACAACATCGAGCGCGCCACCTGATCCGTATCGCGCGGACGCAGCCTGCCGGGGCATTCCTTCGAGGCCACCGAGCCACAGACGGAGTGCCCCCGGCGGCATTTCAGCAGGACAGACGCGCTCCTGCAGACGATGCGTCACGTCAAGGAACGCCGTCCGAGGACGGATGAGCGTGCAGCCTCAACCCTGTGACAATGGATCACGCATCTGGGCTCAGGCATCCTTGTTATACATACGCGCCTCGTTCTGCGACATCTTCTCCGGCTTCCGGCTGATGAATGCTCACCGTATAAGCGGGTTCCGAGCGTGCCGATGAAGCCCGACTCCGCATCAAATGTAAAGAACACCGTGAGCGGATGGTTCTCATAGGATTGCAAGAGCATGACTAAGAATAGGAAGAAGCGCCCTGCGGGGCAGTATCAGCTTCCGCCTCACGTCAGAAGAGCACGTCAGGACGTCGCCAGGGCAAAGGCGTGGAAGCCGCGGCCTCCACTCCCCCGACTCCGGTTGATACTCTGCACGTTCGGCCTGTTCCTGCTGTGCGTCGGAATGGTCCTCAGCTTGGTGCTTCCATCGCATTTCCTGGTACAGGAACTGCGTTCTCGCGGGGTGAGCGCCGCTGCTACGGTCGTAGGTGTCGACTCAAAGCCGAAGTACGTGAAGGTCCGTCTCGTGAGCAGCCCCCAGGCGGGCACCGAGGTCGAGCTCTGGGATTACGCCGGAATGTTTCCCGAGACACAAACCGGCGCTTCCATGATCGTCACATACGACCCCGAGGATCCCTCCCGCATCCTCACTCAGGGTTGGGTGAAGGACCCGCCGCCGAACCTGCCGGCGTACGGCACAGCGGCTATCGCCGCTTTCTTCCTGTTGGGAACAGTGGCACTGGTGTTCCGTCGCCGTTGGATTCTACGAAAATGGCCCTCGGACGTCTCCGCTGCCGGTTCAGCGAAGGCGCACGGCTCCAAATCCGTCCGTCTCACCAAGCCCTGAACGGCGGCACCAGCACTGCGGGGCCTCGCCGGAAAGCGAGGCCTCGCAGTTTCGTCACTGATTCGCGGTCAGCCGTTCATCACAGCCTGCACAGGCACAAACGCCCCCCCGGCCACGAACAACCCACTGCCCGCTGCCCCGCCGCCGCTGTTCGCAGGCAGTCGGAGGCCAAACAGTTCGCCGTCCGAGGAGCTTTGCGGTGTCAGGAGCATGCCGTTGCGCGACTTGCGGGCCTCGACTGCGAAGCCTCTGTACTGGCTGGACAGCGAGTCCGTCGTGCCGGCGGCGAGCAGGCCCACGCCACCGTCGGCTCCCTGACGGATGACACCTTCCAGCGGCTCGTCCAGCGACGTGTCGTAGAGGAGTTCTGCGTCGTCGACCACAACGACGTACGGCCGTTGGTCGAGTTGGTCCTGCAGTTCCTCCAAGTCGTCACTGGAGCTCTCCGCATTGAGTACGCCGAGCACCCCTTCGCGCCCCTCGAGGTCCCGCAGTGGAGACCGGCGAGGTGTGACGACCACCAGAGGCGTACCTGCTCGCAGAAGCGACTCGGCAGCGCACAGCAGTGCCGTGGAACGGCCGGACTTCGGCGGGCCCGCGATGACGAAGCCGGGGCCGTTCTCCTCCAGGTCGATACCGATGGGATGCAGTTCGTCGCCGCCCACTGCGAGCAATGCCCACAGAGGCGACGGCGGGACGAAGTCCGGGTCCAGAGCCATTGCCTCCGACGCCGTGATGCGCGACGGAAGGGCATCGACCCGCAGAGGACGGCGGCCTGCCGGGACGCGGCCGTAGCGGGTGCGCGCCTCTTCCGCGATCTCTCGGAGCGCACGCACCTGGGCCTGGCCGGCAGGGTCCTGCGCCAACAGCCCGATCTGGGTCTCGTCCACGCCTGTGTCCGTGATGCGCAGGGCGCGTCCCGGCGGCATGTTCTTCGGGATCTCGCGGGCCTGCAGACCCGCGGTGGAGTAGTCGTTCGGGTCGGCGAAGCGCATGACGAGACGGTCGGAGAAGGCCGAGGAGACGTGACCGCTGAGGCCGCTGCGGTCGGCCGTCATGACGACCTTCAGACCCGCTGCCGAACCCTCGCGGAAGAGTCTCTGGGCCGCTTCCAGCAGCTGACCGTAATTGTAGTTCTCGAAGGTCGACGCGAAGCCTTCCCAGCTGTCCAGCAACAGCACCATCCAGGGCAGGCGATCTTCGGGACCAGCGCCAGCGCGCTGTTCCGCCGCGCTCGACGCACCCTCCATGGCCAGCAACTGCTGTCGACGGGCGACCTCCACCTGCAAGCGCTGGATCAGGCGGCGGGCCCGGTCCGGCTCGTCGCGGGTCACGACAGCGCCCACGTGAGGCAGACGCACCAGCGGCAGTAGGGCGTTGGAGCCGCAGTCGATGCCGTAGACGTGCACGTCGAGGGGGGAAGTGTTGCGGGCCAGGGAGCCGGCGAGGGTACGAAGAGCCGTCGAGCGACCGGAGCGGGCGCCGCCGAGCAGCAGGGTGTGCTCGCCGTGCACAAGGTCCAGGGACACGGGCACGCGGCTCTGCTTCGCCGGCAGGTCGACCAGACCGTACGGGATCGGAGCCACGTCGTCGGCCGGGGCAGCCGGTGCAACGCCGTAGGCAGACAGTTCGTCGAGCGTGACGGATTCCGCCAGCGGCGGCAGCCACGGGCTGCGCTGCTCACCGAAGCCCATCCGCTCCGCTCCTTCGCGTACCGCGTCCACCAGCACGGCCAGGTCCGTGACCATCGTGCCGTCGTCCTCGGCCTCGTCCCGCTTGGGCAGCGGGCGGGCGTAGGCGTTCCAGGGCAACGGGATCAGCGTGGCCTTCGGGCCCGTCTGGCCCGTGGCGGGGCGGCGGCCACCGATGCGGGCCGACTGCACGCCGACCAGGGACTGAGCACCCGAGCGGACATACATACGACCTGGCGTGGACTTGGCGATCGCGCCCGAGTCCGGAGCGTCGATGACGTCCATCGACTCGGCGGCGTCCGTCACACGCAGGGCGATGCGGAGGTTGGTGTTGGCGCGGATGTCCGCGCTCACCACACCCGCCGGGCGCTGGGTCGCGAGAATCAGGTGCACGCCGAGCGAACGGCCCCGGCGTGCGATGTCGACCAGTCCCGCGATGAAGTCGGGCAGCTCGGCGACCAGGGACGCGAACTCGTCGATCACCAGCACCAGCCGCGGCATTGGCTCCAGTTCAGGGCGGAGCTTGCGGGTGTCGTTGTAGTCCTCGATGTCCTTGGCGGCGGCGTCGAAGAGGATCCGTTCCCGGCGGTGCAGCTCGGCCGCGAGAGAGGCGAGGGCCCGCTCGGTCAGGTGGGCGTCGAGGTCGCTGACCATGCCGACGGTGTGCGGCAGGCGAGCGCAGTCCATGAACGCACTGCCTCCCTTGTAGTCGATGAGAACGTAGTTCAGGGCATCGGGGCGGTTAGCCACCGCAAGGGAGGCGATGATCGTCTGCAGCAGCTCCGATTTGCCGGCACCCGTTGTACCGGCGACCAGCGCGTGCGGACCGTCACGGCGGATGTCCAGGACGAACGCGCCGTCGGCGGCGAGTCCGATGGGTGCGGCCGTGGTCGAGCCACCCGCCTGCCAGATGCGTTCCACGTCGGTGCCCGCCGGGTTGGGCATATTCAGCAGGTTCAGCAACCGGGCCGAGGTGGGCAGCGCGGAATCGGCGTCGTCGCGACTGACATCGCGGACGGGGGCGAGGCTGCGGGCCAGGAGTTCGCACCATTCGTACGGCACCTGGTCGGCCAGGACATCGCCGACCGCCTCGAGGCCGTAGCCGCGCACCCGGACGTGGTGGGCCGCGTCCGGTGACCAGGCCACGACGGCCTTGCATTCCTCGGGGAGCAGCCGCTCGTCCTCGTCGATGCACAGGGCGAAGATGCCGTACTGCGGCCCCTCGGTGAGGAGTTGGGGGACGCCCGGTACCCTGCGCAGCAGCCGTGCTCCGTCCAGGATCAGGAGGACGTTGGCGTCCGGATACAGCTGGCCCGTCATGTTGTGCTGCTCGCGGGCCGCCTTGCGTCGAGCCAGTTCGTTGAGCAGTTCGTTGACCCTGCGGCTGATGCCCTCCGAGTCGAAACCGACCAGGGCGACGCAGTCCTGTCCCTCGTCGGGGTTGGTGTGCGGCAGCCAGTGCGCCCAGTGCCATTCGGCGCCGGCAGCAGGCGTGGCGGCCAGGGAGACCAGTGACAGGTCGCGGGGGCTGTGCAGCACGGCGGCCTGCACGCTGAGCCAGCGCGCGGTGGCGAGGGCACGGGCGCGGTCGCCCGCGATGCCGACCACGCCGAGCCGGGCGAAGGGCAGGGTGACGGGGACGTCGGGAAGGACCGGGGGCTCCGGTGGCTCCTCGTCGTGGGCCGAGCCGCCACGCGCGAAGACGAGTTCCACGTCGGAGGGCAGTGCGCCGAGCCCGATGCGCAGTTGCATCGCGTCCGGGTCGGTGAGCCGGCGCTCCCAGAGGCGGCGGCGGGGTCCGGTCGCGAAGAGCAGGACCTCTGCCGGGTCGGGGTTGTCCTCGCGGCGGGCGCGCTGTTCTTCCTTGCTGAGGGTGACGAGTTCGGACTCGTAGGCCGCGAGGTCCTTCTTGTACTGCTTGAGGGACGTCTTGTGCTTCTTCTTCCCCTCGCGGTTCTCACTGATCCACTGGCCCAGCATCATGAGCGGGCTCATCAGGCAGAACAGCAGCATGTAGATCTGCTTGGTGAAGAAGTACATGGCCAGCCCGAACAGCATGGGCATGAACGCCATGATGAACTGGAAACGAGCCCGCTCGCTCTTGCTGGGCGGTACCGGCACGGCCAGCCGCCGCCGAGGCCGCAGCGGGGACAGACGAGGGGGGCGGTTGTAGGCGAGACCGCCTTCGCTCATCAGGGACAGATGTGCGTCCGGCTCGGCCACCTTGTCGAGGACCAGCAGCGAGTCGCCCACCCCTACGACACCGCCAAGCGGCCAGGGAGTCCCGGCCGTCACCGCGTCGTCGTTCAGCCGGACACCGGCGGCGGCCTGCTCCGGGGTGAGAGTGACGTTGCCCTTGAGGTCGATGGTCAGGCGGAGGGCGACCGCCGGCAGTGAGGCGTCAGGCAGGGGGAGCGAACAGGTCGGTGCCGATCCGGCAGTTGCCGCGCCGACGCCCAACCGGACCACGCGCCCCGAGCCGGGACCGCCCGCCACACGGAGTTCGTACTGCCCGACCGGCTCGCCCTTGCGCAGCAGCGGGCCTATCGAGGGGTCGACGGAGATGCGCATGCCGTCCCGCAGGACCCCGGGTGCCGGTGCCGCGGGATCGCACAGCTCACCGTCTGCCCACAGCACCGGTGCCCCGGCCACCGCTGTTCCGTACCCGGGCAGCGAAGCCAGTGAGGTCCCAGGCATGGCCACGACGTTCCCCGGCCCGGCACCCCGCGGGTCGACGCCTTGTCCGGCGGCCTGCGCCAACACCTCCGCTACGTCTCCTGCCGTGGCTGTGTCGTCGGTGTTGACGACGACGTCCTCCGGCTCACCGCCTTCGCGTACGACCGTGACCAGCACCCGCATGATGGTCGTCCTCCCCGTCGGCCCCTGTGGCCACGTTCGTTAACTTCAGCTAACGGAGACTATGGCAGTCCCCGGATTCGCGCCCCGGCGCCCCGGCCTCACACCGCCGGCATCGCGTAGATCTCGGGTCCGTTCGTCACCAACAGTCGGTTTCCTGCCGGGGCGATCTGCCAGGGGGCGCCGGAGTCCTTGTCGTCCGTCCAGGTCCAGCGCACCGTGCCGGTCTTGGCCTCGAGAGCGATGACGCCCCCGGACAGGGGCCCGGCGGCGCAGTACAGCGTCGTGCCGACCCTCACGAACGTCCCCGGCCCGCCACGGTTCTGGTCCTCGCAGAGCCAGATCCGCCGGTGCGTCTTCACGTCTACGGCCCAGATGCCGCGGTCGTAGTCACTGACATAGAGCACACCGTCGATGAAAGCCGGGTTGTTGAAGCCGCGGCGGCCCTCTGGGGAGAGAGTCCAGCGGGTGCGGCCGGTCTCCGCGTCGACCGCTGTCAGCTTCTCGCCGGGCAGGAATACGAAGCCGTTCGCGACCGTGGGCTGCCAGGCCCAGTCGTCGCCGATCTTCTGCGTCCACAACTGGTCGCCGGTCGCGGTGTCACGCACGGTGAGATTGTGGTTGGAGTCCGCGTAGACGAGGTACTTGCCGGAGACGGCGCCTTGGACGTCGTAGTCCCTCGTGCCCCAGTCGCGGTGCTGCACCCACACCTTCTTCCCGGTGCTGTGGCTGATCGCGGCGATGGCGGTGCGGTAGTCGGTGGCGCTCCGGGCTTGTGCGTAGTCGGTTGCCGTGACGTACACGTTCTTGTCGTCGATGGCGATGGTGCTCTCGATGCCGAGTTTCTTGCCGAGACGGCTGCGCCACACCTCGTCGCCGGTCTTCACGTCACGCGCGACGAGGACTCCCTCGACGCCGCTGTCGGTGAGGAACACCTTGCCGTCATGGAACAGAAGCGGAGAACCGGGAGCGCAGACGTCGGGCTTCGACCAGCGGGCGTCACCGGTCTTCACGTCGTATGCCACCAGAGGGTCGCCGCTGATCAGGAGCAGGCCGTCATGGATGAGGAGCGGTACGTCGGTGGTGGTGCTGTCTTCCGCCGCTGTCTCGTGCCACAGGGGTTGGGGGGCGACTCCCGCCGGCGGGGTGGTGAAGTTCTCCTCGACGGGCCGGGCGGAGCCGGCGCCGTTCGTACCGGTCGCCCCATCCGTGGAGTCGTCGTTCCGGCCGAGCCACCAGGCGGCGCCACCGCCCGCCAGTGCCACGGCGGCACCGCCGAGCGCGAGACCGAGGACACGGCGGCGGGAGTGGGGGGTGGAAGTGGTGGCAATGGTGGAGGCCGGCCCCGAGACGCCGGGGTGTCCTTGGGCACCGTGGCCCGGCGGGGGCGTCCCGTATACGGGGGCGGGAAGGCCACCCGGCGGACTGGTGAAGCTGGGGACCGGTGTTCCCTGGGCGGCAGCCGCGGGAGCACCGCCGTATCCCGGAGCCTGCGGATACCCGTAGCCCGGGGTTGGTGTGCCCGGTGGCTGCGGTGGCCCAGCCGTCATCGCCGGTGCGGGCCCGAAGGACGCGACGGCCGTGGGCTGCGGCTGCTGCGGTGCCTCCAGGTCCAGGATGCCGGCCGCATGCGTGGCGATCGTCGAGGCCACGGCCGACGGCAGCCAGTCGCTGAGGACGCCCTCGACCCCTTGGGGGGCGAGCGCCGCCACGATGTCGGCCGGTGCCGGCCGTTGCGCCGGGTCCTTCGCGAGGCATGCGCGGATCAGGCCCAGGAGTTGCTGCGGTACGCCCTCGACGTCGGGTTCACCGTGCACGACCTGATACAGCAACGAGGCATGCGAGACGGTTCCATGGCCGAAGGTGCCCCGGCCGGTCGCGGCGAACGCGAGTACGGCGCCCAACGAGAAGACATCACTTGCCGTACCGATGTTCTCGTCCAGCGCCTGCTCCGGTGACATGTAGCCGGGAGAGCCGACCACGACTCCCGTCTGTGTCATACGGTTTCCGTCCACTGCCCGCGCGATGCCGAAGTCGATGACGCGCGGACCGTCCGCCGCCAGCAGGACGTTCGACGGCTTCATGTCACGGTGGATCAGCCCTGCCGCGTGCACCTCCTGAAGGGCGGCGGCGAGACCGGCGGCCAGCGCCCGGACGGTGTGCTCCGGCAGCGCGCCGTGAGCGGCCACCACGTCCGTCAGGTCCGGGCCGAGCACGTACGACGTCGCCAGCCAGGGCAGGGGCGCGTCCGGGTCGGCGTCCACGACCGGGGCGGTGAAGCGGCCGGAGACCGCCTTGGCTATCTCGACTTCATGCCGGAAGCGGTCGCGGAAATCGTCGTCCGCGGCGAGGTCCGGACGTACGACCTTCACTGCCACGGTGCGACCACCGGGCGAACGGGCAAGGTAGACACGGCCCATGCCGCCGGCCCCAAGTCTTCGTAGAAACCGATAGGTGCCCAACTCCACTGGATCGTCAGGCTGCAGGGTCTCCATGGTGGACCTTTCCGGCACTACGCCCTGATGTGGCGTGTCAATCGTGTCTGATGGTGTTCGCTATCGCAGACACAGTAGTGAGCGCCTGAAACAGCGTGAGGGTAGGGGCCATGAGCGGAAGTTCGGCGAAGCCGAAGCGGAGGAAGGCGGTCGGGCCTGCCTTGCAGTACGAGCACAGACCGGGGCGTTCGCGTCCGTCTGCTCTTCACCGGGTGAAGCTCAGTGCCGGTGAGCGCCTGTTCGGCTGGATGGTGCTCCCTGGCTTCGTCCTCCTCCTCATGCCGCTGGTCCTCTTCGACATGTACTGGGGCCACGGGCTCTGGGGCGACTTCGCTCCCGTATGGCCCGGCGGTGTGTATGCCTTCGCGGGCACGGTCGGCTTCCTGGTGCCGCTGGTCTTCCTGGCCTGGGTGGCGCCGCTGACCAGGATGAACTGGAAGAAGAGCAAGGCGCGTTCGCTGGCTTGGGCGGCCGCTTCACTGCCGGGGCTGACGGCGGGGTACCTGGTCGTCGGGGTGATCGAGACGGCCGTACGGCCCAAGCGGCGCCGTAACTGGGACGGTGACTGCTTCAGCGAGGGCGGCCCCTGCTGGGTACACGTGCACTACCCGTGGCTGTGGGTCGTCGGCCTTGTCGCCACACTTGCCTCGGCCGCACTGCTGATCACCCTGCTGGTCAAGCTGAGCCGCCGGGCCGCCCCGGCTACCCCACCTTCGACATCCGAGCCCGAGGCCGTCCCGACTCCTCGCTCTCCGACCGGTACTGCAGGTCGTCGCCCAGCGGCTTGAGGTGGACCGTCGTCTTCGCGGGGTTGCAGCCGCTGTGGTTGGTCCTCGCGCCGACCGACGTCGCGATGAGTTCCTGCTTCGTCACCTGCTTCAGGGTGAGTACGTCCACGCAGACGCCGCCGATCGGGTCGGTCTGGCGGAGCTTGCCCAACTCCTGTCCGACAGCGGCCCGTTCGACCGTGATGCGGAACGTGCCGAGGGGGAGCCTGCCGTCGAGGGCGATGCCCTGGCCCTCCCAGATGCCGAGGTACGCGGCGGGCACCGCACCCGCGGCGGGGGCCGAGCTCGCGGTCGCCGCCGGGGGCGAGTCGGAGCCGCTGCTCGAGTCCGCGTCGTCCTGGCCGCCGCCCCGGCCCGGCAGCAGGTCGAACACGAACACCGATCCGATCGTCACGGCCGCCATCGCCCCCGCGACCGCCAGTGCCACGGAGCAGCTCAGCCTGCGTACCCGCCCCCCGCCCTCGCCGTCCGGCGTGGACGTCGCCGCGACGGAGACGGTGACCCGACCGGGGTGACGCCCGGAGGCCGGGGCGGTGTCCTGCGGGTGGTCGCCGCCGTCCCGGGGTTCGGGTACGGCGGCGGGGGCAGGGGGCTGCGCCCCTGGCACGGACGGGGACATCACCGGTGGTGGTCCGAAGACGCCCAGCCCCTCACCTCCGGTCGTTTCCGGGGCCGTCACCGACGGGCTGCTGAATTCGACCGGCCCGGAAAGGCCGGCCCCGGCCCCCGCCCCCGTCGCCTCCAGGTTCAGCAGCTGCACCGCGCTGCGGCTCACCTGCTCCACCAGCGCCCCGGGCAGCCACCCGCCCGTCACCAGCCGGGCCGCGCCCTCGGGGGCCAGGCGGCGGGCCAGTTCCGCGGGGGCGGGGCGGGCGCCCGGGTCCTTCGCGAGGCAGGCCGCGGTCAGGCTCCGCAACTCGCCGTCGAGCAATCCGAGTTCCGGTTCCTCGTGGACGACCTTGTAGAGCAGGGCGGCGGAGGAGTCGCCGGGGAAGGGCGGCTCTCCGGTCGCCGCGTACGCGAGGACCGCGCCCAGCGAGAAAACGTCGGCCGCACCCGTGACGCCCTTGCCCAGGATCTGCTCGGGTGACATGTAGCCGGGTGAGCCGATGGACACGCCGGTGGAGGTGAGGGACGCCGTGCCGTCGGTGGCCCGGGCGATCCCGAAGTCGATCAGCAGGGGGCCGTCGAGGGTCAGCAGGACGTTCGACGGCTTCACGTCCCGGTGCACCAGCCCCAGCTCGTGCACCGCGGCCAGCGCCTCGGCGAGTCCCGCCCCGAGGGCCCGGACCGTGTGGGCCGGCAGGGGGCCGCCGTCGGCGACGGCCGAGGACAGGGACGGGCCGGCCGCGTACGCCGTCGCCACCCACGGCACCCGCGCCCCCGGGTCGGCGTCGAGGACGGGCGCCGTCCAGGCACCGCCCACCCGGCGCGCGGCCTCGACCTCACGCCGGAAACGCGCCCGGAACTCCTCGTCCAGCGCGAAGTGCGGATGCACGATCTTCACGGCGACCGTGCGGCCGCCGGCACTGCGGCCCAGATAGACCCGGCCCATGCCGCCGGAGCCCAGCCGGCCGAGCAGCCGGTAGGGCCCCACGACGGTGGGTTCGTCGACGTCGAGCGGCCGCATGGGCGTCACCCCTCCCCCGTGGGCAGGCGGGGACGGCTCCGGTCCCGGTACACCTGCGCTCCCAGCAGAGTAGTGCGGGGCACCGCCCGCCCGAGTAGTGCGGGGCACGCCCGCCCGAGTAGTGCGGGGCACCGCCCGCCCGAGTAGTGCGGGGCACCGCCCGCCCGAGTAGTGCGGGGCAACGCCCGCCCGAGTAGTGCGAGGGCGCCGCCCGGCTCACGGCTGGAGCAGGTTCACCTTCACGTCCGCCGGGAAGCCGGTCGTCGGGCCGACCCGCCGCGCGAACTCGGCGACCGCCGCCAGCTGCGGGCCGCCGAAGCGGAAGTCGAGGGTCGTGAAGTAACGGGCCAGGGTCCCCTCGTCGAAGGCTTCCCAGCGGGCGGCCTGCTCGGCGACCTTGGCCACCTCCTCCAGGGAGAGGTTGCGAGAGTCGAGGAAGGCCTCGTGCACCCGGCGGGTGATGACCGGCTCGCGCTCCAGGTAGTCGCGACGGGCCGCCCAGACCGCGAAGACGAACGGCAGGCCCGTCCACTCCTTCCAGAGCGTGCCGAGGTCGTGCACGTCCAGGCCGAAGCGCGGCCCGTCGAGCATGTTGGCGCGCAGCGCCGCGTCACCGATGAGGACGGCGGCGTCGGCCTCCCGCATCATCAGGCTCAGGTCGGGCGGGCAGGTGTAGTAGTCCGGCTGGACGCCGTAGCGCTCGGCGAGGAGCAGCTGGGCGAGGCGCACGGAGGTGCGGGAGGTCGAGCCGAGGGCGACGCGGGCGCGGTCCAGCTGGTCGAGGGGGACCTGCGAGACGATCACGCACGACATCACCGGACCGTCGCAGCCGACGGCGATGTCGGGGAAGGCGACCAGGTCGTCCGCGTGCTTGAGGAACTCGACGAGAGTGATCGGACCGATGTCGAGTTCGCCCTGCACCAGCTTCTCGCTGAGCTTCTCGGGGGTGTCCTTGGAGAGCTCGAAGTCGAGGAGCGTGCCCGTTCTCGCGAGCCCCCAGTACAGGGGCAGGCAGTTCAGGAACTGGATGTGGCCGACGCGCGGCCGGGTGCGAGGATTGTCCACATCGTGAGGCTAGCCCTCATGGCGTACGAATCGGCGCGCACCCCCGGGATCGGCCTGCGCGCACCCCCGGGACCGGGGCGTGGCCGCCGATGGAGGCCCGCACCGCCAGTCGGCCGAGGGATGTTCAAACATTCGGGTGACGTGATCTTGACCCCTATTGCATTCCACGGCCTGCGTGCTAGGCTCATCGCAAGTTGCAGTTTGGTTTCCCTTGCAGTACAGAGCCTGCGGAGCATGTGACCGCGGGCTCTCGTCATTCTCAGACATATGCACTTGTGCAGAATTCATCTTCACACTTGCTGGTTCTGGAGCAGGGCAACCCTTTTTGAGCCCAAGGAGGGCTTATGGCTACCGGAACCGTGAAGTGGTTCAACGCCGAAAAGGGCTTTGGTTTCATCGCCCAGGAGGGCGGCGGCCCCGACGTCTTCGTCCACTACTCCGCGATCAACGCGAGCGGCTTCCGCTCGCTCGAGGAGAACCAGCAGGTGTCTTTCGACGTCACGCAGGGTCCGAAGGGCCCGCAGGCTGAGAACGTCACGCCGGTCTGATTTGTAGTACCCAAGGAGCCCCGCGCCGAAAGGCGACGGGGCTCCTGCCCTTTCCGGGCCCTTCCGCATGATGAATTCTCGGCGAATTCCGGCCGTAGGACACCCGTACTCGGCATGACCGTCTTCCACGGTCTCGGTCGGCGCCGGGAGGAGCCGCCCCGGGGGAAGCACCGCGCTAGGGTCTCCGGCCATGACCGAGACCCCCGACTCCGTGACCGAGACCCCCGACTTCGTGACCGAGACCCGCACCTTCTACGACACCGTCGCCGAGGAGTACGCCGTCCGGTTCGGTGATCTGCGCCCGGGGCCGCCCCTGGACCGGGGCGTGCTGCACGGCTTCACGGAGCTCGTGGGTGAGGGCGGCGAGGTCGCCGACCTGGGCTGCGGGCCGGGGCGGGTCACGGCGTACCTCGCGTCCCGGGGGTTGTCGGTGTTCGGCCTCGATCTGTCGGAGTCGATGCTGGCGATCGCCCGGCGCGAGCATCCGGGGCTGCGGTTCGTGCGGGGCTCGATGCTGGAGCTGGACCTGCCGGACGGCTCGCTCGACGGTGTCGTGTCCTGGTACTCGATCATCCACACGCCCGAGGAGCATCTGCCCGCCCTCTTCGCCGGTTTCCACCGCGTGCTGCGGCCCGGCGGCCATCTGCTCCTCGGTTTCCAGTGCGGTGACGAGCCCCGCCGCTACGAGGAGGCCTTCGGCCACGCCGTCCCCCTGACCTTCCTGCGGCGCCGGCCGGAGCAGGTGGCCGGACTGCTGCGTGCCGCCGGGTTCTCCCTGCGCGCCACGACGGTGCGGGAGCCGGACGAGGAACGGGGCGAGCCGGTCGCACAGGCGAGCCTCGTCGCCCGCAAACCGGCGGGGTAGGACGGGCCGCGTAGGACAAGCGGGGTACGCCTGCGGAGTAGGGCGGCGAGGTAGGTGGGCAGTGGGCCTGCGGAGTGACCCGCGGTGGTGGGCCTGCGGAGTAAACCGCGGTGGTGCGCCTGCGGAGTGAAGCGGCGCGGGGTGTCTCCCGAGGAGAACGACCGGGGGCAAGCCGCCCGGCGCCTCGCCGCAGCCCCACGCGCGACGCCCCGGGCGGCCCCGTGACCGGCCCGGATGCCCCCAGGCGCACCGGGACCGGCTCACACCCAGCCCTCGATCACCCCTTCCCACACCTCCACCCCCTCCGCCCCTGCCACCCCTCCCCCGCCACTCCGCTCCACGGCCGGCTCACACACAGCCCCGGAGCCGCCCCCCTCCCCCACCTCCCCCATCCAGCACACAAGAAGCGCTACAGCACCCCCGCCACATCCCTCGCCGCGATGTACCCGAACGTCATCGCCGGGCCGATCGTCGACCCCGCGCCCGCGTAGCTGTGGCCCATCACGGCCGCGCTGGCGTTCCCCGCCGCGTACAGGCCCGGGATCACCGAGCCGTCCTCCCGCAGCACCCGCGCCCGGGCGTCCGTGCGCAGGCCGCCCTTGGTGCCGAGGTCGCCGGGGACGATGCGGAACGCGTGGTACGGGGGGAGCCAGAGGGGTGCCAGGCAGGAGTTGGGGTGGACGGACGGGTCCGTGTAGTAGTGGTCGTAGGCGCTGTCGCCCCGGTGGAAGTCGGGGTCCACGCCTTGGCGCGCCTGGGCGTTGAAGCGGTTCACGCTGGTGCGCAGGGCCGCCGCGGGCACGCCGATCGAGGCCGCGAGCGCGTCCAGGGTCCACTCCTTGTGCGCGGCCCCCGAGGCGTACCAGGAGTCGGGGAAGGGCAGGGTCGGCAGGACGTCCTTGAAGAGGTACCGGTTGCGGTAGTTCTGGTCGACGACGAGCCAGCACGGGATGGCCGGGTCGGTGTCGTGGACGTCGTACATGGTGTGCACGACGTCGCTGTAGGGGGCGGCCTCGTTGACGAAGCGCCTGCCGGAGCCGTTCACCAGCAGCCCGCCGGGCAAGGTGCGTTCGGCGAGGCAGAAGTACGGCTGTCCGGGGACGGGGATCGCCGGGCCCCACCAGGCGTCGTCCATCAGGTCGAGCGCCGCGCCCAGCCGCTCGCCCGCCCGGATGCCGTCGCCGGTGTTCTCCTTCGCGCCGACGGTCCACTCCGTGCCGATGGGCTGCCGCTGGAAGCGCTGCCGCATCGCCGCGTTGTGCTCGAAGCCGCCCGAGCCGACGATCACGCCCCGGCGGGCACGGACCAGGCCCGGGGCGCCGTCGCGGGTGACGACCGCGCCGGTCACCGTGCCGTTCTCGGGGTGCAGGTCCGTCAGGGGCGTGTTCAGCCAGACCGGTACCCCCGCCGAGCGCAGGCCGGCGCGCAGGCCCGCCGCCAGTGCCTGGCCCATCGTCAGGGGCTTCTGGCCGAGCGTCGCCGCCTTCACGCCGCGAGCGAGGCACTGGGCGGCGACGGCCGCGCCCCGTGCGTTCACGGCGGCCAGGGCGATCCATTTGTAGTCGGCGCTGAAGACGACCATGCCGGCGGGCACGTCCATGTACGGCGGGTTGAGGTGCGCCAGTTCGGCGCCCAGGAGGTTGCCGTCGAGCTGGTCCGGTTCGATGGAGCGGCCTCCCGGCAGGCCGCCGGGCAGTTCGGGGTAGTAGTCGCTGTAACCCTCCATCCAGCGGAACCGCAGCGGGCTGTTGGCCATGACGAAGGAGATCATCGGCGGCCCGTGGGTCAGGAAGGCCCGCTGCCGGTCGGCGGGCACGTCCGGGCCGACGACCGCGGCGAGGTAGGCGGCGGCCTTTTCGGGGGTGTCCGGGACCCCGGCGGCGCGGAGCACCGAGTTGTCGGGGATCCAGATCCCGGCGCCCGAGCGGGCGGCCGAGCCGCCGAAGGTCGGGGCCTTCTCCACGACGACGCAGCTCAGTCCCTGGCGGGCCGCCGTCAGCGCCGCGGTCATGCCGGCGGCGCCGGAGCCGATGACGACGACGTCGTACGTGCCGAGCGGGGGTAAGTCGGCCGCCCGGGCGCCCTGGTGGACTCCCGTGGCGACCGCGAGGCCGGCGCCGGCGGCACCGGCCAGCAGTCGTCTTCGGGACGGGGATCCGGCGGTGCCCGGGGTGTCCGTGCGTGTGGTCATGGCCGCTCCAGCCCGGCGAGAACGCGAAAGGGGTGGGGAATGTCGCGCGCGGCCCTTGCGAAGTCAAGACCCGTGCGGCCCCCACCGCGCGACGAGAACCAGCCGGCCTGTCGCAGCACCCCGTGATCCGCCACCGCGCCGTGGCGCCCGCGCGACCCGCACCGCCGTGTCCGCTACTCCAGGCCGATGGCCGCGCAGTCCGCCTTGTACGCGGAGGTGCAGATGTCCTTGACGGTGTACACGCCGTCGGTGATGACCGTCTCCTTGATGTTGTCCTTGGTGAGAGCGACCACCGGGACCAGCATCGCCGGGATGTTCTTCTGCGTCGGGCTGTCGACGGTCTCCCGGGTCAGCGCGGCGAACTCGATCGCCCGGCCCTGGACCTTGGCGACGGCGATCTTCGCGGCGTTGGTCGCCTCCAGCAGGAAGGACTTGTACACGGTCATGTACTGCTCGCCGGACACGACCCGCTGCACCGCGTCGAGGTTGGCGTCCTGGCCGGTGACCGGCGGCATCTTGGAGGCTCCTGCCTCCTGCAGTGCCTCGATGACGGCGCCCGCCATGCCGTCGTTTGCCGAGTAGACGGCGGCGATGTTGTTCAGCCCGGTCTTCTGGATCGCCTTCTTCATGTTGGCCTTGGCGATCGCGGGCTTCCACTCCTTGGTGTCGTACTGCGCGACGATGTCGACCTGGCCCTGCAGTTCGCTGAGAGCGCCGTCCTTGAAACGGGCGGTGTTGGGGTCCCCGGGGTCGCCGTTCATCATGACGACCTTGCTCTTCTGGGCCTTGTCGCCGAGTTCCCCCATGATGGCGCGGCCCTGGACCTGGCCGACGAGTTCGTTGTCGTGCGACACGTAGGCGTCGATGGGGCCCTCGGCGAGCCGGTCGTAGGCGATGACCGGGATGTTCGCGTCCTTCGCCTTCTGCACGTCCTTGGCGACGGCCTTGGAGTTCAGGGCGTCGACGAGGATGACGTCCACCTTGTCGGCGATCATCTTCTGGAACTGCTCGCTCTGTCTGGTCACGCTGGACTCGGCGTTGGCGTAGCGGACCGTGCCCTTGTCCGCCGTGAGGTCGGCGACCTCCTTCTTGATCAGCGGGTAGTCGAACTTCTCGAAGCGTGCCGTTTCCCGGTCGGGCAGCAGCAGGCCCACCGTGATGTCGTTGCCCTTCTTGGCGGCGGCGTCGTCACTCCCGCCGTCGCCACAGGCGGCGAGGGACAGGGCCGATACGGAGACCGCCAGGGCGATGGAGATGCGCCGCACGGCGGCCTGGCGGGTGTTACGCGGTATCACTGGTGTGCCTTCCGATGGGGGAGCATCGTGACGAGATGGTCGAAAGCCAACGGGCAGACGCCGTGCGTCGTCAAGAACCACGTGTGAAGACATCGCAAAGGTGAATCACCGGACGTACAGAGCCTCTACTTCCGTGGCGAACGCGCGCAGCACGGCCTCCCGGCGGAGCTTCATCGACGGGGTCAGATGGCCGGCCTCCTCCGTGAAGTCCTCGGGGAGGACGGCGAAGCGGCGGATGGACTCCGGGCGGGAGACCATCTTGTTGGCCTCGTCGACCGCGCGTTGCAGGACGGCGCGCAGTTCCTCGTCGTCGACGAGGAGCGTGGCGGGCACGGGGTGTTTGCCGTTCATCTGGCGCCAGTGGGTGATGCCGTCCGGGTCGAGGGTGATCAGTGCCGAGACGAAGGGACGGCCGTCGCCCAGGACGAGGCACTGGGAGATCAGCGGGTGCGAGCGCAGCCAGTTCTCCAGCGGGGCGGGGGCGACGGACTTGCCGCCGGCGGTGATGAGCAGTTCCTTCTTGCGGCCGGTGATCGTCAGGTAGCCCTCGTCGTCCAGTTCGCCGAGGTCGCCGGTGGCGAGCCAGCCGTCGGGGGCTGCGGGGACGACACCGCCGGCCTGCGGGTCCCAGTAGCCGCGCAGCACGTGGTCGCCGCCGAGCAGGATCTCCCCGTCGGCGGCGATGCGGACACGGGTGCCGGGCAGTGGCCAGCCGACGGTGCCCAGCCGGGGTTTCAGGGGCGGGGTGACGGTGGTCGCGCCGGTGGTCTCCGTCAGGCCGTAGCCCTCGAAGATCTCGATGCCGGCGCCGGCGTAGAAGGCGGCGAGGCGGTGGCCGAGCGGGGAGCCGCCGCAGATGGCGTAGCGGACCCTGCCGCCCATGGCGTTGCGGATGCGTCGGTAGACCAGGGGGTCGTAGAAGGCCCGGGCGGTCTTCAGGGCGCGGGTGGGGCCGGGGCCGGTGCCGGTCTGCTGCGCCGCCAGGGCCTCCCCGTAGCGCTGCGCGACCGCCACCGCCCGGTCGAAGGACGAGGCCCGGCCGGCGGCCTCGGCTTTGGCGCGGGCCGAGTTGAAGACCTTCTCCAGCATGTACGGGATGGCCAGCAGGCAGGTCGGCCGGAAGCCGGCGAGGTCCGGGAGGAGGTGGTCGGCCTTGAGGTTCGGGGCGTGGCCGAGCCGTACGCGGGCCCGGATGCAGGCGATGGCCACCATGCGGCCGAAGACGTGGGACATCGGCAGGAACAGCAGGACCGAGGCCTCTTCACTGGTCCTGGCCCGGAAGACGGGGTAGAGCAGCTCGATGGCGTTGTCGACCTCGGCGAAGAAGTTGCCGTGGGTGAGGGCGCAGCCCTTGGGGCGGCCGGTGGTGCCCGAGGTGTAGACGAGGGTGGCGAGGGTGTCGGGGCCGAGCATGCCGCGCCGTACCTCGACCTCCTGGTCGGGCAGGTGTGCCCCGGCTTCCGCGAGCCGGTCCACGTGGCCCTTCTCGACGACCCACATGTGCTTGAGGTCGGGCAGGCGTTCCCGCTCGGGGCCGAGGGCGGCGGCCTGCGAGGCGGTCTCGGTGACCAGGGCGACCGCGCCGGAGTCCTGGAGGATCCAGCGGGCCTGGAAGACGGAGGAGGTGGGGTAGACGGGGACGGTGACGAGTCCGGCCGCCCAGGCGGCGAAGTCCAGGACGGTCCACTCGTAGATGGTGCGGGCCATCACGGCGATCCGGTCGCCCGGCACGAGGCCCTCGGCGATCAGGCCCTTCGCCACGGCCCGCACCTGGTCGGCGAAGTGCGCCGCCGTGACGTCGCCCCAGTCGCCCTCGGCGTCCTTGCGGCTGAGTGCCACGGAGTCCGGGTGCGCGCTCGCGTTGTCGAACGGCAGGTCGGCGAGCGACCCGTGGGCCCACGGCGGTGCCAGCGGCGGTACGGAGGCCTCCCGTACCGCCCCGTCCATCCGCCGCACTTCGGGTTCGACGAGCCTCGGTCCCCCGTACGCGTCGCCGTAGGCGGAGGAGGGATACGCAGTGGACACGGGCGGCTCCTGGGGCGTGCAGCGAAGGACTGCTTGCTGCATGACGTACGTGCCTCGCACGCCGAGGCGCTCAACCGGCTCGATCCCCCCTGAGACGTCCGCAAGGGGTTACTGACGGTAGGAACGGGATCGTACGGCGCTGACGTGGCGGCTTTGTGCGGGTTCGGGGATGGTCCGGAGCCAGGCCTGTGCAATCTCGGGGATTACGTGAGCGGCTGTCAGGTACTGCGTGCCGGTGGCCTCAGGCGCGCTCCAGGACGGCCGTCACCCCCTGTCCGCCCGCCGCGCAGACGGAGATCAGCCCGCGGGCGGGGGCGTCCCTTTCGGCGAGGAGCTTGGCCAGGGTGGCGACGATGCGGGCGCCGGTGGCGGCGAAGGGGTGGCCGGTGGCGAGGGACGAGCCGGCGATGTTCAGCCGGGCGCGGTCCACGGTGCCGAGACCCCGCTCCTCCCAGGCGGCGAGCGTCGCCAGCACCTGGGAGGCGAACGCCTCGTGGATCTCGACGAGGTCGAAGTCGTCCAGGGCGAGCCCGGCCCGCTCCAGCATGCGCGGGACCGCGTACGCGGGCGCCATGAGCAGTCCGTCCTCGCCGCCGGCCACGTCACCGCCGACGAAGTCGACGGCCGCCGTCTCGTACGCGGTGAGGTACGCCAGCGGCTCCAGCCCGCGCGCGCGGGCCCACTCCTCGCTCGCCAGCAGCACGGTCGCGGCGCCGTCGGTCAGCGGGGTGGAATTCCCCGCGGTCATGGTGGGGTCGGGGTGGTCGAGCCCGAACACCGGCTTCAGGGAGGCGAGTTTTTCCACCGTCGAGCCGGGGCGCAGGTTCTGGTCGCGGGCCAGGCCGCGGAAGGGCACCACCAGGTCCTGGAAGAAGCCGCGTTCGTACGCCGCCGCCAGCCGCTGGTGACTGGTGGCCGCGAGTTCGTCCTGCGCCTCGCGGGCGATGCCCCGGGCGCGGGCGGTGACGGCCGCGTGTTCTCCCATGGACAGGCCGGTGCGCGGCTCGGCGTTGCGCGGGATGTCGGGGACGAGGTGGCCCGGGCGCACCTTCGCCAGGGCCTTCAGCCGGGCGCCGGGCGACTTCGCCCGGCGGACCTCCAGCAGGATGCGGCGCAGGCGGTCGTTGACGCCGAGGGGCGCGTCGCTGGCGGTGTCGGCGCCGCCCGCGACGGCCGACTCGGTCTGGCCGAGGGCGATCTTGTTGGCGGCGGCGACGACGGCCTGGAGGCCGGTGCCGCAGGCCTGCTGGATGTCGTAGGCGGGGGTGCTCGGGTGGAGGTGCGAGCTTAGGACGGTCTCGCGGGCGAGGTTGAAGTCGCGGGCGTGCTTGAGCACGGCCCCGGCGACGAACTCACCGACGGCGCCCGGCCCCTGGAGCCCGTAGCGCTCGACGAGGCCGTCGAGGGCGGCGGTGAGCATCTGCTGGTTGGAGGCGGTGGCGTAGGGGCCGTCGGAACGGGCGAAGGGGATGCGCGCTCCGCCGATGACCGCCACGCGCCGCACCACCGGGGAAAGCTGCCGGGGACTCATCTCGACCAGCTCATCTCGACCCACTCGACTCGACCTGCTCGACTCGACCCGCTCGACTCGACCTGCTCGACTCGACCTGCTCGACTCGACCTGCTCGACTCGACCTGCTCATCTCGACCGGCCCATCTCGACCTGCTCCTCGCCCGTGACGTAGCCTTACCACCGGTAACCTTACTCCAGAGTAAGCAGGAGTGGGGCGTCAGCGAACCGTCCTCGGAAACCGGGAGTCGTCCATGGCCGACCGCTATCTGCGCTTCACCGCCACCGCGCCGGGCCGCTTCCTCACCCACCGGCTGGGACTGCCGCAGCCCGCGGCGCTGACCCGCTGGTCCCCCGAGCGGCCCGGCCTGGACGGCGGTCTGCTGCACCTCACCGCCGGCCGGTCCGCCCTCGATCTCGCACCGGTCCTGGCCCGGACCGGGCCAGGCCCCGTCGGCTCCGGCCGCACGGCCGCCGTCGTCCTGGACGCGACCGGGGTGCGGGACGTCGAGGCCCTGGCGGAGGTGCACGCCACCCTGCACCCCGCCCTGCGGTCCGTCGCGGCGAGCGGCCGCGTGGTCGTGCTCGGCGCACCGCTCGACCCCGCCGACCACCACCAGGCCGCGGCCCAGCAGGCCCTGGAGGGCTTCACGCGTTCCCTCGGCAAGGAGATCGGCCGGGGCAGGACGGTGAACCTGGTCCGGCTCACGGACGCCGCCGCCGCGGAGTCCACGCTGCGCTTCCTGCTGTCGCCCGGGTCGGCCTATGTGAGCGGGCAGGTCGTCGAGGTGGCGGCCGCCCCGGGGGAGACGGCCGCTCACGACCCGCAGCGCCCCCTGGCCGGCCGCACCGCCCTGGTCACCGGCGCCGCCCGGGGCATCGGCGAAGCGGTCGCCGAGACCCTGGCGCGGGACGGCACGCACGTCGTGGTGCTCGACGTGCCGCAGGCCGGGCAGGACGCCCGGCGCGTCGCCGACCGGCTCGGCGGCACCGCGCTGCTGCTCGACATGACGGCCGCCGACGCGGGCGCCCGGATCGCCGAGGCCCTGCCCGACGGGCTGGACGTGCTGATCCACAACGCGGGCATCACCCGTGACCGGCGCCTGGTGAACATGCCCGCCGAACGCTGGGCCTCCGTCCTCGACGTGAACCTGGCAAGCGTGCTGCGCACCACCGACGCCCTGCTGAAGGACGGGACGCTGAAGCGCGGCGGCCGCATCGTCGCCACCGCCTCGATCGCGGGGATCGCCGGGAACGCCGGCCAGACCAACTACGGCGCGAGCAAGGCCGGTGTCATCGGTATGGTCCGCTCGCTGGCACCGCGCGCGCTCGACGAGCACGGCGTGACGGTCAACGCGGTCGCGCCCGGCTTCATCGAGACGAAGATGACGGCGGCCGTCCCGCTGTTCATCCGGGAGGCGGGCCGTCGGATGAACTCCCTCGCGCAGGGCGGCCTCCCGGCCGACGTCGCCGAGACCACCGCCTGGCTGGCGCACCCGGCCTCGGGCGCGGTCAACGGCCAGGTCGTCCGCGTCTGCGGCCAGAGCCTGCTGGGGGCGTGATGACCGGCCCCACCGCTCTCACCCTCACCCGGCCGCCCTCCCTCGCGCCGCTCCTCGCCCGCGGTGCCCTGCTGTCCCCCTTCAAACGCCCCCGACCCGACGCGCAGTTCCCCCGCACCCGGCTCGTCCTGCCCGGTGTGCGCGTCGACCTCGCGCGGCTGGCGGCGTACGAGCGGGTCTGCGGGTTCCCCGTCGGGGAGGACGCGCTGCCGGTGACGTATCCGCACGTGCTCGGATTCCCCCTGGCCATACGGCTGATGAGCGGCCGGGGCTTCCCGCTGCCGCTGCTCGGCCTCGTCCACACGTCGTTCACCGTCACCCGGCACGAGCGGATGCCGCCCGGCGGCAGGTACGAACTCTCCGTGCACGTCGAGGGGCTGGTCCCGCACCGGCGCGGCACGCAGGCCACGGTCGTCACCGAGGTGCGCCGCGGCGGCGCGGCCGTCTGGGAGTCGACGAGCACGTACTTGGCCCGGCACCGCACGGACCGGCCGGGCTCGGCGCCCCGGGAGCCGGAGGCGCACAAGCCGCCGCCCCCGGTCTGCGAGTGGCGGCTCGCCGGGGACGTCGGGCGCCGCTACGGGGCCGCCTCCGGGGACCGCAACCCGATCCATCTGCACCCGCTCACGGCCCGGCTGTTCGGCTTCCCCGGGGCCATCGCGCACGGCATGTGGACCGTGGCCCGCTGCCTCGCCGCGCACGGCACCCCCCAGCACTGCCATCTGCGCGCGGAGTTCCGGGCACCGGTCCTGCTGCCGGGGACGGTGACGTACGCGGCGCAGGACGGCCGGTTCGAGCTGCGCGGCCCGCAGGACCGGATCCATGTGACGGGGGAGGTCTACCCGACGTGAGGGCCCGGCTCCTCCTCCGGGGGCGTCCAGGGCCGCCCCGCCACGAGGTCGCCGAGTCCCGCCCAGGCGAAGTTCATCAGCGTGGCGGCGGCCTGGCGGGCGGTGACGCCCGGCGTGGCGTTGGCCCACGCGGCGAGCGACTCGGCGGCGCCGACCAGGGCCTCGGCGAGCCCGGCGACCTCGCGCTCGGGCACGTCGGGGTCACGGGGGGACCTCCCTGCTCGAGCGCAGCCGAGAGCCTGGGGGAGGGCTTCGCGGGCACCGGCGAGGATCAGCTGGGTCACGAACGCGACGATCTCCTCGCGCATCGCGGTGACCTCGGCGGCGAACGGTTCGCCGTGCGTACGGGCCTGGAGGTGCAGGACCGACCACGCGTCCGGGTTCTCGCCGGTGTGGGCGAAGAACGCGCCGAGCCCTTCCCAGAGCTGCCGGTCGGCGGGCAGGTCGCGGCGGACCCCGGCCCGCACCGCGTCGACGAGGGCCTTGGCCTCGCGGCGGATGCAGGCGGTGAAGAGGTCTTCCTTGGAGTTGAGGTACAGGTAGACCAACGGCTTGGACACGCCGGCGAGTTCGGCGATCTCGTCCATCGACGCGGCCATGTAGCCCCGTTGCCCGAAGGTCCGCACGGCGGCGTCCAGCATCTGCTGCTCACGGACCGCGCGCGGCATCCGCTTGGTCTTCACGGCACCCATGGCGCTAGCGTACGGGCCCCCTGGACGGCCCTCTCCCGGTAATCCGGGCAAGGACCGCTCAGGGGGCCCGTGGACGTGCGGCCGTACTGACGTCGGGCAGCCGCGCGACCCGTGCCGCCGTCAGGCGGTCGCGGTGACCGGTTCGGTCCGGTCGCGCGGCGCGTCGAGCGGCTCGTCCAGGGAGGAGCCGTCGGCCGTGGCGTACGCGTCGCGGTCGAGCAGGTTCTCCCGGGCGGAGACCAGGACCGGGATCAGCGCCTGCCCGGCGACGTTGGTCGCGGTGCGGATCATGTCCAGGATCGGGTCGATCGCGAGGAGCAGACCGACGCCCTCCATCGGCAGGCCGAGGGTGGACAGGGTGAGGGTCAGCATGACCGTCGCACCGGTGAGACCGGCGGTGGCGGCGGAGCCGACCACCGAGACGAACGCGATCAGCAGGTAGTCGCCGACGCCCAGCTGGATGTCGAAGATCTGGGCGACGAAGATCGCGGCGATGGCCGGGTAGATCGCGGCGCAGCCGTCCATCTTGGTGGTCGCGCCGAACGGCACGGCGAAGGAGGCGTACTCCTTCGGCACGCCGAGCCGCTCGGTGACCTTCTGCGTCAGCGGCATGGTGCCGACCGAGGAGCGGGAGACGAAGGCCAGCTGGATCGCGGGCCAGGCGCCCTTGAAGAACTGGACCGGGTTGACCTTGGCGACGAGGGCGAGCAGCGTCGGGTAGACGCCGAACAGCACGATGAGGCAGCCGATGTAGATGTCGGCGGTGAACGTCGCGTACTTGCCGATCAGGTCCCAGCCGTAGGTGGCGATGGCGTAGCCGATGAGGCCGATCGTGCCGATCGGGGCGAGCCGGATGACCCACCACAGCGCCTTCTGGAGCAGGCTGAGGACGGACTCGCTCAGGGTGAGGATCGGCTGGGCCTTCTCACCGAGCTGGAGCGCGGCGATACCGGCGACGGCGGCCATGAAGACGATCTGCAGCACGTTCAGCTCGGTGAACGGCGTGATGACGTCGGTCGGGACGATGCCCGTGAGGAAGTCGATCCAGGAGCCGGTCTCCTCGGGCTTCCCGCCGTCCTTGGGCGTGAGGCCGGTACCGGAGCCGGGTTTGGTCAGCAGGCCGATGACCAGGCCGATGCTGACCGCGATCAGTGAGGTGATCATGAACCAGAGGAGGGTGCGCGACGCCAGCCGGGCCGCGTTGTTGACCTTCCGCAGGTTGGTGATCGAGACGAGGATCGCGAAGAAGACGAGCGGGGCGACCGCGAGCTTCAGCAGCCCGATGAAGGTGTCGCCGACCTTCTCCAGTGTCGTGGTCAGCCAGGCCAGGTCCTGGTTGCGGGCGAGCCAGCCGAGCAGCACACCCAGGACGAGACCGGCGAGTATCTGGGCCCAGAAGGGCACCTTGAAGGACTTCGTGTGTGAGGACACGGACTGACTCCGTTGGGGGGACGCGTAGGGGGACTGACGTGGGAGACGACGGGGGGTTGCGTTACGTCAGGAACGACAGAAAGCGGACGCGCACCGACAGAGATCCACGTGCAGCCGCGCCACGAGCGGAGCGCTCAGCGGCGAATGGGGCGCGACTGCTGACTTCATACCACGACCTTAACACCAGAGCTTTGAGGACCCCAAAGCCTGACTTTGACAGGTGACGACGCACACACACCCATACAACACAAAGCGCCCCGTTTCCGAGCATGTACGGAAACGGGGCGCTGCAAGCACGCGCGGGCCCCGCCGGGGCCCGGGGAGGGAGCCCTACGAGGTCTGCCCCTGGGTGCGGGCCGTGTCGTCGGCGGCGTCCTCCTGGCTGCGGCTGGCCTCCATGTTCGCCTTCATCCGGTCGACGCGCTGCGCGACCTGCACGGACGCCCGGTCCCGCTCCTTGCGCAGCACGACCAGGCTGATCGGTGCGGAGATGAGCAGGGCGAGGGCCACGATCCACAGCCCGTTGCTGTTGCCGAGCCCGCGCGGGGCGATGCCGGAGTAGACGGCGCCCCAGACGACCACGAGGCAGCCCACGAAGATTCCGAGGCGCATCAGCGTGTAGCGGAGCATCTCAATCCACTCTTCCGTTTCGAACGGCCGGAACACACCCAAAGGGGCACCGTCCAGTGAAGCACGCGGAGCGGCCGGTCCTGCAGGGGGGTCAGGCCAGGGACAGCAGCATGACCACGTCGTCGCGGTCCTCCCCGGGCGCCACCCGGATCGCCCCGGGGATCCGCCCGACCTCCTTGTAGCCGCAGGAGGCGTAGAACCGCTCGAGACCGAGGCCGCCCCGGCAGGTCAGCCGGATCGCCTCGATCCCGTCCATCGCCCGGGCCGTCTCCGCGGCGGCGTGCAGCAGGTCCCGTCCCCAGCCCTTGCCCTGGTGCCTCGGGTGCACCATCACCGTGTACAGCCACAGCCAGTGCGTCATGAGGTGATGCGTGTTGAAGGTCAGGAACGCGGTCGCCGCGACCCGCCCCTCCTCGTCGTGCCCGACGAGGAGCTTGACCCGCCCGTCCGCCATCGCCGCGAAGTGCTGCACGAGCGCGGGACGAATCTCCTCGCGCGTCACCGGCGGCACGTATCCGACGGCTCCCCCGGCGTTGGAGACATCGGTCCACAGATCGAGAAGACCGTCACGCAGCGCGGGGGTGACGGCGGGTTCGAGCGTGAGGGTAAGGGGCATGCACCAATCGTAGCTATTACGACAGGGCGTCGGACGCCACCTTCAGATCCGACACCAGCCCCCGGTACGCCGCCTCCCGGTCGTCGGACCGCAGCACCGACGACGGGTGCACGGTGGGCACCAGCCGCTCCGGCCGCCCGTGGATCTCCTCCTCCAGCACCGTCCCCCGCACCCGGGTGACCCGGAAGGAGGACCCGAGCAGCGCCTTCCCGGCGGTCGCCCCCAGGACGACGATCAGCTCCGGCTCCACGACCGCGAGCTCGGCGGCCAGCCAGGGCCCGCACGCGGTCATCTCCCGCAGGCTGGGAGCCTTGTGGATACGCCGTTTCCGGGGCTCGGACTGCGTGAACTTGAAGTGCTTCACGGCGTTGGTGACATAGGCCTCGGCGGGATCGATGCCGGCTTCCTCGAGGGCCCGGTCCAGCAACTGCCCGGCGGGCCCCACGAACGGCTTCCCCCGCCGGTCCTCCTGATCCCCGGGCTGCTCCCCCACGAGCATGACCCGGGCATCCGCGTCGCCCGCGCCGAACACGGTCTGCGTGGCGTCCCGGTGCAGCGGACACCCCCGGCACTCGGCAGCGGCCCGCCGCAGGGCGGGAAGACCGCCGCGCCCGGGAACGAACGGTTCAGCGGTGTAGGCGTCCTCGGGCGCCTCGATGGCAACCATGCCCTCCGGGTACCCACCCCAGGGGCGCGGGGAACTGCGCGAAGAACCCCCACGCCCCGAAGGCCGCAATCACACCCGCATGGCCTGCGGCGTCTCACGCCGCTCGGGGTCGGGCCCCGCGTACTCCCGAATGATCTCGTACCGCGTGTTCCGCTCCACGGGCCGGAACCCGGCATCACGAATGAGATCCAGCAGATCCTCACGCGTCAGCTTGTTCGGCGTCCCGTAGTTGTCCGCGTCATGAGTGATCTTGTACTCGACGACCGACCCGTCCATGTCGTCCGCACCGTGCTGCAGCGCCAGCTGCGCGGTCTGCACCCCGTGCATGACCCAGAAGACCTTCACGTGCGGCACGTTGTCGAACAGCAGCCGCGACACGGCGAAGGTCTTCAGCGCCTCGGCCCCCGTCGCCATCTGCGTCCGCGCCTGAAGGCGATTGCGTACCTTGCCGTCCTGCATGTCGACGAAGTCGTGCTGGTACCGCAGCGGGATGAAGACCTGGAAGCCGCCGGTCTCGTCCTGCAGCTCGCGCAACCGCAGCACGTGGTCCACCCGGTGACGCGGCTCCTCGATGTGCCCGTACAGCATCGTGCACGGGGTCTTCAGACCCTTCTCGTGCGCGAGCCGGTGGATCCGGGACCAGTCCTCCCAGTGGGTGCGGTGGTCCACGATGTGCTGCCGGACCTCCCAGTCGAAGATCTCGGCGCCACCGCCGGTGAGGGACTCCAGGCCGGCGTCGATCAGCTCGTCGAGGATCTCCGAGGCGCTCATCCCCGAGATGGTCTCGAAGTGGTGGATCTCCGTCGCCGTGAAGGCCTTCAGGGAGACGTCCGGCAGCGCCGCCTTCAGCTCGCGCAGCGACCGCGGGTAGTACCGCCACGGCAGGTTCGGGTGCAGCCCGTTGACGATGTGCAGCTCGGTGAGGTTCTCCGACTCCATCGCCTTCGCGAGCTTCACGGCCTCCTCGATCCGCATCGTGTACGCGTCCTTCTCCCCCGGCTTGCGCTGGAAGGAGCAGTACGCGCAGGAGGCCGTGCACACGTTCGTCATGTTGAGATGACGATTGACGTTGAAGTGCACGACGTCGCCGTTCTTGCGGGTGCGCACCTCGTGCGCGAGGCCGCCGAGCCAGGCCAGGTCGTCCGACTCGTACAGCGCGATGCCGTCCTCACGGGTCAGGCGCTCACCCGCCCTGACCTTCTCCTCCAGCTCGCGCTTGAGCCCGAGATCCATGCCCACACCTTTCTACGACGACGTCCCAACCGTACGACTACGGGTCTACTCCTCTTCGGGCAGCTCCCCGACCCGGTTCTCCCACTTCGTGGAGAGCACGATCGTCGTACGTGTCCGGGAGACGCCCTCGATCCCGCTGAGCCGCCGGATCATCTTCTCCAGACCGTCGACGTCCGCCGCCCGCACCTTGAGCATGTACGAGTCGTCGCCCGCGATGAACCAGCAGTCCTCGATCTCCGAGAGATCCTTCAGCCGCTGCGCCACGTCCTCGTGGTCGGTGGCGTCGGAGAGTGAGATGCCGATCAGGGCGGTCACGCCCAGGCCGAGCGAGGCGGCGTCGACGGTGGCCCGGTAGCCGGTGATGACGCCGGCGGCCTCCAGCCGGTTGATGCGGTCGGTGACACTGGGTCCCGACAGTCCGACGAGGCGTCCCAGCTCCGCGTAGGAGGCCCGGCCGTTCTCCCTCAGGGCCTGGATGAGCTGCCTGTCCACCGCGTCCATTGCGATCGAAGCCTTCCGCTGAAGTTGTCGTTGAGTCCGATGAGGTTCGGGTACTGCTCAGCCGTCGCGGTGCGCACCGCCGCCGAGTTCACCTTGCCAACGGCGGTAGAGCCGGTGCGGCACGCCGGCCGCGTCGAGGACGCGGCCGGCGACGAAGTCCACCAGGTCCTGGATGTGCGTCGCGCCCGCGTAGAAGGCGGGTGAGGCGGGCACGACCGTCGCGCCCGCGTCGTCGAGGGTGACCAGGTGGCGCAGGGTCTGGCCGTTCAGCGGGGTCTCCCGCACGGCCACGATCAGCTTGCGTCCCTCCTTGAGGGTCACGCTCGCCGCCCGTTGCAGCAGGTCCTTCGACAGCCCGAGCGCGACCCCGGCCACGCTCGCCGTCGAGGCGGGCACGATGAGCATGCCCTTGGTGGGGTACGACCCCGAAGAGGGCCCGGCGGCCAGGTCGCCGGCGCTCCAGTGCCGTACGGCGTCGATGTCGACGGAGTAGGTGCCCGGCTTGCCGTCGGCGCCCCGGGAGAGCCATTCGCGCAGGTCGGCCTGCCAGTGGGCGTCCCGGAAGGAGATTCCGGTCTCGTCCAGCAGGGTGAGCCGGGAGGCGCGGGACACCACGAGATCGACGCTTTCACCGGCATCCAGCAGCGCCCGCAGCACGGCAGCGGCATACGGGGTGCCGGAGGCGCCGGACACCCCTACGATCCAAGGCGTTCGTGGCGTCTCGCCTGGCTTGACTGGGTTCACGACTCCGAGCCTATCGGGCGTCACAGAGTGGGAACCGGTCCAGGGGTGCGGGCCGTTGCACCGAGGGGACGAGCGAGCACTGGGGGTCGCCATGTCGGATCCGCGAGCGGGGTGGTCACAGGGCGATCGTGCGCTGGCCGCGGGCAAGCTGATGCTGGCCTGGGTGGCGCTGCTGTGGCTGCTGGAAGTGGTCGACGTGGCCACGGGCCACGCGCTGGACGGCTTCGGTGTCACCCCGCGCGACCCGTCCGAGCTGGTCGACGTCGTTCCCTCGTCCTTCACCCACTTCGGCTTCGCCCACCTGGCCGCGAACACCGTGCCGCTGCTGGTCCTGGGCTTCCTGGCCGCGCTGTCGGGTCTGCGGCGCTTCCTGCTGGTGGCCGCGCTGATCATCGTCGTGGACGGCCTGGGCGTCTGGCTCATCGCCCCGTCCGGCACCAACACGGCGGGCGCCTCGGGCGTGATCTTCGGCCTCTTCGGTTTCCTGCTGGTCAGCGGCGTCGTCGAGCGCCGCGCCTTCGGGGTCCTGGCGGGCGTGCTGATCGCCGCGGTCTGGGGCGGCTCGATCCTCACGGGCCTGGCCCCGACGCAGACGGGCGTCAGCTGGCAGGGCCACCTGATAGGCCTGCTGTCGGGAGTGGCGGCGGCGTTCCTCTTCCGCCGCCGCCCGGAGGCGAGCCGCGCGCTCACCACCCCGTGATCAGACGGTCAGACCCCGCACCAGCAGGTCGAGCAGCGCGCACACGAACAGGGCGATGCCGATGAAGCCGTTGACGCTGAAGAAGGCACGGTTCACACGGGACAGGTCATGGGGGCGGACGATCGAGTGCTCGTAGAGGAACGCGGCGGCGACGATCAGCAGGCCCAGCCAGAAGAAGGCTCCGGCGCCGGTGGCGAGGGCGTACCAGACGAACAGGGCCGTCGTGAGGGTGTGACAGACCCGCGCGCCCCAGATCGCCGCGGGGATGCCGAAGCGGGCCGGGACGGACATGACACCGATCTCGCGGTCGGTCTCCACGTCCTGGCAGGCGTAGATCAGGTCGAAGCCGCCGATCCAGATGCCCACGGCGAGGCCGAGGATCACGGCGTCCCAGGACCACTCCCCCGAGATCGCCAGCCAGCCGCCGACCGGGCCCATCGCCTGGGCGAGGCCGAGGATGGCCTGTGGGAAGTTCGTGAACCGCTTGCCGTACGGGTAGACCACCATCGGGATCACCGCGACGGGGGCCAGCGCCAGGCACAGGGGATTCAGCAGGGCGGCGGCGCCGAGGAAGACGGCCAGCGCGATCAGCGCGCCCGTCCAGGCGTGCTTCACCGACATCGCACCGGTCACCAGCTCGCGCTGCGCCGTGCGCGGGTTCCGCGCGTCGATCTCCCGGTCAATGATCCGGTTGACGGCCATCGCGAAGGTGCGCAGCCCCACCATGCAGACGGTGACCAGCAGCAGCCGGCCCCAGTGGATGTTCTGGTCCCGCTGGTACATGGCCGTGAGCGCGGCGATGTAGGCGAAGGGCAGCGCGAAGACCGAGTGCTCGATCATCACCAGCCGCAGGAACGCCTTGGTGCGGCCCGGCTGGGGGATGGCGGCGGAGGCGCTGGTCACAGGCCGTACTCCTTCCAGCGGCGGTCCACCTTCGCCGCCGTCTCCGGGTCGGACTCCACCATGTCCGGCCAGCCGCCGTCGCGCGTGTAGCCCTCCTCGGGCCACTTCTTCGTCGCGTCGATACCGGCCTTGCCGCCCCAGAACTGCTGGTAGGAGGCGTGGTCCAGATGGTCGACGGGGCCCTCGACGATGCTCAGGTCCCGGGCGTAGTCGGTGTTGCCCAGCGCCCGCCAGGCGACCTCGTGCAGGTCGTGCACGTCGCAGTCGGAGTCGACGACCACGATCAGCTTCGTCAGCGACATCATGTGCGCGCCCCAGATCGCGTGCATGACCTTCTGCGCGTGCTTCGGGTACTTCTTGTCGATCGAGACGATCGCGCAGTTGTGGAAGCCGCCCGCCTCCGGCAGGTGGTAGTCCACGATGTCCGGCACGATGATCTTCAGCAGCGGCAGGAAGAAGCGTTCCGTCGCCCGGCCCAGCGGCCCGTCCTCCGTCGGCGGCCTGCCCACCACGATCGACTGGAGCAGCGGGCGCTTGCGCATCGTGATGCAGTCGATGGTCAGCGCCGGGAACGGCTCCTGCGGCGTGTAGAAGCCCGTGTGGTCGCCGAACGGCCCCTCGGGCAGCATCTCGCCCGGCTCCAGCCACCCCTCGATCACCACTTCGGCCTGCGCGGGCACCTGGAGCGGCACGGTCTTGCAGTCGACCATCTCGATGCGCTTGCCCGCGAGGAACCCGGCGAACAGGTACTCGTCGATGTCCCCGGGCAGCGGAGCGGTGGAGGCGTAGGTCACGGCGGGCGGGCACCCGAAGGCGATGGCGACGGGCAGCCGCTCCCCGCGCCGGGCCGCCACCTGGTAGTGGTTGCGGCTGTCCTTGTGGATCTGCCAGTGCATGCCGATGGTGCGCTTGTCGTGCCGCTGGAGCCGGTACAGCCCGAGGTTGCGGACGCCGCTCTCCGGGTCCTTGGTGTGGGTCAGCCCCAGGTTGAAGAACGACCCGCCGTCCTTCGGCCACGTGAAGAGGGCGGGCAGCTGGTCGAGGTCTACGTCGTCCCCGGTCAGCACGACCTCCTGGACGGGGCCGTCCTTCACCTTCTTCGGCGGTACGTGCGTCATCGCGCCGAGCTTGCCGAAGGCCTCCCGGACGCCGACGAAGCCGTGCGGCAGCTCGGGCTTCAGCAGCCCGCCGATCCGCTCGGTGATCTCGGCGTACGACTTCAGGCCCAGAGCCTTCAGCAACCGCCGGTCCGTGCCGAACACGTTCATCGCGAGCGGCATCGCCGAGCCGCGCACGTTCTCGAAGAGCAGGGCGGGGCCGCCGGACTTCTGCACCCGGTCGACGATCTCCCCGACCTCCAGATACGGGTCGACCTCGGCCTTGATGCGCTTGAGGTCACCCTCGCGCTCCAGCGCCCTGAGCAGGGAGCGAAGATCGTCGTAAGCCATGGGGTCCAGTATCCCCGAGCCGCTACCCTGGCCTGGAACCACCCACCCGCTTTCGCTGAGAGGCCGCATGCTCCGGGTACTGATGTTCCTCGTCCCGCTGGCGCTCAGCGTGTACGCGTTCATCGACTGCATCAGCACGAAGGACGACGAGATCCGCCACATGCCCAAGCCGCTGTGGGCGATCCTCGTCCTGCTGTTTCCCCTCGTCGGGTCGATCTCCTGGCTGATCGCCGGCAAGAAGCGCAGCCTCGCCGCCGACGGCTGGTCCGGGGCCCGCGGCGGCCGCTCCCGGCAGTGGGTCGCCCCCGACGACAACCCCGACTTCCTGAAGTCGCTCGACGAGGACAAGAACAAGGACGACGACCCGAGGCGGGACGAGCCCTGAGAAGCCGCAGCGCTGCGCTGCCCTGACTCGGGTGCCCCTCAGTGGTACAGCGTCTTGCGTACTGTGGTGTGCGACAGCAGGTCAGCGCACGGAGCCGATGAACGCAGCCCAGGCGGTCCGGCTCACGACCAGGACCGGCCCGTCAGGGTTCTTGCTGTCGCGGACGGGGACGGTTTCGGGGTAGCCGGGGGCTATTTCTATGCAGTTGCCGCCGTTTTCGCCGCTGTAGCTGCTCTTGATCCAGATCGCCGCGCAGAGTTCGTGCCTCTTCATGCTGCTCGTACCCTTCCATCGCGTCGCTGATCAAGGCGACGGACTCGCGGACTGACAGAGCGTCTGCCCTGAGCACATCATAGGTGTGGCTATGACCTGTGTAGACGGTCGGATCGTCCGTGAAATGGCCACGATCCAGCGACTCCGAGTACACCCACCGGTGCCCGTCCGGCAGCTCGATCAGGGACATGGAAACGTTGGGCCGCAAGAGGTTCGAGAAGCTCGCCGGAGCGACCTGGATACGGATATTGGGGCGCTGCCCGACGCTGAGTAGGTGCGCGCACTGATCTCGCATGATCGCCGCGCTACCGACCACGTTACGCAGACAACTCTCGTCCAGGACAGCGATGTACAGCGGGCCGCCCTCGGCCAGGAACCGTCGCTGCCTACTCAGTCGGGCACGGGACCGCTCCTCCACCTCGTCCCCGCTTGCAACACGCGAGAACAACGCACGGACGTAGTCACCCGTCTGCAACAAGCCGGGAATCAAGCGCTCCTGGTACTCCCGCAGGGAGACGGCCACCTCGTCCATCTCTGCCCGGCGGCGGAACCAATCCGGATGCTCCACCTGCGGATACCAGTCGATCCTGGCCCACAGCCGCTGCAACACCCCACCCGTGCCCAACAGTTCGTCACAGGTCTTGGCGAACGTGTCCTGTGGAACCCTCGTGCCGCCCTCGACCCGTGCCACGTGCGAGCGGTCGCACGGGATCTGTCTGGCCAGACCCTCCTGCGTGAGCAGCGCGGCCTCGCGGAAGTGCCGCAGGACCTCCCCGAAGACCGCCGCCGTACTCGCCCCGCCGTTCCTTCGGCTCACCACTCCCCCTCCGTGACAGTGCACCGGTGTCACACACCAGGCATTGAACCGGACTGTTCCCGTGCGCAACGCTCTGCACACCCAGAGTGACGGAGGTGTGCGGAATGGAACCGGGAACGCTCGTCTACGACCCGCAGACGCGCAAGGTCGGCGAGTACCAGGACAGGACCGGCCCGTATGTGATGCTGCGCCCGGTCGGCGGCGGCCGGGAGTGGCAGGCGGATCCCGCGAGGATCCGTGAGGCGACACCGGAGGAGCGGCTCAGCGCGGGCGTGCGCGCGCTCAACGACCGTTCCAGGGAAGGCCTGTCGGCGGATCCGACCCGGCCGCCCTCCCCGGTGCCCGGATGCGCGACCTGCGAGGACCTGGCGCTGCGGCGGGACCGCGCACGCGCCGCGTTCGACGGCAGTGCGGTGACGGACGCGAACGTGCTGCTGCGCCAGCACCAACGCGCGGAGCACGGTGGGGAGTCACCCGGCCGCAGGATCTTCCGGTACGTGCCGTACACGATCGTGCAGGACGCGTCGGCCCTGCCCGAGTACGAGGCGTACTGCGTGTCCGGTGAGGAGGAGGAGTGCGGGGCGGGCTCGGGCCCGTGCGGGGCACCCGGCGACGTGGAGGAGTGGCAGCGCCGGCACACCCAGGAGACGCGGCACCTGCGCTACCGCCGCAGTTTCGCCGACTACGCCGTGCTCGAACAGGTCACGTCCCGGTCAGCTCCATGATCGGGAGCCGTCGGGACGTTCCTCCGTATCGCGGCCGTCCCGGCGGCCCGCCAGGTTGCACAGCGGCTCGGGCAGGTCATGGATGAGGCATGGACCAGGCACAGGCCCACGCGTGGCTCGCCACCGCCGTCGAAGAAGCCCGCACCGGCCTCGCCGAGGGCGGTATCCCCATCGGCGCCGCACTGTACGGCCCCGACGGCACCCTCCTCGGCCGCGGCCACAACCGCCGTGTCCAGGACGACGACCCCACGATGCACGCGGAGACAGCGGCCTTCCGCGCAGCGGGACGACAGCGGTCGTACCGGGGTACGACGATGGTGACCACCCTGTCGCCGTGCTGGTACTGCTGCGGACTGGTCCGCCAGTTCGGCATCTCCCGGGTGGTGATCGGCGAGGCGACCACCTTCCACGGAGGGCACGACTGGCTGGCGCGGCACGGCGTGGAGATCGTCCTGCTGGACGACCCCGAGAGCATCGAGCTGATGCGCGGTTTCGTCATGGAGCACCCGGAGCTGTGGCGCGAGGACATCGGCGACCGGGACGGATGACCCGAACGGCTCACGGCACTCACCGCCGGGGACGGCGTCCGTTCGACTGACCTTTCGAGGAATCCGGTGTGGGGCCTTCGCCCCCACGGCACACCCTGATAAGGACACGCCCTCCGCGAACGGAGACACCTCGTGCGCATGACGGACATCCGGAACTGTGAGGTACGGCCGGGACGACTCGTGGAATGGACGCTCGATCCGGCGGCGGCCGCGGCCGCGCAGGGCCTCCCGAACGACTCCAGGCCCCCGGCCTACATCCAGGAGTCGCACATCAGGATCTCCCGGTCCGTGCGTGAGGACGGGTTGTTCGTACCGACCTGGATCGGCGTGTGCTTCGATCTCCCCTGCCGCGCGGACCTGGACGTCCTCCAGAAAGCGCTGCACGCGTGGACCCTGCGGCACGAGACGCTGCGCAGCGGCTTCGACTGGTCCGGGCCGCCCGGCGACGAGATCGCCCGGTTCACTCTCGGCAGCGAGGACGTGCGCCTGCACCGGGAGCAGATCGGCGACTTCACGGACGAGACGGCCCTGGCCGAGCATCTTCTCCAGCGGTTCGACACCGTGGCGGACGCACTCCGGTGGCCCAACTTCATCTACGCGGCGGTCCTCCGGGACGACAGCACCAGCGTGTACATGGCCTTCGACCACAGCAACGTCGACGCCTACTCGCTCGAGAACATCCCCGCCGCCCTGAATGAGCTCTATGCGGCGGTCGCGGCGGGCCGCTACCGGGAGCAGGAACAGGTCGCCAGCTACGTCGACTTCTGCCAGGCCGAGCGGGCGGACGCGGACAAGCTCGACGAGAGCCATGACATCGTGGTCCGCTGGCGGGAGTTCATCAAGAACTGCGGCGGGGAACTGCCGAACTTCCCCGTCGACCTGGGCCTGGACACCGGCGGCGGGCTGCCCCGGCAGAAGGCGCTGTGCGAGCCGCTGGTGGACGCCGACGTCGCGGAGGCGTTCGAGGCGCACTGCCGACCCTACGGCGGCAGTCTGGTCGGCGTGCTGGCGGCCACTGCGCTCGTCCTCAACGAGACCGAAGGGGAGCCCGTCTTCCGCACCGTCGTGCCGTTCCACACCCGGGTGACGTCCCGGTGGTCGGACTCCGTGGGCTGGTACGTCGGCGGGGCACCGGTCGAGATCCCGCTGGCGGAGGTCCGTGACTTCCAGACAGCCCTGGAGAAGGCACACGCCGAGCTGCGCGCCAACCGGCGGCTGGCCCGCACCCCCCTCGAGCGGGTTCTCCGGCTGATCGGAACGGACTTCCGCCCCACGTCTCCCGACCTGTACTCCCTGGTGTCCTACCTCGACGCCCGCGACGTCCCCGGCTCCGAGCAGTGGGCCGGGCAGAAGGTCTACGGACTGGTCAGGGTCTCGTACGGCGACCGGGTGTGCGTCTGGGTCAACAGACTCCATGAGGGCCTGTGGTTCGCCTGCCGCTATCCGGACACCGAGATCGCGCACCGGAACCTGTCCCGGTACGCGTCCCGGCTGCGTGAGGTGATCACGAGCGTCGCCCGGCAGGGCTGACGCCCGCCGGCCGGGAGGCGGCAGGCGCGTTACACGCCCGCGTAGGAGTGCTTGCCGGAGACGAAGATGTTCACGCCGTAGTAGTTGAACAGCCAGCAGCCGAAGGCGATGAGGGCCAGGTAGGCGGCCTTGCGGCCCTTCCAGCCGGCCGTCGCGCGGGCGTGCAGGTAGCCGGCGTAGGCGACCCAGGTGATGAACGACCAGGTCTCCTTGGGGTCCCAGCCCCAGTAGCGGCCCCAGGCGTCGCCCGCCCAGATGGCGCCCGCGATGATCGTGAACGTCCACAGCGGGAAGACGGCCGCGTTGACGCGGTAGGAGAACTTGTCGAGGGACGCGGAGGAGGGCAGCCGCTCCAGGACGGAGGTCGCGAAGGTGCCGGGCGTGCCGCCGCTCGCGAGCTTGCTCTCGTAGGAGTCCTTGAACAGGTACAGGACCGTGGCCATCGCCCCCACGTAGAAGACCGCGCCGCAGAAGATCGCAGTCGAGACGTGGATGTACAGCCAGTACGAGTGCAGCGCCGGGACCAGCTGGTCGCTGGCCGTGTAGAGGACCGTGACCGCCAGGCCCAGGTCGAGCAGGACCGTGGTGATCAGGAACAGGCCGAGCCAGCGCACGTTCTTCTTCAGCGCCAGCAGCCCGAGGTACACGCCGACCGCGACCGTGGAGAAGGTGATGTTGAACTCGTACATGTTGCCCCACGGCGCGCGCTCCACCGACAGGGCGCGGGTGAGGACACCGCCGAACTCGACCAGGAAGGCGAGCACGGTGAGGGAGATGGCGATCCGGCCGTACAGGTCACCCTGCTCGTCCCCGCCGTGCGCCCCGGGCCCGTCCGGCACGTCGCGCCGGCCGGCCGCGGCCCGCACGGTGACCTTCGGCCGCTCCAGCACGGCGGTGCCGCCGGCCTGGTTCGCGGTGACGGCCGGGGCCGCCTTCTTGGCGTCCGACGTGGCGCCCGACGTGGCGGTGAGCGCGGCAGCGGTCCGGGCGACCTTGCTGCGGCTGCCGAAGAGCCATTCGGCGATGTACGCGAAGAAGGCCAGGGTGTAGACGGCCATCGCGGAGTAGATCAGCACATTGCTGATCTGCGCGAGGTTTTCGTTCGTGGCGGCGGCGAGAGTCACTGCTTCTCAGCCCCTTCGGCAGGTACGGGGGGTTCGGTACCCGGCTCCTGATCGGGGTCGGGGGAATCTGCGGGGGTGTCGGGATCGGGAGCGCCCGGTGCCCGCTCGTAGAGGTCGCCGGCGAGGTGCCCCAGTTCCTCGGGGACCTTGGCGGACTCGCTGCGGCCGAGGCCGGCCATCTCCACGACGGTGACGCCGTCGGCGCCCTTGACCGCGCGCACCCAGACGCGGCGGCGCTGGATGAACAGGGAGGCGGCGAGGCCGCCGATCGCGGCGAAGGAACCGGCGAGAGCCCAGCCGCTGCCGGGCTGCTGGACGACCTGGAAGCCGGCCCACTCCTTGATGTCCTTGCCGAAGGTGACCGAACCGGCGCCGTTCGGGAGCTTCATGGTCTCGCCGGGCTTCAGCAGCTTCTTGAACAGCTTGCCCTGGGAGTTCTTGAACTCCTTCATGTTGCTGCGGTCCATCTGGTAGACGCTCTGCGGGATGCCCGAGTCGGCCCCGAGGTCGCCGTGGTAGGCGGACAGCGCGAGCAGCGGATTGTCCAGCGCCGGGAACTGCGACAGCATCGTGCCGCTGGCGTGGCCGCCGAAGGTCGGCACGAAGAACGCGTTGAAGCCGAGCTGCTCCTTCACGCCCTTGGCGTTGCGGTAGCCGTCGAGGACCTTGACGACACCGGAGGAGGTGACGTTGGCGTCCAGCGGCAGCAGCGGGACGGCGTCGTCGAAGACGACCTTGCCCTTGGCGTCGCGGACGGTGATGACGGGCGCGTAGCCGTGGCTGACCAGGTAGACCTTGGAGTCGCCGATCTCCAGCGGGTGGTTCACCTCGACGGTGTCGGTCTCGTCCTTGCCGTAGGCGCCCGCGCTGTACGTGATGTCGGCCTTGTAGACGCGCGGGGTGCCCTTGTTGGGGCCGGTGCGCTCGTAGGTGCCGGTGAACTTCTTCAGGTTGAAGCTGAACGGCACCAGGTCGTCGGAGGTGAAGAGGTTGCCGGACTTGAAGTCGTCGTACTGGGTGAGGGTGTTGGAGAAGCCGTCACCCTCCACGACCAGCTTGTTGCCCTCGGACTTGTACAGCTGGCCCCAGGCGAAGGCGACCAGCATCACGATGAGGGCGATGTGGAAGACGAGATTGCCGACCTCGCGCAGATAGCCCTTCTCGGCGGCGACGGCGTCCCCGGTGAGGTGAGCGCGGAAGCGCCGCTTCTTCAGCAGCGTGAGAGCGGCCTGGTGGACCTGCTCGGGTTCGGCCGTGGTGCGCCAGGTGGTGTGGGCGGGCAGCCGGGTCAGCCGCCGGGGCGCGCCGGGCGGCAGGCCGCGCAGCTGGCCCACGAACTGCCAGGTGCGGGGCACGATGCAGCCGATGAGCGAGACGAACAGCAGGATGTAGATCGCGGAGAACCACACCGAGCTGTAGACGTGGAACATGCCGATCTTGTCGTAGACGTCCCCGAGGGTCGGGTGGGCCTTGCGGAAGTCGGCGACCTTCGTCTCGTCGCTGCCGGACTGCGGGATCAGGGACCCGGGAATCGCGCCGAGGGAGAGCAGCAGGAGCAGCAGCAGGGCGACCCGCATGGAGGTCAGCTGCCGCCAGAACCAGCGGGCCCAGCCGATGACGCCCAGGGCGGGCAGGTTGGGCGCCTCCTCCCTGGGGGCGGTGGACAGCTGGGAGCCGGCGTCACCCAGCTCCTGGTCCTCGGCGGCGGAGGGGGCCGGGTCGGAGGCGGTGGTCTTGCTCATCGATCAGATCCCCACAGTGAAGCCGTCGGACCAGACCTGCATCTCCTGCACGATGCGGTCCCACGCGCCGGTCAGCAGCAGCAGTCCGGTCACGATCATCATGGTGCCGCCGATCCGCATCACCCAGACGTAGTGGCGCTTGATCCAGCCGAAGGCTCCGAGGGCCTTGCGGAAGGCGACCGCGGCGAGCACGAACGGCACGCCCAGGCCCAGACAGTACGCGATGGTCAGGACGGCACCGCGTCCGGCGCTGCCCTGGTCGGAGGAGAGGGCGAGCACGGAGGCGAGGGTGGGGCCGATGCAGGGTGTCCAGCCGATGCCGAACAGGGCGCCGAGCAGGGGTGCGCCGGCCAGTCCGGCCACCGGCTTCCGGTGGAGGCGGAACTCTCGCTGGGTGAACCAGGGCATAAGGCCCATGAAGAAGACGCCCATGAGGATCATGAGGACGCCGAGCACCTTGGACAGGACGTCCTTGTGCTCTTGGAGCGTGGCGCCGAAGTAGCCGAAGAGCGCCCCCGAGGAGACGAACACAGCGGTGAAGCCGAGCACGAACAGGGAGGCGCCCGCGACCATCCGGCCGCGCCGTGCCTCGGCGAGGTCGGTGCCGGCGACCCCCGTTACATAGGACAGGTAGCCGGGCACCAGTGGCAGGACGCACGGCGAGAAGAAGGAGACGAGTCCGCCCAGCAGCGCGATCGGCAGGGCCGCCAGCAGGGCGCCCTTGAGCACCGTGCCGTTGGGGTCCGCGACCGCGGCGAGCGTGGTGACTGCGCTCACGTCACTACTCCGCTCACTTCTCCGCGACGACCGGCTTGAGCATCTTCAGCAGCCGTTCCTCGCTGAGCGCGGACAGCGAACGGGCCGCGATCTTGCCGTCCCGGTCGAGGATCAGCGTGGAGGGGATCGCCTGCGGGTTGAGCGTGCCCTTCTTGAAGCGCAGCAGCAGCTTGCCCGTCGGGTCGTAGAGGCTGGGGTAGGTGATGCCCCAGTCCTTCTCGAAGGCGAGGGCCGCGCCGGTGGAGGTGTCGCGGGTGTTGATGCCGACGAACTGCACGCCCTTGTCCGCGTAGGCCTTGGAGACCTTCGCGAAGTACTTGGCCTCGGCGCGGCAGGGGTTGCACCAGGAACCCCACACGTTGAGGACGACGACCTTGCCCTTGTAGTCGGCGACGTCGAGGGTCTTGCCGGCGATGGTCTTGCCGGACAGGTCGGGGGCCGGGGTGCGCTTGCCCTGCGCGACCGTGGCGACGCCGTCGGTGCCGGTGACGAAGTTGGTGTTGCCGCCCCCGCCGGAGGTGCCGCCGGAGCCGCACGCGGTGACGAGCAGCGCGGTCACGGCGAGACCGGCGGTCAGGATGGCGCTACGTCGGACACGGCGGGTGCGCTCGGCGGCACGGGTCGTGCGGTTCGAACGCTGGGGGGCGCTGTCGGCACTCATGTGAAAAGTTTCGCATGCCCGTTCTGGGGGTCTCGCCCACCCCCCTTGCGGGTGGAAAACCGCATTTCAGGCGGCGTTCCCCGAGGGGCCGGCGCCCGGCGTGGCGGCCTTGGCGGTGAACTCCCGCCAGCCACCGGCCGGCTGTTGTCCGACGCCGAGCGTGCGGAGCTTGTCGAGCACCTCGGGCTTCTGCACGTCCAGCCAGTCGGTGAACTGCCGGAAGGAGACGAGGCGCACATCCGCACCCTTCTCCTTCTCGCGCGCCATGTGCTTGAAGGCCTCCTCGACGGCGTCCATGTAGATGCCGCCGTTCCACTGCTCGAAGTGGTTACCGATGAAGAGAGGTGCCCGGTTTGTCTCGTATGCCCGCTTGAATCCCTGAATGTACGCCTGGGCCGACTGTCGCCGCCAGCCCGGGTAGTTGTGGGCCGGGGCCTTCGTGGAATTGAGGGACTGGTTGGCCAGCATGTTGTAGTCCATCGACAGGACCTCGAAGCCGCGGCCGGGGAAAGGTATCTGCTGCAGGGGCAGGTCCCATATGCCCTGGCGCTTGCGGGGCCAGACCTGGAGGCCGCCGGGTGAGGAGGCGTCGTAGCGCCAGCCCAGCTCGCGGGCGGTGGGCAGCAGGTTGCCCTGGCCGAGCAGGCAGGGCGTGCGGCCGCCGACGAGTTCCTTGTCGTAGTCGAACGGCAGCGACGGCAGGTCGGTCCAGCCGGTGTTGGTGCGCCACTCCTTGACGAACGACTTCGCCTGGTCGATCTCGCTGCGCCACTGCGCGGGCGTCCAGTTCCTGACCGAGCCGTGGGACTCGCCGCAGAAGTGCCCGTTGAAGTGCGTGCCGATCTCGTGACCCTCCAGCCAGGCACGGCGGACGTTCTTCAGGGTCGCTTTGACGTGGTCGTCGGTGAGGTAGCCGATGTCGGAGGCGCCACGCGGGTTGTTCGGGGGGTTGTAGAGACGCTTCTTCGACTCGGGCAGCAGGTACAGCCCGGACAGGAAGAAGGTCATGCTCGCGCCGTGCTCCTTGGCGAGGTCCAGGAAGCGCGGGAAGAGGCCGTTGCCGACCTCGCCGGCACCGTCCCAGGAGAACACCACGAACTGGGGCGGGGTCTGACCCGGCTCCAGCGGCTGGGGCCTGTCCGGCTGATGGGGCTGCTTGCCGGTGTGACTGGTCGATCCGTCGCCGATGGGGCGGGCGGCGGGCTTCGGCTTCGATCCGCCCTGGACGGAGTCGCCGCCGGAACCGCCGGCGTGACCGGAGTCGTCGGAGCCCGTGAGTCCGCCGCATCCGGCGAGCGAGACGGCGGCGGCGGCTCCCGCGCCGAGTCCGAGCATTCCCCTGCGGGAGAGAGCGCGCATGGCATCCCCGATTCGTCACGTCGTGCTGGTCACCCAGTCAGAGGCCGTGACGAACGGGGAGGTTCCGCTGAAATGCGCAGATTCCGTAACGAAGTAGTCGTAAGTGATCAGAAGGGGGTGAACGCATGAGGCTCGGCGTGTGTGGAACGCCGCCCAGGGGGATCGTGGGCCGCACCCCCGAGGCCCACGATCCGACGCCCCACGATCCGACGCCCCGCGCTCCGAGGTCCACGCCCTGGACGTCCACACTCTGGACGTCCACACTCCGGACGTCCGTGCACCGGACGTCCACGCCCGGGTGTCCACGCCCCGGGTGTCTACGCCCCGAAGGCCTTCGCCTGGCCCTTCGCCGGCTTCGCGCCGGCGAGGAGGTGGGCCGGGACGAGGTCGCGGGCCGGCTCGGTGTAGCCGACGGAGACGATGCGGTCGCCCTGGTACGTGAAGGTCGTCAGGGAGGCGAGCGTGCACTGGCGCTTGCGCGGGTCGTGCCACAGGCGGCGGCGCTCGACGTAGGACCGGACGATCCAGATGGGCAGCTGATGGCTGACCACGACCGCCTCGTGCCCGCGGGCCTGGTCCTTCGCCGCGCTCAGCGCGCTCATCATGCGGACGACCTGGTCCACGTACGGCTCGCCCCACGACGGCCGGAACGGGTTGACCAGGTGCTTCCAGTTGTTCGGCTTGCGCAGCGCACCGTCGCCGACGCCGAACGTCTTGCCCTGGAAGATGTTGTCGGCCTCGATCAACCGCTCGTCGGTCGCCAGGTCCAGCCCGTGCGCCTTGGCGATCGGCTCCGCCGTCTCCTGGGCCCGCTCCAGCGGCGAGGCGACGACGTGCGTCACATCGCGGCCGGACAGGTGCTCGGCGACCCGGTCCGCCATGCGGCGCCCCAGGTCGGACAGGTGGTAGCCGGGGAGACGGCCGTAGAGGATGCCGTCCGGGTTGGCGACCTCGCCGTGCCGCATGAGGTGCACGACGGTGATGTCCTCGGCGCTGTCGCTCCGCTGGTCGCTCATGCCGTGGCCTCCGCAGCCGCCCGGGCCGCCGCCGGAAGGGCGTCGGCGATCTTCTGCACGGCCCGCTCGTCGTGCGCGGTGGACACGAACCAGGACTCGAAGGAGGACGGCGGCAGGTAGACGCCGTTCGCGAGCAGCGAGTGGAAGAACGCGGTGAAGCGGAACGACTCCTGCGTCCTCGCGTCCTCGTAGTTGCGCACGGGCCGGTCGGTGAAGAACACGGAGAACATGTTGGAGGCGGTCTGCAGCCGGTGCGCGACGCCCTCCTTGGTGAGCGCCTCGGTGACCAGGCCCTGGATCTCCTTCGACACGGCGTCGACCTTGGCGTACGCGGCGTCGTCGAGCAGCCGCAGCTGGGCGAGCCCGGCCGCGGTGGCGACGGGGTTACCGGAGAGGGTGCCGGCCTGGTAGACGGGCCCGGCCGGGGCCAGGTGGGCCATCACGTCCGCGCGCCCGCCGAAGGCCGCCGCGGGGAAGCCGCCGCCCATGACCTTGCCGAAGGTCATCAGGTCGGGGACGACGCCGTCGACCCCGAACCACCCGGCGCGGCTGGTCCGGAAGCCGGTCATGACCTCGTCGGAGACGTAGAGGGCGCCGTTGTCGGAGCAGATGTCCTTCAGCCCCTGGTTGAAGCCCTCGGCGGGCGGTACGACGCCCATGTTGCCCGGGGAGGCCTCGGTGATCACGCAGGCGATCTCGCCGGGGTGCGCCCGGAAGGCCTCGCGCACGGCGTCGAGGTCGTTGTACGGCAGGACGATGGTGTCGCCGGCCTGGGCGCCGGTGACGCCCGGGGTGTCGGGCAGCGCGAAGGTGGCGACACCGCTGCCGGCCGCGGCGAGCAGCGAGTCGACGTGCCCGTGGTAGCACCCGGCGAACTTGATCACCTTGGTGCGCTGCGTGAAGCCCCGCGCGAGCCGGATCGCGGACATGGTCGCCTCGGTCCCGCTGGAGACGAGCCGCACCTGCTCCAGCGGCGCGACGCGGGCCACCATCTCCTCGGCGAGCGCGACCTCGCCCTCACCGGGCGTGCCGAAGGACGTACCGCGGGAGACGGCGTCCTGCACGGCGGCGATCACCTCGGGGTGGGAGTGCCCGAGGATCATGGGCCCCCAGGAACACACGAGGTCGACGTACTCCCTGCCGTCCGCGTCGGTCAGATAAGGGCCGGTGCCGGACACCATGAACCGCGGTGTGCCGCCGACGGCTCGGAAGGCCCGCACCGGCGAGTTCACGCCGCCGGGTGTGACGGCCGCCGCGCGGTCGAACAGAGCCTGCGAGGCCGGTGCTTCATACGGATATGCCAGTTCACTCATGACCTGCGACTTCTCCGACCTTCTCCGACGCTGTCGGGCTCCGGGTGCCAGTGACCTGTTCAGGGTAGGCCAGGGGCGTGGGCGGGCGGGGCACGGGACAACCGGCCCCGGAGTCGCCGTCGTCTGCGAGACTGGACCCTGATACACACAGCTCGCACGGCCCGGGGTGGTCGGAGGCTGCGGACATCCCGCGGGCAGTTGTTTCAGCGCACGTTTCGGCGGGCGGCCGTGGGGGAGGTCACTGACACGATGATCGGGTTGCGCGGCGGGGGCGACGCGTCCTAGAAAAAGCAGTCGGGTGGAGATATGCATCGCGGTGGCGGACTGGGCGAGGGGACTGATGACCTGGGTCCTCGACGTGCCCGGCGGGGACGGCACCGGCGCGAGGCGGAGGACGCTCAGGAACCGCGTCGGACACAGGGTGCACCGAGTGAACCGGAGCGGGCCGCGGGACGTACTGAACGTCAGGTGGACGATCTTCGGGCCGGGAGCAGCGGGAATGGTGGTCGGGTGGGGGTGACGTACAAGTACTTCGGCGCGCCGGACGGCGCGACTGCGGCCCGCGTCCCGATCTCGATGCGCCCCGAGGAACTCGGCGGCGACGAACTCGGCATGAACGGCATGTTCACGAAGATCAAGCCGGAGACGATGGCGGCGATGGTGCTCACGGGCATCGAGGGCGTCCCCCTGCACAAGGTCCCGCCCCTGGAGCTCGTCGTCCTGCACCCCGACTACGCGGTGGTCAAGCTGCCCATGACGGTCGTCGACCCCCTGCGCGGCATCGGCGAGGAGGCGGTGGGCGCGGCGGCCTTCATCTGGTCGACGGTCCCCGACCGCGGCGGCCCCCGGGACGCGTTCAACGTCTACCAGCTGCTGCACGAGTGGCAGGACTTCTCGCACCGACTGCATGAGGCGGGGCACCAGCCGTACTGCCTTGTGTGGCCCTGATCCGGGGTCTCCGCGGTACCGGGCGGGGTTTTCCGACCCCGCCCTTGTCGTGTGCCGTCGAATGGATCACATCGGGCCGGGTTGACCCACGCCCGGTCCAAGCTTGATCCACTCTGATGTTCGGCCGATCGCACAGACTCAGAGGGAGCACCGCATGCGCAAGCTCGTGTACTACATCGCCACCACGCTGGACGGTTTCATCGCGGGCCCGGACGGTGCCGACCCCACCGGACCGGCCGGCTTCTGGCCGATCCCGGCGGACTACATCGAGTACCTGGTGGCGGAGTACCCGGAGACCCTGCCCGTGCAGGCCCGGGAGGCGCTGTCCGTCACGGCGGAGGGCACGCACTTCGACACCGTCCTGGAGGGCCGGCGCAGCTACGAGATCGGCCTCAAGGCCGGCATTGACGACGCCTACCCCCACCTGCGTCACCTGGTCTTCTCCCGGACCCTCACCGAGGCCCCGGCTCCGGCCGTCGAACTGGTCTCCGGCGACCCAGTGGAGAAGGTGCGGCAGTTGAAGCAGGAGGACGGCAAGGACATCTGGCTGCTGGGCGGCGCGGAACTGGCCGGTGCCCTGTACGGCGAGATCGACCAGCTCGTCCTCAAGGTGGCCCCGTTGACCATCGGCGCCGGGATCCCGGTCTTCTCCGACAAGGCCGCCTTCGATCCGCGCGGCTGGGAGCTCACCGGCCACACCGTGCTCGACAGCGGCGCGGCCTTCGTCTCCTACACGCGCGCCACCCGGACCTGACGCCGCTCACCGGAACCCGGCCGAGCGGGCCGTACCCGCATTGCCGGTTCCCGGCAGAGTTCATTAGGGTCTGCCTGCCGCTGGCCGTCGCAAGACCGTCGGCGGCATCGGGAGCTGGGACGGCTGGGACAGGGGGCAGGCGGGGTGAGCGAGCCGGGCGCGGCGACGGGGTTCCTGGACCGGTACGCGGAGATCCTGGCCGAGGTCTCCGCGACCGGCCGACGGCTGACGCGGGACGAGCTCGACGCCCGCCGCGCCCTGGGTGAGCAGGCCGCGGAGCGCGGACACAGCCTGCGCAGCCTCGTCCGGGAGCACCTCACAGCCACCCGGGCCGCCTGGTCCGGCCAGGGCTCCGCCGACCACGTCCTGGCCGCGGTGGAGCAGGCGGTCGACGCCTTCGCCGAGGGTTACGAGCGGGCGCAGCGCCAGGCCGTGCGCGAAGAGGAGGCCGCGCGCCGGGAGTTCATCGACGACCTCCTCTACGGCCGCAGCGACCTGGGCCGCCTCGCCGAACGCGCCGAACGCTTCGGCCTTGTGCTGTCCGGCGCCCATGCCGTCGCGGTCGCCGAGGGGCCCGAGGCGTACGACGACGTCGCACCGGTCACCCGCCGGATAGAGACCGCGCTGACAGCGCGATTCGGTCACCGGCGCATCCTGCTCACCACCAAGAACGAGCAGTTGGTCTGCATCGCCCCCGGCGACCAGGACGACGTGCTCACCTACTTCGCCGAGCAGGCGCACGCGGCCACGGAGGACGGCCGCGTGGCCATCGGCCGCCCCCGGCCCGGCGCCGGCGGTGTGGTGCACTCCTACGAGGAGGCGCTCAACACCCTCGAACTCGCCGGTCGGCTGGGCCTGGACGATCCGGTGGTGCGCGCCGCCGACCTGCTGGTCTACCCGGTCCTCGCCCGCGACCGGCAGGCCATGGCCGACCTCGTGCTCAGCGCGCTCGGACCGCTGCGACGTGCCCGCGGCGGCGCCGAGCCGCTCCTGGAAACGCTGCGGGTGTACTTCGATTCGGGCTGTACGGCGGCCGAGGCCGCCCGCCGGCTTGCGCTGAGCGTACGCGCCCTGACATACCGGCTGGAACGCATCCACCAGCTGACCGGCGCCAACCCGGCCGATCCCGTGCACCGCTACACCCTGCAGACCGCCGTCATCGGGGCGCGATTGCTGGACTGGCCCGCCCGGGAGATCTGAACACAAGGAACAGGAAGAGCAAGGGGACGGTTCGGGAGGGGGACGGTAATGGGGCCCGCCCACCGGACGAACGGTGGCCGGGCCCGTGCGGGTCACCGCCCGTCAGCCGGTGATCTCCACCTTCCCGTTGACCGACGCCGCCTGCCCGCCCGTCGCCGAGGTGCGCTGCGTGACGCCCTTCAGCAGCTCGGCGAGGTCGACGCCCGTCGTGGAGCCGAGAAGTTCCAGCCCCTGGGCGACGTTGTCCGCGACGGCCCGGGGAATGCGGCCGGCGCCGTCGGTGGAGATGACCGTCATCTTGTCCACCGCGCTGAGCGGCTCGGACGCCTTGGCCACGACCTGCGGCAGCACCTCGACGAGCATCTGCAGGACGGCCGCGTCCCCGTACTGCCCGAACGCGTCCGCCTTCTTGCGCATCGCCTCGGCCTCCGCCGCGCCCTTGGCACCGATCGCCGACGCCTCGGCCTCGCCTTCCAGCCGGACCGCCTCGGCGATCGCCGCACGCCGGGCACGCTCGGCCTCGCCCTGCTTCAGACCCTCGACGGCCTCCGCCTCGGCCAGCGCGGAGCGACGCTGCTTCTCGCCCTCACCGGTCAGCCGGGCACGCTCGGCCTCCGCCTGCGCGGCCGCGATGCCGGCCGCCTTGTCCGCTTCGGCCTGCTTGACCCGCGCCACGCGCTTGGCCTCGGCCTCCTGTTCGGCGGCGTAGCGCTGGGCGTCGGCGGGCTTGCGGACCTGGGTGTCGAGCTGACGGTCGGTCAGCGCGGCCTGCCGCTCGGCGACCTTCTCCTGCTGGGTGAGGATCTCCTGCTGCCGGGCCGCCTCGGCGAGCGGTCCGGCAGCCGCCGCGCGGGCCGCTGCCTCGTCGGTCTCCGCCTTGATCTCGGCCTGCTTGAGGGCGAAGGTCCGCTGCGCGATCGCGATCTCCTCCTCGGCCTTCAGACGTGCCTGCTCGGCGGCCCGCCGGGCGACGGCTTCGGCGATGTCGGCCTCCTGCCGTGCGCGAGCGGCCTCGGGCCGGCCGAGGTCCTCCAGGTAGGAGCCCTCGGTGGTGATGTCCTGGATCTGGAACGCGTCCAGCACCAGCCCCTGCCCGGACAGGCTGGACTCGGCCTCCTCCGCGACCTGCCCGGCGAACGCCGCCCGGTCACGGATGACGTCCTCCACCGACATCCGCCCGACGATGGCCCGCAGCGCACCGGACAGCACTTCCTGGGTGAAGCCGACGATGCCGTCCTGCTGCATCAGGAACCGCTGCGCGGCGGCCCGGATGGAGTCCTCGGTGCCGCCGACCTTGACGATCGCGACACCGTCCAGATTGGCCTTCACGCCGCGCAGCGTGACGGCGCCGCGCACCGCGACCGGGATGTGCCGGGAGGACAGGTCGAGGGTGAACTTCTGCTGCACGAACGGCACGACGAACACACCGCCACCGACCACGACCTTCTGTCCGCTGTTGTCGGTGAAGACCCGCCCGGTCTCCGGGTCGGTGGCCTTCTTGCCCCGCCGGCCGGTGACGATGAACGCCTCACTCGGACCCGCCACCTTGTAGCGGGTGACCACGACCAGTGCCAGCAGCACGAGGAGTACGACGACCCCTACGATCGCGAAGACGACAGGACTCATGACAGTGCCCCCGAATCACACACGAAAGAGAGAAGGAGAGAAAGGGAGAGAAGAGAAGGAGGAAAAGAGAAGGAACGAGAGGAAGGAAGGTCAGCGGTTCACCGGGCGGACCACGACGGACGTGGCGGAGGGCACCGCCTCCACCCACACCTCGGCGCCCCGGGCCACCGGCCCCGCACTGCGGGCGGCGAACTTCGCCGTCTGCCCCGCGAGCCGGAGCAGCACCTCGCCGTAGCCGTCCGCCGGGATGGCCGTGACCACGTTGCCCGACGTGCCCACCAGGTCGTCACGGGTCGGTGTGGAAGCCGTCTGATCGCGCATCAGGGCGCGGCTGAAGCGGTACGTCAGCCAGGCCGTGCCGAGCCCGCACACGGCCCCCGCCATCGTGGCGAAGGCGGGACCGGCACCCGCCACACCGGTGGCGATGGCGCCGCCGAATCCGGTCGTCGCCAGGAACCCGGCGGCGACCGGCAGCGACAGCCAACCGTCCAGGGCGCTGCCCAGGGCGCCGTCGAGCACGCCCTCCAGCACCCCGTCGAAGGCCAGCGACAGGGCGAGCAACGCGACCCCCGTGATGCCCAGTCCCAGAAACCAGACCATGCGCGCCGTCCCCCTCCCGCCTGCCGCTGAACTCCGACTTGACGGGATCCTGACACGAGGGGAGGGGTCAGTTCATTGCCGGGTTCCGGCAGCCTTTACGGGCTTTTTATGCCGGGCTCCTTCGCAGTCCGGCCCGGGCAAGGGATGAGCCGGACCTCGGGTGGGCAGGACCGGTGCGGCAGCAGTCGGTGACCTGAGGGGGACCCCGTGCGTGAACTCGCGGACGCGACCGAGTCGATGGAACAGCTCGCAACGGTCTGGCGGGCCATGGTGCTCGACCGGAACCCCCGAGCCGACGTGCGGGACCTGCCCGGCATCGCCGTGCGGTGGGCCGACTCCCGGTTCGCCTTCTGGAACTGCGTCACCCTGACGGAGGTCGGCGCCGATGCCGGGGTGCTGAAGCAGCGGCTGCACGAAGCCGCCGAGGTGATGCGTTCGAAGACCCGCCCCGGCTTCCTGTGGGTCTTCGAGGCCCTGCTCGACGACGGGGCGCGTGCCGCGCTCGGAGCGGCCGCCGAGCAGGCGGGCCTGCGGTACGTCTTCCCCGGCACCGGCATGGCGGGGGATCTCCTGCCCCTTGCCGAACCCGCCCATCCTGAGCTGACCTTCGTGCGCGTCGACAGCGACGAACTGCTGCGGGCGTACGCGGACATCAACGCGCGCGCCTACGGTTTCCCGCTGGAGGACGGGCGGGACGGGCTCGCCGGGTCCGCATGGTGGAAGAGCGGGGTGTTCGCCTACCTGGGGCTGCGCGACGGGGTCCCCGTGACCTGCGCCGCCACCGTGGAGGCGGACGGGCGGCTGTTCGTCGTGCTCGTCGCCACCGATCCGGCGTGGGAGCGGCGGGGTTACGGGGAAGCCGTGACCCGCAAGGCCCTGTACGAAGGGGGCCGCGCGACCGGGCTGACCCGGGCGACCCTGCACGCGACCGCCGCCGGCGCGCCCGTGTACCCCCGGATCGGGTTCGAGCCGAACTCCCCGATCGGTTTCTACTCGCTCGCCGAGCTCGCCGACCCCGCCGACCCCGCCGATCCAACCGAGCTCGCCGACCCCGCCGAGCTCGCCGATCCCTCTGGTCCCGCCGGTCCCTCCGGCATCCGGGACTGATCCGCCGGTCGGGACGCGGGAGCGGGCGCGGGCGTCCTCGCCGCCACCGGGGCCGTCGTGCCCCGGGGGATCACGTGGGTCGGCAGGACGATGTGGCGTTCATGGTCGCCGTCCGAGTCGTCGATGAGCTTGAGGGCCAGCTCCCCGGCCAGCCGGCCCATCTGCGACGGGGACTGCGCCACCGTCGACAGGTCGAACCAGTCCGCCAGCGGCTGGTCGTCGAAGCCCAGGACCGAGACGCGCTCGGGGACCGCGATCTGCGTCTTGCGGAGGTTCCAGATGAGGGCGACCGCGACCTCGTCCTGCTCGGCGAAGACGGCGGTGGGCGGCTCGCGCAGGCTGAGCAGCGCGCCGAGGGACTCGGCGGCCGCACGCTTGCTGCCGACCCGCGTGGACACCACCAGGTCGTCGTCGAGCGGCACCCCCGCCTCGGCGAGCGCCCGCTGGTAGCCCAGCAGGCGTTCGTTGGAGCTGAAGGTGAAGCCGCTCGCCCCCTCGGTCGGGACGAAGGCGATGCGCCGGTGACCGAGGTTGAGCAGGTGCCGGGTGCCGTGCAGCGCTCCGGCGACGTCGTCGACGTAGACGCTCGGGCGCCCCTCGACGTGCTGGCTGACGTAGATCACCGGCATGCCGAGGTCGTCCAGCCGGGCTGTCTCCTCGTCGGTGAGGTCGAAGGAGAACACCAGGAGCGCGTCGGCGTTGCGGCGCGCCGGGAGGTGCTCGAAGAACGCCGTGCGCTCGGTCAGGTCCGGGATCTCGTAGACGTTCAGCTGCAGGCCCGCCGCCCGCAGCAGCGGAGCGAGGCTGGACAGGGCGGATCCCATGAACCACGAGTTGAGCGTGGGGACCATCACCGCGACTGTGCCGGTCCTGCCCGTGACGAGGCTCGCCGCCTGCCGTGACACCGCGAAGTTGAGTTCGCGTGCCGCCTTCTCGACGCGGGCGCGCACCTCCGGCGAGACCGTGGACAGTCCGCGCAGCGTGCGGGAGACGGTGGAGGTGGAGACCCCGGCCCGCTCGGCGACGTCGGCCATCGTGGGGTGCCGTTGCTGGGCTGGAGGCATGCGCCGGACGTTAGCACAGGGATGCCCTCCGTCACCCCAATTCGTGACAGCGCTTTCATGCGCGGACACCGCGACCGGTCAGCCCATTACCCACAGGTAACGCATTGACTTCACCCGGGCACACCCCTAGCTTGCAAGCGTTGTCCCGACAGCCCCGGAACTTTCTCCGGCAATCCGCTCTCATCCTTCTGACCTGCGAATTTCCTCACCATTTCTCGTGACAACGCAGTCTCACCAGCACCTGAACCGGTTCCGTACGACCAGGAGAGACAGTGACGACCAGAACCACCAGCAGGGCGGCCGTGATCGCCGCCGCCGGGCTCCTCCTCAGCGCCTGCGGCTCCTCCGACGGCGGCTCCGGGCAGGCCGGGCCCCCGGCGTTCGAGGGGCGCGGCCCCATCTCGTACGTGGCGGGCAAGGACACCACGGGTACCGTCCAGCCGATGCTCGACCGCTGGAACGCGGCGCACCCGAAGGAGAAGGTCACCTTCATCCAGCTGCCGACCGACGCGGACGCCCAGCGGCAGCAGATGATCCAGAACGCGGAGACGAAGTCCGACGCCTACACGGTGCTGTCCCTCGACGTCGTGTGGACCTCGGAGTTCGCCGCCCACCGATGGATCGACCGGCTGCCCGACAAGCGGTTCCCGCTCGGGAAGATGCTGAAGCCGGTGGTGGAGACAGCCCGGTACCAGGGCGGGCTGTACGCGGTGCCGGCCAGTTCGGACGGCGGCATGCTCTACTACCGCACCGACCTGCTGAAGAAGGCCGGCGTCACCGCTCCCCCCAGGACCTGGGACGAGATGACCGCCGCGTGCGCCGAGGTGAGGAAACTCCCCGAGGCCAAGGACATGTCCTGCTACGCCGGGCAGTTCCAGAAGTACGAGGGCCTGACGGTGAACTTCGCCGAGGCGGTGAACTCCGCGGGCGGCACCGTCACCGACGGGCGCGGCAAGCCTGACGTCGACACCCCCGAGGCCCGCAAGGGCCTCGACTTCCTGGCCCGTTCCTTCAAGGACGGGACGATCCCGAAGAAGGCCATCACCTACCAGGAGGAGGACGGCCGGCAGGCCTTCCAGTCCGGCAAGGTGCTCTTCCTGCGCAACTGGCCGTACGTGTACTCACTGGCCCAGAAGAGCGGCATCAAGGGCAGGCTCGGGGTCGCGCCCCTGCCCGGCCTGAACGGGCCCGGCTCCTCCAGCCTCGGCGGTCACAACATGGCCGTGTCCACGACGGCGAAGAACAAGGCGACGGCCCTGGACTTCATCGAGTTCATGACGAACGAGAAGAACACCCGGACCCTGCTGGAGGACGCCTCCCTCGCCCCGCCGTACGCCGCGCTCTACGACGACCGGGAGCTCACCGCGCAGTACCCGTACCTGCCGGTGCTCAAGGAGTCCATCGTCCGGGCCGTCCCCCGTCCCCGGGTGGTGCCGTACGGCGATGTCACCGCGGCGGTCCAGCAGGAGGCGTACGCCGCCCTGAACGGGGACAAGAGCAGCGCGCAGGCGCTGCGCGACCTGCAGAAGACCCTGCGGAAGACCACGGCGCGGTGAGGGCCGGGGTCATGACCGAGGCGGCGGCGCGGACCGAGGCCCCCACGGGGGTCCGGCCGCCGGTGCGGCGAGGGCGGGCGAGTTCCGGGACGGGGCGGCTGGCCGCGCTGCTCGTCTCCCCCACGCTGCTGGTGCTGGCGGTCGTCGTGCTCTACCCGACCCTGATGGCGCTCAAGGAGTCGCTGTACGGGGCGAAGGGCCTGGACCCGGCGACCGGGTTCATCAGCGACACCGAGCCGTTCGTCGGTCTCGGGAACTACGCCGAGATCTTCGGGGAGGCCGGGGCGCGGTTCTGGAACGCCTTCTGGAACACCACCTTCTTCACCGTGGTCACCGTCGGCCTGGAGACGGTGATCGGCGTGGGCATGGCGCTGATCATGCACAAGGCGTTCAAGGGCCGGGGCCTGGTGCGCGCCGGGATCCTGGTGCCCTGGGCCGTGCCGACGGCCATCTCCGGGCTGCTGTGGCGCTGGATCTTCAACAGTGACGGTGTCGCCAACGCGCTGCTCGGACAGCAGATCCTGTGGACCACCGAGGGCGTGCACGCCAAGGTCGCGGTCATCGTCGCGGAGGTGTGGAAGACGGCGCCGTTCATCGGGCTGCTGGTGCTGGCCGGGCTCCAGGTGATCCCCAAGGAGGTCTACGAGGCGGCCCGGATGGACGGGGCCCGCGCGGTGCGCCGGTTCTGGCACATCACCCTGCCGCTGGTGAAGCCGGCCCTGCTGGTGGCGGTGCTGTTCCGCTGCATGGACGCGCTGCGGATGTTCGACCTGCCCTACCTGCTCGTCGGCGCGCAGAAGCACTCGGTGGAGACGCTGTCCATGCTCGCGCAGAACGAGGCGTCCAACGTCCGCTTCGGACCGGCCTCGGCGTACGCGGTGATCCTCTTCCTCTACGTCTTCCTGATCGCGCTCGCCTTCGTGCGGCTGCTCGGTGCCGACCTCGTCGGCGGCGGGCGCGGCAGGAGGCGCCGCCGTACAGAGGTGACGGCATGACGACCCTCATGGCGAAGTGGCGGGGCGGGCTCGTGTACGCGGGTGTCGTCGCGGTCGTGGCCTATTGCCTGGCCCCCTTCTACTGGATGCTGGTCTCCAGCCTGCGCCGCACGAGCGACATCTTCGACACCTCGCTCGTCCCGTCCCCGCTGTCCTTCGAGAACTACCGGGCCGTGTTCGACCCGGCCCAGGGCTTCGGGCGCGCCCTGCTCAACAGCCTCGTCGTCGCCGGGATCACGACCGTCCTGGCGCTGGTGCTGGCCACCTTCACGGCGTATGCGATGGCCCGGCTGGAGTTCCGCTTCAAGCGGCTGATCCTGACCCTGATCATCGCCACCTCGATGTTCCCGGTGGTGTCGATCGTGGTGCCGCTGCTGAAGCTGTTCACGGACATCGGCTGGATCAACACCTACCAGTCGATGATCGTGCCGAGCATGTCCTTCGCGCTGCCGCTGGCGGTGTGGAACCTGACCACGTTCTTCCGGCAGATGCCGGACGAGCTGGAGCACGCCGCGATGGTCGACGGCTGCACCCGCGGCCAGGCCTTCCGCAAGGTCATCGTGCCGCTGGCTGCGCCGGGCATCTTCACCACCGCGATCATCACGTTCATCGCGGCCTGGAACGAGTTCCTCATCGCCCTGTCGATGACCAACAAGCCGGGCATGCAGACCGCAACGGTCGCCATCTCCAAGTTCACCGGCGCGACGACGTACGAGACCCCGTTCGGCAGCCAGATGGCCGCCGGTGTCCTGGTCACCGTCCCGCTGGTGGTCATGGTGCTGCTCTTCCAGCGCCGGATCGTCGCCGGGCTCACCGCCGGCGCGGCCAAGTAGCCGGCCGCCCCCGCCCCGCCCGCCCGCTCAAAGGCCCGCCCTCACAGTCCCGCCCCCTCACAGTCCCGCCCGCTTCAGAAGGAGCCATGTGTCCCCCACCGCACCCTGGTGGCGCAGCGCCGTCATCTACCAGGTCTACATCCGCAGCTTCGCCGACGGGAACGGCGACGGCGTCGGCGACATCGCCGGCATCCGCTCCCGCCTGCCGTATCTGAAGTCGCTGGGCGTGGACGCCATCTGGATCAACCCCTGGTACAAGTCGCCCATGGCCGACCACGGCTACGACGTCGCCGACTTCCGGGAGATCGACCCGGTCTTCGGCACCGTGGCCGACGCCGAGCGGCTCATCGAGGAGGCGCACGCGCTGGGGATCCGCGTGATCCCCGACATCGTGCCCAACCACACCTCCGACCGGCACGCCTGGTTCCGGGCGGCGCTGGCGGCCGGCCCCGGCAGCGCCGAACGCGAGCGCTACGTCTTCCGCGCCGGGCGCGGACCGGACGGCTGCGAACCACCCAACGACTGGGTGTCCTGCTTCGGCGGCCCGGCCTGGACCCGGTTGCCCGACGGGGAGTGGTACCTGCACCTGTTCGCGCCCGAGCAGCCCGACCTGAACTGGCAACACCCCGAGGTGCGGGAGGAGTTCGAGTCGATCCTGCGGTTCTGGTTCAGCCGGGGCGTCGACGGTTTCCGCATCGACGTCGCCCACGGGCTGGTCAAGCACCCGGAGCTGCCCGACCTGCCGCCCCGCCGGGACCCGGACGACGGGCTGCCCCGGCAGCACGTCGACCACCCGCACTGGGACCGGGACGAGGTGCACGAGATCTACCGGTCCTGGCGCAAGGTCGCCGACGAGTTCCCCGGCGACCGCTCCTTCGTCGCCGAGGCATGGGCGGACACCCCCGAGCGGCTGGCGGCGTATGTCCGCCGGGACGGCCTGCACACGGCCTTCAACTTCGACTTCCTGATGTCGAGCTGGGACGCGAAGGACCTGCGGTCGGTCATCGACGGCTCCCTCGGCATGCTCGGGGCGGTGGGCGCCCCGGCCACCTGGGTCCTGTCCAACCACGACGTCGTGCGCCACCCGAGCCGCTACGGCCGCCGGACGGCCAGGCGTTGGGTGGCCAACGAGAGTTACCGCCCCGACGGCCCCCTGGACCTGGACCTCGGCACCCGGCGCGCCCGCGCCGCCGCCCTGCTGATGCTCGCCCTGCCCGGCGGCGCCTACGTCTACCAGGGCGAGGAGCTCGGTCTTCCGGAGGTCGAGGACCTGCCGGAATCCGTTCTCCAGGACCCCACCTGGGAGCGCTCCGGGCACACCGACCGCGGCCGCGACGGCTGCCGTGTCCCGATCCCGTGGACCGAGGGCGGCACGGCGTTCGGTTTCAGTCCCGAGGGTGCGACGGGCGAGCCCTGGCTGCCGCAGCCGGCCGACTGGGGCCGGTACGGCGTGGCAACCCAGTCGGGGGACGCGGACTCGATGCTGGAGCTCTACCGGGCGGCGCTGCGCATCCGGCGCGAGCATCCGGCCCTCGGCGACGGTTCGATGGAATGGCTGGACGCCCCTGAGGGGGTCCTGGCCTTCCGCCGGGAGCCCGGCTTCGTCGGCGTGGTGAACCTCTCGGCCGAGCCGTACGAACTGCCGGCGCACTCCGCGCTGCTGCTGGCCTCCGGTCCGCTGAGGAACGGGCGGCTGGGGCCGGACCAGGCGGTGTGGCTGGCGGTCTGACGGCGCACACCGCCGCCAGCGCACCACCGCCCGTGCGCTCCCGAGCCGGCCGGTCGCGTGCGGCGAGGTCGGCCGCCCCAGCCGCCGCGAGCCGCTTGCCCGGGCCCCGCGCAACACCCGCCGGGTCGGGCGATCCCGGCGGGTCAGTCGATCCCGCCGCCCACCGTGAAGCCGGTGACCGTCCCGCCGCCTTCCCGCCGGAACGCGAACGGTGTTCCCCCGTGGGCGAGGGCCACCTCGCGGACGATGGACAGGCCGAGGCCGGAACCCGGCAGGGAACGGGCGTCGGCGGCCCGGTAGAAGCGGTCGAAGACCCGGGTGAGGTCGCGGTCGTCGATGCCCGGGCCGCGGTCGAGGACCTCGATGCGGATCCGGCCGGGCCGGGCGGGCCCCGAGACGACGATCTCGACGGGGGCCCTGCCGCCCCGGTCGAACTTGACGGCGTTCTCGACGAGGTTGGACAGCGCCCGGGTCAGCATCCCGGGCCGTCCGTCGGTCGTGGTGTCGCCGCTCGTGCGCAGCAGGATCTGCCGGCCGCTGCGGCGCCGGGCCGCACCCGCCACCTCCTCGGCGATGTCGGCGACGTCCACCCGCTGCGGCGGCTCGGTGTCGGACTGCCCGGCCGCGAGGTCCACCAGTTCGTTGACCAGGTCGGTCAGCTCCCGGGCCTCCTGGCCGAGGTCGGCGACCAGTTCCTCGCGGGCCTGCGGCGGGAGTTCGTCGATCCGGCGCAGCAGGGAGATGTTGGTGCGCAGCGAGGTCAGCGGCGTGCGCAGTTCGTGGCCCGCGTCCTGGACCAGGCGGCGCTGGTCCTCCTCGGACTGCGCGAGCCGGCCCAGCATGCGGTCGAAGGCCCGGCCGAGGCGGCCCACCTCGTCGTGGCCGGCCACCGGCACCTGGATGCCCAGCCGGCGGGTGCGGGCGACGTCCTCGGCGGCGTCGGTCAGCACGACCAGGCGGCGCGTGATCCGCCGGGCCAGCCACCAGCCGAACAGCCCGGCGGCCACCACCACGGCGGCCATCAGCAGCAGCGTCCGCTGCTGGAGCGCCCGCAGCAGGTCCTCGACGTCGCTGAACTCCTGCGCGACCTGCACCGCGCCCCGGCCGCCGCCGAGGGAGACGGTGGCGACTCGGTACACGTCGCTGCCCACGTCGACGTCCTTGTGCTCGGCCACCTGCCCGGAGCCGGCCGCGGCGGCGATCCGCACGTCGGTGCCGGTGACGGGCAGTCCGGGACTGCCCGCGTCGACGACGTGCCCGTCCGGGCCGAGCACCTGCACGTCCGTACGGGCGGGCCGCACCAGGTCGTGGCCCGGCGCGGCGGACGAGAAGTCGCCGGGCGTCATGTGGTTCTGCCGCACCTCGTCGCGCAGGTCCTGCACGACCTCGTCGAACACCGTCTGCTGGTCCACCCGCACCAGCCGGGCGGCGGCGCTGTACGACAGGATGCCGACGAGGACCGTGACGGCCGCCGTCACCGCCGCGAAGGACACCGCGAAGGTGGTGCGCAGCGACACGAGCTTCGGCCGCCGCCCGGCCGGCAGGCGCAGACGGCCCACTCAGTCCTCCCGCAGCACGTAACCCACGCCGCGCACCGTGTGGATCAGCTGTGGCGCGTCCGGCTCGTCGAGCTTGCGGCGCAGGTAGCCGACGTAGACGGCGAGGTTCTTCGAGCCGGGCCCGAAGTCGTAGCCCCAGATGCGGTCGTAGATCGTCGAGTGGTCGAGGACGATGCCCGCGTTGCGGACCAGCAGCTCCAGCAGCTCGAACTCGGTGCGGGTCAGTTCCAACTCGCGCGCGCCCCGCCAGGCCCTGCGGGCCTGCGGGTCCATGCGCAGGCCGGCGGCCTCGAGGAACCGCTCCGGAAGCGGCCTGGGCGCCTCGGCCGCGGGGGCTCCGCCGGTGCCCACCGGGCTGGTGCGGCGCAGCAGGGCGCGCAGCCGGGCGAAGACCTCCTCCACGTCGAAGGGCTTGACCACGTAGTCGTCGGCGCCCGCGTCCAGCCCGGCGATCCGGTCGGCGGTCTCCACCAGGGCCGTCAGCATCAGCACCGGCGTCCGGTCCCCCTCGGCGCGCAGCACCCGGCACACCTGGAGCCCGTCGATGCCGGGCATCATCACGTCCAGCAGGAGCACGTCCGGACGGTTGCGGTGGGCCTGCGCCAGCGCCTCGATTCCGTCGGCGACCGCCATGACCTGGTAGCCCTCCAGGGTCAGGGCACGCTCCAGGGCGTTGCGGATGGCTCGGTCGTCTTCGGCGAGCAGCACGGTGTGGGGCACGCGTCCAGTGTGCCAAGCCGCCCGGCGCCGGGGACCGTATGCGCTGCGCCGGGGCGTCCTTCTTACTCGGCTCTCACCGGGCCGGGCAGCCTCGCGGCCGGGCCCTGCCGTCCCCTCACCCTCGGGACCGGGCGAGCCGGGCCGTGTGTGTCGGGGCGTCCGGGACGTCCGCCGGGCGGTCCACGGCGAACTCCTTGCGCAGGACCGGCACGACCTCCTCGCCGAGCAGGTCGATCTGCTCCAGCACGGTCTTGAGCGGCAGCCCGGCGTGGTCGATCAGGAACAGCTGGCGCTGGTAGTCCCCCGCGTAGTCGCGGAAGGCCAGGGTCTTCTCGATGACCTGCTGCGGGGAGCCCACGGTCAGCGGCGTCCGCTCCGTGAAGTCCTCCAGCGACGGGCCGTGCCCGTACACCGGGGCGACGTCGAAGTAGGGGCGGAACTCGCGCACCGCGTCCTGGGCGTTCTTCCGCATGAACACGTGCCCGCCGAGTCCGACGATCGCCTGCTCGGGAGTGCCGTGCCCGTAGTGCGCGTACCGCTCGCGGTACAGCTCGACCATGCGCTTGGTGTGGTCGGCCGGCCAGAAGATGTTGTTGTGGAAGAAGCCGTCACCGTAGAACGCGGCCTGCTCGGCGATCTCCGGGGAGCGGATCGAGCCGTGCCAGACGAACGGCGGTACGCCGTCCAGCGGGCGGGGCGTGGCCGTGAAGCCCTGGAGGGGCGTGCGGAACTTCCCCTCCCAGTCGACGACGTCCTCGCGCCACAGGCGGTGGAGCAGGGCGTAGTTCTCGACGGCGAGGTTGATGCCCTGCCGGATGTCCTGCCCGAACCAGGGGTAGACCGGGCCGGTGTTCCCGCGGCCCAGCATCAGGTCGACCCGGCCGTCGGCCAGGTGCTGGAGCATCGCGAAGTCCTCGGCGATCTTCACCGGGTCGTTGGTGGTGATCAGGGTGGTGGCCGTGGAGAGGATCAGCCGCTCGGTGCGGGCCGCGACGTAGCCGAGCATCGTGGTGGGGGACGAGGGCACGAACGGCGGGTTGTGGTGCTCACCGGTCGCGAACACGTCGAGGCCCACCTCCTCGGCCTTCAGCGCGATGGCCACCATGGCCTTGATGCGCTCGCGTTCCGTGGGCGTCCGGCCGGTGGTGGGGTCGGGCGTGACGTCGCCGACGCTGAAGATCCCGAACTGCATGGTCGCTCACCCTCCAGGTTGTTTACTATTCAACCATACCCGGAGAACCGCGGCCCACGTGCGCCTATTCCCAGGAGGGGGCCCGGCCGGTCCTGGCGAGCAGCCGCTCGAAGGCCGACGCGCCCTCGCCCTCCGGCACGGGTTCCCCGAACACGCCCGTCCTGCGCGCCATCGGCCCGAGCTCCTCGACCGCACCGGCCAGCTCGGCCACGACCGCCTCGTCGGCGGCCGGGAAATCCTGGCCCGTCGCCCTCGCCAGGTCCCACACGTGCACCGTCAGATCCAGCAGCGCCATCGAGCCGACTAGCCGCGCGGGCATGTCCATGGCGCCGGTGGTGCCCTCCTCGGCACCGGGCGCGGACCAGGCCGCCACGAGCCGGTCCGTCTCCCGCACCAGTCGTTCCCGCCAGTCGGGGCTCTCGGCGACCATGTCGGCCGCCTCGCCGAAGGCCGACGCCTCCTTCGCGGCCAGCCGCTGGAACTGCACGACCACCTGGAAGAGATGACCGACGAGGGCCCGCACGTCGTACTCGGCGCAGGGCGTCGGAGCGTCGAGCGCCGCGTCCGGGATCCCCCGCACCACCGGCACCGCCCGCTCCCTCGCCAGGGCCAGCAGCTCACCGATGCCGTACGTCCTCACCGCATTCGTGTCCATACCCCGACCGTAGGCGGGGCCCGAGCCGCCCATCTTGAAGAAACGCGACGTACGATCCGGCCATGGAGGCACCCCGCCACGACACCCGCGGGATCGTCGACCCGTCCGGGCTGCTGGACCGCGTGCGGTTCCGCCGTCACGAGCCCGCCGCGCCGCTGCGCCGGTACGTCGAGTGGTACTGGCTGATCGACTGGGACCTGCCCGCGCCCTACGCCTCCCACGTCGTCCCGCACCCCTGCGTCAACCTCACCTTCCAGTGGGACGAGGACGAGGGGCCGCCGTACGCCGAGGTCACCGGCGTCGCCCTCGGCCTCTACACCAGGAAGCTGACCGGGCGGGGCCGCGTCTGCGGGGCGAAGTTCCGCCCCGGCGGCTTCCGGCCGTACGCCCCCGAAGACCCCGTCTCCCGGTGGACGGGCCGCGCGCTGCCCGCCCGGGAGGTGTTCCCGCTGATCACCGGCGACACCGCCCGCTCGGTCGTCACCGCGGCCGGCGACCGGGACCGGGTGGCCGCCCTGGACGCCTTTCTGCTCTCCCTGCCCTGCGTCCCCGACCCGCAGGCCGACCTCGCGATCGACCTCGTCCGGCGCGTCCGTACGGATCGCGGCGTGCGCCGCGTCGGCGACCTCGCCCGCGACCGGGGCCTGTCGGTGCGGGCCCTGCAACGGCTGTTCGCCACGTGGGTGGGGGTGAGTCCCAAGTGGGTCATCCTCCGCTACCGCATCCACGAGGCCCTGGAACAGGCCGGCACCCGCGACGACATCGACTGGGCCGCCCTCGCCGCCGACCTCGGCTACGCCGACCAGGCCCACCTGGTACGGGACTTCACAGCGACGGTGGGGGTGCCGCCCACGGCATACGCGACGGCGGCCCGGGCCGGACGCGCCGGGCCCTGATACCGCGGCAGGCAGCGTTCGCCCCGCCGCGACGCCCGGCCCACCCTCTCACCGCACCCGCGACGCCCGGCCAACCCTCTCACCGCACCCGCGACGCCCGGCACGCCCTCTCACCGCACCGGACGCCGCCCCTTCACGGGCAGACGCCGCCCCTTCACGGGCAGACGTCGCCTGCCGCGGTACGGGAGGTGCCCGCACCCGGCTAGGGCACCAGCACCAGCCGCCCCCGCACGCCGCCCCCGTCGAGCCGGGCATGCGCCTTGGCGGCATCCTCCAGGGCGAACGTCTCGGCCACCCGGGTCGTCAGCACCCCCTTGTCCACCAGCCGCACCAGCTCCGCCAGCTGCGCCCCGTCCGCGCTCACCTCGACCGCGCCCGTCCGCACCCCGCGGACCGAGGTGGGTTCCGCCTGCGGGATGACACCGATGTACCGGCCCCCGTCACGCACCGCCGCCAGGGCCGGCTCACCGAGCACGGCGGCGTCCAGCACCGCGTCGAAATCGAGGCCCGCCACGTCGCCGCTGACGAAACGCCCGGCCCCCAGGGACCTTACGAACGCCTCGTCCCCCTCCCGCGCCAGACCGGCCACCGGTATCCCCCGGTGCGCGGCGAGCCGGACGGCGTATCCGCCGACCGCCCCGGCAGCACCCGTCACCAGCAGCGACCGCTCCGGCGTCAGTTCCAGCAGGTCCAGGGCCTGCACGGCGGTCAGCGCGTTCAGCGGCAGGGTCGCCCCGTGCACCGCGTCCACCGAGGCGGGGGCCGGGGCCACGGCATCCGTGTCCACGACGACGTACTCGGCGTGGGTGCCCAACGGCTTGACCATGCCGTAGTGGAGCGCCACCACCTCGTCCCCGACGCTCCACGAACCGGCCGGCCCCACCGCGTCCACCGTCCCCGCGACGTCCCAGCCCAGCCCGATCCGCTTGCCCGCACCCCCGAACACACCGGCCCGCACCCCCGCGTCCACGGGATTCAGCGATGCGGCCGACACCTTGATCCGCACCTCACGCTCACCCGGCTCGGGCACAGCGGTCTCCACGACCTCCACGACCTCCGGCCCACCGAACGAATTGACCACTACAGCACGCACAGCGACGCTCCTTGGATTGCCGTCGTCCGGGACGTCCTCCCGGCCATGCGAGCAACACTAGGAAGAGTTACTATCCATCGGTAAGTAGTTACCTGCGAGTGCGTATGTACCCCGGAGGTGAGCCATGCCGACCATGACGGCGGCCCAGCGGCGCGAACAGGCCCGCGTCGAGTACGACGCGTTCCTCAAGAGCTGCCCCACCAACCAGCTCCTGGACCGCATCAGCGACAAGTGGGTCAGCCTGGTCGTGGCCGCCCTCACCCAGGGCCCCCTGCGCTACAGCGACCTCGGTCGCAAGATCGCCGGGGTCAGCCCCAAAATGCTCACCCAGACCCTGCGCACACTGGAACGCGACGGCCTCCTCAGCCGCACCGTCACCCCGTCCGTCCCGGTCCGCGTCGACTACGAACTCACCCCCCTGGGCCACAACCTCGCCCGGCTCCTGACCGCCGTGAAGGACTGGGCGGAGAACCACTTCGACGAGGTCGCCGAGGCCCGCGAACGCTACGACGCCGAGGCCGCCGACGCCTGACGCCGACGTCACGGGAGCAGGCCGGGCATGCGAAGCTGGCCGCCATGTCCGTGCTCCGCTCCGCCGCCCTCTTCGTGCTCGCCGCGCTGCTGGAGATCGGCGGCGCCTGGCTCGTCTGGCAGGGCATGCGCGAGAACAAGGGCTGGCTCTGGGCGGCCGGCGGCGTCCTCGCCCTCGGCGCCTACGGCTTCGTCGCCACGTTCCAGCCCGACGCCCACTTCGGCCGTGTCCTCGCCGCGTACGGCGGGATCTTCGTCGCCGGTTCGATCCTGTGGGGCGTGGTCGCCGACGGCTACCGCCCGGACCGCTGGGACGTGACGGGCGCGCTGGTCTGCCTCGCGGGCATGGCCGTCATCATGTACGCCCCGCGAGGGCACTGACCCCCGCCCCGGGCGCGTTCAGAACGGCTCGTCGGGCGGCAGCAGGCCCAGCTGCCCCAGGAAGTCCATCTCGTCGAAGTACAGCCGGTAGTCGACGATCCGCCCGCCCTTGACGGTGGCGATGTCCACCCCGCGGATCCGGATCTCCTTCTGCGTCGGCGGCAGTGTCTCCCCGTTGGGCAGCTCCAGCGGCCCGGTGTTCCGCCCGTGGTAGACGCCCTCGTCGATGGCCGTGTCACCGGCCTCGTAGGAGTGCAGCGGCTGGAACGTCGCCTCGGGAACCGCCTCCGTCATGGTCCGCCAGTAGTCGACGATGGCGTCGCGCCCGCGCAGCTCGCCCTCGTCGGGAGTGAAGGCGACCGCGTCCTCGGCGTACAGATCGGCGACGACCTTGAGATCGGCGTGCCCGGTGACCGCGTCGGTGAGCCGGTCCATGACCTCACGTGCCTCACCCATGATCCACCTCCCGGAGAAACAGGGAATCACCCAGCCTCATTCTCCCACCGAGGCCCCCTTCTATCCTGGCCGCAAGCCCGGCGCAGACGCCGGCCAGCCACCCACCCGAGGAGCTCCCATGGCCACCGCCGCACCGCCCGCAGCCTCCCGCATCGCCGTCGTCACGGGTGCGAGCAGCGGAATCGGCGCCGCCACGGCCCGGCAACTCGCCGCGGCGGGCTACCGCGTCGTCCTCACCGCGCGCCGCAAGGACCGCATAGAGGCCCTGGCCGAGGAGATCACCAAGGCGGGCCACCAGGCCACGGCGTACGCCCTCGACGTCACGGACCGCGCGGCCGTCGACGAGTTCGCCACGGCCTTCAAGACCATCGGCGTGCTGGTCAACAACGCGGGCGGCGCGCTCGGCGCCGACCCGGTCGCCACCGGCGACCCGGAGGACTGGCGCCGGATGTACGAGACGAACGTCCTCGGCACCCTCAACCTCACCCAGGCCCTGCTGCCCAAGCTGATCGCGAGCGGCGACGGCACGGTCGTGGTCGTCTCCTCCACGGCCGGGCACGGCACATATGAGGGCGGCGGAGGCTACGTCGCCGCCAAGCACGGCGCCCACGTCCTCGCCGAGACCCTGCGCCTGGAGATCGTCGGACAGCCGGTCCGCGTGATCGAGATCGCCCCCGGCATGGTCAAGACCGACGAGTTCGCCCTGACCCGCTTCGGCGGCGACGAGGAGAAGGCGGCCAAGGTCTACCAGGGCGTCGCCGACCCTCTCACGGCCGACGACGTCGCCGAAACGATCACGTGGGCGATCACCCGCCCCGCCCACGTCAACGTCGACCTCCTGGTCCTGCGCCCCCGAGCCCAGGCGTCGAACACGAAGGTGCACCGGGAGCCCTAGAGCCGGAAGGGGCGCCGGGAGGCGCAGAGCCGTCCGGTGCACCGAGCGGCGCAGAGCCGTCCGGTGCACCGAGCGGCGCAGAGCCGTCCGGTGCACCGAGCGGCGCAGAGCCGTCCGGTCAGCCCTTCACGCAGACGACCTGCTTGATCCGCGCCACGACCTCCACCAGGTCGCGCTGCTGGTCGATGACCTGCTCGATCGGCTTGTAGGCGCCGGGGATCTCGTCGACGACGCCGGAGTCCTTGCGGCACTCCACGCCCTGGGTCTGCTGCTCCAGGTCCGCCGTGGTGAACCGGCGCTTGGCCGCGTTGCGGCTCATGCGCCGGCCCGCGCCGTGCGAGGCCGAGTTGAAGGACTTGGCGTTGCCGAGACCCTTCACGATGTACGAACCCGTGCCCATGGAGCCCGGGATGATCCCGTACTCGCCGGAGCCGGCCCGGATCGCGCCCTTGCGGGTCACGAGCAGGTCCATCCCGTCGTAACGCTCCTCGGCCACGTAGTTGTGGTGCGCGCTGATCTCCGGCTCGAAGGTGGGCCTGGCCTTCTTGAACTCCTTGCGGACCACGTCCTTCAGGAGCGCCATCATGATCGAGCGGTTGTACTTGGCGTACTCCTGCGCCCAGAACAGGTCGTTGCGGTACGCCGCCATCTGCGGGGTGTCCGCGACGAACACCGCGAGGTCGCGGTCGACCAGCCCCTGGTTGTGCGGGAGCTTCTGGGCCACGCCGATGTGGTGCTCGGCGAGTTCCTTGCCGATGTTCCGGGAACCGGAGTGCAGCATCAGCCAGACAGATCCGGTCGTATCCGTGCACACCTCGACAAAGTGATTGCCTCCGCCGAGCGTTCCCATCTGCTTGGTGGCACGTTCCTGACGGAACTTGACCGCTTCCGCCACCCCGCCGAACCGCGACCAGAAGTCGTCCCACCCCGCGGTGGCCAGCCCGTGGAACCGCCCCGGGTCCACCGGGTCGTCATGCATCCCCCGCCCCACCGGAATCACCTGCTCGATCCTCGACCGCAGCCGGGACAGGTCGCCGGGCAGGTCGTTCGCCGTCAGGGACGTCTTCACCGCCGACATCCCACAGCCGATGTCGACACCCACCGCCGCCGGGCACACCGCACCCTGCATGGCGATGACCGAACCGACCGTCGCGCCCTTGCCGTAGTGCACGTCGGGCATCACGGCCAGGCCCTTGATCCACGGCAGCGTGGCGACGTTCTGGAGCTGCTGGAGCGCCGAGCCCTCGACCGACGCCGGGTCGGTCCACATCCGGATCGGTACCTTCGCACCCGGTATCTCTACATACGACATAGCGTCCTCAATCCCCCGTAACCGAACAGAAGTCTTCAACAGCAAATACCGGAGCCAAGGTCGACGAAAAGGAAATCGGACCGGCGTCCACGGCAGTGCGTGCGATACACATTGTGTCCATCGCCCGCTGTACGGCGGCAAGCCAATATCCGTGTCGAGAGGAGCCACCACGTGCAACGAAAGGCGTGCGTGCCCGGTATCGCCGTGCTCCTCGCGGCGGTCCTGGCCGGCTGCACCGGCGGCTCGGCCGACGGCGGTCCGACGGACGACTCCAACTCCGGCGACACCGGCACGGCCTCACCCGCCGCCGAACCCGGCCGCTACCGCACCCTGCCCGACCCCTGCGTCGAGGTCGGCGACAGCACCCTCGACGAACTACTCCCGGGCATCCGGCAGATCAGGGACGAGGAGCAGCGCGAGAAGGCCTACCAGGGCGAGCCGACGACCACCTTCGACACCGACCGGAAGGTCGGCTGCCGCTGGAAGGTGGACTCCCCGGCGGCCACCGACCACCTGGTGATCGACTTCGAGCGGGTCGTCTCCTACGACAACGCCGTCAGCGACGACAGCCAGGCCGAGCAGCTCTTCGCGGAGCGGGAGGCCGCCGCCCACCTGCCCGAGCCGACCGCCACGCAGACGGCGCCCTCCGGCAGCGCCACGGCGAGCGGTTCGGCCGCCCCGTCGAGCGGCTCCCCGGCCCCGTCCGGCTCCTCCTCGCCCTCGGCGTCCCCCTCCGCGACCCCGACCGAGTTGCAGCCCCGGGTACTGGAGGACCTCGGCGACGAGGCGTTCCTGGACGACGGGCTGAACCGTTCCGGTTCGACGGCCGAGCAACGGACGGTGACTGTGGCGTTCCGCACGTCCAACGTCATCGTGACCATCGAGTACGCGGAGCAGCCGGCGACCGTCGGAGTCGTGCCGGACAGCAAGGAAATGCAGGACAGGGCGCAGAAACTGGCCTCCCAACTGGCCGAGTCACTGGGCGACTGAGGCCCCTTCACGGCCCCTTCACGGCTCCGCGCAAAGCGGGCGAAGGAAGAACACACCGCTGCCTCACCGCGTACGGTGACCACTCGGACCCGTTCCGACCGCAGGGAACCAAGAGCGTCATGAGTGAAGGAACCATGCAGCGACGAGCACAGCGAGAAGAGCGAGACCAGCGAGCGAAGCGCCTGAGCCGCGTCCTTGTCTGCGCGGCCGCCGTCCCCGTGATGCTGGTCGCCGCCGGCTGCTCCTCGGACTCCGGCTCCGGCGACAGCACGGACAAGGCCGCCGAGGCCGCGGCGTCGGGGTCGGCGAGTCCGTCACCGACCGTGAAGGCGGCGGCGTACGGCAAGCTTCCGGAGGCGTGCAAGGCGCTTCCGAAGAAGACGCTGACGGACCTCGTACCGAAGAGCAAGTCCGGCAAGGAGGGCAAGTCGGACGACATCTCGACGCGCGCCAGCTGCTCCTGGAACAGCCTCGACAACAACGGCGTGAAGGGCTCGCAGTTCCGCTGGCTGAACGTGTCGATGCTGCGCTTCGAGTCGGACGTCACCCGCGGCCCGGCCGACAAGCTGGCCCAGGAGTACTTCGAGAAGCAGGTCCAGGAAGCGCAGACCGTCGAGGGCGCGAAGAGCGTCAAGACGGAGCCGGTGGCCGGTACGGGCGACCAGGCGACGGCCGTCCACTACGACCTGAAGAAGAAGGAAGGCACCTTCAAGCAGCAGACGGTCGTGGCGCGCGTCGAGAACGTCGTGGTCACGCTCGACTACAACGGCGCGGGCCTGGCCGGTGACAAGACGCCGAAGGGCGGCGACCTGCTGAAGGACGTGAAGAAGGCCGCCAAGGAGGCAGTGGAGGCGGTGTCGGCCGCGAACAGCAAGGGCGGCGGCACGGCGGACGGCGCCCCGTCCCAGCCGTCGAAGTCGCCCTCGAAGTCGGCTTCCAAGGAGGCGTCCGACGAGCCGTCGAAGGACTCCTCGGCCTCGCCGTCGAAGAAGCCCGCGGCGAAGAGCTGAGAAGTCTCCGAGAAGCTCCCGGGAAGCCCCTGAGCAGCCCCTGAGAAGTCCCGACGGGATCCGGCCACCCGTTCCCCGTACACATGTGCCACCCTGTTGCGCGCAACAACACGCAAGGGGAGGGGAGTACGGGTGGCCGCGCCACTGCAGCTGACTCGGATGCACCGCGTTCTCATCGGCGTGGTCGTGGCCGGCGCCGTGATCATCGCCGGTATCGGCTTCGCCGGTTCGTACGCGGCGGTCCGCGAGTTGGCCATCAAGAAGGGCTTCGGGAACTTCTCCTACGTCTTCCCGATCGGCATCGACGCAGGGATCTGCGTCCTGCTGGCCCTGGATCTGCTCCTCACCTGGATCAGGATCCCGTTCCCGCTGCTGCGCCAGACGGCCTGGCTGCTGACGGCGGCCACGATCGCCTTCAACGGCGCGGCCGCGTGGCCGGATCCGCTCGGCGTGGGCATGCACGCGGTGATCCCGGTGCTGTTCGTGGTGGCGGTCGAGGCGGCCCGGCACGCGATCGGCCGGATCGCCGACATCACGGCCGACAAGCACATGGAGGGCGTGCGCCTGACGCGCTGGCTGCTGTCGCCCGTCCCCACGTTCCTCCTGTGGCGCCGCATGAAGCTGTGGGAGCTGCGCTCCTACGACCAGGTGATCAAGCTGGAGCAGGAACGGCTGGTCTACCAGGCCCGGCTGCGCTCCCGCTTCGGGCGGGCCTGGCGCCGGAAGGCGCCGGTGGAGTCGCTGATGCCGCTGCGGCTGGCGAAGTACGGCGTGCCGCTGGCGGAAACGGCCCCCGCGGGCCTGGCCGCGGCGGGCATCGAGCCGGCCCTGCTGCCCCCGGTCCCGCAGCAGGCCCTGGACGCGGCGGAGCCGAAGACGCTCGCGGCGGAACCGAAGGCGCTCACGGCGGACGCCGCCCTCGCTGCGGACAGCCGCGCCACGGCGGCGGCACAGGCACGCGCGGCGGCGCCCCGCGGCGGGCAGCGTCCGGAGTTCGACGGCATCCCCTACGCACAGCAGCCCGACCCCGAACCCGACCCCGAAGCGGACGAGAGCCCCTGGTTCAACATCCCGCGCGAGGTCGAGTACCAGGGCGGTTACGACCCGGCCTACGACCCCGACCAGTACGCCCAGTGGATCGCCGAGCCCCCGCAGGCCGGGCAGTATCCCGACCGGCCGCAGGAGGGCTTCTCCCCGGAGGACACCGGCAGCTTCCCGATCCCGGTGGGCCCCAACCGCACCCGTGAGCTGGGGGAGGGCGGCGGCACACCCTCGACGCCGGAGCCGGACGAGGAGGCGTACTACCAGATCTTCCGTGAGTCGATCAAGAGCGGGAACGGAGCGCCCACCCCACGCGGGTTCATCGCCGACGTCGAGGCGACATACGGGGTCACGCTGGACGAGGCCGAGTCCAAGCGCATGGTGAATCGCTTCTCCAACCGTCTCAACGCGGAGTTGACGGACGAGCACATCGCCTGATCCGCACCGGCGCACCCACGCGCAGACGGAAGAGGGGCCCTCACCGAGGGCCCCTCTTGCGTCGTCACGGCGACGGATCCGCTACACCGCGAGCAGAGCCCGCACCCGGTCCTGCCCCACCGCCAGCAGCAGCGTGGGCAGGCGTGGGCCGGTGTCGCGGCCCACCAGCAGGTGGTAGAGCAGCGCGAAGAAGGACCGCTGGGCGGTCTTGATCTCCGGCGGCAGCTCCTTCGGCGTGGCGTCGGCGGAGAACCCGGCCTGCACCTTCGGCACGCCGTACACCAGGTGCGTCAGTCCGTCGAGCGACCAGTGGTCGGCCAGCCCGTCCAGCAGCAGCCGCAGCGACTCGCGGCCCTGCTCGTCGAGCGACTTCAGCAGCTCCGCGTCCGGCTCGTCCCGCACGATGGTCCGCTGGTCGGCGGGGACGTGCGTGTTGATCCAGGCCTCGGCCTTGTCGTAACGCGGGCGCGCCTCGTCGAGCGAGGCCAGCGGCTGCTCGGGGTCGAGCTCGCTGAGGATGCGCAGCGCCTGGTCCTCGTGCCCGGCGGTGATGTCCGCGACGGACGCCAGCGTCCGGTACGGCAGCGGCCTGGACGTCCGGGGCAGCTCACCCGCGGCCGTCCCCACGGCACGCGCGTGCGCGGCCACGTCGGCCGGCAGGGCGCTGCCGTCGGCGACCTTGGCGTCCAGCCGGTCCCACTCGTCGTAGAGCCGCTGGATCTCCTGGTCGAAGGCGACCTTGAAGGACTGGTTGGGCCTGCGGCGCGCGTACAGCCAGCGCAGCAGCTGCGGCTCCATGATCTGCAGCGCGTCGGCCGGGGTGGGCACGCCGCCCTTGGAGGACGACATCTTGGCCATGCCGGAGATCCCGACGAAGGCGTACATCGGGCCGATCGGCTGCTTCCCGCCGAAGATGCCGACGATCTGCCCGCCGACCTGGAACGACGACCCGGGCGAGGAGTGGTCGACACCGGAGGGCTCGAACACGACCCCCTCGTACGCCCAGCGCATCGGCCAGTCGACCTTCCAGACCAGCTTGCCGCGGTTGAACTCCTCCAGCCGGACCGTCTCCGAGAAGCCGCACGCGGTGCAGGCGTACGTCAGCTCGGTGGAGTCGTCGTCGTAGGAGGTGACGGTGGTGAGGTCCTTCTCGCAGTTGCCGCAGTACGGCTTGTACGGGAAGTACCCGGCGGCGGTGGAGCTGCCGTCGTCCTCACCGGCCGCGCCGGAGCCCTCGGCGGCCTCCAGCTCGGCCTCGTCGACCGGCTTCTGCCCCTGCTTCTTGGCCGGGGCCTTCTTCGTGCGGTACTGGTCGAGGATCGCGTCGATGTCGCCGCGGTGCTTGACGGCGTGCAGGATCTGCTCGCGGTACACCCCGGAGGTGTACTGCTCGGTCTGGCTGATGCCGTCGAACTCCACGCCCAGCTCGGCCAGCGACTCGATCATCGCGGCCTTGAAGTGCTCGGCCCAGTTCGGGTGCGAGGAGCCCTTCGGCGCCGGGACGGACGTCAGCGGCTTGCCAATGTGCTCCTGGTAGCTCTCCTCGTCGACCCCGGCGATGCCCTTGGGCACCTTGCGGTACCGGTCGTAGTCGTCCCAGGAGATCAGGTGGCGCACCCGGTGGCCCCGGCGGCGGATCTCGTCGGCGACGAGGTGCGGGGTCATGACCTCGCGCAGGTTCCCGAGGTGGATGGGGCCGGACGGCGAGAGCCCGGACGCGACGACGACGGGTTTGCCCGGGGCCCGGCGCTCCGACTCCTCGATGACCTCATCCGCGAAACGGGAGACCCAGTCGGTGGTCTCGGTGCTCTGAGCCACGATCGGCACGTCCTTCTTTCTGCATCGGGCAGCCGGTACGGTCGCACGGCTGACCGCACCATTGTCCCAGACCGCCTCGCGCCCGGAAAAACGGCTTTACCCCCATGGGATACTGGCCGGGTCCATCGATTTCCCCTAGGAGAACGGCACCCTCGCCCATGGCCTCGGTCACGTCCCTCAGCGACTCCGTCCACCAGCGCCTCGCGGCGGCCCTGTCGGCAGCTCTGCCGCAGGCCGGCTCCGCGGACCCGCTGCTGCGACGAAGCGACCGGGCCGACTTCCAGGCCAACGGGATCCTGGCCCTCGCCAAGAAGGAGAAGGCCAACCCGCGCGAGCTGGCCACGCAGGTCGTCTCCGGGGTCGAGTCGGGTGAGCTGATCGCGGACGTCGAGGTCTCCGGCCCCGGCTTCCTCAACATCACGGTCACCGACCGCGCGATCACCGGCAACCTCGCCGCGCGCTACGCGGACGACACCGGCCGTCTCGGCGTGCCGCCGGCCCCGCAGCCGGGCACCACGGTCATCGACTACGCCCAGCCGAACGTGGCCAAGGAGATGCACGTCGGTCACCTGCGCTCCGCGGTGATCGGCGACGCGGTGACGCGGATGCTGGAGTTCACCGGCGAGAACGTGGTCCGGCGTCACCACATCGGCGACTGGGGCACCCAGTTCGGCATGCTCATCCAGTACCTGGAGGAGCACCCGCACGAGCTGGACCACAAGGCCGACGAGGTCTCCGGCGAGGAGGCGATGTCGAACCTCGACCGCCTCTACAAGGCCGCCCGCAAGGTCTTCGACTCCGACGAGGAGTTCAAGACCCGCGCCCGGCGCCGGGTGGTGGACCTCCAGGCGGGCGAGCCGCAGACCCTGGCCATGTGGCAGAAGTTCGTCGATGAGTCGAAGATCTACTTCTTCTCCGTCTTCGAGAAGCTGGACATGGAGATCCGCGACGCGGACATCGTCGGCGAGTCGGGCTACAACGACATGCTCGCCGAGACCTGCCGTCTGCTGGAGGAGTCGGGCGTCGCGGTCCGCTCCGAGGGCGCCCTCTGCGTGTTCTTCGACGACATCAAGGGCCCGGACGGCAACCCGGTCCCGCTGATCGTGCAGAAGTCGGACGGCGGCTACGGCTACGCGGCGACCGACCTCTCGGCCATCCGCGACCGCGTCTTCAACCTGAAGGCGGACAGCCTCATCTACGTCGTGGACGCCCGCCAGTCCCTGCACTTCAAGATGGTCTTCGAGACGGCCCGGAAGGCGGGCTGGCTGAACGACGACGTGAGCGCCTACCAGCTGGCGTTCGGCACGGTCCTCGGCAAGGACGGCAAGCCGTTCAAGACCCGTGAGGGCGAGACGGTCCGCCTGGTCGACCTCCTCGACGAGGCGATCGACCGTGCCTCGGCGGTCGTCCGTGAGAAGGCCCAGGACCTCTCCGAGGAGGAGATCGCCGAGCGCGGCACCCAGGTGGGCGTCGGCGCGGTGAAGTACGCGGACCTGTCGACGTCGGCCAACCGCGACTACAAGTTCGATCTGGACCAGATGGTCTCGCTCAACGGCGACACCTCCGTCTACCTCCAGTACGCCTACGCCCGTATCCAGTCGATCCTGCGCAAGGCCGGCGACTCCCGCCCGGCCGCGCACCCCGAGCTGGAGCTGCACGAGGCGGAGCGCGCGCTGGGCCTGCACGCGGACTCCTTCGCGGCGACGGTGTCGGAGGCGGCGACGGAGTACGCCCCGCACAAGCTGGCGGCGTACCTGTACCAGCTGGCGTCGCTGTACACGACGTTCTACGACAAGTGCCCGGTCCTCAAGGCCGAGACGCCGGAGCAGGTCGAGAACCGCCTGTTCCTCTGCGACGTCACGGCGCGCACGCTCCACCAGGGCATGAACCTGCTGGGCATCCGGACGCCCGAGCGGCTCTGAACCCTGTCCCGGACGGCAGCCGGAGGGCGGCACTCCCCCAGGGGGTGCCGCCCTCCGGCGTCAGCGCTGCGCCATGTCCCCACGGCAGGGAGCAAGTGGGCCGGTTGCTGTCCGCTACGGCATGCTGTCCGCCAGGGTCGTCGGCGGCCTCAACCTGCCGGCGTGGCGCTCCCGGTGAGGTCGAGCCCCTTGCCCAGTCGGCGCAGGCCCTCGCCGATCTCGTCCGGCGTCTGCGTCACGAAGCACAGCCGCAGGGTCGTCCGGTCGGGCCGGCCGGCGTAGAAGGGCGCGCCGGGGACGTAGGCGACGTCCTGCCGGACCACCTGGGGCAGCAGGGCCGTCGTGTCGTACGGCTCCGGCAGACGCGCCCAGAGGAACATGCCGCCCTCGGGCCGGTTCCAGACCGACCCGTCGGGCAGCGCCTCGGCGAGTCCGGAGAGCATCGCGTCGCGGCGTTCGCGGTACACGCCGGCGACGCGGGCGACATGGGCGTCCAGGTCGTTGTCCGCGAGGTAGCGGGCCGCGGCGAGCTGGTTGACGGTCGGGGTGTGCAGGTCGGCGGCCTGCTTGGCGACGGCACAGGCGCGCCGCAGCTCCCCGGGCGCCCGCAGCCAGCCCAGCCGCAGCCCGGGCGCCATGACCTTGGAGAAGCTGCCGAGCAGCACGGTCCGGTCCTCGGCGCCCGGGTGGGCGGCGATCCATGGCACGCGCTCACCGTCGTAGCGCAGTTCGCCGTAGGGGTCGTCCTCGACGATCCACAGTCCGCGCCGGGCGGCGACGGCGGCCACGGCGGCGCGCCGCGCTGCGGGCAGGGTCCGGCCGGTGGGGTTCTGGAAGGTGGGCACGGTGTAGAGCAGCTTGGGCCGCTCGCGCACGACGAGTTCCTCCAGGGCGCCGGGGTCGAGGCCGTGTTCGTCGCCGGGCACGGCCACGATCCGGGCCCCGGCGAAGCCGAACGCCTGGAGGGCCGCCAGATAGCAGGGGTTCTCGACGAGGACGGTGTCCCCGGGTTCGAGGAGCGCGGTGGCCAGGAGCGAAAGGGCCTGCTGGGAGCCGGTGGTGACGAGCAGGTCGTCGGGGCCGGCCGGCAGGCCGCGCGCGGTGGTGCGGGCGGCGAGCGCGTCCCGCAGCGCGGGTTCGCCCTCGGTGGTGGAGTACTGCAGGGCGCGCGCGGGCGCCTCGGCGAGCACGGCCTCGTAGGCGGCGGCGATGCCCTTTGCGTCGAACAGCTCCGGTGCCGGGAGCCCGCCCGCGAAGTTGATCACCTCGGGGCGGGCGGTGACGGCGAGGATGTCGCGTACAGGAGAGCCGCCGACGGCCTGCGCCCGCGCGGCCAGGGGCGGCACGGGAGTGAGGGTGGGCAGGGGCTCGGCGACGGTCATGACACGGCTCCTTCGGCTGCGGTGACGCCTGCTGCCCCGCAGCCTAGGGAAGTACGTGCCGTCTACAAGGAGGTTTCCGGGATCCGGACGCCCCGCATTCACCCGGCGGGGATGTGGCTCACGCCTTGGCGCCGATCGCCGCGTACACGTTGATGTCCGCGTCCGTGACGTCGTTGATGTCGCGGTAGCGCACCTGGTCGATCTCCTCGAGCGAGGCGAGGAAGGACTCCTCCGGCTGCTCGGGGACGGGCGCGGCGCGGTCGGGCCGCCAGCGGTGCGCGGGGACCACTCCGGGACCGGCGATCTCCAGCCGGCTGTCCGTGAAGAACCGCTCGACGTCGGCCCGTGAGCGCAGCACGAAGGTGAAGCCGCGTTCGGTGTAGGTCCGTTGGACCGCGCGGATGTTCTCGGGGTTGAGGTCCTCGGTGAGGTGGCTCAGCACCAGCCGGCTGCCGGCGGGCAGTTCGCCGAGCAGTCCGCTCACCAGCGGATAGGCCTCCTCATCGGCGACGAAGTGCAGGACCGCGACCAGGCAGAGCGCGACCGGCCGGTCGAAGTCCAGTGTTTTGGCGGCCTGTTCGAGGATGCGGTCCGGATCCCGCAGATCGGCGTCGATGTAGTCCGTGCGTCCCTCGGGGCCGCTGGTCAGCAGGGCGCGGGCGTGCGCGAGCACCACGGGGTCGTTGTCGACGTACACGACCCGCGACTCGGGTGTGACGCGCTGCGCGATCTGGTGCACGTTCTCGGCCGTCGGAAGCCCGGTGCCGATGTCGAGGAACTGCCGCATGCCGTCCTGCTCCACGAGCGTGGTCACGGCACGCCGGAGGAAGTCGCGGTTGTGCCGTACGTCGAGGTACCCGCGCGGGTTGGCGGCCAGCGCGGCGGCGGCCGCGTCCCGGTCGGCGGGGTAGTGGTCCTTGCCGCCGAGGAAGACGTCGTAGACCCGTGCCGGATGTGCCTTGCTGCTGTCGATCCTCCTCTGCAGCTCAGCGGGATCCTGGCTGAGGGCGTCACCGGGCATGGACGTCTCCCTGAAGAGTGTGTAGTTCAACCAACAACCACTGCGACGGTCAACAACCTAACGGACAATCAATAACTGAACGTCCCAACTGATTTGATGGTGCCCGTGCCGAACGCAAGCCGAGCCACGACGACCCTTGGCGCGCCCGGCCACCCCGTCTCCCCGAGCAGCCGATCTTCCACCCGGTCCGCAACGAGGACTACGCCATCAAGATCGCCCGGGACTGGAACGTCAAGCACGACGGCGCCGGCTACGTCACGCGCTTCGAGGTCGACACCGCTTCCCGTCCCGCACCCGGTCCAGCAGGCCGGCGGCCGCACCATCCTGGAACTGTGGGTCCCGGCCGAGGAACTCGACGAGTTCAACGCCCACATCGTCGGAAGGATCGAGCTGGTCCACGAGTTCCACCGAGCCCGCCCCGCGCGACTACTCCGTGGTCCCCTCCTCGACCCACTTCTCGCCTCCCAGCGGGAACTCGTACGCCGGACGCCCGTTGTTGCCGCTCGTACGGAACGGCCGGCCGTGGTCGTCCACGGTCAGCGTGCCGGTCCGGCCGCCGCTGGACCAACTCAGCTCCAGATACCAGCTGACGTCGTACGCGGAGGCGTCGGCCCGGACGTAGTACACCTCCGGGTCGGACTCGCTCACCTTGAAGGGGAAGTCCGCGTGTCCCGCCTCGGGCACGACCCCGGGGCGCGTGGCGTCCAGGGCGACCGTGAAGAACCGGGTCGGCACACCGCCGCCGCAGCCGACGCCCGGGTACCCCATGGCGTAGTCGTTCCAGGCGAGCGGCGCCCGCTTGCCGGCCATCCGGACCGTCAGGTCCTTGACGACCACGGTCTCCTCGCCCTTCCCCTGAACCGTCAGCTTCAGCAACTGCTCCCCCGACGGTACGGCCCCCATGGCCGCCACCCAGCCGGGCGCGTCCGGCTCGGCCGGCGGCGGGCGGACCTGCCCCGGCGGCAGGTTCACCAGGTAGCGCTGCGAGCAGGGGCTCTCCCAGGCGTGCGGTTCCGCCGTCACGGTGAGAGGAGCGGCGGGTGCGGTGCCACGGCCGGGACGGTCGGAACCGCCGGCCGCGGAGTCCGAAAGGGCAGGCGCCGAGGCACCCGGCTTCTTCTTCCCCTCGTCCTTGCCGCTGCTGTTGCCCTTGTCCCGGTCCTTGTCCTTGTCGTCGCCGTCCGTGGAGGACGAACCGGCGGACGGCCGGACGGAGGCCGCCGGGCCGTTCCCTTCCGGCGCGCCACCACCGCCGGTGGCCACCGCCGTCGCGCGCCGCCCCTCGTCGTCCGAACCGTCCAGGGGGACGGCCACGGCGAGACCGACCCCACCGAGGGCCACGGCTACGGCGACACCGACGAGGAGGGCACGGCGGGGGCGTCGGCGTACGGGGGTCTCAGGCGCGGGGGTGCCGGCGTCCCCGGCCTCGACCGCGTCCGCTGCCGGGGTGTCGGCCGCGGCAGAGGCCGCCTCTGAAGCGCCACCGCCCGTACCACGGCTCCCCTCACCGCTGTTCCCCTTGCCGCCACTGCCCGTGGCACCGCTCCCCGCAGCACCGCTTCCCGTGGCACCGCTCCCCTTGCGCGCCCGCCCGGCATCCGCCAGGACCCACCGCCGGTGCAGCTCCACGAGCTCCTCCGGCGCGGCCTTGCACAGCCTGGCGAGCCGCTCCACCGGCGCGTAATCGGTCGGCACGGCATCGCCGTTGCAGTACCGGTGCAGCGTCGACGTGCTCATGTGGAGCCGCTTGGCGAGCACCCCGTAGCTCAGCCCGGAGCGCTCCTTCAACTCCCCCAGCATCGCGGCGAATTCCGCCGTGGCCGTCCCCTCCGACACCGTTCCTCCATGCCCCGTGTCCCGTTCCCCCGTTCCAGGGAATGGTCGTTCTCCCTGGTCAGAGCGTGTGCCGGCGTTCCAACGTCCCTGATCGTCCGCCAGGTCTGGCAGCCGGGACGGATCACCGCGCAAGCTCTGGTCATCCAAGCACGCCGCCCCCCGGGAGCACCGGCGGGGCGGCCCACCCGGGCCTGCTTGCCCACCGCCTTTGTCCGAAAGGAAACGCAGACATGCGCACGTACCACGCCCTCCCCGTCGCCCTCCTGGCCGCCCTCGCCCTGACGGCGTGCCAGGACGGCACAGGCACCAAGGACGAGGGCGCCGCCCCCGAGCCGGCCTCGGCGACCGTCACGGCCGAGCAGGCCACGCGGGCCGCTCATGCCCCGGCGGGCACGAAGGACGCGAAGGACGCGAAGGACACCAAGAACGCGAAGGACCGGCAGGCGACGCAGGCGACGAAGAGCCGGCAGGCCTCGAAGGCCGCACAGGGCGGGAAGGGAGCGAAGGGCGCCACCGCGACCCGCGTCTCCTGCAACGGCTCCAACACCACCGTCACCGCCCGGCCGGTCCCCCGCCCCCTCAACCACATGCTGATCACGGTGAAGAACACCGGCTCGAAGATGTGCGACCTGACCTACTACCCGGTGCTGCGCTTCGACGAGATGCAGTGGGTCCCGCAGGCCATCGAGGACTCCCAGCCGCAGGCGGTGACGACCCTGGCCCCCGGCGAGTCCGGCTACGCGGGCGTCTCGCTGTCGGCGGCCGACGGCAGCGGCGAGTGGGGCACCACCGGCCACAAGCTGACGGTCGGCTTCCAGGGCCGCACACCCAACAGCGACGGCGGCCCTTCGGCGATCCCGGCCCTGCCGGCCAAGGGCGTGTACTACGACAGCACCCTGAAGGTCACCTACTGGCTGCGCGACATGGACGACGCGCTGTCCTACTGAGCCCCGCCCTGGCGGTCCTTGAGCTTCTGGGCCACTTCGGTGGCCCAGTAGGTGAGGATGTTGCGCGCACCGGCCCGGCGGATGCCGGTCAGGGACTCCATGATCGCCCGGTCCCGGTCGATCCAGCCCTTCTCGGCGGCGGCCTCGATCATCGAGTACTCGCCGGAGATCTGGTAGGCGGCGACGGGCACGTCCACGGTGTCCGCGACCCGGGCGATGATGTCCAGGTAGGGCCCGGCGGGCTTGACCATCACCATGTCGGCGCCCTCCTCGAGATCGAGGGCGAGCTCCCGCATCGCGTCACCCACATTCGCGGGATCCTGCTGGTACGTCTTCCGGTCCCCCTTCAGGGACGAGCCGACGGCCTCCCGGAACGGGCCGTAGAACGCGGAGGCGTACTTCACGGTGTACGCGAGGATGGCGACGTCCTCCCGCCCGATCTGGTCGAGCGCGTCGCGGATGACCCCGACCTGCCCGTCCATCATCCCGCTGGGCCCGACGACATGGGCGCCGGCGTCGGCCTGCACCTGGGCCATCTCGGCGTAGCGTTCCAGGGTCGCGTCGTTGTCGACCCGGCCCTGCTCGTCAAGGACGCCGCAGTGCCCGTGGTCGGTGGTCTCGTCGAGGCACAGGTCGGACATGACGAGCAGATCGTCGCCGACCTCCGCCCGCACGTCCCGCAGGGCGACCTGGAGGATCCCGTCCGGGTCGGTCCCCGGCGTGCCGAGCGCGTCCTTCTTCGACTCCTCCGGCACGCCGAACAGCATGATCCCGGAGATCCCCGCCGCGACCGCCTCGGCGGCGGCCTTCTTCAGACTGTCCCGGGTGTGCTGCACGACTCCCGGCATGGCGGAGATCGGCACAGGCTCGCTGACGCCCTCTCGCACGAAGGCCGGAAGAATGAGATCGGCGGGGTGCAGCCGGGTCTCGGCGACCATCCGACGCATCACGGCGTTGCTCCGCAACCGCCGCGGCCGAGAACCGGGGAATGATCCGTACGTCGTCATGCCCCTACGCTACGCCCGCCCCAAACCCCCCGATACCGACGCCTTGTCGGCCCCTACCCCCGCCGCAGCACACGCACCCACCCCCGCTGCGGGCACACGCCCCCACCCGGCTGCGGGCATACGCGCCGCCCGCCCTTCCCGTCTCAGCTGCGGGCATACGTGCCGCTGGGGCGGCACGGGTGGGCGCAGCGGCACCCCGCCAAGCCGGGCTGCGAAACCCCCCGCCGCACGAACGCCGAGCACCTCCGAAGCCCACAGCCCCCGCATGCGCCCCCAAACCCCCAGGTCCATCCTGAAACAGCAAGGACAAGAACCCCGACGGCCGGCCGGCCCACGCCCACCGCCGCCGTCCCTCCGTACCCGCCCCCACGGAGGACGCGATGACCGCCCCCCACCACACCCCCGACCTCTTCGCCCTCTCAGAGATCCACGGCCCGGTAGTGCGGCCCGGCGAACGCGCCTACCCCGACGAGGTCACCGGCTTCAACCTGGCCTCCCTCCACACCCCGGACGTCGCCATAGGCGCCACCGGCCCCGACGACATCGTCACCGCCATGCGCTGGGCACACGCCACCCGCACCCCGGTCGCCGTCCAGGCCACCGGCCACGGCGCCAACTACCCGATCGAGCACGGCCTGCTGATCAACACGTCCCGCATGACGGACGTCCACGTCGACCCCACCACCCGCACCGCCACCATCGCCGCCGGCGCCAAGTGGAGCCACGTCATGGCCGCGGCCGCCCCTCACGGCCTGGCGGGCCTGTGCGGCACCTCCACGGACGCGGGCGTCGTCGGCTACACCCTCGGCGGCGGACTCCCGGTCCTCGGCCGGGCCTACGGCTACGCCGCCGACCTGGTCCGCTCCCTCCAGGTCGTCACCCCGGACGGCCACCTGCGCGAGTCGGACCCCCAGCACGAACCGGAACTGTTCTGGGCGCTGCGCGGCGGCAAGGGCAACGTCGGAATCGTCACCTCGCTCGTCACCGAACTGCTGCCCGTCCCCCGGCTCTACGGCGGCGGCATCCACTGTCATGCCCAGCACACGGAGACCATGCTGCGGACCTGGACGGACTGGACCCGCACGGTCCCGGACGAGATGTGCAGCATGTTCTCGGTGCTGCGCCTGCCACCGATCCCCCAGATCCCCGAGCCTCTGCGCGGCGGCTTCTGGGCCCGGGTGGCGATCGCGTGGCCGGGCGACCCGGCCGAGGGCGAGGCCCTGATCGCACCCTTGAGGGCGGCCGCCCCCGTGGCCGTGGACCTGGTCGGGGAAATGGACTACGCGGACCTGGACCGCATCCACATGGAACCCCAGGACCCGCTGCCGGCACGCGAGTGCTGCATGCTGCTGCGCGACCTCTCCCCCGACGCCGTCGACACGTTCCTGGAGCAGGTCGGCCCCGGAGCCGGCGCCGATCACCCACTGCTCGTCGCCTCGCTGCGGCACATGGGCGGCGCGCTGGCCCGTCCCTCCGCCGTCGAGGACGCCGTCTGCTCCCGCGACGCCCGCTACTTCATGGAGTCGGTCGGCATCATGCCCGCCCCGCCCGTGGCCGAGGCCGTCGAACAGGCCACACGCCGTCTCTACACGGCCATGGCCCCCTACGGAACGGGCCGCACCATGGTCAACATCCACGGCACGCCGGGCGACGAACAGGACCGCGCCCGCGCCTGGACCCCGGAGGTCTACGCCCGCCTGTGCCACGACAAGGCCACGTACGACCCGGACAACCTCCTGCGCTACGGCCACGCGGTGACGCCCGCGTAGCCGCAGCCAGTGAGGATCGCTCAGGTCGTCGAGCGCCGGCGCCGGGCCCCCGGCCGCCGCTCGCTCGGCCGCGTCACCGGGTCCCCGGCCTCCACGGCCGCCGCGCGGCGCTTCGCGCCGAAGTCGGCCAGGGCCTCCGCCAGCTTGTGGACGGACGGCTCGGGAGCCATGACGTCCACCCGCAGCCCGTGTTCCTCGGCGGTCTTCGCCGTGGCCGGGCCGATACACGCGATCACCGTGACGTTGTGCGGCTTGCCGGCGATGCCGACCAGGTTGCGCACGGTGGACGACGAGGTGAAGAGAACGGCGTCGAAGCCACCGCCCTTGATCGCCTCACGGGTCTCCGCCGGCGGCGGCGAGGCCCGCACGGTCCGGTAGGCCGTGACGTCGTCGACCTCCCAGCCGAGCTCGATCAGCCCGGCGACCAGCGTCTCCGTGGCGATGTCGGCACGCGGCAGGAACACTCTGTCGATCGGGTCGAAGACCGGGTCGTAGGGCGGCCAGTCCTCCAGCAGTCCGGCGGCCGACTGCTCACCGCTCGGCACCAGGTCGGGCTTCACGCCGAACGCGATCAGCGCCTTCGCCGTCTGCTCGCCGACGGCCGCGACCTTGATGCCCGCGAAGGCACGCGCGTCGAGGCCGTACTCCTCGAACTTCTCCCGCACGGCCTTGACCGCGTTCACCGAGGTGAAGGCGATCCACTCGTAGCGGCCCGTGACCAGCCCCTTCACCGCGCGCTCCATCTGCTGGGGCGTGCGCGGCGGCTCGACGGCGATCGTCGGCACCTCGTGCGGCACGGCTCCGTACGACCGCAGCTGGTCGGAGAGCGACGCCGCCTGCTCCTTGGTCCGCGGCACGAGCACCTTCCAGCCGAACAGCGGCTTGGACTCGAACCACGCGAGCTGGTCGCGCTGGGCGGCGGCGGAACGATCCCCGACCACGGCTATGACCGGCCGGCCGCCGTCGGGCGAGGGCAGCACCTTGGCCTGCTTCAGCGTCTGCGCGATCGTGCCGAGCGTGGCGGTCCAGGTGCGCTGCCGGGTGGTCGTGCCGGCGACGGTGACCGTCATCGGGGTGTCCGGCTTGCGCCCGGCGGAGACGAGCTCGCCGGCCGCCGCCGCGACGGAGTCCAGCGTCGTGGAGACGACGACCGTGCCGTCCGACGCCCCGACCTCCGTCCAGCACCGGTCCGAAGCCGTCCGCGCGTCGACGAACCGCACGTCCGCGCCCTGCGCGTCCCGCAGCGGCACACCGGCGTAGGCCGGCACACCGACGGCGCTCGCGATGCCGGGGACGACCTCGAAGGGCACCCCGGCGGCGGCGCACGCCAGCATCTCCTCGGCGGCGTACGTGTCGAGGCCCGGGTCCCCGGACACCGCACGCACGACCCGCCTGCCGCCCCGCGCGGCCTCCATGACAAGATGTGCGGCATCCCGCACCGCGGGGACTGCGGCGGTGGTTGACGTGCCGTCAACTACCGTCAGCTGGGGCGTTCCTGTGCCCGGCGCCGGGTCCTGGGAAGGATCCGGATCCGTGTGCACTTCGGACACGCCCTGCCTGGCGTGCTGACGTACGACGTCGAGCACCTCGTGCTCGGCGACGAGGACGTCCGCGTTCGCCAGCGCCTCCACGGCGCGCAGAGTCAGCAGTCCCGGATCTCCGGGTCCGGCACCCAGGAAGGTGACGTGCCCGTGTTCAGGACCGGCGGAAAGGGTGGTGGGGCTCAATGTGCTCGCTCCCCCATCAGACCGGCCGCGCCCTGGGCGAGCATCTCGGCCGCGAGTTCGCGACCGAGCGCCGTTGCCCCGTCGTGCTTCTCGGGCACGGGACCGGTGGTGGACAGCTGCACCATGCGCGTGCCGTCGGTGGTCCCGACGACCGCGCGCAGGCGCATTTCCTTGACAATCTGCATGTCGGCCTGGCGGTCCCCTCGCTCGAGCGGTGCCGAGAGCGGGGGAAGGTCGGCCAGCGCGCCCACGGGGGCGCTGCAACCGGCCTCCAGGGCGGCGAGCAGTGATCGCTCGGCCGTCACGGCGATCCGTGTGAACGGGTCGTCGAGTTCGGCGAGCTCGGCGGCGAGGTCCGCATTGCCTGCGGTGCACTCGATCGCCAGGGCCCCCTGGCCGGGGGCGGGCAAAACCGTGTCGACCGACAGGAAGTCGGTCGCCTCGTCTCCGCGGCCGATCCGGTTCAGTCCGGCGGCGGCCAGCACGACGGCGTCGAGCTCCCCGCTGCGCACGAACCCGATGCGGGTGTCGACGTTGCCTCGGATCGGGACCGTCGCTATGTCCAGGCCGTGGCTGCGGGCGTACGCGTTGAGCTGTGCCATACGGCGCGGCGAACCCGTGCCGATGCGGGCCCCGGAGGGCAGGTCCGTGAACTTCAGGCCGTCCCGGGCGACGATCACGTCCCGCGGGTCCTCACGTACCGGAACGGCGGCCACGACCAGCTCGTCGGGCTGGGTGGTCGGCAGGTCCTTCAGCGAGTGCACCGCGAAGTCGACCTCGCCCTTGAGCAGCGCGTCGCGCAGGGCGGTCACGAACACGCCGGTGCCGCCGATCTGGGCGAGTGCCTCACGCGACACGTCGCCGTACGTGGTGATCTCAACGAGCTCGACGGGCCGCCCGGTCACCCGGCTCACGGCTTCCGCCACCTGCCCGGACTGGGCCATGGCGAGCCTGCTCCGCCTGGTGCCGAGCCTCAGCGCCTTGTCGTTCATGCCGGCCCTCGGTCTCTCTGGGTGGTGCTTTCCTCGGCCCGGGAGACGGCGGCCACCGTCTCGGGGTCGAGGTCGAACAGGGTCCGCAGCGCGTCCGCGTAGCCGGCGCCGCCGGGTTCGGCCGCGAGTTGCTTGACCCGCACGGTCGGCGCGTGGAGCAGCTTGTCGACCACGCGCCGCACGGTCTGGGTGATCTCCGCTCGGTGTTTGTCGTCGAGTCCGGGCAGCCGCCCGTCCAGCCGGGCGATCTCGCCGGCCACGACGTCGGCGGCCATGGTGCGCAGGGCGACCACGGTCGGCGTGATGTGCGCGGCCCGCAGTGCCGCCCCGAAGGCCGCGACCTCGTCGGAGACGATACGCCGGACCTGGTCCACATCGGCAGCCATCGGAGCGCCCGCGGAGGCCTCCGCCAGCGATTCGATGTCCACCAGGCGCACCCCGCCCAGCCGGTGCACGGCCGCGTCGATGTCACGCGGCATCGCCAGGTCGAGCAGGAAGAGCACGGGCTCGGGCCGCTGCGGCTCCTCGACCGGCTCGGGCCGGCGCCGCTCGGGGATCCGGCCGACGGTGGCCACGGTCGCGGCGAGCGCGGTGATGGCGTCGGTGTCCGCGGCCGGGTCGAGCGTGCCGGTCTGTCCGGGCCGGGCCGAAGCGCCCGCCGCACGCCGGTCGCCGCCCACCGTGCCGTTGTCCACCCACGCCGCGTGCTGCTCCAGGTCGGCGGCGGCCATCCCGGCCACGGCGGCCTCGCCCAGCACGGAGAACCCGGCGGTGCCCTGCACCGCGGACAGATCAAGGGGGCAGCCGTCCTCGCTGCCGAGGCCGGTGCCCGACGCACCGCCGCGCTGCGCGCCGGAACCGGTCACGGAACCGGTCGCGGAGCCGGACTCGCCGCCCGGCGCCCCCGGTCCGTCCTCGCCGGGCCCGGCGACCGGCGCGGGCGTACGGCCCTCGATCGCCTCGGCGACCGACTCGGCCGTCAGGACCAGGCCCGTCGCGCCGGTGCAGGAGACGGTGACGTCGGCACGTGTCAGCTCGGCCGGCACCGACTCCATCGGTACCGCGCGGGCCGCCACGTCCGTGTCGTCGCCCTCCATGAGGATCTGCGCGAGGCGCTCGGCCCGGTCGAAGGTGCGGTTGGCGACGACGACCTCGGCGACCCCGGCCCGCGCGAGCGTGGCCGCGGCCAGGGAGGACATCGACCCGGCCCCGATGACCAGGGCCTTCTTGCCCCGGGCCCACTGCTGTACGTCCCCGCCGCGGGCCAGCTGCTCCAGGCCGAAGGTGACCAGGGACTGGCCGGCGCGGTCGATGCCGGTCTCGGAGTGCGCGCGCTTGCCCACCCGCAGGGCCTGCTGGAACAGGTCGTTCAGGAGGCGGCCTGCGGAGTGCAGCTCCTGCGCCCGGGCCAGGGAGTCCTTGATCTGGCCGAGGATCTGCCCCTCGCCGACGACCATCGAGTCCAGGCCGCAGGCCACCGAGAACAGGTGGTGGACGGCCCGGTCCTCGTAGTGCACGTAGAGATAGGGGGTGAGCTCCTCCAGGCCGACCCCGCTGTGCTGGGCGAGCAGCGTGGACAGCTCGGCGACACCGGCGTGGAACTTGTCCACGTCGGCGTAGAGCTCGATGCGGTTGCAGGTGGCGAGCACCGCGGCCTCGGAGGCCGGTTCGGCAGCGACCGTGTCCTGGAGCAGCTTGACCTGCGCGTCCGCGTTCAGCGCGGCCCGCTCCAGGACGCTGACCGGGGCGCTGCGGTGGCTGAGTCCGACGACGAGGAGGCTCATGCCGGCATCACGGCGGGCATGTCCCCGTCGGGCCCCTGGTCGGCGGAGTCGCTGCGGGCGGCGGCGGCCGGGACGCCGCCGTCGGAGGAGGCGGCCTCCTCCCCGGCCTTGCGCTGCTCGTGGAAGGCGAGGATCTGCAGCTCGATGGAGAGGTCGACCTTGCGCACGTCGACGCCGTCCGGGACGGACAGCACGGTCGGCGCGAAGTTCAGGATGGAGGTGACACCGGCGGCCACGAGCCGGTCGCAGACCGCCTGGGCGGCACCGGCGGGGGTGGCGATGACACCGATCGACACGCCGTTGTCCTGGATGATCTTCTCCAGGTCGTCGGAGTGCTGCACGGGGATCCCGGCGACGGGCTTGCCGGCCATGGCCGGGTCGGCGTCGATCAGCGCGGCGACCCGGAAGCCGCGGGAGGCGAACCCGCCGTAGTTGGCGAGGGCGGCGCCGAGGTTACCGATACCGACGATCACAACCGGCCAGTCCTGGGTGAGCCCCAGTTCGCGGGAGATCTGGTACACGAGATACTCGACGTCGTAGCCGACGCCCCTGGTCCCGTAGGAGCCGAGGTAGGAGAAGTCCTTGCGCAGCTTCGCGGAGTTGACCCCCGCCGCGGCCGCGAGCTCCTCGGAGGAGACCGTGGGGACGGAGCGCTCCGACAGCGCGGTCAGAGCGCGGAGGTACAGCGGAAGCCGGGCGACGGTGGCCTCGGGAATGCCTCGGCTGCGGGTCGCCGGTCGGTGAGTTCGGCCAGTTGCCACGGTGCTCCTGCGGGTAGAGCGGGGCTGTAGGCGGTCATACGTCCCTACATGACCGCCCCGTCGAATGCAGGCTATGTCTTTGTGAACGCGTGCACAAAGATGGTGTCCGATTTGCCCGGCCAACGTGACCGGGGTCACGCGCCCCCGGCGCACACGCAGGGAACCGGCGCCGAAGCGCCACCGTTCCTTGTCTTCTGGGGGCAAAACCGCACACTCTCCTCAGTGAATCCCGCCCCCGAGACCAAGCCACCATCGATCCTAAGCGACCCGGTGGGCTCTTTGGACTGGTCGGTCAGTCGCTCACCGGGCGGGATCAGTCGGTCAGCGCCTTGCGCAGGCGGTCCTCGTTCACGCGCCAGAACGTGTGCTGCCTGCCGTCCACCAGTACGACCGGGATCTGCTCCCAGTACTGGTCGTGCAGTTCCCGATCCTCGGTGATGTCCTTCTGCTCCCAGGGGACTCCGAGATCACCGCACACCTTCTCCACAACGACCTGTGCGTCATCACACAGATGACAGCCGGGCTTGCGGATCAGCGTGACGAGCCGGTCACCGGAGGGTCTGCGGCGAAAGAGGGGACTCATGTCGGCCATTGTCGCGCGCCCGCGGACAAGCGGAACCCGCCCGGAAGTCCCCGGCCGAGGCGCCGGCCGCCCGAGTCCCGCAGGGTGTCTTTTGACGACATGCTTGCCGAGAGTTCACACGCCCCCAACCTCTCGGCTCCGGAACCCCCGAACAAACTGGCTATGCTCACGCCATGGCCGCTCTCGGATGGCTCACACCCCGTAGGCGCTCCGCCACGGCGCGGAGCGTTTTGGCAGGCGAGGCCTCGGCGGAGGCAGCCCGCAAGTCCACCCAGGAAGTCGCCGGCACGACCGAGGAACCGCAGTTCCCGGTACACGGCGACGACCGGGCCGCCGCCTTCTTCGACCTGGACAACACGGTCATGCAGGGCGCGGCCATCTTCCACTTCGGACGAGGCCTGTACAAGCGGAAGTTCTTCGAGACGCGCGAGCTGGCGAAGTTCGCCTGGCAGCAGGCGTGGTTCCGCCTCGCCGGCGTCGAGGACCCCGAGCACATGCAGGAGGCCCGCGACTCGGCCCTGTCGATCGTCCAGGGTCACCGCGTCGCCGAACTGCAGTCGATCGGCGAGGAGATCTACGACGAGTACATGGCCGAGCGCATCTGGCCCGGCACCCGCGCCCTCGCCCAGGCCCACCTGGACGCCGGCCAGAAGGTGTGGCTGGTGACGGCCGCCCCCGTCGAGATCGCCACGGTCATCGCCCGCCGCCTCGGCCTGACCGGCGCCCTCGGCACGGTCGCCGAATCCGTCGACGGCGTCTACACCGGCAAACTCGTCGGCGAACCACTGCACGGCCCGGCGAAGGCCGAGGCCGTGCGCGCCCTGGCCGCCGCCGAGGGCCTGGACCTCGGCCGCTGCGCCGCCTACAGCGACTCGCACAACGACATCCCGATGCTCTCGCTGGTCGGCCACCCCTACGCCATCAACCCGGACAGCAAGCTGCGCAAGCACGCCCGGGAGCTGGAGTGGCGCCTGCGCGACTACCGCACCGGCCGCAAGGCGGCCAAGGTCGGCATCCCGGCCGCGGCGGGCGTCGGCGCGGTCGCGGGCGGCACGGCGGCCGCCATCGCCCTGCACCGCCGCCGCCGCTGACCGTCCGATCAATCAGGGACACCGATGTTTACGGCCTGACAATCGCCGTAAATCCAACTGGCGTACCCCCACAACCTCGTGTCCAGTCCTCTTGGCTGCACACGGCCACAACACGCCCTGGACTCAGCTGCAATCCGAAGGTTTCCGATCAACATCCGTTCACGCTGCGGCACTTGATCCGGCGTCAATCGGTTACGGAAGCGACGTAATCGATGATTTGAGCAACTCGGTGTAGCAGGCCCTACACGAAGCGTTATTCTCCTCAGACGCAAACCGGTACCTCTCCGTCGCTACGACGAGTGAAAGGTTCCGTACTGCACGTGATGGAAGCTCTGCCTCTGGGAGTCCCGTGTACCCACACGTCGGGGTTGACGCCTCGGGCCTGGCTACGCTGCGCGCAAGGGTCCACGACCTGTTGCGCGGCTTCGTCCCCACCGCGTACGCCGTCCCCGCATTCGCCGCCACCGCGCCCGTAGGCCCTTGCTACGCACTGGCCGACGGCAGCGCCGCGGTCGGCAGACGAGGGCGCCCCTCCGGCGCGGCCGCGGCACGCCGGCCTGCCGCGGACAGCGACAGCGCCCGGATGATGGACCTCGTGGAGCGTGCCCAGGCCGGCGAGTCCGACGCCTTCGGCCGCCTCTACGACCAGTACAGCGACACCGTCTACCGGTACATCTACTACCGGGTCGGGGGAAAGGCGACCGCCGAGGACCTCACGAGTGAGACCTTTCTGCGGGCGCTCAGAAGGATCGGCACCTTCACCTGGCAGGGCCGCGACTTCGGCGCCTGGCTCGTCACCATCGCCCGCAACCTCGTCGCGGACCACTTCAAGTCCAGCCGCTTCCGCCTCGAGGTCACCACCGGCGAGATGCTCGACGCCAACGAGGTCGAGCGCTCCCCCGAGGACTCCGTCCTGGAGTCCCTTTCCAACGCCGCCCTGCTCGACGCCGTACGACGGCTCAACCCCCAGCAGCAGGAGTGCGTGACGCTCCGCTTCCTCCAGGGCCTCTCGGTCGCCGAGACCGCCCGGGTGATGGGCAAGAACGAGGGCGCCATCAAGACGCTTCAGTACCGGGCCGTCCGCACCCTCGCCCGGCTCCTGCCGGAAGACGCCCGCTGACCGGCCGGGCACGCTCGGCGACATCCAACTCACTTTCCGTGAAAGTCGGTTGACTTCGGCATCCGATCAGCCGACGTCCGTAACCCAAGTGCCGCGCCGCTCGTTGTGCGGGATGCAGGCTCCCTGTGGTCACCCCCTGGTCGGCTCCGGTCACTCGATCGTGTGGTCGTGGTCAGGGTGTGCAACCCTCAGGACCCCCTGGGGAGTCGACCGTCATGACGAGAGGAGGTGCCGCCAGTGATCGCGAACGTATCGGCGCACCGGCGGGCGAACGCCTTCGCCCAGGCCCTGGACGAGCAGTCCAGGCAGGGCACGGCGGCCGAGCAGCCCGAAGGATCGGCCCCGGCCCCGGCCGCCGCGGAATCGAGCGAACAGGTCCGCCATCTGGCGCTCGCCTCGGGCCTCGGCGCGTTGCCCAAGCCGGAGCTCGACCCGGAGGTCAAGGTCGTCCAGCGGGCCCAGCTGGTGGCGGCCTTCGAGGCCATGCTGCAGGAGGGCACCGCCGGCGGCGGGGCGATGGACGGCGCGGTCCCCGGGCAGCGCTCCCGGGCCCGCGGAGCACACCGCGCGAAGTTCCGGCCGCGTTCCCGGCTCGCCAAGGGCCTCACCGCGGGCGGGCTCAGTGTCGGGGTGGCCGCGGGCGCCCTCGGTGGAGTCTCCGCCGCCAGCTCGGACGCCCTGCCCGGCGACTCGCTCTACGGCCTCAAGCGCGGCATCGAGGACGTCAAACTCGGCTTCACCGACGGGGCGGACGAGCGCGGCCGGGTCTATCTCGACCACGCCTCCACCCGGCTCAGCGAAGCCCGCCGGCTCATGGAGCGCGGCCGCAGCGGCCCTCTGGACCACGAGTCCCTGGGCGAGATCCGCCGCGCCCTGTCCGGAATGCGGCACGACGCCTCGGAGGGCCACCGGCTGCTGAGCGAGGCGTACGAGCACGACCCGGACTCACTCGGCCCCATCCAGGCCCTGTCCGCGTTCTCCCACTCCCACCGCGAGGCCTGGGGCGAACTGCGCGAACGACTGCCCGTCCAGCTCGGGGACGTCAGTCGCGAGGTGTCGTCCGTCTTCGACGCCATAGAGGAGGACGTCGCCCCGCTGCGTTCCCTGCTCCCCGAGCCTCCGGCCACGAACGGCGGCAACGGCAAGCGGCAGGGTGCCTCCGAGTCCGCGCCCAGCGGTTCAACGGGCACGGGCCGCTCGACCCGCCCCAGCGAGAGCGCCGACAGGCACAGCGACCAGGGCAGCACCGACAGCGGCAGCCCCAGCCGCTCGGCCGGCTCCGGCAGCGACAGCGACGGCCTGCTCGGCGGCAGCACCGGCGGCCTGCTCGACCCGCCGAAGGACAGCGAGGCCAGCACCTCCCCGTCCGAGGAGGACAACACACCCGTCCCCGAGCCGGATGTGACGCTCCCGCCTCTCCTGCCCGGCCTGCTCCCCGGCCTGGGCATCGACAGCGAGCACGCGGACTAGAAGACGGCTTCGGGGCGCCCCTTCTGCAAGGGGCGCCCCGAACCGTACGCGGAGCGGAACGGATCAGAAGAACACCGACCGCCGCTGCACCAGCAGTTTGTACAGCGTGTGCTGGATCTGCTCCCTGACCTGGTCGGTCAGGTTGAACATCAGCATCGGGTCCTCCGCCGCCTCCGGCGGATAGCCGTCCGTGGGGATCGGCTCGCCGAACTGGATCGTCCACTTGGTCGGCAGCGGAATCGCCCCGAGCGGCCCGAGCCAGGGGAACGTCGGCGTGATCGGGAAGTACGGGAAGCCCAGCAGCCGCGCGACCGTCTTGGCGTTGCCGATCATCGGGTAGATCTCCTCCGCCCCGACGATCGAGCAGGGCACGATCGGCGTCCCCGCGCGCAGCGCCGTCGAGACGAAGCCGCCGCGGCCGAAGCGCTGTAGCTTGTAGCGGTCCGCGAAGGGCTTGCCGAGGCCCTTGAAGCCCTCCGGCATCACCCCGACCAGTTCGCCCTGCTCCAGCAGCCGGGACGCGTCCTCTGCACAGGCCAGGGTGTGACCCAGCTTCCGGGCCAGCTCGTTGACCACCGGCAGCATGAACACCAGGTCCGCGGCGAGGAGCCGCAGATGCCGGCCCGCGGGGTGGTTGTCGTGCACGGCGACCTGCATCATCAGGCCGTCCATCGGCAGGGTGCCGGAGTGGTTGGCGACGATCAGGGCACCGCCCTCGGACGGGATGTTCTCGATGCCCTTCACCTCGACCCGGAAGTACGTGTCGTACAGCGGGCGCAGCAGCGACATCAGGACCTGGTCGGTGAGTTCCTCGTCGTAGCCGAAGTCGTCGACCTCGTAGTCCCCCGTGAGGCGGCGGCGCAGGAACGCCAGGCCGCCCGCGATCCGCCGTTCCAGCCCACCCCTACCGTCCCCGGAAGGCTCCGGCGGCTGTTCCTCAGAAGTCACAGGCACATCATCCTGCGGAGCGGCCCTGGTGGGCAGGGGCTGCACCTCACGCACCGGCACGGACTCCGCGCCCGGGCGGCGGTTCCCGGCGCCCCGGCGCCGCTGGGGACGCTGCGCCGCGCTCCCCCGGGACCGGTCGTCGTCGAACGGAATGACCTTGGCGTCCGCCATCGTTGATGCGCTCCTCAGTTGGCGCTCTGCGTCGGGGAGTGTCCGCCGCCCGCGAGGGGCAGGCCGGCGATCCGGTCGACGACCCCCGCGAGGGCCTCCGGCGGAAGGAGTCCGGGGCCCTGGCTGCGGGCGAAGTCCGCGAACGTCTCCGCGGTCGTGTACTTGGGCTGGAATCCCAGCGTCTCGCGCATCTGGCCCGTGGCCACCACCCGGCCGTGCGTGAGCAGCCGGATCTGCTCGGGCGAGAAGTCCGTCATCCCCAGCGTACGCACCAGCGAACCCGCCCAGGTGACGGCCGGGAGCAGCAGGGGCACGGTGGGGCGGCCGAGGCGCCGGGAGCACTGGGAGAGCAGCAGCACACCGTCGCCGGCGATGTTGAAGGTGCCGCTGTTGAGGGTGCCCCGCCGGGGTTCGTGCGAGCCGATCCGCAGCACCTCGATCACGTCGTCCTCGTGCACGAACTGGAGCCTGGGGTCGTAGCCGAACACGGTCGGCAGGACCGGCAGCGCGAAGTACGAGGCGAGCGGGGTGTCCGCGGTCGGGCCCAGGATGTTGGCGAACCGCAGCACGCACACGGCCACATCGGGCCGGCGGCGCGCGAACCCCCGGACATAGCCCTCGACCTCGACGGTGTCCTTCGCGAAGCCGCCGCTGGGCAGGGACTTGGGCGGAGTGGTCTCCGTGAACACGGCGGGGTCGCGGGGCGCGGAGCCGTAGACGTTCGTGCTGGACTTCACCACCAGCCGCTGCACGGACGGGGACTTCTGGCAGGCACCGAGCAGCTGCATGGTGCCGATGACGTTGGTCTCCTTCAGGGAGGCCCGGTTGCCGCTGCCCAGCGGGGTGCCCGTCACGTCCAGGTGGACGATCGTGTCGGCGCCCGTCTCGGCGAGCACCCGCGCGATCCCGGGCTGCCGGATGTCGGCCTGGACGAAGTCCGCACCGCCCAGATGGTGCTCGGGCGGCACCGCGTCCACGGCGACGACCCGGTCCACGTCGGGGTCCCGCTGGATCCGCCGGACGAACCGGCCCCCCAGCTGGCGGGCCACTCCGGTCACGAGCACGACCTTGCCCAAGATCAGCGCCTTCCTTCCAGAACCTCTTGCTCCCGGCCGCGTTCCCCCGTGGGGCCAACTTAGCGGGTTGTTGTTGCGCTGTGATGACCGCCCGATGCGCGAAGTGACCGAAGCAGCCGGACGCAGGAGCGCGGGGCCGCAGCAGCGGATCCCCGGGGGCGGATATGCGTGTGGCCCCCCACCGGTGGGTGGGGGGCCACAGCAACGCTTTCGCGGCTCGCGCGTCGCGAACTTACTTCTTGTTGCGACGCTGAACGCGCGTGCGCTTGAGCAGCTTGCGGTGCTTCTTCTTCGCCATCCGCTTGCGCCGCTTCTTGATAACAGAGCCCACGACTACCCTCGCTCACTTCTCATCACTCGGTGTTTGGGCGCCATGGGCCCATACGACCTACAAGGGGCCAGCCTACCCGTCCGAGCGCTGAGGTCGTAATCGAGGAGGCCGGAGGGATCCCGAAGTGCCCTGTTGGGATCGCCCCGACCCTGCCGTCAGGCGGTTTCCACCCCCACGTAACTCTCGCGGAGGTACTCGTGAACCGCTTGCTCCGGGACGCGGAATGACCGCCCCACACGGATCGCGGGCAGATGACCGCTGTGCACCAGCCGGTACACGGTCATCTTCGACACTCGCATCACCGAGGCGACTTCCGCCACGGTAAGGAACTGAACCTCGTTCAGAGGCCTCTCGCCAGCTGCAGCCATGACACACCTGAACCTTCCGCACTCGACGGCCACCGGCTTCCCCTTCCGGTGACTCTTCGTCGCTGCGTGCTCACTCCCCAATGTAGGTGCCAGTGATGCGAGTGGGGAAGAGGTGCACCCATCGGCGGCCTACTGTGACAGACACGCCCGATTGAGTACGTAGCGGGTCAGCGGCAGGTAGTAATCGGACCGCACGCCGTCATCAAGTGGAACGACGACCGACACGGACCCCTCGGCCTCCCCCACGAACAGCGCCGGGTCGTCCGTATCCGCCGGCCCGATGGCCTCGAACCCCAGCTGACCTGCACCGCAGACCCACCCGTGATCCCCGATCACCAGCTCGGGCAGAGGCCCGCCGGCCTCCGCGCAAGCGGCAAGCGCGGTACGAACCGGGAGAGGTGAGTGCGTATGTGCGCCGGGCTCACAACCGGGGCGTTCGGGACCGGGGGTCCGCACCAGCGCGACTCCTCGTACGTAGTCGAGGTTGTACGTACGTAGGCCGAACCGGGTCGTTATGTCGACACGGCGACCCTGCGCGGGAGTGAGGACAGCACATCCCGCCGCCGACAGGGCGTCTGCCAGAGCGCCGTAGAAACCGAGCAGCCGGTGCGGGTGCCCCGTGCCGAGAAGCACGGGAGCACCCCGCCGGACGGCCCCGGCGAGACGTTCCGCGAAGGCGTCCAGCGCCGCCAGGGTCCGCTCCGGGTCGATCACATCATGGCCGGAAACCCGCCGGGAATCGGCCGAAACACCACACCGGTCCGCCATCAGCTCGACCAACTCCCGTTCCCTCCAGGCACCTTCGGGATCGATCCCGAGCAGCACCCGCGGGTCCCGGGCGGCGAAGAGCCGGTAACGGCGCAGGCTCTGCTCCCGGGAGGTGGCCACGGTCCCGGCGAGCCGCGCGCCCACCAGATGCGCACGCAGGGCTTCGGTGGTCAGCACAGTCAGATCGTGCGTGACCGGAACACGGCCTGTCCCGAAAACCGGCGAACACCGCACGCACGGCCCATGGCCCGCAAGCGGCGCCGGCGGCAGACGTACGGGGCCACCCTGGAGCGCCACCCGCGGCAGACGTAAGACCCCCTGGGCCGCCACTCGCAGCAGACCTGACACCGCCCCGGAGCGCCACTCGCAGCAGACCCACGGCCGCCCGGAGGCGTCGGCGGCAGACGTGCGGCCGTGTCCGCCTTCGCGCCGGCCCGACCGCACGCGTGACCCCGACGTCCCCGCCCGGCGTCAGCCCCTCACGCCAGCAGGCCCCGCAGCGGGAACACCGCCCGCCGGGCCGCCAGCACCGCCTGGTCCAGCCGGTCCGCCGGGTCGTAGCCCCCTTCCCAGCCGGACCAGGAGACGGGCCAACGCCCGTCCGTCATCCGCGCCGGCGCCAACTGCCGCGTCTTCGCGAACACTTCCTGCCGCCAGCCGTCAGGGATCATCGCCTCGGGCTCGACGGCCCGGCCCGCCGCGATCGCGACCAGATGCGTCCAGGACCGCGGCACGACGTCCACGACCGCGTAGCCGCCCCCGCCCAGCGCCACCCACCGCCCGTCGGCGTACTCGTGCGCCAGGTCGTGACAGGCCACCTGCACCGCCCGCTGCGCGTCCAGCGACACCGCCAGGTGCGCCAGCGGGTCCTCGAAGTGCGTGTCGGCCCCGTGCTGCGTCACCAGCACCTGCGGCCGGAAGTCGGCGATCAGCTCCGGCACGATCGCGTGGAACGCCCGCAGCCACCCCGCGTCCCCGGTCCCGGCCGGCAGCGCCACGTTCACCGCCGAACCCTCCGCGGAGTCCGCCCCGGTCTCCTCCGGCCACCCGGTCTGCGGGAACAACGTCCGGGGATGCTCGTGCAGCGAGATCGTCAGCACCCGCGGGTCCTCCCAGAACGCCGCCTGCACCCCGTCCCCGTGGTGCACGTCGACATCGACGTACGCCACCCGCTCCGCCCCCAGCTCCAGCAGCCGCGCGATCGCCAGCGACGCGTCGTTGTAGATGCAGAACCCGGACGCCCCGCCCGGCATCGCGTGGTGCAGCCCGCCCGCGAAGTTCACCGCGTGCAGCGCCTCACCCCGCCACACCGCCTCCGCAGCCCCCACCGACTGCCCTGCGATCAGCGACGACACCTCGTGCATCCCCGCGAACGCCGGATCGTCCATCGTCCCCAGGCCGTACGACTGGTCCGCCGCCGCCGGATCCGCCGACGCGGCCTTCACCGCACCGATGTAGTCCTGCCGGTGGACGAGCCGCAGCGTCGACTCCCCGGCCGCCTTCGCGGCGACCACATCCACCTCACGGTCCAGCCCGAAGGCGCCGACCAGTCTCCGGGTCAGGGCGAGCCGGACGGGGTCCATCGGATGCCCCGGACCGAAGTCATAGCCCGTTACTGCCTCGTCCCACATCAGCTGTGCACGGCCGCTCATGCCCGCCACCGTATCGGTCCGGTTGAGGCGCGAACGACCGGGCGTACACCAGCGTCACCAGCACCAACACCATCGGCATCAGCATCGCCCCGCGGTAGCTCCACAGATCCCCGAGCGCCCCGACCAACGGCGAACCGATCAGGAATCCCACGTAGTTGAAGACGTTCAGCCGTGCCACGGCCGCGTCGGAGGCCCCCGGGAACAGCCTCCCGGCCGCCGCGAACGTCTGTGGCACGAGCACGCACAACCCGAGCCCCAACAGGGTGAACCCCAGCATCCCGACCCAGGCCCCGGGCGCCCCCGCCACCACGGCGAACCCACCCGCAGCGACCAGCGCACCGCCCCGCACCACCGCGACCGCCCCGAACCGCCGCACCCCGAGGTCCCCGATCGCCCGCCCCAGCAGCGTGGTGACCATGTACACGTTGTACGGCACGGTCGCCATCTGCTCCGAGCCCCCCAGCACGTCCTGCAGATACTTGGCACTCCAGTTGGAGACCGTCGAGTCCCCGATGTACGCGACCGTCATCACCAGACACAGCGGCAGCAGCCACTTGAAGACGACCGCCTGGCTCTCCCCGCCCTTCTCCTCCGCCCCCGGGGCCGCGCCCCGGTCGTCGGCATACCACCGGCTCCCCACCAGTACAGCCGGCAACAGCACCAGCACCACCGGCAGGTACGACACCCACAACGCCAGATGCCAGTGCGCCCCCGCCCACGCCAGCGAGGCCCCGACGATCCCGCCCAGGCTGTACGCCGCGTGGAAGCCGAGCATGATGCTGCGCCCGTACGACCGCTGAAGGCTCACCCCGAGCATGTTCATCGAGGCGTCCAGCACCCCTACGGCCAGCCCGAACGCCGCGAGCGACACCCCCAGCTCCAGCATCCGGTCCCCGGCACCGACGCCGAGCAGCGAAAGCAGCACCACGGGCTGGGACCAGCGCAGCAGCCGACTCGGCCGCACGCGCTTCACCAGCCGCTCCGTGGTCACGCTCCCGACCCCGGCGAGGACCGGCACGGCGGCCAGGAAGGCGGGCAGCAGCGCGTCGGAAACCCCGTACCGGTCCTGGATGGCCGGGATCCTCGTCACGAGCAGGGCGAACGCGACGCCCTGCGCCAGGAAACCGGCAGTCAACGAGGCCCGGCCGCGCCGCAGCACATCAGTCATGGCGGCGAGCGTAGGGCCCCGGCTTACTCGTGGGTAGATCCAGCCAAAGATGAATTCGGTTCAGCTTCTGCGGGCTCCGGTGGCCGGGCTCACAGCAGCAGGTCGGGCAGCTCCCCCAGGTCGGAGAAGCACCGGGCTGCCCCGGCCAGCTTCTCCGCCGTCGTCATCGCGGTGTAGCCGTAGACGTCCATGCCTGCCGCGAGGGCCGCCTGGACGCCCAGTGGACTGTCCTCGACGACGACGCACCGTTCCGGCGCGACACCCATCCGCTCGGCCGCGTACAGGAAGAGATCGGGGGCCGGCTTACCCCGTCCGACGTCCTGCGAGCTGAAGATCCGCTTCTCGTCGAACCACCGGTCGAGTCCGGTCGCCCGGTGCGCCACACGGATCCGCTCATGGCTCCCGGAGGATGCCACGCAGTACGGCATCCCGTCCGCGGTGAGCTTCTCCAGCACCTGGGAGGCCCCTGCGACGGCCACCAGTTCCTGTTCGAACGCGGTGAAGACCCGTGCGTGGAAGACATCGTCGAAGTTTTCCGGCAGCCGTTGCCCGGTCCGTTCCAGGACCAGTTCATGAATCCGGTGCATCGCGGATCCCATGTAGTCCCGGATGGACTCCTCGTAGGAGGTGGGGTGCCCCAGCTCTGTCAGGTAGGCCGCGAGCAACCGGTTGGAGATGGGCTCGCTGTCGACGAGCACACCGTCATTGTCGAAGATCACGAGGTCGTGGCGCATGGCTCGAGCCTAAACGCAGAAAACCCCGCATCCGAAGATGCGGGGTTTTCCCAAAAATTGTTCGGCGGCGTCCTACTCTCCCACAGGGTCCCCCCTGCAGTACCATCGGCGCTGTAAGGCTTAGCTTCCGGGTTCGGAATGTAACCGGGCGTTTCCCCTACGCTATAACCACCGAAACACTATGAAACTGTCGAACAATGCCGCACCACGCAAAACGTGGGGCCGTTCGTGGTTTCAGAACCAACACAGTGGACGCGAGCAACTGAGGACAAGCCCTCGGCCTATTAGTACCGGTCAACTCCACACGTTACCGTGCTTCCATATCCGGCCTATCAACCCAGTCGTCTACTGGGAGCCTTACCCTCTCAAGGAGGTGGGAATACTCATCTCGAAGCAGGCTTCCCGCTTAGATGCTTTCAGCGGTTATCCCTCCCGAACGTAGCCAACCAGCCATGCCCTTGGCAGAACAACTGGCACACCAGAGGTTCGTCCGTCCCGGTCCTCTCGTACTAGGGACAGCCCTTCTCAATATTCCTACGCGCACAGCGGATAGGGACCGAACTGTCTCACGACGTTCTAAACCCAGCTCGCGTACCGCTTTAATGGGCGAACAGCCCAACCCTTGGGACCGACTCCAGCCCCAGGATGCGACGAGCCGACATCGAGGTGCCAAACCATCCCGTCGATATGGACTCTTGGGGAAGATCAGCCTGTTATCCCCGGGGTACCTTTTATCCGTTGAGCGACGGCGCTTCCACAAGCCACCGCCGGATCACTAGTCCCGACTTTCGTCCCTGCTCGACCCGTCGGTCTCACAGTCAAGCTCCCTTGTGCACTTACACTCAACACCTGATTGCCAACCAGGCTGAGGGAACCTTTGGGCGCCTCCGTTACTCTTTAGGAGGCAACCGCCCCAGTTAAACTACCCATCAGACACTGTCCCTGATCCGGATCACGGACCCAGGTTAGACATCCAGCACGACCAGACTGGTATTTCAACGACGACTCCCCCTGAACTGGCGTCCAGAGTTCACAGTCTCCCAGCTATCCTACACAAGCCGAACCGAACACCAATATCAAACTGTAGTAAAGGTCCCGGGGTCTTTCCGTCCTGCTGCGCGAAACGAGCATCTTTACTCGTAGTGCAATTTCACCGGGCCTATGGTTGAGACAGTCGAGAAGTCGTTACGCCATTCGTGCAGGTCGGAACTTACCCGACAAGGAATTTCGCTACCTTAGGATGGTTATAGTTACCACCGCCGTTTACTGGCGCTTAAGTTCTCAGCTTCGCCCAGACGAATCTGAGCTAACCGGTCCCCTTAACGTTCCAGCACCGGGCAGGCGTCAGTCCGTATACATCGCCTTACGGCTTCGCACGGACCTGTGTTTTTAGTAAACAGTCGCTTCTCGCTGGTCTCTGCGGCCACCCCCAGCTCAGGACGAAAAGTCCATCACCAGGTGTGGCCCCCCTTCTCCCGAAGTTACGGGGGCATTTTGCCGAGTTCCTTAACCATAGTTCACCCGAACGCCTCGGTATTCTCTACCTGACCACCTGAGTCGGTTTAGGGTACGGGCCGCCATGAAACTCGCTAGAGGCTTTTCTCGACAGCATAGGATCATCCACTTCACCACAATCGGCTCGGCATCAGGTCTCAGCCTCAAGTGATCCGGATTTACCTGGATCACGGCCTACACCCTTACCCCGGGACAACCACCGCCCGGGATGGACTACCTTCCTGCGTCACCCCATCACTCACCTACTAACCGCTTGGTTCAGCGGCTCCACCACTCCCCTTTGCCCGAAGGCTCCGGGGCGGCTTCACGGCCTTAGCATCACGATGCTCGATGTTTGACGCTTCACAGCGGGTACCGGAATATCAACCGGTTATCCATCGACTACGCCTGTCGGCCTCGCCTTAGGTCCCGACTTACCCTGGGCAGATCAGCTTGACCCAGGAACCCTTAGTCAATCGGCGCACACGTTTCTCACGTGTGAATCGCTACTCATGCCTGCATTCTCACTCGTCAACCGTCCACAACTACCTTCCGGTGCTGCTTCACCCGGCAGACGACGCTCCCCTACCCATCCACACACCCGTTGGGGCTATTATGTGAATGACACGACTTCGGCGGTACGCTTGAGCCCCGCTACATTGTCGGCGCGGAATCACTAGACCAGTGAGCTATTACGCACTCTTTCAAGGGTGGCTGCTTCTAAGCCAACCTCCTGGTTGTCTCTGCGACTCCACATCCTTTCCCACTTAGCGTACGCTTAGGGGCCTTAGTCGATGCTCTGGGCTGTTTCCCTCTCGACCATGGAGCTTATCCCCCACAGTCTCACTGCCGCGCTCTCACTTACCGGCATTCGGAGTTTGGCTAAGGTCAGTAACCCGGTAGGGCCCATCGCCTATCCAGTGCTCTACCTCCGGCAAGAAACACACGACGCTGCACCTAAATGCATTTCGGGGAGAACCAGCTATCACGGAGTTTGATTGGCCTTTCACCCCTAACCACAGGTCATCCCCCAGGTTTTCAACCCTGGTGGGTTCGGTCCTCCACGAAGTCTTACCTCCGCTTCAACCTGCCCATGGCTAGATCACTCCGCTTCGGGTCTTGAGCGTGCTACTGAAACGCCCTATTCGGACTCGCTTTCGCTACGGCTTCCCCACACGGGTTAACCTCGCAACACACCGCAAACTCGCAGGCTCATTCTTCAAAAGGCACGCAGTCACGAGATGAAAGCAAGCTTCCATCCGACGCTCCCACGGCTTGTAGGCACACGGTTTCAGGTACTATTTCACTCCCCTCCCGGGGTACTTTTCACCATTCCCTCACGGTACTATCCGCTATCGGTCACCAGGGAATATTTAGGCTTAGCGGGTGGTCCCGCCAGATTCACACGGGATTTCTCGGGCCCCGTGCTACTTGGGTGTCTCTCA